>DATDHZ010000070.1:0-25931 GCA_036521315.1 Acidobacteriaceae bacterium
GCGGCGCCACCACGCCTTTCTCTGGAAAAGGCGAGTGGGAGAGACTTCCATGAAAATCGCGATCGTCGCACCGGAAAACGACAACCACACCGCCCCGGTGAAATGGGCACTGGAGAAAGCCGGCTATTCGGCTTTCTGCTGGGCTGGGGTGGGATGGACTCCCGAACGCCAGGCCTCGATCGTCCTGCCAAACTCAGCGAGCATGCGCCTCGGACCAGGCACACTGGAGTCCGGAGACGTGGTCTGGATTCGCAGACCCGAACCGCCCCTTGCGAATCCGAACGTGGCAGAAGCCGACCGGAAGTTTGCCCGGGGCGAATACCGCTGGTTCTCAGAATCCGTGATGTACCTGCTCGAAACCCTACCGGTCCGCTGCGTGAACCGGTATTCCGCCTCGCGCATGGTGAGGAACAAATCGGTGCAGCTGCTGCTCGCGCACAGATGCGGAATGAGGGTTCCGGCAACGCTGATGTCGAACGACCCCTCGGCGGTGAAGCAATACCTTGACCAACATTCCGCGCGAGCTATCTGCAAGGCTTTCTTTCCGCACATCTGGCAAAAAGACGCGGGGCGGGCGGTGGCAGTCACCGAGACGTTCGAGCTGACGCAGGACATGTTGCCTGGCGATGACGTGCTCACCTACGCCCCGGCGATTTACCAGCAGATGGTCGTCAAGAAGTTCGATGTCCGCATGCTTCTTCTGGGATCTGCGGTTTACTCTTTCGCACTCTATAACCCGAAGGGAGCCATCGACTGGCGCCAGGATGTGACCCAGGGAGTTGTGCAGGTCGAAGGAATTGCCACGCCGGAGAGCATTCGGCAACAGGTCCTCGAGTTTGCACAGAAATCGGGAATCGTCTTCGGCAGCTTTGACTTTGCGGTGGACCGCGAAGGGTGCTGGTGGTTCCTGGAAGTCAACGAAGAGGGGCAGTTTCTGTGGCTGGACGAATTCGATCCGAAGATGCATGTGCAGGAGAAATTCCTTGCGTTCCTGACCTCGCCGGATGGGGCCACGCAGGACGTGATCGAGTCGCGACAATCGCAGTTTCCGTCATGGAAGGAATATCTCGATTCCCCGGAGACCGATCAGCCCGGTGAAGAGCTGCCTCGCGATCTGCCTGAATTCATGTCAACTGAATAGGGAAAGGGTGCGTGACGGTCCAAGGCGCCTGGCCCTCGCTGCGCACCGATCTCTACGGCTGGACGCAGCGGAAGCTGGCTGCGAGATTCGGATCGCCGGAATCGTCGTACTTTGCGATTTCAGGATACGGACAGAGCGGGCGTGTCATCACGGGCTTTTGGTCATGGCCGTATTTTGTGGCGACCACTTCGGCGGGCGGCGTGCCCTTCTCGACCCAGGTTTCGAGAACGTCGAAGAGGCCGTGGCCTTTTTCGGTTGGCAGCCCCAGCTGACCGAAGAAATCCGGACCGGGGCCGCCGACGCAGTGCTCCACGCCCGGCGCCATGTAGAGTTGCAGGAAGGATTGCGTCTGGCTCGAACCCATCGTTTGCTGCACGCTCTGGTCGTAGTGGATCGTGTTCCAGGGCGAGATCGCGGGATCATTCCATCCGTGATACAGGATCAGCTTGCCGCCACGCGCGGCAAAGGAGTGCAGATCGGGGCTGGTCGCATCGAGATCGTGTGAGGTCTTCGCGCGCGCCTCCGCCAGAGACGCGTCGATCGGCGCGGCAAGGATGTTGAACCTGGGGTCGTTCGCCACCATGTAGGCGAAGTAATTGCGCACATACTGCGCGCCCGATGAATCCAGGGGGCCGGGACCGATGAGCCACGGATGCCATCCATCCTCATCGCCGGGCAGAAAACCGGGAAAAATGACTTGGCCATCCGGAGCCGTGCCTCCCTCATAGATGTGCCGGAGTGAGACGACCTGCGGCGACGTCAGGCAATCCAGGCTGTCTCCGTGCTTGCAGAGAAGCGTCGACGGATCGAAGTGGCATTTCTCTGGATCGCTGACGATGTCGTCCTTCACGCCGTCGAGCCGATCGCAGGCCGCCAGCGACGCTCGCTCAATCGCGGGAAGTTTCAGGTCCGGGATCACGCCGGCGGGGTCGAGGTTCGTCTCCTGCAGGCCGGCCAGCCCGCCGCCGAGCATGGTTGCCCAATTGTTGGCCGGCGCGCCCGCAAGGATTCCGTCGTAATCTTCCGGGAATCGCTGCGCCTCCATCAGCGCTTCGCGACCGCCGTCAGAGCAGGAATCGAAGTAAGCGTGCGAGGCCGGCTTGCCGTAGTACGCGCTGACGATCTGCTTTGCGGCCTGCGCCGTCAGATGGATCGCGCGCCACCCGAAGTCTGCAATTTTTTCAGGATGCTGGTACGCCCAGCTCGCGTCTTCGCTGTCGCCGAAGTGGCCGGTGTCAGTCGCCGCCGCCGCAAATCCGTTGGAGACGTCGTTCGCGAGCGCGCGATAATCGATTTCGCCGGCAAAGCCTCCATTGCCCACGCCGAGATACCGGCCATTCCAGGACTTCTCGGGCAGCCACACCTCGAAGCGGATGTCGGAATCGGCTGTCGGGCGCAACTCGCCGCGCACTCTGCAGAAGGTGGGGAGGTGATCGTACATCGCGCCGGTGATCGGATGGCGGAAGATGCCCATATCCACCACATCGGCGGCGCTGATCTTGCCCCGGTCGATGTCTGCATTCTTTAGCTCAGCGCAGTTCTGCGCGGAAGCTGACGAAAGCGAAAGCAGAGCCAACAGCGCGGGGAACAGCACACGCATCATGGAAACGCAGTCCTCTGTGCGCCAGTGTAACGGCTTGGCCGTTGTCTCGTTGCGGGCGATTGTCTGGGTTCTTGCGTCGTCATCCCTGCAGCAACGCGCAGAAGCGGTCGGGGTTTTGTGCGAGCGATGCGGAGTAGCGAGCGGCCCGCTTCCACTGGAAGAGCATCTGGTCTTTGGGCTCGAGGCCGGTCACCGGATGCGATGCCGCAGGAGCGTCCGCAAAGCGGCCCGCGTTCCAATCACTGGTGAGAGCGTCTGCGAGAGCGCGATCGCGCTCCGCGATGGTTTGAATCAGCAGCATGGCTTTCGCGTGATCGAGCGGACGCTGCGATGCCTGCTCGGCCACGACGGCCTCACGCCAAAACAGCCGTTCCAAATACTGCATGCAGAGAGCGGAGGCTTGAAAATCGGAAAGATTGGCCAAAATCGACGGCTCCAGCAGTACCAGCAGATTGGAAATCCGCGTAAAAGGATGGGACGGAGGAGCGCCGGCCCGAAGCACTGCGGCCAGTTCCGCGTCGCTGCTCCAGGGGACGCGTAGCGCGAGCCCCTGGCCGGTGGCCGCTTCACTTCCCTGCCAGGAGGGTGCGGCGCTGTAAAGGCTGTCGAAGACCTCGTTCCAGTGATCGTTCCAGCCCGTTTGATAATGCTTTTCGACGAAACGCTGGAAGCTCGACGATTGCGCAGCCGCACTTCCCTGGGTGAGCGCGACGGCGGCATGGGCAAAGCTGTCCCAGACGGAATTTTGAATGTAACGGCTGGGAACCCAGTTGGTGACCACCACCCCGAGCGATGCCGGTTCGCTCGATCGCAGATAGGCGTCGGCAAAGGCATCGACATTGCGCAGTTGTCTCGCGCCGACGCGCGGGCCCCAGCGGTAGCAGGAGAGCGCAGGCGCTCCGATGGCGCGGGCGCCATGTGCGGCGATCTTTTGCAGTGTGGCCTGCAGCGGGCCAGGATCGGTTTCGGCATAGTCCCAGTCCATGATGACGATGCGCTTGTCGAGCAGATCGAGAATTTGCGGTTCTTTATGCAGGACAAAGTCGCCCCAGACGATGAGGGCCTTGTGCAGGTCGGCGGCCGCGCGATTCAAGGCGTTCAGATAGTCGGCCCAAATCTGTGCGCGGCTGCTGATCCTGAGCGCTCGGCGCGAGCGGGCGGAGCCGCCCCAGTTCACCTCATCGCAGCCGCCATGGAGCCAGGTTGAGGGGAAAATAGAAGCGATTTCGCCGTACAGCCTGGTCATGAGCTCGAGGGTTGCGGGATCAACCGGGCAGACGCCGGAAAACTCCGAGGAGCCGTTTGGATCGCGATCGAGCAGATGCGCGAAGGCGGGGGAGCGGGTGATGTATCCGGTGTGGCCGAAGGACTCGAGCTCGGGAAGGAGATCGACGCCATGGCGGCGGCCGTACTCGGCCAGGTCTCTCAGCTGCTCCGGCGTAAAGGCGTTCCTGTGGGTGATGAGACCCGAGACCGAAGCAAAGCGCAGCGCGCTTCCCTGGTCATCGGCGAGACGAAAGTGGAGGGTATTGAATCCCCATTCCGCACAGAAATCGATGACGCGCCGGTAATACTCGAGCTTCTCCGGAACGCGCGCGGCGTCGACCATCAGACCGCGCATCGCGTGGGGGTGCGCGGTGTTTGCGTGCGCGGCGGCCGGAGAAGCAGAAGGGACTTCGGGCGCGGGGGACGCCGCATCCTGCGATTGAGCCATTTCCGCAGCAAGCCATTCCGGAAAGGCAGCGGCGCCCGCAACGGTAACTCCCGCACCGCGGAGAAAATCTCGTCTGCTTCGATGATGGGTCGTCAGCGCCTGGACCTCTCAGTGGATTGGACGACTGCGGTGAGGGCGGTGCGTTCCGCTCAAGCCTATGCCAACGGTCTCGACGTGCGCAGCCTGGTTCCCTGCCCCGTGCCAGGAATGCAGCCATGTCATGCGGCGTCCCATGATACTGGTGGATGCATGACGACTCGGCAGTCCATTTGCGGGCGCGATCCTCTCAGCGGTGAGTTCGTTGAAGTAACCGCCGAGAATGGAGCCATCCAGTCCATTGATTCGCGTGTTTCCGGGGACGATCTGTGGCTGTCACCGGGATTCATCGACCTGCAGGTCAACGGTTATGCGGGCTGCGATCTGAATGGGGAGACCGTTGCGCCGGATGTCGTGATCGCCTTGATGCACAAGCTGTTCGCTTTGGGTGTCACGACCTTTGTCCCAACCATCATCACGGCATCAGAAGATCGGATCATCGCCGCTTTGCGCGCTATCGGTGAGGCGCGCATCCGCTCGCCTTTTGCGAGACACGCCATTCCTTTCGTCCATATTGAGGGTCCGCACCTGTCGGCTGCAGATGGGCCACGGGGGGCGCATCCGCGTGACGACATCCGGCCCCCTGACATTGCAGAATTCGAGCGCTGGCAGGCGGCGAGCGACGGACTGGTGGGAATGGTGACGCTTTCGCCGCACTGGGATGCCGCGCTGCCGTACATCGCGCATCTGGCGAGCCGGGGTTGTCGGGTCGCGATCGGTCACACGGATGCCGAGACCTCGCGCATCCATGCGGCGGCTGAGGCGGGGGCGGTTTTGTCGACCCATCTGGGCAATGGCGTGGCCGACGCGTTGCCGCGCCACCCGAATCTGCTGTGGGCCCAGCTTGCGGACGGTCGCCTCACCGCTAGTTTCATTGCCGACGGACACCACCTTCCAGGGGATACTTTGAAGGCGATGCTGCGCGCCAAGGGCACAGAACGCTGCGTTCTGATATCGGACGCGGTGGCCCTCGCAGGAATGCCGCCGGGGGTCTATGAGACATCCGTTGGAGGAACGGTGGAACTGACGGCTGAGGGGAGAATCGGCATTCCCGGTACGCCCTGGCTGGCCGGCGCGGGATTGACTCTGCCATCGTGCATCTCGACCGTCGCAGGACTATCAGGGTTTTCGCTGGGCGATGCGGTGCGGATGGCGACGGAGAATCCTGGCCGATTTGTGGGTGGCCGTGGAGTTCTGCGCGTGGGCATCGATGCCGACCTGGTGCAATTTCGGTGGAGGCGGCCCGGGGACGAGATCCAGGCCGTGAACGTTCTCGTTCGGGGAGAGGCGCCGTGAGCGGAGCCGGTCGGGTCGGCGATCCGCTGTGGTGAGAGGATTCAGGGATGGAATGCAGAAGCTTCAACGTTGGCGCTGTGAAGGCAAGAATCTATCCGACCGCGCAGGCGCTGGGCCGAGCGGCAGCGGCATGCGCCTCGGAGGCGCTGCGGCAAATGGCTGCGGGGCGGGATGCCCTCGGCGTCCTCTTCGCCACCGGAGCTTCGCAGATCGAGACGCTGCATGCTCTGACCTCCATACCCGATTTACCCTGGGAAAAGGTGCATGGATTTCACATGGATGAGTATGCCGGCATCGAGGGGAATCATCCGGCCTCGTTCCGCCGCTACCTGCGCGACAAACTGACCAGCCGCGTCGCGATGGCGGCGTTCCATGAAATCGATGGAAGCGCTTCGGACCTGGACAGGGTGCGGCGCGAGTATATGGAGAAGCTGCGCGCGGCCGATCCGCAAATCTGTCTGCTGGGCATTGGAGAAAATGGACATCTTGCGTTCAACGATCCTGGCGAGGCGAACTTTGACGATCCCGAGCCGATGAAGATTGTCTCGCTCGATCGGGCTTGCCGCGAGCAGCAGGTTGCAGAAGGCTGGTTTCCGAGCTTCGAACAGGTGCCGAAACAAGCTTTGACGCTGACGATTCCGACGCTGCTGCAAGTACCAAAACTCATTGCTTCGGTGCCTGGAAAACGCAAAGCGGCGATCGTGCGGCGCGCCCTGAGCGATGCCCTCTCCGTTGGGTGTCCTGCGACGATCCTCCGCACGCATCCCGATGTGACGATTTTTCTCGACGCCGATTCGGCTTCGGAGCTGGACCGCGCCTAGAGGCGACCACGTGGCCGTGAAGGCACTCCGCGTCGATTCAGGGTTCGCGGTGGTGGTGGATAACACCGTCTTTCATCACGAGGAGAAGATTCTTTCCGGGATCGGCGAGGAGGGAGATGTCTTCGAGAGGATTGCCCTGGACGACGAGGAGGTCGGCGACGGCGCCGGGAGCGAGTGTGCCCAGCCGGCCCTCCATGCCAATGAGCTGGGCGCCGATGGTGGTCGCGCTGGCCAGGATGTCGCGCGGGGGAAGCACGCGCGAGCGAATGGCGAACTCTTCGTTCTGACGGACATGGGTGGGGCCGAGAAGGTCGGTCCCGTAAGCCACGGTGACGCCGGCGTCGCGAAGAATGGAGAGGCTCTCCAGGCCCGAACGGCGGACGTTTTCAATCTTGGCGATCGAAGCGGGCGGCAGGCCGAGAGCGGGACCGTCCTGCGCGAGAGCTTCGTAGGTAACGAGGGTGGGGACGGCAACGGCCTGGGCATGCGCGGCGAGCCGAGCGGCCGCGCCGTCGATGTTGTTGCAATGCTCGAGGGAGTGGACACCGCAATCGACGGCGCGGGTGATGGTGTCCGGGGTGTAAACATGGGCGGCGACGTAAGTGTGGGCGTCGCGGCACTCGTCGACGGCGGCGCGGATCTCGTCCGGCGTGTAGCCGTACCAGTGGATGGGATCGGTGGGGCTGGCGACACCGCCGCTGCCCATGATCTTGATGAAGGCCGCGCCTTCGCGGAGCTGCTGGCGGCAGGCGAGGCGGACCTGATCGATGCCATCGGCGATGCGGCCCAGGGCTCCGACGTTCGCCGCCCAGCGGTTGGGGTCGTACGTGTCATAGTGCGGACGGGCGTCGGAGTGGCCGCCGGTTTTGGAGAGAGCCTTGCCGCAAGTGAAGAGACGCGGCCCCGGCGTCAGTCCCTGCGCGATGGCTTCGGCGAGAGCGGGGTGCGCGCCGCCGGTGTCGCGGACGGTGGTAAATCCGCGCTCGAGCATGCCTTTGAGAATCGGCACGGCCCGCAGGATGGCGAGCGGCGCAGGAAGCTGCGCGTTGGCGGCGAGGTCCATCATCGAGGCCATGACATGGACGTGCGAGTCGATGAGGCCAGGAATGACGGTTCGACCGCGGAGGTCGATGATTTGACGATCGGGGTTCAGGGAGGCGGCTTGCGGCGATGCGTCGATGTCGCGGATGAGGCCGTCTTCGACGAGGAGATTGCCGTGTCGTGGCTCGGGCCAGGCGGCATCAATCAGCGTGGCATTTAGCAGAAGGATCTGCATGGGCTCACCACTCCAAAGAGGTGATAGAGTCCGGCGGAAGCGTCAGAGCCAGAGCCTGGTTGCCGAGTGCACACTGCACTTCCCGCTCTTCTCCCTGATTGGTCAGAATCAGCACACGGCTGCCGTCGGGATTCTCGGCGGCCACATGATCGATGTGCGGAAGATCGCTCCACGTCGCCAGAATCTGCGCGCCGCGCTGGATCGTCTTCGAGTAGTGGGCGAATGCGTGGTACTGGCCGCTGCGCGTCACTTCATGCGTCTTCGAGTTGAGCGTGACGACACCGCCGCACGAGAAGGGCCCGATATCAGGTCGGCCCCTTTCGTCCAGCACCAGGTTCCAGCTGACAATGCAGCGAGCCCAGTTGCGCAGGATGTCCGTGAATGTGCTCGACCATTTCGCCCAGTTCGTAGCGTAGTCCGGCTCGGTGAAATCCGGGCCGCCCTCGGTCCAATACGCATTTTTGTCCGGGAAGAGATCGTGCACGCGGGTCATCGCATCGGGCGAACCCATGTATCCATGCCACGCCACGCCATCCACATACTTGAACAGATCGGGATCGCTCAGTTCGTCAACGGCACGGCCCCACAAATTGTAGTTGTGGTCGAGAATCCAGATCTTCGTGCCGGTTGCGGCTTTTTCCAGTGCCGGCCCCAGATGTCCCTTCACGAAATTGATCTCATATTCCTGACCCCACATCGCCTGGGGCATGCGGCCATCCTGGTCGGTATCCACTTCGTTCTGCACGGTGACGGCCTGAATCTTTACGCCCTCGGCGGCGTAGCCCTGCAGGAACTTCACGAAGTACTGCGCGTAGGCGGGAAAATAGTGGCTGCGCATGGAGCCGCCGAGCAGCGAGCCGCCAGCCTTCATCCAACCCGGGGGAGACCAGGGCGACGAGAAGTAGTACAAGTCCGGATTGACCTGCTGGGCGGCGCGCAGCACGGGAAGGATGTAGGCCCGGTCGTGCTCGATGCTGAAGTGCTGCAGGTCAGGATCCGGTGTGGCGCTGTCATCGTAGCTGTAGGCGCTCAGCGAGTAGTCGCTGGCACCAACAGTGGTGCGAGCGACGGAGAGCCTCAACCCGGCGGTTCCAAAGCACTCTTCCAGAAGTGCCGCGCGGCGGGTCTCGTCGAGTTGCTGGAGCAGGTAGCAGGAAGCGTCAGTGAGAGCAGCGCCGAAGCCAAGCACGCGCTGATAGCGCTGGGCGGGATCGAGGCGAATGCTGAACGGGGAAACGGGAACGCCGGTTTGCCATCCTGTCGCGTCGATCGGCTGAAAGCGCTGCTGGCCCGCGGTGCGCCACGCCCGCACGGTTGAGGCGCTGGAGGCGGCCCGGGCGGACAACGTTGAGAATGCGGCTGAGGCGGCCGTCATAGCCGAAATCGTCAAAAAAGTGCGGCGATCCGTCGTTCCCATGGCGCGCTCGGTTCCCTTCCGTTCAATCGATTAGCGCGCCCCGATCATAACTCAACTGAGTTGGATCGAGGTCGATTCGCTGGCGGAGCGACGGACCGCTCTCGCGACCCACATTGGCGAGGCCCCAGCATTTCGTTCGAATGCGAACGTGCGATCGCGCGTGGCTGCCCGCGCCGCGTGACAATTAAGTGACAAAGAGCAGACGGCGCGCGAACACATCGGCGGCTCCCGATCGATAGCGTAATTCTCATGCAGGATTACGCTGCCACTCACGGCCGCAAGGCTGGGCGACTACGATGCTTCATCGTTCTTTGCCTCATCCCCCTCGGCACATTCTTCAACGCCTCCGCTCAGAGCACGCCGCTTCTCTCCGGCGGCGTCGCCTTCTTCTCGAGCACCACGGGCGGCAACACCACGTACTATCCGATCCTCGAGCCGCTGACGGCTATTCCTGTGGGCCAGCACTTGTTCTTTGAATCGCGCGCGGCCCTGCTTGAAACCTTCTCGCCGAGCGGCAGTAGCGAAGGCTACACACATTCGCATTTTATTGGCCTCACCTATCTTGAGGGAGCCGTGCCGGCATCATCGCACCTCACCATCATCGGCGGCAGCTACCTGCTGCCCTTCGGCACCTACAACGAGCGGCTGTCGCCAGTGTGGATCGGCAATTTCCAGGATGGCCCGCTCATCGCGAGCCTGGGAGTCGTTGGATCCGGATCGGGGCTGGGCGGACAGCTGCGCGGATCGGCGATCTCCCGGGCGAGCTACTCGATCGACTACGCGGCCTGGTTTTCGGCGCGCAGCGGCAATACGCAATTCAGCGCCGACCGCTCTTCCGGCGGACGCGTCGATCTCTATTTTCCCGTGCAGCGTCTCGAAATCGGCACATCGTACACGCGGCTGCTGCAAGGCGCGCAGGAAGACTTTTCCGGCGTGCACGTGTGGTGGGAGCCGAAGGACACGAATTTCCGTCTGCGCTCGGAGTTTGCGCGCGGGCAGCACGCGATCGGCTACTGGTCCGAAGCGGATTACCGGCTCGCGGCTTTCGGGGGACAGGACAGCTTCTGGGGACGCCTGGAGCCGGTCTTCCGCATGCAGCAGACATTTCGCCTGAATCAGACGGGCAGCGACAGCGTGCCGCTGGTCAACACGCAGCGCGCGGACTTCGGGCTCGACTATAACCTGCCGCACAACGTTCGGATCCTCACCAGTTACGCGCGGCAGTTTTCCTCGACGAGGAACGAAAACGTATGGGAGACAGGGATCGTCTATCGCTTCCTCTTCCCCGCGTGGAAAGGAAAGGGCCTGTGAGCGGAAAAGCCTCTCTGACAGGAATGCTGCTGCTCGCGGTCGTCGGCGCAGGCCTCGCCGGCGCGCGGAGCAGCCCTGCGCAAAACTCCGCGGCGGATACGCGGCAGGCATCCCACCCAGCCAACCATTCCGCGCCCAGGCCGATGGAAACGCAATCCGGCAACGTGGGCGAACGCGTTTTCCGGCAGAACTGCTCGCGCTGCCACAATGCTCCGGAGGGATTCTCCCCGCGCATTTCCGCGACTATCGTGCGGCACATGCGCATGCGCGCCAATCTGAGCCGCCATGACGAGCAGGAGCTGCTGAAATATCTGAATCCGTAATACTGGCGGGAGGCGCGGGCGGTTCTCACCGCGGGTCAGCGCAGCTATGGACGATAGTGGCGTTCCGAACCGAGCAGGATCCGGCACAGCACCGCCACCATGGCCGCCAGAACCGCGATCCCGATCAACACCCGCGGATAACCGGCGCGTGCGAACAGGAAGCCCGCCCCGACCGTTGCTCCGGAGCTGACCAGCGACGTCAGAAACATGGTGATGGCGGCGGCGGTGCTGCGCTCGCTTTCCGGCGTGCGATCCATCAGCAGGTTGTAGAGTCCCGGCGCACTCATCCACTGCACGGCGGAAAACGCGAGATAGAGACCGACGGAGAGCCGAAGGTTCGGCGTCATCGCCATCGCGCCCAGGGCCAATGCCGTTGCCAATTCCGCAACCGCGATGCCATTCACCATGCCGACTGCTCCGAATAGCGGCGGATTGACCAGAATCGCGCAAAGCTGCAGGCCCTGCGAGACGGCGAACAGCAGGCCGACCCTCTCCAACGAGAGGTGCAGATTGTGCGCCAGGTAGACGTTGGCGAACGGCGTAAACGCGGCCAACACCACCGACCACAGCATCAGCACAGGCAGCACGCGCAGCAGTCCGGGACTGAGCCGGATCTTCGCAGGGCGGAAGCCGGGAATGGACGCATCCGCCTCGTCAGCAGGGATGGCCATCAGAGGTTTGCGCGGCAGCCGCAGCACCGCGGCCAGGCCAGCCGCGGCAATGGCGCAGGAACCGAGCAGAATGTCGCGCTTGATTGCGGCCGGCTGCCAATCGATTCCAGCGCGATGCAGCCACAGCGGCAGGTCGCCACAGATAACCGCGCCCAGGCAACTGCAGGCAATGCTGGCGGCATACACCAGGCTGAATGCGCTTGGCCGGTTCTCGCGGGTGGTCATCCCGGAGACCGCCGGCAGATAGCTGACCGTCCAGCCGCTCATGGCCACACCTGCCAGAAACGCCAGCGCGATTTGCGCCGGCTCCCATATCCATAGAGCGCGCAACGCCCCTGCAGCCGGAGCAGCGACGAACGCGATGACGAGCAGCGGGCGCAACCCGAATCGGCGCGCTGCCACACCGGCAGGCAAGGTTCCGGCGACCGAGCCGAGGGTCATGGCGCCGCCGATCAGTCCGATGGTTTTCTCGTAGAAATGAAGATCGAGCAGGTAGAGGTTGAAGAGGAAGAAGTAGACGGCGAAGCCGGCGTCAAAGCAAAACGCGGCGACGAAGTAGATCCAGAAGGCGCGGCTGAGCCGCTGCCGGCGCAGCCAGGCCAGAGGAGCACGCCACAAAGGCGCATCGGCCGCGGCCGCTGTGACGGGCTGCGGCAGGGCAGCCATCAGCGGCCTTCCCGCACCAGAGTTTCCAGCCGGTCGACGGCCGAGGCCAAATCGGTGTAACGCAATTCGAACAAGTCAGCGGTGAGGAGCCGTTCAATGGTGGCGTACTGCAGGTTGCGCAACTCGGGTGTGCCGATCACCGCCTGGCGCATCGAATGCCGCGCCACGTCACGCCGCCACGGAAGCAGTTGCGGCGGGCCTTCCCATGCGCGATTCAGGAAGACGATGTAATCTACGTGCGCTGCTTCGGCAAGGCGCAGATGCGGCAGGCTCGCGGTGGGAAACTCGATGGACGGTTTGCCCTCAGCGCGCGGGGTGACCGCCAGCCCGCGAATTTCAGGAAACAGCTCAGCCGCTGTGGGTCGAAAGCGCACCTGGTGGCAATTGCCGATCACGATGCGCTGAGACTGGTGATTCAGCATCATGCTGGCGTCGTCGCCGATGTAGCTCCAGCCGGCACGAGCGCACGCGAAGGACATCGTGGATTTGCCGGCGCCGGCATCGCCCATGAGGAGCACCCCGCGTCCGTCCAGCGAGACGCATCCCGCATGCACCGGAGTGGTGTAGCGCGAGGAGATGTGGCAGGTGGCCGCAGGTTCGAGAAAGAAATAGCGGAGATAGAGCGGATGCCGCACGGCCGCGGAAGAGACCACAATCTGCGTGCGCAGGTGATCGAAATCGACGACCGCGAAGTTGGCGGGGTTGGCGATCCACACCAGCAGCGGCATCATCATTTGGTGCTCCGGCGTGGGCGGACACTCGGTCGCATCGCCGTCGAGCACATGCACGTCGATCAGGACCGGCTTCGTGTCGAAGCGCTTTTCAAAGACGCGAAATGATTCGTCGAACTGGGCGAGGATCTCCGCGCTGTTTGTGCGCACTTCAATGGGAAATCCAAAGGGATAGAATCGCTCGCGCAGTGTGGTCTCCGGGACCTCGATCGGATGGCGGCCAAAATCCGGCGGCTGCGCGGTCGTGCACGCGAGTTCAATCTCCTGAATTGTCATCATCTCTGAACTCCTGGGGTGAACGTGGCAATCCGCAACAGCACCAGGCGGGGTCAGCTGCCCGTTCTAGAACAGGTAGCGGAGTGCGAACTGGATGAGGCGCGGATTGGTCACGGTGTTCGTGATCCGCCCGAATAAGAGGCTGGCTACCGGATTGAGCTGGGTTGGATCGCCGTAGCCGAGCGTCGTGTTGGGATTCCCAAATTGCGGCGTATTTGTCAGGTTGAAGAATTCGGTTCGGAAATGGATGGAGCTGGTCTCCGTCACCGAGAACACGCGCTCCACGGCGGCATCGATATTGTGCTGCCCCGGTCCGCGGACGAAGCCCACGCCGCTGTTGCCGAAATCCTGATCGGCGAGGCTGGTGCCGTTGGGCGCTTCAGGCGCGCGGGTGAAGGCTGCGGGGTCGAGATAGCCGTGGTTCACGCGGGAGTCGAGCGACGCGTGCGTTTGCGGATCGCGGCCAGTGCGCTCGGCGCGATTCTGGCTGCTGAGCAGTCCATAGACGGATCCTGCGTTGGGATCGAAGACGCTGAGCGGAATGCCGGACTGGATGAGCCCCACCCCGGAGAACTGCCAGCCCGACAAAACGTGATGCGCCAGGGCAGGTCCTCGCGTCCACGCGGGCGCGGCCCAGTCGAAGCTGACCACCAGCCGCTGATCGCGGTCGTCGCCCGCCGGCCCGTAGGAGGAGCCGCGCAGATCGTGCTGGTTGTTGGTGGGAAGCTGCAGCTCGAAGAGATCGGTACCCGACTCGCCGTTCACTTCATCCAGGTTCTTCGACCAGGTGTAGCTTGCCAGTAGTTGCAGACCGGCGCTCATTTGACGCCGCGCGCTCACTTGCAGCGCGTTGTAATTCGCGACGAAAACGGAATCTGTGAAGAGCGATCCTTCGCTCACACCCTGGATCGGCATGCGCGCCGGGACGTTCGCGATGGAGTTGCTGGTTTGGCCGTTCACCGGATTCGACGGGGCGGCCAGCAACGCCTGATCGAATTCAATCTGGCCGGAGCGGTGGGTCGACTGCGTGCCGACGTAGCCCGCTTCGAGTAAATAGCCGCGGGGCATAGCGTACTGGATATTCAGGTCGTACTCCTGCGTGCGCGGATCGAGCATGTTGGGATTGGTTCCTTCGATGAACGGCGTCGATACCGGCGTGCGCGGCTGGAACTGCGGATAGCCCGATTGCGGCAGGATGAGCGGAACGAAGGGATTCTGCAGCGTGGCCGCGCCGTTGGGGCTGCCCGCGACGAACTGCAGCGTTGCAAAGGGGAGTTGCGCCAGCGTCTGCTCCGCCAGATTGCCGGAATGGCGATCGAAGTAGACGCCGTAGCCGCCGCGCAGCACCACGAGAGGCTGCTGCGTCATCTGCCATACGAACCCGAGCCGCGGCGAGACGTCGGCGTAAGGGGTCCGATACAAACTCGAAAACGGAGTTCTGACGAGACCGCCTGGGATCGTCCCGGAAAAATTCGACGGCAGCGTGAATCCGCTATAGGTGCCCGTTGCAGGGACTGGACCCGATTGCGCGATATTGGGATTGAAATTCGGCAGGCGGCCATGAATTTCCGACGGCGCGCCGAATATCTCATAGCGCAATCCGGCGTTGAGGGTCAGCCGCGGCTTCAGGCGCATGTCGTCCTGCGCGAAACCGGCGAGATCGTTGTAACGCTCGTCGCGCCGGAAAATGCCGCCACCCGCAATGCTGGTGGTGACGTTGCTCAAACCGAACGGGCTGTGGTTTTGCGCGGCGCTTTGGCCCAGCAAAAAGTCTGCGAAATCGGAGATGATGAGCAGCCCATCCACCTGCTGTGGCTGGTTCTCGTCGACCTGGTGCCGCTTCACTTCGGCGCCGAAGCGCAGATCGTTGCGGCCGCGCGTGAGGGCTACCGTGTCCTGACCGATGAAGGAGTTCGTCACCTCCCATTCCGCCGGCGTTCCCGCATCGCCGATGGTGAATCCGCCGACGCTCAGGCCCGGTGCGTGCAGCGCAGCCCCAGTCGCGCCGGTCGGCGTGCCCTCGCCGATTGCGGAAGCGGAGAGGGGGTTCGCCACCTGCGAAACGCCGTCGTAGCGCATGTAGCCGAAGCGGGCGATGTTGGCGAGGTTTGACCGGAACACGTGCGTATCGGCCAGCACGAACATCGTGTTGCGGCTCAGCTCACTCGTTCCCCACCCCGGCACATTGGCCGCGTTCGGCGAGAATGGCTCGACGGTCGGCGCGCGCGACCAGAAGAAGCGACCCGCCAGCGTGTTCTTCGAAGTCAGCACCTGGTCCAGATTCACGGAGAACTGATCTTCGCGATAATGCGCGGGAATCGCGTAGGTCGATTGGCCCATGGGCACCTGGTCCGAAGCATCCGGCCCGGTGACCGGCAGTACCGACTGCGGATTCGGCACTGCGTAGCTGCCATTGGGCAGCTTCGCGTTCAGGATCGCCAGCGCCACAGGATTGATGTTCGATCCGTCGCAGGCCACCTGCGTTCCGCCTGCCTGTGTGAAATAGCCGGACGCCGGCTGGCCGTGCGCGTCGAGATGTCCGGCGGGACAGAACTGTGCGCCCAGCGTCGCTGCGGAGCGATCGTTCGTCAGCAGCGGCAGAATCGGATTTTGCTCGTCGCCAAGCCCGTTCACCTCTGTCAACCCCTGATAGGCGCCGAAGAAGAACAGCCGGTTGCGGCGAATGGGCCCGCCGAGCGATGCGCCGAACTGGTTCTGTTTCAGATCGGGGCGGGGCTGGCGGTCGAGCTTCGAGAAGAAATCGTTCGCGTTGAACAGATTGTTGCGGACGAACTCCCACAGGCTGCCGTGGAAGTTATCCGACCCGCTGCGGCTCACCAAATCCACGTTGGCGCCTGAGCCCCGCCCATAGGCAGCGTCGAAGTTCGCAGTTTGCACCCGAAATTCCTGAATCGTATCGACGGCCGGGATCGCCGTTCCCACTTCATAGCTCTGGGCAGCTGCCGCGGAGTTCTCCACCAGGTTGTTCGCGTCGATGCCGTTGAACTGGATGTCATTTGCCAGCGGGATCGCGCCGTCGGACGCGACGTTCTCCGTGCCGGGGCCGAGCTGCGCAGCATTGGGCAAATCGACGACTACGCCCGGCGAAAGGCCCAGGATCTGGGTATAGTTGCGATTCGCGAGGGGCAGAGCTTCGATGGCGGTTTTGTCCACCAAGCCTCCGAGTGCGGAAGTCTCCAGTTCTGCGTTCTCCTGGCGCGCCGATACCTGAACCGTCGTCCTGACACTGGCTGGCGCCATCATCACGCGGATCGAACTCACCGCACTCACCGTCACAATGACGGGCAGAGGCTGGCCGGCCGCGAAGCCCTGCGCAGTAACGGTCACGGTCCAGTTGCCCGGCGGAAGGAGCGGAATGCGGAAGTCGCCTTCGGGGCCGGTCGTTGCGGTGCGCGACAGCTGCGTGGATCGCTCCACAGCCACGACCTCAGCGCCGACGAGCACGTGACTGGCGGAGTCGTACACCGTGCCGGAGATCGCGCCGGTGCCGGGTGTCTGCCCGATCGCCGCACTGGCCAGAAGAGTGAGGGCGGCGGTCACCGCGACGGTGCGGGTCCAACGGGAGAGATTCATAGCGAAGTGCCTCACGGGCTGCAGAGTCGGTGGTGCTGCAGCTGAGTATGAACAGCGCGCGCGCGCACGTTGTCAGCCAGTTGTCACCGGGTTGCACCTCTTTGTACAGCGCAGGAAAAACCACCCCGGCCGCGCGCCGGTGACGATGGCGGCTTCAAGAAGTTACTTCCCGGCGACATTTGCATGACAACGCCGCGCCGGGAAATTTCTAAGCTCAACTCATTCGCGACGAGACCATCGGCCACTACGCCCGCCACCCAGGTCTCCTCGCACGAAGGAGGACTATGCAACGATTCCAGACCCCTTCCCCGCGCCTGCGATTGCTGAGCCTCGTGGCTCTGATCGCCGCCGCAGCCATGACCGCCGGCGCCGCCGAGCCAACCGTTGGGAGCCTGAGCACGATCACGCAGCTCGCGTCCACCGTACCCGCTAATGGAGACGTGAACCCCTACGGCGTTGCGCTGGTACCGAAAACACAGGGGAACCTCGTGCGAGGCCAGTTCCTCATCAGCAACTTCAACAGCGTGGCCAACCTGCAGGGCACCGGGACGACCATCGTGCAGATCGCGCCCGACGGCTCGTCCATGACCACCTTCGCGCAGATCGATCCGACGAAGGTCTCGTGCCCTGGCGGCATCGGGCTCACGACGGCGCTGGTCGTGCTGCGGAGCGGCTACGTGATTGTCGGCAGCCTGCCCACTACCGACGGCACCGCAGCGACGGCGGCGGCCGGGTGCCTGATCGTTCTGAATCCGTGGGGGAAGGTTGTTGAGACGTTTTCGGGGCACAACATCAACGGCCCCTGGGATATGACCGCTGTGGACGGCGATTTCATCGCGGCTCTGTTCGTCACCAACGTGCTGAACGGGACCGTGGCGGCGGGAGGCAACGTGGTCAACCGCGGCACGGTGGTTCGGCTCCTGCTCTTCATTCCGCCCGATGGTCCGCCACAGATCATCGACGACACGGTGATCGCCAGAGGATTTCCCGAGCGCACCGATCCGGCCGCCATGGTCATCGGGCCGACGGGCGTGGCCTTCGACTTCAACTCAGGAATCCTGTACGTAGCCGATTCGCTTAACAACCGCATCGCTGCGGTTCCCGATGCGCTCTTCCGCTGGTTCCCGTTCGACGGCGGCTTCACCGTCACCCACGGTGGAGCGCTCAACGATCCGCTGGGGATTGCTCTTACGCCCGATGGCCGCCGTCTGATCGCGGCCAATGGTGACGACGGCAATCTGGTGGAGATTGATGTGGCCAGCGGCAAGCAAATCAGCAGGAAGCTGGTCGACAACACTGGCGGTCCGCCGCCTGGATCCGGCGCGCTCTTCGGCCTGTTTGCCACTGAGGACAGCGTGTTCTTTGTCGATGACGCGTCGAACACCTTCAACCTTCTTCACTAACGGAAACCGGGATGGGTGTGCCACGCCGCTGCTGGTCGGCGTGGCCCCCGCCCCGCAACGCGTCCCGAGAGGAGAGCATGAGCATTACAAGAATCGCGATGGCGCTGATGCTGGGCTTCACTTGCCTCGTCGCTGCCGGCCGGGTTCCCGCGGAAGACTCTGCACAAACGATCGAAGTGCATGCCAAACGCTTTGCCTTCGAACCTGCGGAGATCACCGTAAAGAGCGGCGAACCAGTGCATCTGCACATCGTTTCGGACGATGTGGCACACAGCCTGGTGGTCAAGGGACTCGGCATCGATGCCGTCGTTTCGAAGGCACACCCGGCCGACGTGGCGTTTACCGCGAAACACTCCGGCGATTTCGCCGGACGCTGCGGGCACTTTTGCGGGTCGGGGCACGGCCGCATGACTTTCGCCATTCACGTCACGGCGAACTGATGCGCAAGGGCTCGCGTGCGGCTCTGCCGTTCTGGGCGCTTGTGGCGTGCGGCTTTTTGACGGGTTGCCGGGCCGGCGCACCGGGCCCCAAAGAGACCGCGACCATGAACTGGATCAAGCACAGCATCACGGTGAGAGGCAAGGACGATCGCAATCCGCTGGAGCAATCCGCGGCCGTTGCCGCCCAGGGGAAGACCGCCTTCGGCGACTACTGCATCGTGTGCCACGGTTTGGACGGCCAAAATACCGGCGTCCCCTTCGCCGACAGCATGTCGCCGCCGGTGCCGTCGCTCGCCTCGCCGAACGTGCAGCGATACACCGACGGACAACTGAAGTGGATCATCGAGAACGGCATCGCGCCGTCGGGCATGCCGGCTTCACGCGGGACCCTGAGCGACGAGGAGATGTGGTCGATCGTGGAATACCTTCGCCATCTGCCGCCGGCGGGCAGCCTGGGCGAACCGCGCGTGTACGCAGGGGACGACGCCGATGCCGGTCATCCATGAGGTTGCGCGCCATTCGAATCGAGAGGAACTGATGCCTGCACATACCATCGGCAACGGAGTTTTGACAGCGCGCATTCCCCGCGAATTCGCCGCTCTGATGGAGGCGCTGCAGGTCCCCGCGCCGAGTACCGATGCGCTGCTGGAACTGAACGACTCGGGATGGCGGAAGCTGCTGGATGTCTGCGACTCGGCGCATCTGACGCTTTCGCTCGCGCAGGTGCCATTTGCCGGATTTCCTGGATGGGTGGTGGAGCGGCTGCAGCGTAACGTTGCGGATAACGCACGGCGCTGGAGACGCGTCCAGGCCCTCTACACCGAGGCAGCCGACGCGTTGTGGCGTGCCCGCGTGCCGCACGTGGTGATCAAAGGATTCACGCTGGCCCCCGATTATGTAAAGGACCCGCGGTTTCGCGTCCAGAGCGACGTGGATTTCTACGTTCCCCCGTATCACATCGACAAAGCGGTTGCCGCGCTCGAGGCTATCGGCTTCTCGCATGTTTGCGACGGCAACTTTGCGCTTGCCGACCACGTTCCCACACTGGTTCGACCGGGAGGGGAGTGGAAGGGCAACCTGTACGATCCCGATCTGGCGCTGGGAATCGAGTTCCACTTCTGTCTCTGGAACAGCGTCATCTCGCGCATCTCCTTTCCGGAGACAGAGGCCTTTTGGCGCCGCCGCGTGGCGCGTCGCTTCGGCGATTTTCAATTTTGGTCTCTTCGTGATATCGATCAGCTCGGCTATTTCGCTCTGCACATCCTGCGCGACGTTTTTCGCAGCGACTGCATCGTCCACCATGTTCTTGAACTGGCCAGGTTCCTGGATCTCCACGCGCACGATACGGCATTCTGGAACCAGTGGCAGAAACTGCACAAGCCTCGCCTGCGCCAGGCACAGGCCGTGGCGTTCCTGCTGGCGCACAGATGGTTCTCCGCGCGGCTCTCGGATGAGGCGCACGACGAAACCGCCCGGCTCCCCGATCGCCTGACGCGCTGGGTTGAAAGCCTGGGAGGCTGCCCGCTTGAAGCCAGCTACCGCAGGACCCGGGAAGGCAGGCTGCTGCAATTCCTGCTGGCCGATTCCTGGGATGCGAAACTATACGCGCTGCGGCACGCTCTTTTGCCCAGCGTCTTCACCATGCCCTCGCGGGCGGAACTGTGCATGCGACCTGGGCGTGAGGGGCGAGGGGGCCTCAGTCCAGCCTTCGACAAGTTTGCCTGGCTCGCCCGCCGGCTGATGGCCCAGGTGCAGGTCGACGCGCGGTTCCTCATGAACGGAGTGGGCTTCTGGCTGACGCGGTCGACGCCTCCGGCGGAGAGCCAGCTTCTCCGTTCCCCGGACGGGATGGAGCCTCAGTACGCCGTCGATGGCTCGGGCCGGTAGTCTTCGCCAAATTTATTTTTGTGCGCCGGCGTCGTCTCGCGCATGACCACGCGGATCACGCCCAGGTCGTCCTGATCTGCGCTGACGTGCACGCGCCGCTCCAAAGCCTGCAGCTGCCGGGCGTCGGCGTCCTCCGTCCACACATGCAATTCATAGCTTCCTGGCGCAACGTCATGCAGGGTCACCGCGCCGCTCAGCGACGCGATCGCATACCACGGCGTTGCCAGGGTGATGATCACAGCGCTCATCTCGGGATGAATATTGCAGAAGATATACGACACGCCCTCGTGATCGAAGCGCACATCGCGCGTGCTCCCCGCCTCATAGAGCCCGAGATCGAATCGCTTGCCGTTGAATTGCGAGAAAACGTTATGGAAGAACGGATCGAGGTTCGGAAACGCGACGGTGCTGCCGAGTGGAATGACCAGCATGTGCGGATGAAAATTCTTGTCTTTTTGGGCCATGCGGAAGTGTCCCGGCGTGACGGGCGGAGGGTCCGTGGCCGTTGAAGCCAGCCACACCACGACGTCATGAGCGCGCGCCGCCGCAGCGGTTTTGTGCGGTCCAGGATGCACCAACTCCACCTGCGCCCGCACGTCGACCGTTTGCGCTTTGGCCGCCAGGCCACCCGACAGCATCAGCAGCGCGAGCGCCGCGGCGGCGGAATGGACCCGTTGCATCCTCAGAACAGATACCCCGCGGCGAGGCCCACAATATGGTCGCGATTCGCGTCGCCTGCAATCGGCCAGCTCCGTATCTGCCGGTATTCCGCGGAGAAGAGGAGCCAGGTGTGCGGCCGGTAAATGACATTCGCAAAGGCGGTCTGATTGCGCGCGAGATTCACATACCCGGTGGGCCCCGTTGCCAGGTCGGAGTCGCGCAGCTCACCTTCGAAGGCGTTGTCCTGCCCCATGGCCAGGTTCGCTTCCAGCTCCGGCGAGAGGAGGAATTTCACCTGCCCCCATCCGCCTTCGGCATCGAGCGGCTTGTAATAGGCGCCGCCGTCGTAGCTCACGTAATTCTTGAAGGTGCCTCCGCCGAGGCCGCCGATGGATCGTCCGCGATAAAACTCGCCCGAGAGATCCACGGCCTTCGCGACGGGCAACTGCCAGTCTGCCGCACCGGCCCACGCGTCGCCGTGAGCTCCGTATGCGAACGCTTCCCTGCTGTAGTAGCCGCTCGCGCCCAGAATGAAATCGCGCCCACCCCAGGGCAGGTCCTCACTCACTCGCGCCTCGTAGCCGGGCTGCCGGCTGTTTTCCGAACCATTCGGAATCCTATCGCTCATCGAAGGCGGGGGCCCTGGAGCCGGCGAGTCGATCAAGGCAAATTCGCCGCTCAGATGGCTGCGCGGCAACAGATTGTCTTCGCGGAATTCGAGTTGCGGCGCCCAGGTCCACAGATTGCCCGACCACGCCAGAGCCGGCTCTCCCACGGTGATCCACGATGTGGGGTTGCGCGGGGAAACGATTGGCTGCTCGAACCCAACGGTCACGGCGCGATCCGGCCACGCCAGCATCGCGCGGGCCGACCGCAGACGCACCGTACCCGCCGCGGTCGTGAAATCCGCATACGGTATGCCGCCAAAGAAATCGACACTCACGGCCGCCGATGAACTGGCACCCCACAGATGCGGCCCCACCGCATCGACAGACAGAATGGACTGCCTCGCTGTAGCGCTGAGACTGCCCGAAGGTTCGCCGGGCGTCTGAGGCAGCGCGACAATCGGGAGGTCCGCATTATCCGTCCGCCCGCTGAGGGCTACCGACGTGAAAAGCACAGTCCCTGCCATCCGCACCGGATATTTCGACGCGCTCTCCACCTTGGTCTGATCGTGCGTTCGCACTTCAGACGCCAGCACATCCGTCTTCTCCTGCAACTGCTGCACATCGGCGCGCAGCGAGGACGCGGCCTGCTCCGCCTCCGCGCCCTGGTCTTTCTCGGCCAGCTGGCTGCGCAGGTTCTCGATCTCAGCCCGCATCGCCTCCATCTGATTTTGCGATTCCGTCAGCTGCCGGCTCATGCTGTCAATCTTGCTGCTCAGCTGGTCGATGTGCCGCTCCAGTTCCGTTGCCGCAGGGTCCGGCGGCTGTTGAGCGAGGGCCCTGAGAGCCGGCGCTGCGATCCCGAGTACAAGGAGTGCGACGCGAAGCGTCGAAGGTCGTCTGTTGCTCATCGTGCGATCCCCTTTGCGAGGCCATGCCCATCGGCGGTCTCGGTTGCGGTGACGGGCGCTTCCTGGGACTGAGCCGCGGCAGCCAGTTCCCGCAGCGCCGATTTCCCGAGCGATAACGTGAAGACAGTTTTTCCCGGCTCCGACCGCTCCAGGCGCACTTCGCCGCCGTGCTCCTGAGCGATCTTGTGCGCCAGCGCGAGGCCAAGGCCTATACCGCTCGCCTTGCCTTCGCTCACGAACGGCTGAAACAGCGTCTCGCGCACCGAATCCGGCACGCCTGGCCCGTTATCGGCCACGCGCACGGAATAGCGGTCCTCGTCATCGATCAGAGCAACGCGAATCTGCGCCGGCCCTGCGCCCTGCCGCGCCGCCTGGCAGCCATTCAGCAAAAGATTGTAGAGGGCGCGCTCAATCTTCAGCGTGTCCGTCCACACATCGATCTGCGGCATCGCTTCCACGATGAAGCCCACATTCTGCGCATCGGGATGTGCGCGCACCAGCCCCACCGACCGCTCTACCAGATATGGCAGCGACTCCCAACTGAGGTGCAGATTCTTGCCGGTGCGGCTAAAGAGCAGCAACGACTCGATCAGGTCGGTCATGCCGCGCACGCCCTGGCGAATCTCCGTCAGCAGTTCCACGCGCTCCTTTGCATCGGCTGAGTCGTAGCCCAGGAACTCGGCGTTCGCATACACCGCCGAAAGATAATGGCGCAGATCGTGGGATATGGAACTGGCCATGCGGCCGATGGTCGCCAGGCGCTCCGCCGCCACCAGTTCCTGGCGCGTATCGCGCAGCCGGCGGCGCATACGGTCGAAGGCGTCGGCCAGTTCGCGGATCTCCCTCGCGCCGGCCTGTCGAAATTCATAATCGAAGTTGCCCGCTCCCAACGCTCGTGCTCCTGCCACCAGCCGGTCGAGCGGGCGGGTGATCGTCGCCGCGAGATAGATCGCGAAGAGCGCGCTCAGCACCAGCAGCAGCGCGCCCAGCGCGAGCAGCACCCGGTTGAGCCGCTTCAGATACGCACTGGCCCGATCGAACGACTTGAGCACCACCAGCTGCACCGGGGGATCGGACGGCCCGGACAGCAGAGCGGCTGCCCCGACGAAGTGCTCGCGGCCCATCCAGATATCCTGACCGGCGGCATCGTACGAGGCAGGCAGATGCACAGCGGTCAGAACGGGGGCATGCTCATCCAGAGTGGTGGCCACGCGCGCGCCATTCGCGGAGAAGATCACGTCAGCGGCGGCCACCTGACTGACTTCCTGGGCCATGCGCCGGTTTACCGAGGAGCCCAGCAGCACATAACCAAGGCGCGTCCCGCTGGCTTCGGAACCAAAATAGAGGGGCTGCGACGCGACCGCAAAGAGGCGGCCGCCGAGGAGCACCCAGTGCTGCTGGGCACCGGTAAACACCTGGGGGCCGATCAGCGGGCGCGGATCCACCCCTCCGGACACTTCGCCTTCATACACGGCAATGGGCGTGCCATCCGGGCCGGCCAGAGCGAACAGGTCGCCTCCGCTCAGTCGCGAAAAACCGGCCGCACCGTCCTGGATGGTTCGCGGATCGGCGGTCGTCATCAGCGACTTCAGCACCGGCAGGGAAGCCAGCAGCGAGACCTCGCGCGCGAGCGTCTGCTGCTGCTGTGCGCGAATGTTGCGATAGGTGACGATCGACCGCTGCAGATCGGCAGCCACATCGGCGCGAATCTGCTTGCGCAAAATGCTGTGGACAGCCACCAGGCTGAGCGCGCCCATCCCGAACGACACCACCAACAGGCACAAGATCAGGGTCGTTCGCATCCGCATGACCACCGCCGCTCTGCCTCCTGATCTGCTGGTTCCGCTATTGCGGCGCAGGGATAAACCGGTATCCGGCGCCATGCACGGTGCAGAAATGCACCGGCTCCGCCGGATTCGACTCCAGCTTCTGCCGCAGCTTCAGAATCTGATTGTCCACCGTGCGCGTGGAAGGATAGGAATTGTAGCCCCACACCTCGTTCAGCAGCTCCTCGCGGGTCAGAACGCGCTCCGGATTGTCGAGGAAAAAGCGCAGCAGCTTGAACTCGTGCGCGGTCAGCGCCACCTGGCTTCCCCGCCGCGTCGCCTGCATCCGGGCAAAATCCACCTCCACATCGCCAAAGGCAACGGTGGGCCGCACCCGCGAGCGCTTCGAGCGGCGAATCGCCGCCTGCACCCTCGCCAGCAGCTCGCGCGGGCTGAAGGGCTTGGTGACATAATCGTCGGCGCCCAGCTCCAGCAGCAGCACCTTGTCGGCAACCTCCGAGATAGCGCTGAGAATAATCACCGGCGTCTCGGGCAGGGACTGCTTGAGCGTCCGGCAGATTTCCCGGCCCGACAGGCCCGGCAGCATCAGGTCGAGAATCACCGCGTCGGGGGCCGCGCTGGCGGCCAGCTTCAGTCCATCCGCGCCGTCGGTGGCGGTGCGAAAGTCAAAATTCTCCGCGACGAACAGCCGCTCCAGCGCTTTCAGAATGCGTGCGTCGTCTTCAATTACGAGGATGGTGGCCATAACCAGGGATCGGCCGGGACTTGTCCTCAGATTCTCCTGTAAGTCACCGGTTTGAGATGATTGTGCGCCATTTTGCCGCGATTTCCGAGCGCTCGGCCCGCTTTTGACAATCTGATGACAAGCGAATGACAAGGCCCTTCGGGATGCTCACCGGAGGAGGCGCTGCATTGGGAGGACACAGTCTTTCCTGATGCGAGCCACGTTGAAGTCAGCCGCGGAACGATCCTGCGTCAGTGCGGGCCGGAGCCGTTTCGTGTCGAAATCGACAACAGCGTAATCTCGTTTATATCTTTAGTAATCTATGGTTACCATAGTTATTATTTTGGGGATGCGATCAGGACTAGCATCCAAGTTGCAGGCTGTGCCCCGCGCTGATCAGGGCCGGCGGTGACTGCGTTGTTTTGAGTAGCTACAGGAAAGCCAGACACGAACGGCTGACAGCTTTGCCTTGGCCTCTGATGATTAGATTTCTCTCATTATTTTCCCCGCAGCGCCGATAGTTCAGCCGAGACGCAATTTGGTCCGGAGAATTCCATGTACGCTCGTGGCACTGAATG
>DATDHZ010000071.1:0-80603 GCA_036521315.1 Acidobacteriaceae bacterium
TTCGCCGGCTTGCCCTTCACGTTGTCGAGCCGCACCTCCATCACCGCCGGATAGCTGCAGGTCACGCCATGCAGCACGCCCCACGCCGTCAGCATCCTGCCATGCGGCGTTTCCGTGGGATGCTTCGGCGCCGCCGTCTCCGCGCCCCCCGCATCCGGAGAAACCGCGACCGTCGATCCGCCCATCGGCCCGCCCATCACCTTCACCGTCGCGTCTCCCGGCCCCGCGGCCGCGCTTTTCGCTTCCGCATCCCGGCTCTGCTGCTGCGCGTACTCGTCCTTATAGACGCGCACCTGCCCCAGCCGCATCTCCACCACGTTCGCGTCCTCCGGCGTGCGGGCCACGGATTTCGCCACTTCCAGCGCGCGCATGGCGTCCTCGAAGCGGTGCAACTCCATCAGCACGTTGGCTGCGTTCAGGCGATAGTTCAGGTTATCGGGATCGAGCGCAATCGCCTCGACGTTCATCCTGTGTGCTTCATCGAGGTTCTCGTGCCGCCGTCCGTAAAGCTGCGCCAGGCCGTCATACGCGGGCGCGTAGCGCGGATTGAGCTGGATCGCGGTGCGCAGGCTGGTTTCGACATCCGCGCCCGTGTCTCCATCCATGAGCGAGAGCAGCGCGAAGTAATAATGGGCCAGGAAGCTGTGCGAGTCGAGCGCCACGGCCTGGGCGTACCACTTCTTTGCCTCGTCGCGATGGCCGTCTTGAAACTCCAGGTACCCCATCGTCTCGTGCGCAAGCACGTTCGTGGGATCGGCCTTCAGGACCGCATCCAGCAACGCCCGTGCGTCCGCTGTGCGCCGGTTATAGGCCAGCAGATCGGCGCGCCACACATCCGCCTGCGGCGGTGTCAACGGCGTGGCGGTCATCGTATTGGGATCGATCGGCGCGGCGGCGCTGTTGATCTTCAGCACCGTGTAGCTCATGCGGTTGGTGTACATTGCGAGCGCCGACTTCAGCTCCTTCAAATCCCCAAAGGCCTGTTGTGCCGCCGTCACCGGATCCACATGCTGATCGACGAGGCGCACATAGTCTGGAATATGGTGGGTCTTCTGGTCGAAATCGCTCGTGAGCAGGTCATGCGTCAGCGCCCACGACTCCGGATAGAAGACGGAGACCTTTTGTTCCTCGTGGTAGTACGGAGAATCGGCATCGACGCGGAACAGTGTCTCAAGCGGAATGAACGGAGTGTGCTGGAGCATCGCCAGGTTCCAGGCGCTGGGTTCTCCGACCAGGACCTCTTTGTCGCGGAATTCGGTGTTCTCAAAAAATTGCGCCAGGCCTTCGTTGAGCCACAGCGGCATGCTGGCTGTGCCCAGCTCGAGGTGCGTGTACTCGTGATAGACCGTGGCGTACGGGTGCTCGCCCTCCACGTCGAGCCGCAGCAGGATGTAGTTCTTGTCGGGCGCCTTGAGGAAATAGCCGGCCAGCTGAGCGGTGCCCTTGCCCAGATACGCGGCGGGCTCAATCAACTGGAATTCCTTGTTGTCCCGGACCGCGATCACCACGATCGGCGCGCCGGGATCGACGTTCGCCTGGGGAAACATGGTCTGGAAGACCCAGCGCATGCGCTCGAACTGGTCGAGCAGCCGCCGCGCCTCCTTGTCGCCGGCGTCGGTGACCATGGTGAAGTGCTGGCTCCGGACCTCAAGCCACGGAGGAGCCGACGCGCGCGCAACAGGCGCTACAAGGAGAAGCAGCAGAAGCGAAATCGGTCGACGCAGCATCGAGAACGTGGGCGCATGGTAGCACGCGGAAGAAAGGCGAGGAAATCACCCGGCCAGTGTTCGCGCCGGCTCCGTTAAACTGAAAGCTGGACCTCTGCTCACTCAAAATGCCTCTTCTCAAAGCTGTGCGCGGCACGCGCGATCTGCTGCCGCCGGAAACCGAACTGTGGAACCGCGTGGAAGCGGCGGCGCGCCGCGTCTTCGCGCGCTACAACTTCGGCGAGATTCGCACCCCCGTCTTCGAAGACACGTCGCTCTTCGCCCGCTCCGTCGGCGAAGAGACCGACATCGTCTCGAAGGAGATGTACACCTGGGAAGATCGCGCGCGCGCGCAAAGTGAAAAAGCGCAATCCCTCACCCTTCGCCCCGAAAACACCGCCGGCGTCGTCCGCGCGTACATCGAGCACAAGCTGGGCGAGACCGGCCTGCTGCAGAAGCTCTACTACATCGGCCCGCAGTTCCGCCGCGAGCGCCCGCAGAAGGGCCGCTACCGGCAGTTCTGGCAAATTGGCGCGGAGGTCATCGGGCCACCCTCGGCTGGCTCCGAATCGCCACTGCGCGATGCCGAAGTGATCGAGATGCTGGCCAGCTTTCTCGATGAGCTGGGCATCACGGGCTGGAGCCTGGTGCTCAACTCCGTCGGCTCCTCGGCCGACCGCCCTCGCTACATCGCTGCGCTGCGCGAGGCGCTCAAAGACAAGGCGCCGCTGATGTGCGCCGACTGCCAGCGCCGCGCCGAGACGAATCCCCTGCGCGTCCTCGACTGCAAGGTGCCCGAAGACCAGCCCATCCTCTCAACGCTGCCGAAGATCGCGGACTATCTGGACGACGCATCGAAGGCACACTTTGCCGCCGTGCTGGCCGCGCTGGACGCGTGCGGCGTGTCCTACACCGTCAATCCCCGCCTTGTCCGCGGCCTCGATTACTACACGCGCACCACCTTTGAATTCACGCATGGCGGCCTCGGCGCGCAAAACGCGCTGCTGGGCGGCGGCCGCTACGACGGCCTCTCCGAGATGCTGGGCGGCCCGAAGGCTCCGGGGATTGGATTCGCCATGGGTCTCGACCGCCTGGTCCTGACGCTGCAGGCCGAGGAGCAGACGCGAACGGAACTCGCCGATGTTTACATCGCGCCGCTGGGCGAGGAGCGCAATGCCGCCGCTTTGGAGCTGGCGCGGGAGCTGCGGCGCGCGGGGCTTTGCGTCGAGCTGGGGGATGGATCGTTCCGGCTCAAGAAGTCATTCGAGACGGCCGAAAAGTTGGCCCGAAAGATCATTTTGCTCGGCGACGCCGAGAGTCAGTCAAAGAATCTCAAGATCAAAAATTTCGAAACACGGGAACAGCGCAATATCCCGCTTAGGAAAGTGCTGGATTACGCAAGAACTGCTAGAGAAATCTACTGGAGAACGCCGAGGGTAGGCGATGAGGTGGGCGCTCTGGGGCATTCCGGAGTAATGATCGTGACGGCGGTATATCCGGACAAATGGCAAGTTGACCTTAGTCTGAAAAACTTGCCCAGTCATATTCAGCCGAACATCCCTTGGAGCACCATTTGGTATCTAGACGAAGCTCCGTCCGAATTAAGCTGATCTTGAGATCCGAGCAATCTTCAGCATGCCAAATATAGGAAGGATGTAGACCGCTTTGCTCGACTTTCTAGGCACCCGACAACGCACCAACACCTGCGGCGAACTCCGCGCAGCCGACGCTGGCAAAACCGTCACCCTCATGGGCTGGGTCAATCGCCGGCGCGATCATGGCAACCTCATCTTCCTCGATCTGCGCGACCGTTACGGCATCACGCAAATCGTCCTCGACAAGGAAATCTCCCCCGAAGGCCATCCCAAAGCGGAGCACGTCCGCCCGGAGTACGTCGTCGCCGCCGCCGGCAAGGTGCGCCTGCGCGGCCCCGAGTCTATCAATCCCAAAATGGCCACCGGCGAAATCGAAGTCGCCGCCACCGAGCTGCTCGTTCTCAGCGACGCGAAGCTCCCGCCGTTCTCGCCGGCCGAAGATGCCATCGCCAACGAGGAAGTGCGGCTCAAGTATCGCTATCTCGACCTGCGCCGTCCCGACATGCAGCGCAACCTCGAAATTCGCCACAAGGTGGCGCTCGCCGTGCGCGAGTATCTCAACGCCCAGGGCTTCTACGAGATCGAAACGCCCTTTATGACGCGCTCCACGCCCGAGGGCGCGCGCGACTATCTGGTGCCGAGCCGCGTGCATCCGGCGCACTTCTACGCGCTGCCGCAGTCGCCGCAGCTGTTCAAGCAGATCCTCATGATCTCCGGCCTCGACCGCTATTTTCAGATCGTGCGGTGCTTCCGCGACGAGGACCTCCGCGCCGACCGCCAGCCCGAATTCACGCAGATCGACCTCGAGATGACCTTCCCGCAGCAGGACGACATCTTCGCAATGGTCGAAGGCTTTTTGAAAGCCTCCTACGAAGTCATCGGCGAAGCGATCGCGACGCCCTTCCCGCGCATGACCTACGACGAGGCCATCCGCAGCTACGGCATCGACAAGCCCGACCTGCGCCTGCCGCCCATGACCGACGTCCGCAGCGTTTTCAGTGACGAGGAGCTCACGTCGCTCAAGATCGAGCCCGGCCTGCCGATCGTCGCCATCGTTATCCCCGGCAAGCAGGCCATGAGCAACACGCAGAAGAAGGCCTTCGCGCAGGAGCTGAACGCCGAGCTCGCGCCGGATCTCGCGTATCTCGATGTCGAGCGACTCGCCGGAGCGCCGCAATACGCCGCGCTCGCGCAGCGCATCGATCAAGCCGCCGCACAGCACTGCGGCCTCGCAAAGGTCGAGCCCGAGAATCGCCTCATCGTCGTCTCGCCGCGCATCGGCGCAACCGCCCCTCCTAAGGATCATCTCTGGCTCTACAAGAAGGCCGGCGCGCTGCGGCTCGACCTGGGGAAGCGCTTTGAGAAAGAGCACGGCGCGTTCGAGAAAAAAGGGAACGCCGGCGATTACAAATTCCTCTGGGTCACCGATTTTCCCTTCTTCGAGTGGGACGAATCGGCGAAGGCGTGGACCTTTGCGCACCATCCCTTCACTTCGCCGCACGAAGACGACCTGCAGGCGGGGCGGATGACCTCCGATCCCGAGGCCGTGCGCGCGCTGGCCTACGACATTGTGCTGAACGGCATGGAGCTGGGCTCCGGGTCGATCCGCATCCATCGCCAGGACGTGCAGCAGCAAATCTTCCGCGCGCTCGGCATGAGCGACGAAGAGGCGAAAGAGCGCTTCGGGTTCTTCCTGGAAGCTCTGCAATATGGCACGCCGCCGCACGGAGGCATCGCGCTGGGCCTCGACCGCCTGGTCATGATCCTCGCCGGAGCGACGAGCCTGCGCGAAGTGATCGCCTTCCCCAAAACGGCCAAAGCCATCGACCTCATGGTCGACGCGCCTACTCCGGTGAGCGACGCCCAGCTGAAGGAGCTGCACATCCGTCCGGTGCTGAAAACCTAGGAGAACCGCGGCCGGCAGTCAGGGAAAACACGGCCAGGGAAGATGCGGCCCGCATCCCACGTCTGCCAACATCCGGCAGATATGGGGCACCCAGAGCATCACGGCCACTTCACATCGAGCGAGTACAGCTCTTCCGTGCTGATGTCGCGCAGGGCGAGGATGGAGCCGTCGGGGGCGGTGCCCGTCCACCAGCCGAAGCGTCCCTGGGCCAGGCTCCCGGCGGCGGTGAGGTTGGTGATCAGTTCGGGCTTGCGGTCGGCCAGGCAGGCGCGGTAGACGGGCAGATCTTTGGCGAACGAATTGGCAAAGGTGATGCATTTGCTGTCGGAGGTCCAGGTCGGATAGCTGGTGGTCTGATCCACAAAGTCCTGCCACGTTTGCGCGGAGAAATCGTAAAGCTTCAGTTTGGCGAAATCATCGGTCATCGCGAGCAGCCAGCGCCCATCCGGCGACCACCGCGGCGAGAAGAGATGGGCGGACCCGGGAAGCGCAGTGATCTGACGCGTCTGCAAATTGAGAATGTCGATAGAGTCGCCGGCAAAGGAGCGGATGGCAAAAGGATCGTGGCCGAAAGCCAGGGAATGGCCATCGGGTGAAAGGACGGCATCGAGATCGTCGGCATCGCCGGATGCGATTTGATCCAGCGCGCCGCCCTGGGCGGAAACGCGGTAAATGCTCCAGCGCTTGCCCGGCTCGCGGGCGTTGAACACAATCTGCGTGCCGTCCGGCGACCAGCGGGACAGGCCCGCTTCCATGGGAGGGAAGGTCAGCTCGTGCCGGTCGCTGCCGTCGATGTTGCTGTCCCACAGCGCGCCGTCGGGATAGGAGACGTAGACGATGTGCTGACCGTCATGCGAGAAACTGACGGCTTCGGCGGAAAGGCCGTTGAGGTATGGGGCAAACGAATGACTTTTTGTGTCGTAGCGCATCAGTTCCCCGCGGCGGGTTGCGTCGATGAGGAAGACTTTGCGGCCATCGCGGCTGGGCAGGGGCGCGAGGGCTCCGGTGACGCCCTGGGTAAGCTGCACGGGCCGGCGATCGACCTTGTGGAACAGATCCCCCGACTCGCGCACGGCCCACAGTCCGGCGATCCCCTCGCGCGTGGCCTGAAAGACGAAATATTTGCCATCCGGGGTCCAGTTGCCACAGCACTCGTTATCCGGCTTGATCCATCCCGCCAGCAACTGCCTAACGTGGGAGCCGTCGGTGCGCGCTTCCCAAAGGGTGCTGGTGCGGGTTTGATAGTCCCACCGGCTGAAGCGCAGTGTGCTGCCATCAGGAGAGACGCGGATCCACAAGGGAGAGTCATCCCCGGTGGAGAACAGGCGATGCGCACCGCTGCCATCGCTGTGCGCGGAAAAAACCGCCTCTCCCGTGCTGTAGTAGAGGGTGGATCCGTCGGGTGACCAGGTTGCGTCGTAAGCTTCGACGTCACCGATGCGGCGGGCCTGGCCGCCCGGGATGGGGAGCTGCCACAGAGCGCTCATCGGTCCTGTCTCCGGCGGGGCGCTGATCAGCAGCGCGGTATTGTCAGGCGCCACGGCGCTGATGCCGTCGATGGCGAAGGGCGTATTCACCGGGACAGTGTCGCCACCGCCGATGGACACCTGCATCAACAGGGAGCGCGGTCCGCTGCCTTCGATGAAGTAAATGCGCGAGCCATCGGTGAGCAGCGGCGGGGGCGGATTGCCGATGGTGAAGACTTTCGACTGGCCGTCGCGCGTGAGCTGCGCCGTCCCCGTCACTTCCGGCGGCGGCAGGGTGGGACGGAGGAGCCACGCGATGGCGAGGATGAGGAGCAAGGCGGCGGCGATCCAGACCAGCGGCAGCCGGCGAGAGCTCGCGGCGGAAACGGAAGCGCTCGACGGCTGAACAGCCGCGACCGATCCCGAGCCGCTGTCCGCAGCCTGCACCCCGCTGCGCCCCGAGTCCGTATCCCGCTTCATCCGCTTCAGGTCGGCGCGCATGTCCGCCGCGTGCTGGTAACGGAGGTCCGAATCCTTCTCGAGCGCCTTGTTGATGATCTGCTCGAGCGCCTGGGGCAGATCGGGATTGAGCCGGATGGGCGAAACCGGCGCCCGGTTCAGGATTGCGGCGAAGATGAGCCCCGTGCTTTCGCCGCGGAAGGGCAGGGTTCCCGTCGCCATTTCGTAGAGCACCACCCCGAAGGAAAACAGGTCGCTGCGGCCATCCACCTCGCGCCCGCGCACCTGCTCGGGCGACATGTAGGCAATCGTGCCCATGGTCGATCCGGGGCTGGTGAGATGCTCTTCGGTCACGGTGGCGGCGTTGGCCGATGCAGGAGCCGAAACAGCGACCTTGGCAAGGCCGAAGTCCAGGATCTTGGCATGCCCGCGGACCGTCACAAACACGTTGGCGGGCTTGATGTCGCGATGCACGATCCCCGCCGCGTGCGCCGCGTCCAGCGCGTCGGCGATTTCAATCGCCAGCGAGAGCGCCGTTTCCAGATCGATAGGACCGCGCACGATCCGCTGGCGCAGCGTCATGCCCTCGAGGAACTCCATGGCGAGAAAGGCGTGTCCTTCGGCTTCGCCGATCTCATAAATCGTGCAGATGTTCGGGTGGTTCAGCGCAGACGCCGACTTGGCTTCGCGTCGAAAACGGGCCAGTGCCTGCGCATCGTTCGCCACCGTGTCCGGCAGAAACTTGAGCGCGACCAGGCGCTCCAGGCGCGTATCCTGCGCTTTGTAAACCACCCCCATGCCGCCGGAGCCGACCTGCTCGATCAGTTCGTAGGGGCCCAGGATTGTGCCGGGAGCGATGGCCATGGAGTGGCACCGATTATAGCCTCCCCTTCCGCACGCTTTGATCCCCTCGCGCATCCGCTCTGGCCGGCGCGTCTTCGGCTCACCAACGGGTCCGGGTGATAGTCTTGAGGTTGCAACCCATTTCCTGAGGTTTTTCACCGCGTGAAAGCTGGCTTGTCTCGTCTTGCGCCCCTGCTCATCGTCGGAGCGCTGCTTGGTTCGCATCCCCGCATGCAGGCGCAGGTCACCGCCACCGCTCCTGAAACCGAAGCGCCGCAGTACGCGCAGCGCTGGGACCTCTACGGCGGCGCGCAGTACATGCACTTCAACCCCGGCACCGGCAAAGGCAACGGTCTCGCGGCCATCAATCTGCTGGGCTGGCAGGGATCGGCGACCGTCTGGTTCCGCGAATCCTGGGGCATCGAAGCCTCAGCGCGCGGCGCCTACGGCAATCTCATCGTTCCCGCGAACGACCTGGGCGTGCCCGCGAATCCCCCCATGTCCGAGCATCTGTTTCTGTTCGGGCCCAACTTCCGCATGTATCGCTCCCCAAAACTCACCCTCGGGATGCACGGCCTCATCGGCGCGGCCTATGGAAAATTCAGCGACGGCTTTCCCGCCGGCGTGACGCCGCAGACCCTCGACATCTATAACGACAAGCTGGGCTTCGGCTACGTCGTGGGCGGTTACGCCGACTACAACGTGACTCCCCGCTGGAGCGTCCGTTTGATCTCCGACTGGCAGCCCACTCATTACGGCTTCTCGCAGCAAAACGAGTTCGCCGGATCGGTCGGCCTCGTCTACAAAATCGGCTCCCTCGGCAAATAAAGCGACGCAGAGAGCAAACCTCACGCCGCAGCCATGCGGCGCTCAGGCGTTCTTTGCGGCCGTGCCTTGTCGGCCGCGCGTTGACGCCCCTCCCCTGAACCCTTATCCTCATCGCTACCCACGCTGCGCCCACGCTCATCGGGCTCGAAGGATCGCCCCGTGCCCGATTCCGGAGTCCCAGCCGTTGAGCCCGACCAACCGACGGAATACGCCCCGACCGTCGCGGCCCCTCCCAGCTCTTCTGCCGGCGCGCAGCCGCTTCCCAGCTCCATTGGACGCTACCGCATCCTGCGCGTTCTCGGCGAAGGCGGCATGGGCGCGGTCTACGAGGCGGAACAGGAGTCTCCCCAGCGCACGGTCGCGCTGAAAGTGATTCGCGCCGGATACGCCGATCCCGAGATGCTCCGGCGCTTTGAGACCGAGACCCAGGCTCTGGGCCGCCTCCAGCATCCAGGCATCGCGCAAATCTACGACGCAGGCACAGCGGACACTCCCTACGGCCGCCAGCCCTGGATCGCCATGGAGCTGATCCGCGGCGAGCAGTTGCTCGTATACTGCGAGGCCCACCATCTCAACCTCCAGCAGCGCCTGGAGCTCATTGCGAAGATCTGCGACGCCGTGCAGCACGCCCATCAGCGCGGGCTAATCCATCGCGATCTGAAACCCGCCAACATCCTGGTCGGCGAAGACGGCCAGCCCAAGATTCTCGACTTCGGCGTGGCCCGCCTCACCGACAGCGACGCGCAGGCCACGCGCCAGACCAGCATGGGGCAGATCATCGGCACGCTCGCCTACATGAGCCCCGAGCAGGTGCGCGGCGACTCCGACGCCGTCGACACCCGCAGCGACGTCTATGCCCTCGGCGTCATCCTCTACGAAGCCGTCGCCGGCAGAGCTCCCTATGCCATCGGGAAGCAGATCCATGAAGCCGTGCGCGTGATCTGCGAAGAGGAGCCAACCCGGCTCAGCGCGACAAACCGTGAGTTGCGCGGCGACGTCGAGACCATCGCCGGCAAGGCCCTCGAAAAAGACAAGACGCGGCGCTACGGATCGGCAGCGGAGCTGGCCTCCGACATCCGCCGCCATCTCCGCGACGAGCCGATCGTCGCTCGTCCCGCCTCGACTGTGTACCAGATGGAGAAATTCGCTCGTCGCAACAAGGTGCTGGTCGGCGGCATCGCAGCGGTCTTCATCGTGCTTGTCCTGGGGATCGTCTTCACCACGCGCGAAGCCGTGAAAGCCCGGCGCGCGCAAAAGCAGGCCCAGCAGGAGACGGCGGTCGCGCAGGCCGTCAACGACTTCCTGCAAAATGACCTCCTCGGCCAGGCCAGCGCCCACAACCAGGCGAAGCCCGACCCCAATATCACCGTGCGGGCCGTGCTGGACCGCGCCGCTGCGCGCATCGGAGGCAAGTTCCTGGGACAGCCGGAAGTCGAGGGGGCGATTCGCGACACGATCGGACGGACGTATACCGACCTGGGGCTCTATCCCGAGGCGCGCCGCCAACTGGAAACCGCCGTGAAGCTGCAGCAAGCCGCATACGGAGCAGGGGGCGGCGCCGCGATCCAGACGCTGCTGCACCTCGAAGCCGCTGAAGAAGCCGCCGGCCGGTATCCGCAGGCGGAGGCCTACGCGAGGCAGGCGCTGGCGACGAGCCGGAGCAAGCTCGGCCCCGGCCAGCCCACAACCCTCCTCGCGATGAATCGCCTGACCTCGGTGCTCGATTACGAAGGGAAATACGCGGAAGCCGATCCGCTGGCCCGCGAGGCGGTGGCCGTGAGCCGCCGCGTGCTCGGTGAAGTGAGCCTCGGCACGATCAATTCCATGTATTACCTGGCGATTATCGATTTCGACGAGGGCAACTACAGCGAGGCTGAAACGCTGAATACCCGCGTTCTGGCCGTGCGGGCGGAGAAGCTGGGGGCCGAGCATCCAGACACCCTCTCGGCCATGAACAATCTGGGGACGGTGTACTCGAGCGAGCACAAATACGCGCAGGCTGAGCAACTGAACCTCGAGATGCTGGCGATCCGGCAGCGCGTGCTCGGCCCCGACCATCCCGACACGCTGGAAGCGATGGCGAACCTGGGATTCGACTATCGCTCCGAGCACCGCTGGCAGGATGCCGAAACCCTCGACACCCAAATCCTCGCGATTCAGAAGCGCGTGCTGGGCCCGGAGCATCCCGACACGCTGCGTTCGATGCACAACTTTGCCGCGGACACGCGGATGCTGGGCAACGCGGCGGAAGCGGAGGCGCTGGACCGCCAGATTCTCGCCATTCGGCAAAGGGTACTGGGACCGAATCATCCGGACACGCTGTGGTCCCTGAACAGTGTGGCCGGCGACCTGCGCGCCGAGAAGCAGTATGTCCAGGCGGCATCGCTCGACCGGCAGGTGCTCGCACTGCGCAGCAAGGTGCTGGGCCCCGGCAATCCCGTCACGCTGCAATCGGTCGCCGAGCTGGCGATGGACGACCGCGCGCTCGGCCACTATGACGAGATTGAGGCAGTCTACCGCAGGGCTCTCCAGGCGCAGCCCAACCATCCCGTGCTGCTGAACAGCCTCGCCTGGTATTTCATCGCGGCTCCCGATATTCGCCAGCGGCACGCCCAGGAAGGACTCGATCTGGCCGAGCGAGCCCACGCCGTCGCGCCGGGGAATGCCGCCATCCTGAACACCCTGGGACTGGCGCAGGTGCGGAATGGACATTGGGACGACGCCATCGCCACCCTCCAGCAATCCATCGCGCAGGATGGCGGCAGGGAACCGACCGACTATTTCTTCCTCGCCATGGCGCAGCACGGCAAAGGCGATCAGGCCGCCGCCGCAGCCAGCTTCGCGAAAGGCCTCTCCCTCGCCGGCAACGAAGCCGCCGCAAATCCCGAATTGGCGATGTTGAAACAGGAAGCCGCTGCCGCGCTAAAGCGCTGATCTTTTACCTCGGGGCTCGGTAACCTGCAATCTGTAACCCCGGTTCAGTTATCTTTGCGATTCCGCATATACACTTCAAATTTCTTCGCGGCGCGGCGGCGCTTCCACCGGTAGTACCCATTCCGCAGAGAGAAGAGGCGCTCGCTGCCCGCGAACGCGAATCCCTTGCGCGGCGCAAACTTGATGTAGAGCCATCCCGCCAGCGCACCGCCCAGTTGCGAAAACGCGAACGCCTTCTCGGCGGAAAACAGCATCGCCAGGGCGATGAGCATGTATACCGCAACCAGGTATTTGGCCTTGATCATGAAGGGCAGCGGAAACATCATGAACTCCATCTCCGCATAGAGGACGCCAAAGGCGATCAGCAGCCCGAAGATGCCGCCGTAGCATCCGTAGAGCAGGCCGCCCGAGCCAGGCAGCGCCGCCGCAATAGCCACAGCCGAAAGCCCCGCGCCCAGCACCGAAACGAAGAAAATTTCCGCCAGCCACCGCGCGCCGTGGTTCGACTCCAGAAAGCTCGCCAGAAACCAGATGGTCAGCAGCTCAAACGCGGTTCCGATGATTCCCTGGTGGATGAGCCAGTACGTGCCCAGCTGCCAAATCCATCCCTGATGGATCACCGCCGTGGGAATCAGTCCCAGCGTGACGATCAACTCGGCTGCGAGCCTCCCCGACACCGCGCCCAGAATCAGCAGGACAAAATACGCCACCAGATTCCACACGACCAGCCGTCGCGTGAACCCCCGAAAATCGGGAAATCCAAGCATTCCACCAGAAAGACGAGGCACGAAGTTATTGTCTCATTGGCGAACAGCGAGCCAGCCCGTCGGCAACTCAGCCAATCGGTGCCGGATTCAGCGGCCCGGCCACGGAACCACCGCCGGGCTGCGATGCCCCGCAGCATCCACCGCCCGCACTCCGAAGACCACGTTGTCCTTCGATACTGGCAGTGTGACGTATCCGGTGCACCCGGGCGTGTTCGCTGCGGTTGGCTGCGCCGAGCCGGTCGCAGCTCCACTGCCGCATGCGTTCTGGATGCCCAGGCGATCCGCCGGGACCGCCCTCTCCCAGTCCGGCGCCGCCGTCGCCCGCCACACAATCTCGTACTTGGTTCCCGCAGGTGCGCCCGGCCCCTCGTGCCAGCGAATTTCCGTGTTGTTGATGGAATTGTCGAAGACCCGCGGCGGCGGCGGAAACTCCACGTTCACCGGGGGCGGCGGAGCGCTCGCCAGCACGGCCATCGTCGCGGCATTGATCCGCGCCACCCGCGCCACATAGTCGAAGTCCACAAACTTCAGCAGGTCGCCGTATTGGACGCCGTTGTCCATGCGCACGTTCTGGTGCTGATGGTTGAAGTCCTCGCGCCACTCGCTGAACCGCACCCCCGCGAATCCCTCCTCGTTGAACGATTCGTGGTCGCCGCCGCGCTGGAAGCGATCGTGCCGGAACTCCAGCACCGGCTCGAGGCCCGCGGCCATTGGCTTGTCGCTGTACGGTGACGGGGCCCCGGTGTAGGTCCGTGCCGCATCGGCCACCGCACGCGCCAGCTCGCGCGAGGGCGAGTCGCTGTCGTACCCCAGAAAGAGAATTCTGCGTATCTCTTCCGGGGTTGCCGTCGCGGGAACCGGCTCCGAGAACACCCGCACCGCATGCTTGTCCTGGAACTTGTCGCCGGGTTCCGGGATCCCCGGCGAGCTGGCTCGCTGGGGTGGTGGCGTCGTGTTCCCGCCCACAATGTCGTTGTTGAGCACGCCCTCGAGCTTCCAGTCCTCCTGCTTCGCCAGTTCCGCCAGATGCTTGCTGCCGTAGAGACCCTGTTCCTCGCCGGCCACCGCGGCAAACACCAGCGTCGCCGGGAACTTCGACTTCGACAGCGCCGCCGCGCACGCGAGGCTCACCGCCACGCCGCTGGCGTCGTCATTCGCCCCCGGCGCTTCGCCATGCGTGTCGAAGTTGCTGCTGTCGCGCGAATCGAAATGGCCCGTCACCAGCACCATCCGGGCCGCCTGCGCCGGATCCGTCCCCCGCAGCACCGCGTAGATGTTCGCAATCGTCGTCGGCTTCGTCACCCGCGCGTTCGGCCCGGTTCCGGGTGCCTGCGTGAACGTATCGCGATGCACCTCAAGGCACCCGCCGCACTGCGCCGAGATCGCCTTGAACTGCGCCTCGATCCAGTCCGCCGCCGCGTTGATTCCGGTGCCCTGCGGCAAATCGCTCTCCATGCTCGAAAGCGTGCTGCGATTATGGAACGCGACAAGCGTCGCAATCGTATGCTGAATCTGTGCGGGCGAGATGCGAGCCAGCGCATGCACGATCGCCGGATCCGCCGGCATCGGCGAGATGGGAAGGCCAGTGGCATCCAGATCACGGCGCGCGGCATCGCCAGAAGAGGCAGGCAAAGAGGGGACGGCGGCAGCTAGACTCAGCAGAGCGACCACGAGGCAGCCGGGCATTCTCATAGCTATCGAGTATGCCCCAAATCAATTGCCAGGCGCAGCCGCTTGACGCGCAGGCGGATTCTCTTCAAAACTAGCGAAGGTATCACCGTGAGCAAAAGCCGTTTGGAACGCAGCCCCGTGCGCGTTGCGGAACTGCGCATCGCGGGCGGAGAACAGATTTTCGGGGAACGCAGGCAGACTTTTTCGGCTGGATTGCGTCATCCTCAGGAACTGCGGAATATTCCTTTCTCTCGACGGAGGAATTCATGATTTGCCCTGAATGCGAAAGCGCTCTCGATTTTGATGAGGAAGAAGTCGAGGAAGGCGACATCATTGTTTGCGACGAATGCGGAGCGGAATTCGAGATCGTCGCCACGGACCCGCTCGAGCTCGCCAAGGTCGACGAGGGCTACGAAGACGAAGAAGAACTGGCCGACGAGGAGGAAGAGTGACGCGCTCGCCGTACCCCGGGGCACCCTTCCCCATGCGGCGCGCGCGCGCTGCGTGGCTCGTCTGCGCCGCCCTCCTTCTCATCGCCACGGCTGTGCCGCCGATCCGCGCGCAGGATTACGGCGTGAAGCAGCTCAACGGGAAGGTGCTGGGCGGCTCACAGGATACCCCGCTCGGCGGCGCCATCGTCTATATCGAGAATTCGCGCAACAACGACATCAAGTCCTATATCACCGAGAACGACGGCGGCTATCACTTCGCCAATCTTTCCGCCGACACCGACTACACCCTTTGGGCCGCGTACAAAGGAAAGAAGAGCGCGACGAAAACCGTTAGCTCCTTCGACACCCGCAAGCAGGTCTTCATCGATCTGCACATTAAGGAATAGCGGCCGCCGTCCAGCCGTCGCGCTGGTCGTCTTCGCCATCCTCCGCAAAAACTTTCGCGCCTACTGATGCGCCACGGCTGGGTGAGACCCGAGCCTGTTCATCGCACCGGCGTCTCGCTGCCGGGAACGATGCGCGTCGTGACTTCGAGCTTGTGGTAGTTGCTGTACGTCGCCTCGAACGACCACACCGTCCTGTGAAAGCTATTGGCGCCGCGGATGGCCTGCATCGTGATCGTGGCCGGCATCCAGAAGGTCCCCCCGCCAAGCTCGACGGGCGCGTAGTCCACCGCGAGCACCCGCTTCCCCGTCACCGGCGGCGACCACGCGTCAGCCGGCGCGATCACGTGATGCGGCGTGGTCAGCTCCAGGTGCGTGATCTGCATCGACCCAGGATCGATGAAGGCCCGGCCCTTGCTGCTCTCCTGCAGCAGGCAATTCGCCGAATTCCCCGCAGTGGGCAGAGTAGCGAAGCGAACGACGTACGCCGCCGCCGGGCGATTCCTCTTCACCGGCTCCAGTTCGTAGCCCATGCAGGCGCGCTGGCTCAGCGAGACGACGGCGAGACCGCCCTCAAACACGCCGCTCAGCAGCGTGGGGCCGTCGATATTTTGCGAGGTGGCCGGCTTGCCGTTCACCTTCTGAATCTCACGCGACTCGACGAGGGCGGCTGTCCTGCCGGGCGCGGCGGTGCGCCGGAGCCGGAAAACAGAGTCGGTGACCGTATTCTCATTGGCGGAGCCCGGCCACACCTGCGAGACCGCATGCTCCGAGCAGAACAGACTGGGCACGGCAGCATCGTAGTGGTGCAGATTCGCGTCGAGCCGCTGGAGGACTTCCTCCAGCGTGGGCTGCTTCACCTTCTGCCCTCCGCATGCGAACGAAGTCCCCAGGAGCCCAACCACCGCAAGGACCACAGCTCGGCGCGCCTGGGGACTGCACCATGGATGTTGGTGAACGCACTGCACGCTCATGCAAGGGAATTCTATCGGCATGCGCATGTCCCGTCCTCGATGGACGGCGGCACGCAAGTCCTGCATGGCCGGACAGGGCGTTGAGAGAAAATCGACGGAGCAGCGGCCGGCATATTCAGGGGCACCCAATCGACCCTCCGCTATCCGGAATTTTCGAGCTGTCCCCCGAATCGAATCAAAACAAAACATCACCCTCTCAGGTGGCATCTCGTCTTCTGAGCTCTGAGCTCTGAGCTCTGAGCCCTGAGCCCCGTGCCCTGTGCTGCTCCCGTCCGGTTGTGCTCGGAGCGCGTTGCCGGCCTGGCGAAGGGCTATACTCGGAACACACGTGGCAGGAGGCGGCCCATCGCAAACCCCAGGAAGCTCCTTCTGATCGACCTCGACGACGGTCGCCGGAAGTCACGGATTGCCTTGCTCACGGGTGCCGGCTACTCCGTTGAGATCAGGGACGATTACATTGCGGCCGAGCGCCTGGATCACGAGGGGGCATTCGATCTCATCATCCTCGCCCTGAGCGGTCATTCGGAAAAGGCCCAGGAGTACAGCAATCAGTTGAGCCGAGCCAAGCCGCGGCTGCCCATCCTGCTGTTGACGGATTCGGGCGTCTACGTGCCGCGCGGCACACTGGGCCATCCGGTTGAAACCGGCGACCCGAAGAGGCTCATTGAGGAGATCGCCTCGATGCTTCACGGCAGCACGCATGTCCGCGAACTGCCGATCCAGGCGGATGCGAACGCACCGGAGCCTGCTTTGGAGCCGATAGGGCCCAGATAACCTGCACACGAATTTCCCGACAACGCCGGCACTCCAGATCCAAACAAAAACGCCACCCTCGCGGATGGCGTTTCGTCTTCCTGTGCTCTGAGCTCTGAGCCCTGTGCTCTGTCCTACCGCTCCTTCTTCCAGTTCACCAGGTCGCCCAGCGTCGTGGTCGAGCTCGAGACGGGCTGCTTGTAGGCCTCCACGTCCGCGCGGCTGGCTTCGTGGCCGGTGACCGCGCGCAGGCTCAGCGCGACTTTCTTCTCCTCCGGGTTCATCCGGATGATCTTGAATTCGTGCTCCTGGCCCTGCTCCAGTTTCAGCGGTGCGCCGTGCTCGTCGGTCGCTTCGGAAACGTGGCACAAACCCTCCACGCCCTCGGCAATCTCCACGAACGCGCCGAACTGCGCCGTCCTCAGCACCTTGCCCTTCACCACATCGCCCACGCGATGCTGCGCGAAGAAGGTCTCCCACACATCGGGCTGCAGCTGCTTGATGCCCAGCGACAGACGCCGGTTCTCCGGCTCCACGCCCAGCACCACCGCCCGCACCTTTTCGCCCTTCTTCAGCACTTCCGAAGGATGCTTCACCCGCTTGGTCCAGCTCAGGTTGCTTACGTGAACGAGGCCGTCGATGCCATCCTCGATCTCGATGAACGCCCCAAAGTCGGTCAGGTTGCGCACCCGGCCTTCCACGGTCGCGCCGGTCGGATATTTGTCGCCCAGATGCTCCCACGGATTATCGAGCAGCTGCTTCATGCCGAGCGAGATGCGCCGGTCCGCAGGATTGACCTGCAAAATCACCGTCTCCACCTCATCGCCGGGCTTCACGATCTTCGACGGATGCTTCATCCGCTTCGACCAGGTCATCTCCGACACGTGCACCAGGCCTTCGATGCCCTGTTCCAGCTCCACAAACGCGCCGTAGTCGGTCACGCTCAGCACGCGCCCGCGCACATGCGCGCCAATCGGATACCGCTCGGCCGCATCGAGCCACGGGTCGGGCGTGAGCTGCTTAAAGCCCAGAGAGACACGCTGCTTCTCTTTGTCGAACTTCAGCACCTTCACCTGGATTTCATCGCCCACATTGACCAGGTCGCGCGGATGCGTCAGACGCCCCCACGACATGTCCGTGATGTGCAGCAGCCCATCGATGCCGCCCAGGTCGACAAACGCGCCGTAATCGGTCAGGTTCTTCACCGTGCCGGTCAGCACCGCGCCCTCTTCCAGGTGCTCGAGGGTGTGCGAGCGCCGCTCGGTCTGCTCTTCCTCGAGGATCTCCTTGCGCGAAACCACCACGTTCCCGCGCTTCTTGTTCAGCTTGATCACCCGGACCTGGATCGGCTGGCCGATGTACGCGTCCAGATTGCGCACCGGGCGCAGCTCCAGTTGCGATCCCGGCAGGAACGCCTTGATCCCGATATCGACCGTCAAACCGCCCTTCACGCGGCTCACTACCGTGCCCGTCAGAGGGGTCTTCTCGTTGGCCGCCTTCTCCACCGTGTCCCAAATGCGCAGCCGCTGGGCCTTCTCGTAGCCGAGCAGGTAGCCGCCTTCGGGCTCCTCGCGCTCAATCACCACTTCGACCGTGTCGCCGGGCTTCAGCTTCGATTGCCCGGTGTGGTCCACCACCTGCTCGAGCGGGATCAGTCCTTCGGACTTCATCCCCACATCGACCACGACGTGCTTGTCGGTGAGCTTGACGACGGTGCCGGAAACGATCGCGGTGTCGTCGAACGCCTGCGCGGCCGCTTCTGCGGCCTGCTCGCGGTCAAACGACTCCAGCGCCGCGGCGAAGTCTTCCATGCTGAGATCCGGCTCTTCGTGGTGTTCAGCGGTCTCGGCAGAGGAGGTTTCGGCGTGCGCGGAATGGGCTTCCGGGTTCAGGGTGGATTCGTGTGACGGCTCGGATGGCTCCGTCGCGGCTTCAAGCGTTGGGGTTTCAAGTTCGGTGTTCAGAGGAGTGCTCTCGGTTTGTTCAGGATTGAGGACGTCTGCCATGCAGCCAGCTCCGGGATTCATTTGCGGGCCCCGCACTTCCGCGCCGCGGCGAAAATCTGGCCCCAACTCTGGTAGCGAGCCAATCCTGCTGCGGATTTCCCTGCCGTCTGCCCTGAGTGTCTACCCTCAGAGCGGTTCTCGGCGAGGTTCGGGCATCGTCTCTCCCAGCCTTCGCGCCTCATGGAAAGCACCTGTGGAGACGGCGCGGTGGGTGGCGCAACATCGGTCTCCAGAACTGGAGCATCCGGAAGGGCAGGAATGAACAGGAGCGGCGATCTCGGGGTCTGCGCAAACGAATCCCGCGCGCACAAACCCCCTTTAAAAACTATAGTGCCGCACTATAGGTGTGTCAATCACGGGAACATGACAGAATCGTGAAACCAGGCGCACTTTCGTCACGATGGGATGAATCGTCATGCGCCAAACCCGCATTCGCGCGCCCTGCAACGCCCAAAGCCTCGGCAGTCCAAAAAAAGGGGCGGCCGCAGCCGCTCCCTCACTTTCATCCCCGCCTTTCCCTCACATCTGCGGTGCGGCCTGCGCTCAAGGTGCCCCATCGCCAGGCGGCGGAGGCGGATCCTGCGCCTTGCCCTGCGGAGGAGGTCCCTGCGGCGCAGCTCCATCCGGCGTTTGCCCATTCGGAGGCGGCGCTCCCGGCTCCGGTCCCGCTGCGTGATGGTGCCGCCATTCGCCAGGACCCTGCTCCCCACGCCTCATCATCTCGGCCCGATGCTGCGCATGCAGCACCTTCAGCTTCTGCCACTGATCGGCCGTCAGCGTCTTGCGAATGTCGAACAGCATCCGCGCATCCGCTTTTTCCAGTTCCGCCCGCGCCTGCGCCACCTGGTCGATCTGCGCCAGCACCTGCGCCTCGTTCGGCTGATCCGCCTCGATCATCGGGCCCATTTCCACTTCGGCCTTCTCGAGGTTCGCCTTCAGGTCGATCAGCTTGATCTTGTGCTGCTGGTAAATATCGTCCATCTTCTTCTTTTCGTCGTCCGTCAGGCCGATCGCCTGGCCGATCTTCGGATTGTTCCACCAGCGCCCGAAATCATGGTCGTGATACGTCCGCTCCATCGGCGGCCGTCCCCAGCCGTCATGGCCCTGACCGTCGGGGGTTCCGCCGGGTCCCGGTCCCTGCGCCATAGCCAGTCCGCTCGCCGCCAGACAGAAAATCGATAGAAAAATAAAGTTCTTCCTGCGTGCCATTTACTTCTTCTCCGTAACCGAGTTGTTGGTGGTTGCTGCCGGCTCGCCCCAATCCGCCAGCGGTTGCAGTGCGTCGGGCACATCTTCCTGCAGATCGCTGTCGATCTGGTCCATCAGCTGCCTGTCGTCGACTTTCGCCACATCGGTGGCTGGCGCCTGAACCGCCGGCGTGTGTTCCACCGCCGTTGTTCCCGGATGACGCATGTGGCTGACGGCGGGCGCAATCACCGCGGCCGCCAGAGCCGCTCCCAGCGCGGGAACCAGCACCAGCCGCATCCGGAACGACGAGGCCGCCCGCTTTGCCATCTCAGCCGGCCGCGGCCTTGGCTGCTCCGCCATGTGGTGCATCGCCGAACGGTACAGGCTTACTGCCTCCGCCACTTCGCGCATCTCCTCGCTCGACGTCAGGCTCGACTCCACATCGGTGCCCATCTGCGCCTCCCGCCTCGCTCCCGCTCCGGATTCTCTCAGCGTCTCTTTGCGAAATTTCATTTGGCTCCTCCCATGCGCTCCCGCAGGATCGCGAGGGCCCGATACAAATGCGACTTCACCGTGCTGAGGTTCATCCGCATCGTCTCGGCAATCTCTTCCAGCTCCATCTCTTCCACAAACCGCAGCACAAACACCGACCGCTGCTGCGCGGAGAGCTCCCCGACCGCCTTCCACACCTCCGCCACGCGATTCCGCGCCAGCGCAATGCTCTCCGGCGAGCTACGCCCGTCCGGCAGCCAGTCGCTGATATCCATCGGATCCAGCGCCTGCCCGCGCGTCTTCTGCCAGAACCGGAGGCTCCGGCTGCGCAGATGATCGCGCATCAGGTTCACCGCGATGCGCGTGAGCCACGTGCTCAGGCTCGAATCGCCCCGAAACTGGTGCCGCGCGTTCCACGCCTTCAGGAAACACTCCTGCGTCAGCGTTTCCGCCGCGTCGCGGTCCGTCAGCGAAGACAGCAGGAACCGCAGAATCCGCGGCCGGTACACGCGCACGACTTCGTCGAAGTCGGCGAGCTCCAGGACGGCTTGTTCCTTCTTCTCGATGGCGAGCTCAGTGCCGCCGCCCGGGCCCCCCGCGAGCGCGCTCGCTGAGGTGGTGGCAATCTCTTCCATGCAACGAGATAGACGGCGTTTCTCGCACCGAGTTTACAGCCGGAACAGAAATTGCACCTGGGTTCCCGCAGCCTTCCCAAAGACACCGCATGGGGCCTGATCCGGCGATGGCCGGAAACCGATTGTCCCCTCACCCTTCGCGGGACCGGCTTCAGCGCGCGTTGAGCTGAATCAGGATCCGTGTGTCTTTGGGAAATTCAACCTGATGCCCGCGCGCAATCCATCGGTAATAGATCGACTTCGAAACCGCAAACACCGCAAAGCTGTGCAACAGCGTGGGATTAGCCGACGCCATGACCAGGATCCGCGCGGCAAAGCCGAAGCCGTTGCTGTCCACGCCGCTGTGGACCGCATGGGATGTGGCATCGCTGTCATACGCCGAAGCCGCCATGACGCCCAAAGCCATCGGCGCGAGATACTTTCCTGGCCCGGAGGATGATCGCGCGGTGCCCTCTTCGCCGAGCTGGACGTGGGCGCCCGCGCTCGTTTCTGCGCCAGCGAGCTGCCCGTGTATCTGCGATGGCGGCGCGTCTCCCCGGCTGATACTGCGGAAGGCGAAGCGGAGTTGGCCATTCCGCGCAAACCAGCGAGCGGGACGCACCAGGGTGACCATTCCCGTCATTTCCGCGCCTTCCGGAAACACCACCTGTTTGCCGTCCGGGGTGAGCAGCGGCGCAGTGAGCACGGCGGTGACCGGCGCTCCGTGTCGACCCGTGGCGGAGCTGAGCGGCGTCAGCAGCCGTGCTTCCACATCGCCGGTCGGCGTGCCGTGCAGAGCTGCCTGCGGCAGGGGCGCGGGCTGCGCTCCCGGCAGAGTGACCGGCGTCGTGAGTTCTGCGTCATACTCCGTTCCCGCCCAGATCGTCGGCGGGCTCCACGGAAGCTGAGCGTAGACCCACTTGACGAGGCGATCGCCGAGATTGGGATGATGAATTGTCTCCATCGCCTCGCGCTTGCGGGCCTCAATCATGGCCCGCGCCTCAGCGCGCAGGCCCGGCTTTTTGCCTGAGCTCATCGTCACCACGGTGGCGTCGCGCTGCGTGACGGCCGTTTCAATCGGGACATTGGCCCCGTCCGGCAAACGCATTGAGTCGAAGCGAACCGCCGGCACAGCTGGCGGAGCGAACTGGCCGTCGAGCAGCGCGCGGGCTCGGCTCGGCTCCCGCGTCCGCTCCATGCCGAGAATCGTGCCCGTAACCCGCGTGTTCACCGGCAGCACAACGTGATCGACGTGGTCAATCGGGGCGATCAGGTGCCCCTCGATGCGTTTGCCCGCGTGCACGCGATAACGATGATCGATCTGGACGCGCAGCGGTACGCCGTCCGGGATGGTGACTGCCTGGGCGCGCAGTGGAAGCGGAGCGAACCCCGTGGCGAGACAAGCAGCCACAGGGAAAAAAGACTTCAGGTTAGACAACGTCATTGCTTCTACCGACCGGCGCGCTGCGAAAAAGTGAGGATTTCGTGCAAGGGCCGCCCCGCCGCAGAGCGCAGACGGACGCTCGAATCCAGCGTCCCACACGCGGATGACAGGTCGTTCATCAGGCACACCCCGGGGACCTGTGCCTGCCCGCCTCACGGTTGGCCGCGGCTGACCACCACGATTTCGAAGGAGCCGGGTTTGGCTTCCGGCCGATGGCCGGCTGCCGCGGGCAGCATCTCCGCCGTGGGCAGAAAGATCTTCTGCGTGATGGTGTCCACGCCCATCGTGCGCGCGCCGTCGGCGGTTTTCACCGTCTGCTCGACCGCGAACTGCCCGCTCTTTTCCCCCACCACGGTCAGCGAGCCGTCGCGGCAACTGGCGAACGCCTCGCCGCGATCGTAGCCCACAGCGTCATTGCCCATGCCGATGGCCAGAGCGGCTTCCACCTTGCCGGTATCCGTGCTCATCACGATCATCTTCTGCGGATTGCGGCAGCCAATGAACAGGTGATGCCCGGCTGCATCGATCGCCATGCCGACAGGATGCCCACCGGGCGCTACCGGCCATCGATCCAGAACCTTGTTCGTGTGCAGGTCGACAACCGCCACGAGGTCTTTGTCTTCAAGATTGACGTAGGCTTTGCCCGACCCGTCGGCGGCGAGATATTCCGGAGCGCCGCCCAGCGCGATGGTCGTGACTTTGCCGCTCTTCGCGTCGATATCGGGGTGGAACGTCATCAGGGCGTTCCCGTCGCCCGAGACGGCCAGGACCAGGTCAGTGCCGGGGTCGTAAATAATGCCGTCGGAGTCCGGCATCGTGGCGATCCGCCCGATCACCTTGTAGGTCCTGAGATCGAAAATGAGGATCGCGCCTGAACCGCCGCCGTCCGTGATGAACCCGCGGTTCAGGTTCGGCGCCAGCGCGACGCCGTGCGACCGGACCTGGCCGGGGATGTCGGCGAGCTGCTTTCCCGTGCGCATGTCGACAGCCTGCGTATGCGTGGCGCGGGTGACGAAGAGACGATGATTCGGCCCGTCCACCGTGACGTAGTCCCACCCGCCCTCGCCGCCAGGATGAAAGCTGTTGGATACCTGCCAGCTCTGCGCGGCAACAGGCAGGCACGCAAAGGCTGCGCCGCAAAGCGCCAGCAAGGCGACACGAATCAGGCGCATCGACTCTCACCTCGAAAAAAAAGGCGCGCCGAAGTTCCCCGTCCGGCGCTGGACAAACTCTACTCCCTCCGCCTTAAGAGACCCTGAAGACCCCTCTTGGCCGGCGCAGCGAACGGGCACCCTCCGAGAATGCCTCCAGGCGGTCTCCCAAAGCCTCCTGGCAACACCGGGTTCGCTCTCAGGCATCTCAGAATCTGCATTAGCCCTGTTCAGCGGAGCCGGAATTTCGATCCCAGTGGCATGCCCTCCGCGCGAGCGTTACACTGGCGACCTTGCGCATTGGCAAGACGATTTCCCCAACCTCGGATCGACAATCGTGAGCTCCTCCACTGCCAATCCGCCTGGCGAACCTCTCCGCGCGAAGCCTGCCCGAAAACTGGCCCCGCCGAAGGCGCGATTCTCCCACGAAAGCGCCGAAGCCACCGAGCGAACCTTCCGGGATCTCGCGGAGACCGCGGCGATCGCCATCAACTGGGCAGCGCCCGACGGAACCATTCTCTGGGCCAACCAGGCTGAGCTCGAGATGCTTGGCTATCAGGCGGAGGACTACATCGGGCGCAACATCACAGAGTTCTACGTCGACGCTCCGGCGCTCGAAGAGATTCTCGGCCGGCTGAGCCGTGGAGAAAGATTGCGGCGCTGCGAGACACGCCTGCGCACGAAAAATGGATCGATTCGCTATGTTGTCATCGACTCCACCGCGCTTTTTGCCAACGGCAAGCTGGTGCATTCCCGGTGCTTCACCCGCGATATCACCGAGCAGCGGATCGCAGAGAACGCCCTGCGCCACAGTGAGCAGCAGCTCCGCGTCGTCACCGAAGCCACTCCGGTCATGATCTGGCTCGCCGGCACCGACAAGCTTTGCTACTACTTCAACAAGAGCTGGCTGGATTTCGTCGGGCGCGCCCTCCAGCAGGAAATTGGCAACGGCTGGGCAGAGAACGTCCACCCCGAAGACTTCGATCGATGCCTCCAGATCTACGTCACCAATTTCGATGCCCGCCGGCCCTTCGAAATGGAATACCGCCTGCGCCACCACAGCGGCGAATATCGCTGGATTCTCGATCATGGCGTCCCGCGATTCGCGCCGGACGGCGCATTCGAAGGATATGTCGGCGGCTGCCTCGACATCCACGACCAGAAAGAAGGCGCGGAAAAGCTTCGCATCGCGTCGGAAACCCTCCGCGAAAGCGAAGAGCGCCTCCGCCTCGCGCAGCAGGTCGGCACCATCGGCACCTTTGAATGGAATCTCCAGACGCACCTGACCCAGTGCACGCCCGAATTCGAAGCCCTCTACGGACTGCGCCCAGGAGAAATTGTCTGGAAGCGCGAGAACTGGGAGCAGATGGTCCATCCCGATGACCGCGCTGCCGTGACCGAGCGGCTCGAGACCAGCTTTCAAACCAACTCCCCGGTGCAGGCCGAATGGAGGGTGATCTGGCCGGACGGCGGCGTGCACTGGATCCTCGGCAGATGGCAGGTCTTGCGGGACGCAGCGGGCCGGCCTTTACGATTGGCCGGCGTCAACATCGACATCACCTCCCGCAAAGAGGCGGAGCAGGTTCGGGGGCGCCTTGCCGCCATCGTCGAGTCCTCCGGAGACGCCATCGTCAGCATGGACCTGAATGCGATTGTGACCAGCTGGAATCCCGCCGCCGAAAAAATGTTCGGCTACTCGGCCCCGGAAATGATTGGGCAGCCGATTGCCCTCATCCTTCCCCCCGAGCTGCAGTCCGATGAGCTCAGGATTCTCGAAACCATTCAGCGAGGAGAACGAATCGAGCATTTTGAAACCGTCCGGCTGACGAGGAGCGGTCAGCGCATCGACGTCTCCCTGACCGTTTCGCCGGTGCGCGATGAAGCCGGCAAAGTGACGGGGGCCGCGAAGATCGCGCGCGACATCACCCTGGAAAAGAAAACCCAGCAAGCCCTGCGCACCACAGAACGGCTCGCTGCCGCGGGGCGGATGGCCGCAACCGTGGCCCACGAAATCAACAACCCTCTGGAGGCGGTCACCAACCTGGTCTTTCTCGCCAGCGGCAGCGCCGTGCTCGACGATGTGCGCAAATACCTCGGGTCCATCGAACAGGAACTGGACCGCATTTCTCACCTCACAAAGCAGACCCTTGGCTTCTATCGCGAACGCCAGGAAGCAAAGCCTCTGCGCATCGGCGGCATCGTTGAGTCGCTGGTCGCTGTTTTCAGGCCCAAGGCCAGGAACCGGTCGACCGAAATAAAAACGGAGATTCGCAGGGATCCGGAGATCTATGCCGCCGAAGGCGAGATTCGCCAGGTGGTAGCCAACCTGCTGAGCAACAGCGTCGATGCGATTCGCGGCGCCGGTACGGTGCGGGTTCGCGTTTCCTCCGGCTGCCGCTGGAGTCAAAAATCAGCGCCCGGAGTCCGCCTCACGATCGCGGATTCGGGACATGGCATCGCTCCGCAACACCGCCCAAAGTTGTTTGAGCCGTTCTTCACCACCAACAAAGACGTCGGAACCGGATTGGGCTTGTGGATTTCGAAGAGTATCGTCGAACGCCACGGAGGCAGCCTTCGCTTCCGATCCCGGATCGAGCCAGGCCACTCCGGCACTGTCTTTACCGTGTTCCTGCCGAGTCACCCGGTGTCTCCACAAGCGCAATCCTGATCGGCTGCCCAGCGGGCCTCAGCCGGCTGCGAGCCGATTCTGGCACTCTACGCTGCGCCGCGAATCCTGCAAACCCACACCATGAAGTTCCAAAGAAGAAGGCCGCCAGGATTTCCCCGGCGGCCTGGTTGAAAAACTTATCCAGCCGTTAGAACTGCAGCCGTCCGGAAAGCTGCAGCACGCGCGGCGATCCGGTACCAGAAACCATGCTGGTCAGCTGGCCGAAGCTGCCGGCCTGGGTAATGTCGTCGTAGCTGGTGTTCGTGCCCGGCGAGTTGAAGTTCGGGTGATTGAGCACGTTGAACGCATCCGCCCGGAACTGGAAGTCCAGGTGCTCGCTGGGCAGGATTGCGAACGTCTTGGCGAGACCGGAGTCCAGATTGAAGAACTGCGGTCCGCGCAGCGTGTTTCTGCTCCCGATCTGGAACCCGATCGGCCCCTCGAACGCGCTCACCGCAGCCTGCGGATTCGCGTAGAGGAACAACTGACCGCTCGCGTTCTTGTGGATGCTGTGCTTCAGGTCGCCCTGGGTGCCGATGAAGATCGCCGGCGCGTTGTTGGCATAGCCGGCGACGAACGCGCTCGACACTGTCGAGTACGCCGTTCCGCTTTGCCACGTCGGAATTCCGCTGATGTCCCATCCCCCGATGACCTCGTCGACCGCCCGCGGCAGGCTGCTCCCGAAGGCGCGCCCGCGCCCGAACGGCAACGCGTATGTGAAGTCGCTGGTCAGGATGTTCGCCACGTCGAAATCCGAGTTGCCGCGGCACAGCCGGGGACGCAGCACGTCGCAGATAAAACCATATCCGCCGAACGCCACAGAGTTGGCAATCAGCGACGTGTTGTCGATCGAGTGCGACCACGTGTAGTTCAGGTCGAATTGCAAACCGTGGTTCAGGTTCTTCTGCACCGTCGTCAGCAGCCCGTTGTAGCTCGAAAAACCCTGGTTCGTGTAAAACGTGTTTTCCGAGAACTGCGCGCCCATGCCCACGTTGTAGCCATCCAGACCCGAGAGAGCCTGCATGGTGTCCGCAAAGTCTCCCTTGATCATCAGCGACTGCAGGGCATTCGCGATCAGCGAGGTGTTGTTGGGATACCCGTTGGCCTGGCCGATCCCAGGGTAGACCTGGTTCTCAAACCATCCTTCGGCCGGCAGGTTCGTCGGATCGGCTCCCGCCCGGAGCTCTTTGGTCACGTTGCCCATCGCCGTCGACATGTTCTCGCCCGACGCCTTGTCCGGGAACTCGATCAGCTGATTGGCATCCGCCTGCGCCAGCAGCCGCCGGCCCATGCGTCCCACGTAGCTGATGCGCATCAGCGTCGATCCAGGGAATTCGTGCTGGAAACTCGCATTCAGATCGATCGAATACGGAGTCTTCAGGTTGGGGTTGATCATTTCGTTGAAAGCTCCGCCGTTCTGCAGACCGTACGGCACACCTGCCGCCACATACGGCTGGAAGGGCGGCTTCGGCGTCGCCGGAACCGGAGCCGTCGGCGGGTTGTCGTACCGTGGATCGTTGGCCAGTGAACCCCGGGGGTCCGTGCCGCTCCCGTAGTTCTGCGTAAAGCCCTGCTGGAACAGGTACGAGAACTGCTCCTGCTGATACATCACCGCGTTGACCACCGTGCGGTCGTACACGATTCCCGCTCCGATGCTGAAAACCGAGGATTGATCGAAGCCCGGCTGCCAGTCCACCGCCAGACGCGGGGCAAAGTTCAGAGGATCGCTGTTGTACAGCCCCGGCCCGTTATTCTTCGGTCCGCCCAGCACATACGTGATGAAGGGCAGCGCATCCGGTCCGCTGATCCCCGCGCTGCTCTGCGCCACCCGATCGGCCAAATACTGGTTGAACGTGATGCCGCCGTTCTTCAGCGTGGGCTGCGTCGTCTCCAGCCCATGCGTTTCGTAAGGAACCGAGAAGTACTGGTAATTGATCCCGTAGGTGACGGTCAGCCGCGGAGTGACCTTCCAGCTGTCCATCGCATACAGCTCCGTCTGGTCGTACCGGTACGACAGATCCGATCCCGTCCCCTGCGCCGTCGGATTGCCGCTGGCGTCGTAATTCACCGTCGTGCCGACGCTGGCCACGCGTCCGAGTGAGGCCGTGAACGCGCTGTCGTACGTCACCTGCGCCGTCGAGCTCGGCGTCAGCAAATTCCCCGGGCGCAGCGACGAATCGAGTCCCTGCACTTCTCCGCCCAGCCCGATGGTGTACGAGTTGTAGTCGAGTACCGTGTCGCTCAGCGGATGGATCCACTTGAAGATGCCGCCGAACGTCAGGCTGTGGCGTCCCTTGATCCAGGTAAAGTTATCCTGAATTTGCGGAATCGGCACGTGCCGCGACTGCGAGTTGCCCGGGCTGGCATACGGCGAATCGATCAGGTTCTCGACGCCACTGGAAAACGAAAGCTGGTTCACGCCCAGCGGATTGCCCGGCCGCGGGAAATCGTAATCCTGGACAACCGCGCCGTAGGTGAACTGGTTCGTCTTGTTCAGAGAAGGCTGCCAGTCCATGCCCGCCACATAGCGGTAGCTGCGATCGATGAACTGAGCCGACGGCGGCTGCCCCGGGAACTGCGCCGTGGAGTTCACCTGGTTTTCCCGGCTGAAGCCGCCGACGCCAAACAGGTGGATCGTCGGGCTCAGGTTGTAATCCACCTTCCCCACATACACAGTCGTATCCGTCGGTGTGGGCGTGTTGAAGCGGAATCCGGCTGTGTTGATGCCATCGCCCCCGGTGGGATCGTTGGCCGCCGGATAGAGTTTCAGCAGGTTGTAAAACGCGGGGCTCTCGCCGATCCCCGCCGGATCCATCGACTTCACCTGCGTCGGAGTGAGCGCGCTGATGCAGCCCGGCGTCGTATCCTGCCGGCTGGTGTAGGTGCAGCCTGAATTGTTGTTGATGTACGAGACATTCCCCGCAAGGTAGGAGGCTGCCGGCACGGTGCGCTCCACCGAGGCATCCTGCGCAATGCGCGACGCCGTGTAGTCAAAGAAGAAGAACGCCTTATCGTGCCTGATCGGGCCGCCGACCGACCCGCCAAACTGGTTCCGCACCAGCTTCGGTTGCCCGATGCCGAACTCATCATTGAACCAGTTATTCGCGGTCGTCGAATTGTCGCGGTGATACTCGTTCACCTGACCGTGCCAGTCGTTCGAACCGCTCCGCGTGATCAGCTGGAACTGCCCGCCGCCCCCCGGGCCGCTGGTCGGGTTCATGCCCGCAACCGTGCCGCGAAACTCCTGCACCGAATCCACCGGAGCATTGCCCGTGATGTTGCCAAATTGCCCGGTAAAGAGGTCGTTGACGTCCAGGCCGTCCAGCGAAATGTAGTTCTGGTCGGTGCGCGCTCCGGTCGTCGCCCCGCTCTGCGAGACTCCAGGCTGGTCCGTGAACAGCACCGACGGATTAAGCCGGCTTTGAATCGGTAGCTCATTCAGCTTCGATACCTGGATGTTGTTGCCGATCGTCGCGTCTTCCGTGTTCAGCGTGACGCCCTCTTCGGCGTTCACCGAGACTTGTACTTCCGTTCCCGGCTTCAGGTGCGCGTCTTCCGTCGCCGTGTTGGCGACGTTCACGTAGATGTTGTCGATCTTGAGTTGGCTAAATCCGGGGGCTGTGACCGAGAGCGCGTATCCCGGCCCCGGTGGGATGTTCGTGATGAAATAAGAGCCGACTGAATTGGTCGTGGCCTTGAACTGCACGCCCGTTGCAGAATTCGTGAGCGCCACCGCCGCGTTCGGAATCACCGCTCCCGAAGGATCGGTGACCACTCCCGTGACGGAAGCCGGGCTTTGCGCCCAAACGTGCATCGGGAGATACAACAGGATGGCGAGGATCAAACCGAAATACGTACGCCTACGCATGGAAACCTCTTTGTTTGCCAAAGAACGGCAAGATGGCAGATCTGTGGAAATGCAAGACCTGTAATGCACGTAGGAAACCAAACAGATCGGTGATCTAAAGATATTTGTTTTCACCAGCTTGGCTCACCTGGATTCCGTTATCAGGATATAAGCTTCTGAATCTCCCAAATTTCGTAGATTCGGTCCTGATCACGCCTGCCGCCGGTCCGATTCCGAATGCATCTGGCTCCGCCGATGTAATCAGATCGCCAAGACCACGACGCCTTCGCTATGGTGGCCGCGTGCCGGCCCTTTTCAGTGCCCGTCCAGTGCCTCTCCAGCGGATCTTGTCCAGCGCATGGGGTGCTACCGCGCGATCGTCACTCTCGCGGCGTCACCCCGGAAACCGCTCTGCTCCCAAACAGCGGCTCCGCGGCCAGCTTCGATGCACTCACATCGCAGCGCACGCAATTTTTCCCCGCCTCTTTGGCTTCCGCCAGCGCGCGCTCCGCTTCCCGCAGCACCACCAGCGGCGAGCGTCCACGGCTCAGCGCAATGCCAAAGCTGGCCGTCAGCGTCGTGGCATCGCTTCCGACCGCGAACGGGCGCGACAGCAGCGACGACCGGATGCGCTCCGCAAGTGCCGCGCCATTCCCGCTGTCGCACCCCGGCAGCGCCAGCAGGAATTCGTCCTCCCCGCAGCGCCCGATCAAATCGTAGCTTCTCAGGTGCCGGCGGAATCGGTCGGCCAGCCCGCTCAGCAGCTTGTCTCCGGCCTCGTACCCATAATCGTCGTTCACGCGCGCAAAATCGTCCAGATCCATCAGCACCAGGCACAGATCGGCCTTCATCCGCTGCACCCGGTCCGTCTCCTGAAAAATCAGGCGCAGCAGGGCCTGCCGGTTCCACAACCCGGTCAGCGGATCGTGATGATCGTCGAACCGGACCTCCTCGCCCGGTTTTGGCTGCCGGCGCACGAGCCGCCACACTCGTTCCGCCACGCGCAGCCGCAGTCTCCACTCCAGCGGTTCCGCGGGAAACCCCAGGAAGTCATCGCACCCTGCCTCGATCGCAGCGCGAATGTTGCCTTCCGAACGCGGGCCCGCCAGCATCAGCCAGCTCTGCCGGCCCTCGCCTCCCGCGCTCAGTTTCCTCACAATCTCCACCCCGCCCCCAGGCGGTAAATCCATATCCAGCACCGCGATGGCGGCTGGAGCCTCCTTGAGCCGAGCCAGCGCCCTCGCCCCGTCCTTCACCGTTTCCACCGCGTAGTGCCACGCCCCGACGAGCTCCGTCAACTCGCCCAGCCGCCCCTCATCGCCGCATCCGATCAGGATGTGGGGCCCTCCCGGAACCGCCCTTCGGAGGTTCTCCATCCGAATCCCCTGACCGTTCTATCGGGCGAGGATTAGAAGACTTTAATAATTCGAAAAAATCTGAAATTATTCGACAACTTTGACGAAAACCAGGGCATCATTGAAATTGAACTGCCGAGAATTCGTGCGGCCGGCCCCTTGCAAGCGGCTTTGCAAGTCGTACACCGTTACCCCCAACGGACCATTCGCGGAAAGACCAGATCCGCATGGGCTATCGGAACGAAAAGCTATCGTAGAGGGCGTCCGGGCACGCCATTCGCGGCTCTTTCGAGGAGAGCGAGCGATGAACCCGTCCGTCAAGACGACTCACGTCATCCCGAGACATCTCCCGCCCGTTCGTCTGGCGAGCGTCTCCACGATTCTGCTATGCCGTTATTGCATGAGCACGATCGGCGCCTATAAAACACAGACCGATCGCACTCGTATCGAATCCATGCACGTGTGCCCGGAAAAGCTCGGCCTCGGCAAGCCCGCGGTCTCGATTCCGTACAACTAGTTTCTTCGGTTTTCTCTCAGGCTACCCACCGGCCAGAAACAATGCAGGAAGCGCGCCCCACGCACCCTCCCCCGAGAGTGATGGCGCGCTTTTGTGTTTTTGCCGCACGCTTTGCGGACCTCTCCCTCTCAATTTTCGGTGTCCCCTCTTTCACCCTGCCCCGGCTCTGGACTAAGCTGGGCGACGGTACCGGTGAACCGGCTGATCGCAGGCGATCCGCCGCAGGGGGAACAGAGATGAATCGCAATCAGGCGGGGCGGGCCCCTGTCTCGCTGGCATGGATGCTGGCGCTCTCGACGGTCGCCTTCGCTGCGGCAACTCCTGCTTCCGCGACAACGATCCTCCAGTCCGGATCCCCCTACGCCGAAGAAGCAACCCAGGTTTCCGTCGAGTTATCGAAGGGCATCGACAGCCGCAGCAGCAGGCCAGGCCAGGAAGTGACTGCCAAAATCGTCGCCGAGGCGCGCCTGGCTGACGGCGCCACTCTGCCCAAAGGCTCGAAGCTGGTGGGCCACATCACCGCCGTCCAGCCATCCACGCGCGAGAATCCCAACGGCCAGATCGCCGTCCTCTTCGATCATGGGGTCGCGCGCGACGGCCACCCGATCCCCGTCCACGCCTTGTTGCTCGGCATGCGCATGCCTCCGCACGCGACCCCGCCGCCCATGTCCGGCACCGACGTCACAGGAATGGGCCGGGGCGGCATGGCAACGCCCGGCATGGCCGGAGCAGGCGCGAATGGTCCCGGCGCGGGCATCGATGGGCCAGGCGTGAACGGCGGTCCGCCCAGCGGGACCAGCCCCGAATCGGCGCCTGGCAGCGGACCAGCCTCCGGACCCGGCCCGGTGAATATGCCCCCCGCATCCTCTTCGATTGCTTCTGCCCCTGGCGCTTCGGTTGGCCCCGCAGGATCGGTCGCCGGGCTTCCCGGCGTGACCTGGGGCAACGTGGCCGTCGGCGCGAACGGCGCGAATAGCGCCGCGAATGCAGGGCCGCCGCCTCCCGGATCCCCAACCGCGGTCCTCTTCAACGGCCAGGGCCGCAACGTCACAATCGATGGCGGCGCGCAAATGGTCTTCGCGGTTACCCCGCAGGCAAGCGCCCCGCAGCCGGCCGCCTCGCAGCAGGAACGTCGTACATTCGAAGAAGGTCCATCTTTGGCAGCTCAGCGAAGCTCCCCAGGTCGCCGCCGCGCACCCCCTCCGTCGTAGACTGCGGGTGAAGCCCGCCGAGGACCGCAACTCTGACCCAACGCCCATTTCCCCCGCTCTATCCTATCCTCGACTTCTCCTGCCTCTTTCCCGCAGGCGCGCCCGATCCCCAGGCCCGCTGGGCGCGGCTTCGCCAGCTCGTCACCGAACTCGCCGGCGCAGGTGTCGCGCTCCTCCAATACCGCAACAAGCCGGATTCCGACGTCCTCGTCGCGCAGGATGCCCTCGCCATCGGCGCCGCCCTGGATTCTGCGGCGCCCAGCCGCGAACATCCCCATCGCATGAAGCTCATCCTCAACGACCGTCCCAGTCTCGTCGCTCCCGTCGGATGGGACGGCGTCCACGTCGGCCAGGACGATCTCGCCCCCGCCGAAGCGCGCACCATCCTTGGCCCCCGCGCCCTCATCGGCGTGTCAACCCATACCGACGAGCAGGTACGACTCGCCGGCTCTGAACCGGTCGACTACATCGCCATCGGCCCTGTCTTCTCCACCACTTCCAAAACCGGCGCCTCGCCCGTGATCGGCCTCGAAGGCGTCGAGCGAGCCCGCGCGCTGACCACCAAGCCGCTCGTCGCCATCGGCGGCATCACCCTCGAAAACGCCGCTTGCGTCTACGACGCCGGCGCCGATTCGCTCGCCGTCATCTCCGCAATCTTCTCCCCCGGCCGCGACGCCGGCGAAGCTGCACGCGCCTTTCTCGCCCTCCTGTGATCCTCGTGTCCTGTCCCCGAACATCGCACCATCGACAGAGTCGACCTTCTGGCGAGCCAGGCGACGAAGAATCGACCCTGAAATTTCTCCATCCATCCCACCCCGTCATCCCGAAGCGCTCCCAGGGATCCGCGGTTGCCGCTGACCGCGACTTGCTGACCGCTGACTGCTATCCACGAACTGCTATCCACGAACCGCTATCCACGAACCGCTATCCGCTGTCGTTTCGCTTGGACATCCGGCCATCGTTTCAAGTAGAAATGAACCACCCGTGAGTTCCCGCGTTACGACCACCGCTCCCCAGAGCAAAAACAATCTCGTCGCTGGTTTGGGCCTCTTCAGCGCCACCGCCATCGTGGTTGGCTCCATGATCGGCTCGGGCATCTTCATCGTGCCCGCCGAAATCAGCCGCGACGTCGGATCGCCCGCTCTGCTCATCGGCGCATGGCTGGTCACCGCCGTGATGACCCTCATCGGCGCGCTCAGCTACGGCGAGCTCGCCGCCATGATGCCCGGCGCCGGCGGCCAGTACATTTACCTCCGCGAAGCCATGGGCCGCATCTGGGGCTTCCTCTTCGGATGGACCCTCTTCCTCGTTATCCAGACCGGCACCATCGCCGCCGTCGCCGTCGCCTTCGGCAAGTTTCTTGGCGTCTTCTTTCCGTCCGTCTCCTCCGACCACTGGATCTGGCACATCGCCCACGTGCCGGCCTGGCACGTTGGACCCATGGTCCTCGGCAACATGGAGATCGGCCTCAACACCGCCAATCTCGCCGGGATCGTCGTCATCATCGCGCTCGCGGTCATCAATCTCTTTGGCATCCGCCTCGGCGCGATGGTGCAGAACGTCTTCACGACGGCGAAAACCGCCGCACTCCTCGGGCTCGTCGTCATCGGCCTCATTCTCGGCGCCAGTGCCGCAGCGATCCGCTCCAACTTCCATGCGAATTTCTGGACCGGTGCGGGCTGGCACACGCTCCATCCCGTCCAGGTCGGCGTCGGCGGGCCTATGGCCATGGTCGGCGTGCTCACCATCCTCGCCGTCGTGCAAACCGGCACGCTCTTTTCCGCCGATGCGTGGAACAACGTCACCTACACCGCCGGCGAAGTCCGCAATCCGAAGCGCAATCTGCCGCTCTCCCTCGTTCTCGGAACCGTCCTCGTCATCGGCCTCTACATCCTCGCCAATTTTGTCTACCTGATGGCGCTCCCGCTCCACGGCGATCCGCACGGGTCCACGATGTTCTCCCGCGGCATTCAATACGCCTCGGAAGACCGCGTCGCCACCGCCGTGCTGCAGCAGATCTTCTCCCGCACCGGCGCGTATCTGATGGCTGGCGCTATCCTCGTCTCCACCTTCGGCTGCGCCAATGGCCTCACTCTCGCCGGAGCCCGCGTCTACTACGCGATGTCCCGCGACGGCCTGTTCTTCAAGGCTGCGGGAAAGCTGCATCCGCGCTGGCGCACTCCGGTCGCGGCCATCATCGCCCAGGCCGCGTGGACCTGCCTGCTCTGCGTCTCCGGCTCCTACTCGCAGCTCCTCGAGTTCATCATCTGCACCGAGCTCATCTTTTACATCATGACCATCGCCAGCCTCTTCGTGCTGCGCCGCAAGCGTCCCAACGCCGAGCGCCCCTACCGCGCCATCGGCTATCCCGTCCTGCCCGCTCTCTATATCGTGATGGCTGCCTGGATCTGTGTCGTATTATTGCGCTACAAACCGCAGTACACGTGGCCGGGACTGGTGATCGTCCTGCTCGGCGTCCCCGTTTTCGCCGTCTGGTCCCGCAAGGCGGTTGCAGCGCCACCCATCGAGCCGGAAAGTCCGGCCCGGGAATTCTCTGGAGGAACAGGCGAGAATGGCTAAGCTCTTCGCAGTCAAACCGCTTTCCAGTTGCCAGGAAGAGGCGAAGGCCGAGGGCGAGCACACCCTCAGGCGCTCGCTCGGCCCCATCAACCTCATTACCCTGGGCATCGGCGCCATCATCGGAGCGGGCATCTTCGTCCTTACCGGCACCGCTGCGGCGCAGTTCGCCGGCCCGGCCATCGTCCTCTCCTACGTGGTCGCCGGCTGCGGCTGCGTCTTCGCCGGCCTTTGCTACGCCGAATTCTCCGCCATGATTCCCATCGCGGGCAGCGCCTACACCTACGGCTACACCACCCTCGGAGAAATCGTCGCCTGGATCATCGGCTGGGCCTTGTGCCTCGAATACGCCTTCGGCGCCGCCACCGTCGCCGTCGGCTGGAGCGGCTACGTCTCGAGCCTCCTCGGGTTCTTCGGCGTTCATCTGCCCTTCAACCCCACCCCGGCGATTTCCGCCGTCCTCTTCGGCCATCCATTCTCCGCGAAAATCGACATCTTCGCATTCTGCGCCATCATCGTCGTCGTCGCTGTCCTCGTCGTCGGCGTCAAGGAGTCCGCCAACTTCAACAGCGCCGCCGTCATGGTCAAGGTCTCCGTGGTGATCATCTTCGTCGGTCTGGCCACCACCTTCGCCTTCACCCACTGGCAGCACATGCTCACGAACTGGCACCCCTTCATCCCCAAAAACCTGGGACACTATGGGCAGTTCGGCTGGTCCGGCATCATGCGCGGAGGCAGCGTCGTCTTCTTCGCCTACATCGGATTCGACGCCGTATCCACCGCCGCCCAGGAAGCCCGCAATCCCCAGAAGGACTTGCCCTTCGGCATTCTCGGCTCGCTCATCATCTGCACCATCCTCTACATCCTGGTCAGCGGCCTGCTCACCGGTCTCAAGCCCTACTCCACCCTCAACACGCCCGCTCCCGTTGCCGACGGCGCCCAGGCCATTGGCGCTGCCTGGGGCGTCCTCCTCATCGACATCGGCGCCATTGCCGGCCTCGCCTCCGTCATGCTGGTCATGATCCTCGGCCAGACGCGCGTCCTCTATACCATGTCCCGCGACGGCCTGCTGCCCAGCTGGGTGGGCCGTATTCACCCCCGCTTTCGCACGCCGTGGCTCGTCACCATGGCCGTCGGCGTCCTTGTCGCTTTCCTCGCCGCTTTCTTCAACATCAACTTCCTCGGTGAGCTGGTCAGTCTCGGCACGCTTCTCGCGTTTGCCATCGTTTGCCTCGGCGTGATGGTGATGCGCCGCAAGCAGCCCGACGTGCCTCGCCCCTTCCGCACGCCCTGGGTCCCGTTCGTTCCCATCGCCGGCATCATCATCGCTCTGGCTCTGATGGTCTCCTCCGACACGCCGGCCAAAATCGGCTTCTTCAGCTGGATGATCGTCGGCCTGGTCATCTACTTCGCCTACTCCATCCGCCACAGCAAAATGCAGAATCTGCCGGCCAAAGTAGCCCAGCAGCGCTAGCCGCCAAAGAAACTCTGTCATCCTGAGCGAGCCTTCCAAATTCGTCGCGCCCGCTTTGGGCGCGACAACAATTCCAGTCGCGAGTCGAAGGACCTGCATTTCCGCTTTGCAGGACAAAGATTTCGGCCTGAGCGAAGCACCACAGGAGCGAAGCCCCGGCCGGCCGCCTTGTCCACGACGGATTCAACAAGGATCCGGGCCGAATCGTTGACCGTTCAGCGTGACCATCACCCGCCCGGCAAGGTACAGTCTTCTCCATGCGACTGAAGTGGATCTCCTGCGGCGCCCTCCTGCTGGCCGCCAGCGCGATCGCGCAAAATCCCGCCATGCCGCCCATGCCCGGCATGCACGCCTTTCCGGCGCCCGATCAGCTGCCCGCGCCCATCCGCATGACCGGCATCGGCAACTCGCACATCGCCATCAAAGCCACGCCCGAGGCGCAGGCGTGGTTCGACCAGGGCCTCAGCCTCCTGCACGACTTTTGGGACTACGAATCGGCGAAGGCTTTCGAGCAGGCCATCCGCGTCGATCCCAACTGCGCCATGTGTTCCTGGGGTCTTGCGCAGGCCGAGGACTTCCGCGGCGAAGCGGATAAGGTCTACGGGGACAAGGCCCTTGCCGAAGCCGTCCGTCTCAAAAACAAAGCGAGCAAAACCGACCGCCTCTACATTGAAGCAGCCGAAGCCGGCTCAGCGTCCAATGCCGGCGGCGATGCGCAGGGCATCGCCCTCTACCGCAAGCTGGTGAAGAAAGAGCCGCACGATCCCGAGGCCCGCATCTACCTTGCAAACGCTGTCGGTGATGGCTTCGACGAGAACGGCGAACCGCGCGCGGGCATGAAGGAAAAGATCGCCATCCTCGAAGCCGTGCTGAAGGACGACCCCAACGACTCCGCGGCGAACCACTACTGGATCCACGCCATGGAGCCGTCGAATCACCCCGAGCGCGCCATCCCGAGCGCGGCGCTGCTGGCGAGCCTCGCGCCCAACAGCGGCCACATGGTCCATATGCCCGGCCACATCTATTACCGCGTCGGCGATTACGCGAGCGCCGACAAATGGTTCACCGCTTCCACCGCAGCCGACGAGCGCTACATGCGCGACCAGCACGTCGGCGTCGACGACGACTGGAACTACGTCCACAACCTCATGTACGGCATTGCAAACCTGATGGAGCAGGGCCGCCTCCAGGACGCGAACACTCTTTCCGATCGCCTGGCGCGCGCCCACGGCGAGCTCGCAGCATCTCTCTACATTTGGAGCGCCCGCGACCAGATGTCCCGCGTCAGCCTGCGTCTCCCCGTTGCCCTGCGCATCGGCGACTGGCCCGCGGTCCTCACCATGCTCGACGACGCCAACCTTTCCGACCGCGACAACACCACGAACCTCCGGTTCCTGAGGGACGAGCTCCGCGACTTTGCCACCGGCATGCAGGCGCTCGATCATGGCGACCTGCATCCCGCCGAAATGGCCTCCGCGCAAATGGACGCGGGCCTGTGGCGTCAGAGCCAGGAAACGAAAGCCGCCGCCGAAGCCAAAGCGAAGGCCGACAAGTCCGGCGCCGGGGATGCGGCGGGCAAGAAGGACGCAGTGAAGGCCGCCACCGCGCCCATCGATCCCGATGCCGACATCGATCCGCTGATGAGCGCGCTGAGCATCGCCTCGGAAGAATTGCGCGCCGGCGTCCTCCTCCAGCAGGGCAAAGCTGATCCAGCAAAGAAGCTCTACTCCCAGGCCGTCGCCGACGAGAAGAAGCTCGGCTATCACGAGCCGCCGTTCTATATCCGCCCCGTCGCCGAAACCGAAGCCGACGCGCTGCTGCGCGCCAAAGACTACGCGGGCGCAAAATCCGCATTCCAGGCCGCGCTCGCCGAGCGCCCCAATTCCGGATTCGAGCTCTACGGCATCGCCCGCGCCGACGAGCTCGCCGGCCACGCCGCCGAGGCCCAATCCGAATACGCAGCGTTCCTGAAGCAATGGCCCTCAGCCGACGCCACGCTGCCGCAGGTGGAGCATGCGCGCGCTGCCACCGCCCCCACCCTCGCCTCAACCGCCCCCACCGCAACTACTCCTGCCCAATAACGACCGTGTCATCCCGAAGGGCAGCGAGGGATCCGCGGTTGCCGCTAACCGCTAACAGGTTTCCGCTGGGACGCCTTACGCCCGCGCCAATTTCTGAAACGAGTGTGTCGCCGTGGCCTCCACCGATCCCGCCGGCCGCACAAACGTCAGCACCGTGATGTCGTCATCCTGACCAAAGCTCGCCGCAGCCTCCGCAATCGATTCCGCCGGCTCCGTCGCAATCGCGGCTGTGCGGTCGAACCCAAACAGCTCGCCCGACTTGTTCCGCGCCTCCACGATCCCATCCGTCACCAGCGTGAGCTGCGTGTTCTGCGCCAGCCGCACCTGCGTCTCGGGATACACCGAATCGGCCGCAATCCCCAGCGGCAGGCTGTAATCGATGGCCATCTCCGTGCCGTTCAGATACGGCGCAATGTGCCCCGCGCTTGCCACCGTGATCGTCCCGTCGCGATCGGCGCGCAGGATCAGGCACGTCGTGAATCCCCCATGCGACCGCGCCAGCATGCGCGTGTTCATCGCCGCCAAAATCTCTCCAGGGCTCTGCGTGTAGTGCACCAGCGTCCGCAGCGTGCCCACCAGCAGCGACACCGTCATTGCCGCCGGCATGCCCTTGCCCGAAACATCGCCGATGGCGATCATCGCGCCGTTCGCTGCGGGAATGATCTGAAAGAAGTCGCCGCCCACTTCGCCATACGGCTTATAAACGGAGTGAATGAGAAAGCCTGGGATACGCGGAATCTCCTCCGGGATGAGCACCTGCTGCACGATGCGCGCCGCCTCCATCTCCGCGGTCATCTGCTCCTGCTGCCGCGTGGCGCGGTCCGACCGGTAGAGGAAGATCGCAATCATCGCCATCAGGAACAGAACGTCCACCGCATCCAGCACCGAGAAGGTCGCCGGCCACGTGACGATCGCCTCAAACCAGTGGGGCGGCAGGTTCTGCATGCCCATCGTATGCCCGATGGTGAACACCTGATCCAGGATTCCCGCCGCCTGCTGCAGCAGCACGGGGAAGAGCAGCAGCCGCGCATCCGCCAGCCCCTCGCGCGTGCGCTGGAAGAGCAGCGCCAGAATCCACAGCCGGATCGGAAAGTCGAGCAGCACGTGGACCGTGTTCCAGGTCGCGAAGTTGCCGTACTCCATCCCGCTCGGCAGCAGGATCACCAGCTCCGCGACAATGCAACCAATCGCAACGAGAAAGAGCCAGTTGCGGCGCCCCCGCAGCAGCATGAAGTAGAACGTGATCTCGGCAATGTGGCCGCCGGTATCGAGCAGCGTATCGAGCGTGTCCGACCACTTGATCGGCAGCGCGTGAAAGCCTCCGAAGAAGTCCTGGCACCGCCCTGCCGCCGCAAACAGCAGCACAATCGCGAACCACAGGTACTCCCGCTGCCCGCGCCGCAGCATAAAGAAGCCCAGCGCCGCCAGCGCGCCCAGGCACTCGAGCGCGATCAGCAGAACGTCGTTCACGCCGCCCCACGCATCGGCCTTCGCGTCGTCGGCCATCTCGTCGCTCAGCACGCTGGTCGCGCCGATGCGCATCGAATCCGTCATGCCGCCGTCGGTGAACGCGGCCCAGCTCGGCCAGCGCCAGACTCGAATCGCCAGCGTCACGGTGCGCGGCTGATCCGTATCGTTCTCCGGCAGCGAGTAGAGGCGCCGCACCTGGGTCGCGTTGGCCCACGCATGCGGCGGCAGCCCGCCGTATTGCCCGATCAGCTTGCCGTCGGCGAAAATCTGCGAGCTGTCGTTGATCCCGGGCGCCAGCAGCGACAGCGGCCCCGAGTGCGCCGGGATCCGCACCTGCGCGCGGTACCACGCCGTCCCATCCGTATCGTGGAACCCCTGCGCCGTCCACCCGGCCCCGCTGCGGATCAGCGGCCACGCCGAATCGTTGAAGCCGGAGCCCGCCCAGCCCTTCGTCCCGTCAGCATCGTCGCCCAGATGGAAGCGCCACTCCCCGGTGAGCAGCACGCTCGGGTCCCGCCCCTGCGCGAAATCGAAAACGCCTGGCGCAGTCTGCGCCCGCGCCGGCCCCGCATCGTGAGGAGCATCGTCGTCATCCGCTGAACAGAGAGGCGCCAGCAGCAACAGGCACAGCGCAACGGCGGTCCCCGCAGCCACGCGCCTGACTTGGGCTGGGTCCCACCTCAGTGCGAGCATAGCTCAGAAGTTTACACACGCCTCGCGCCGGGAGAAATGGGCAAATCACTGCTCACCCGGACCCTTTACGCCAGCTTCGCCGGATACATCCGGTTGAACTCCGGGTCATCCTGCAGCAGTACCAGGTCCGGATCGTTCCGCGCCCACACGGCATCCCGGAAGCCCAGCTCCCACGCCTTGCGCAGCGCATCCATCGCCTCCGGCTTGCGCTTCAGGTCGCAATAGAGGCAGGCCGCGTTGTACAGGATCGACGCCTCATTCGCCCGCAGTGTTACAGCGAGGTTCAGCTCGCGCAGCGCGTCGTCGGAGCGCCCCAGCGCGGCGTAGTCGCCGCCTACCAGAATGCGCGCCCGCGCGTCCTCCGGAACCTGCTTGAGGTGATTCTCCAGCGCCGCAATCCGCCGCTGCAGCATGTGGCTCACCGCTTCTTTCTTCCCCAGCGCGCCCATCGAATTGATGATCGGAATGTAGACGTTGTAGTCTTCGCCGCTGGCTTCAATGGCCGCTTCCGCCACGTCCAGGACTTCCTGGTAACGCCCGCCGGCAAAGAGCGCCCGGCACAGCAGGTAATACGCGCCCTCGCAGTCGCGCTTGCGCTCGATCGCCTTCTTCACCATGCGCACCGCTTCGTCGTGCAGATCGGCTGCGTAGAGCACCCACGCCTGGCTCACCTGCACCTCGGGCAAGTCCCAGCGCAGCGCCACGGCTTTGCCGCTCGCCTCCCGGGCCCGTTCCACCCACAGCGGATCGCGGCTGTAGTTGCAGTAAAACATCGCGCAGGCATTGGCGCAGGCCGCGTAGGCCAGCGCGAAGCTGGGATCGATCGCCACGCCGTTCTCAAACATCTGCAGCGCGAATTCCAGATCCTGCCGCGTCTGCCGCCGCGCGTAGCGCTTGCCGCGCAGATACAAATCGTAGGCCTGCAGATTTTCCGTCGGCTTGACCGCCAGCGCTTCCAGCTCTTCCGGCGACAGCGTCACGCGCAGCGCCTCGGCAATCGCCCGCGCCATCTCGTCCTGCACCTCGAACACGTCTTTCATCTCGCGGTCGAAGCGCTCCGACCACAGCGGAAAATCCGTTCGCGCATCCACCAGCTGCGCGTTGATGCGCAGTCGTGCTCCCGATCGCCGCAGCGTTCCCGTCAGCACGTAGGCCGCGCCCAGCTTCTGCCCCACCTGCTGCGGCGTCACCGCCTGGTCGCGAAACGCCAGCACCGTCGGCCGCGAAAAAATGTTCAGCCCGCGAATCTTCGAGAGCTCCGTGATCACGTCTTCCGTAATCCCGTCGCGCAGGTACTCGTCTTCCTTGGCCCCGCTCAGGTTCTCGAAATACAGCACCGCCACCGATTTCCCCGAAGGCTTGGGCAGGCCCGAAGAGCCCGTTCCCGGATCGGATTCGCTCCTCGCCTTCGCCCGCGAGCGGTTCGACTCCAGGTCCCGCCGCAGCCGGCTCAGATCGGTCTTCAGTTCCGTCGCCGTCTGGCACCGCAGGCTGCGGTCCTTCTCCATGCATTTATCCAGGATGCGCACGAATTCCGCCGGCAGCGCCGGATTCACCTCGCCCGCCGGCGCCGGATCGCGGTTCAGAATCGCGTCGAAGATTACCGCCGACGTCTCGCCCTGGAACGGCAGCGTCCCCGTCGCCAGTTGATAGAGCACCGTCCCCGTCGAAAACAGGTCCGTCCGCGCGTCGACCAGTTGCCCCCGCGCCTGTTCCGGCGACATATAAGAAATCGTCCCGACGGCGACGCCAGGCTGGGTCAGTTCGTTGCCGACAGCGGTCGCACCGTCCTCTGGCCGCTGCACTCCGTGGCCGTCCATCACCTTCGCCAGGCCAAAATCGAGAATCTTGAGCTGACCGCGATCCGTCAAAAACAGGTTTGCCGGCTTGATGTCGCGATGCACCACGCCCTTCGCGTGCGCCGACTCCAGCGCATCGGCCATCTGCACGGCCAGCGGCAGCAGCGCATCCATGGCCATCGGCTGCCGCGTCATCTTCTCCGCCAGCGTGCCGCCTTCGAGCAGCTCCATCACCAGAAACGGCCGCCGCTCGAACTGCTCGATCGCGTGAATGGTGCAAATGTTTGGGTGGTTCAGCGACGACGCTGCCCGCGCCTCGCGCTGGAACCGTTCCAGCAGTTGCGAATCCTGCGCCATCTCCGCGGGCAGAAACTTGAGGGCCACGCGCCGGGCGAGCTGGCTGTCCCGGGCCTCGTACACCACCCCCATGCCTCCCGACCCCAGCTTGCGGACGATGGTGTAGTGCAGAAACGACTGGCCAATCAGCGAATCTTCATTCATCTGGAGAGTTGATCGTATTGAAGGAGAGATGACGCGTCAATCGTCGGACATGGCCACGGGCGATTCACTCAGGCAGAACCACGCTGTGACCTTCCTTCCGCCCCAACTCGCAGAGAGCTCTGTCAAAGGTCACCAGAGCCGCCTGCATGCCCATCGCGCAGGCCAGCAGCCAGCAGTCGCCCACCCACTTCGAGGCAGCCTTCCCCGCAAACGGCTCCGTTGTCTGGCGAAACAGCTGATCCAGATGGCGCGGTTCCGGGTAAAGTTCCACCCGTGGATCCGCCAGCCAGCGATCGTAAACGCCCCATGCCCTGCGCAGAGTAAGAGGTTGGTTCCCCATCACCGAAGCATTCGTCAGCAGGCGAAGCAACCCAAGTCGCGTGTACCGGGAAAAGATCAGGCGCGTCTGAGACGGCAGTACATTCAGCCAGCGCCATGCAGTCTGGCTGTGCGAGTGCTCGGCGATCGAGAGCGCCAGCCACACGTTGACATCAGGAAAGAATAAGGTCATGCGGATTCTCATCCACAGGAAAGCGGGGGCCGCGCTTCCCGGAAAGGCGGACCAGGGGCTTGGTCACTGGCTCTCCCTTTCCCGGTTCCGTGTAGGCCTGCTCAATCGCTCGCACGATCAGCGACCGAACGGAAACTCCGGAGCTCTCCGCCAGCCGCCGCACCCGGTCGTGCAGCGCTTCGGGTATATCGACAGTGGTTCTCACCGCCACGACATGATTATGTCATGATCGACAGGATCCTGCCTGCGCCGCCCCCACCTGCATAAAATCCAGCGCCCGGATCAGATACCCCTTCATCTCCCTGCGCGGAACCACCGCATCGAGGAACCCGTGCTGCAGCAGGAACTCCGACCGCTGGAACCCCTCCGGCAGCTTCTGCCGGATCGTCTGTTCGATCACCCGCGGCCCGGCAAACCCGATCAGCGCGCCCGGCTCGCCGATGTTCAGGTCGCCCAGCATGGCAAAGCTGGCCGTCACCCCGCCCGTCGTGGGATCGGTCAGCACCGAGAGAAACGGCACCCGCGCCTCGTCCAGCCGCGCCAGCGCCGTCGAAACTTTTGCCAGCTGCATCAGGCTCACGATGCCTTCCATCATCCGCGCTCCGCCGGATGCCGCCACCGTGATCAGCGGCTGCCGCTGGTCGTGTGCCCGGTCGATGGCCCGCGCGATCGTCTCGCCCACCACCGCCCCCATGCTGCCGCCGATGAAGGTGTAATCCATCACGCTGAGCACCACCCGGTACGGCCCCATCATCCCCTGCGCGTTGATCGCCGCGTCGTTCAGCCCCGAGTCTCTCTGCGCCCTCGCCAGCCGGCTCTTGTACGACTTCAGATCGGTGAACTCCAGCGGGTCGGTCGACTTCAATTCGCCGTCCACCAGCTCGAACCCCGGTTCCAGCAGGCTTTCGATGCGCTCCTGTGCGCCCAGCCGCTCATGCCGCCCGCACTTCGGGCACACCTGCAGGTTCGCTTCGAGGTCGGCCTTCCAGATCGCCTGCCCGCACCCCTCGCACTTCGACCACAGGCCCTCGGTGCGCACCCGGTTCACGCCCGACTCGATCTTGTTGTCTTCCCGCCTGAACCAGGACATCCACGCTCCTGAACCGCCGCGGCGTCGTTCCACCGCCGTCGTCCAGATTATCCTGTCCCGCGCTTCGGGAGAAAGCGGACAGGCGGAGAGCGCTTGGCGGGTCGGCAAGTCAGCGAGTCAGCAGCAAACAGAGCGCTTCCAGGAGGAACCCGCGGGACCAGGTGAAGCTGCCAGCCGTTGTATGCGGAGAGCCACGGTCGTGTTTGACCTAAGCTGCACGGCGTACCGCTGGCCGGTTCTTAACTGACCGGTTCTTAGCTGACAGCTTTTTAGCAAGCCCTGTCCGGAACCGGACGCCGTCCGCCTGCGTAGTAGTCTGTGTCCGGAGGTGCGACCGATGTATTGCAGCGCGTGCGGCCAGCCCATTGATCCGTATCAGCCGTTCTGCCCGCGATGCGGCCGCCAGGTCACCCCCATCGCCACGCCCGCCCCCGCGCCCTGGCTCTGGACCCGCGTCCATCGCCACGTCCACACCCTCGGCATCCTCTGGATCGTCTATGCCGGCTGGACCATGCTCCAGTGGATGATGATCGTCCCCTTCCTGTCCGGCATGTTCCGCGACTGGGGCTTTCCCTATGGCCATGGATGGGACGGTTTCGTCTTCCCGTTTGAGCGCCTGCCCTGGCTGGTGCCCATGATCACCGCGATCCTCGCCGTCCGCGCCGTCCTCTGCCTCATCACCGGCATCGCGCTCCTCCGCCGGGCCACCTGGGGACGTCCGCTGGCCATTGTCACCGCGTTCCTCACCCTCATCAAGCCGCTCACCGGAACCGCGCTCTCCATCTACACCCTCTGGGTCCTGCTCCCCGGCGCCTCCGGCCAGGAGTACGACCACATCACGGCCAGCTGAAGAGCAATCGGCTGAGAAGCGGTTGGCGGAGAACCGGCCGGCTAAAGACCGGACGGCGGAGACCCGGTTAGCCCCAAACTGCGCAGCCACACTTTTGTGATCTGGCTCGAGCGTGCTCAATCGCTGTTTCATGAGCGCATGAAGACCCGGCAATACCGCGATTTAGAGGTGTGGCAACGATCGATGGAGTTGGCGCAGCAGATCTACTCTGCCACCACCACATTCCCGAGGCATGAAGCATTCGGAATGATGAGCCAAATGCGCCGGGCGGCTGTTTCTGTACCCAGCAACATCGCCGAGGGTCAGGGTCGAGGCTCGGACAGGAGTTTTGCGGTCTTCCTGAAGCAGGCCAGGGGCTCTCTCTACAAATTGGAAACGCAAATTGAATTGGCTCGGAGACTTGGCTGGCTGGCGGACGAAGAGACCGCAGGCCTGCTGAGACAAACGGGAGACGCGGGCCGTTTGCTGAATGGACTGTTGCGCGTTCTTCGACCCCAAACGACCTCGCGCGGGCAAACGCCTTCGCCGGCCGGTTCTTCGCCGACCGCTTCTTAGCTGACCGAAGTACTGCTGACCGCTTTCCCTTCAAACGCCTCCGCGGGACGATGATGATCGTCCCGCGAGGGCGTTTGTTTCGGCCGCTGCGTTAGTTCACGACAGGTCCGAAGTTGCACCCTGCCGGAGCATTGAGCGTCGTCTGTTGCCCGACCAGGAACAGGCTCGGCGCCACAGCCCCGCCAACCAGCAACTGCTTCTGCCCGAAGATCACCCCGCCAAACGGCGTCGCCGAGCTGATCGCCGCCAGATCGCCGAGGTTATCGAACGCGATTCCGTTCGGAGCGCTCAGCGTGCTGTTGGCGCCCACATTCGTCGGGCTCAGCGTGACCATCGGTGTGGGGCTGCCCGTCGCGCCCAGGCTCGTCTGCGCAAACTCCACCACCGTGTTCGGCGCGTTCGCGTTGCTCGACCACAGATCGCCGTCGGCGTCGAACACCAGCGCCCACGGTCCCTGGATCGATCCATTGCCGTCATCGGAGAGCGTCACATCGGGCGCCAGCGTGACCGTGCTGCTGCTCGTCGGCAGGTTCCCCGCCTTGAATTCGAAGATCGTCGTCGTGGCGTTGTTCGCGACAAACAGATCGCCGTTGGCGTCGAACGCGATCCCCAGCGGGCCGTTGAACGCCGGATTCGCGTTGATCGTGATATTCGGCGTGGCGTTCCTGTTCGTGGCCGCAAGCTGCGCCGCCGTGAACACAAACACAGAGTTGCTGCCGTTATCGCTCACCCACAGATTGCCGCCTCCATCGAACACCGCCTGCTGCGGAAACGTGAAATCCGCCGAGTTGATGGTGATGTTCGGCGACGGGTGGTTGTTCGTGCGCAGCATCGCCTGCTGTTGTGGCGTGAACTCATAGAGCGCCGGCTTCACTGTGCCGCCCGTGGAGACCGTGCCGCCGTCAATGACCCACAAATCGCCCGCGGCGTCGAACGTCACGCCCTGCGGCGCGCCAAACGCTCCGCTGTTGTTCGCCAGATGCGGCGCCATGCTCCCCGATTTCCCCGAAAGCTGCGACGGCAGGTACTCGACCACGTTCGCGCCGTTCGCCACCCACAGGGCCTTCGTGATCGTCTTGTTGTTGGTTTGCAGGGTGGACGTAGCGCTCCCGCAGCCCGCCATGAACAGCAGAAGGGCCATGGTGAGCGACAGCAGAGCGAAGAGCGTCAGGAAGCTCCGCTCGGTTCGGTCGATGGATGCATGCAGTTTCATATGCGCCTCGCGATGGTTGGAATAGCCGCCGATCGCGGCCGGTCTACCCTCTTAAGCGACACGCACCCCCCCCATTCCCTCACAACGATTCAAGTTTTTCTCCGACCCGAGCGCCGGGTGCCCCATCCTTGTCGCCCACTTGGGGCGACAGGGTAGGGAATCTCCACATCTGCCCTGAAAACTCCTGATCCATCGCTCCGGTGTCATCCCGAAGCACAGCGAGGAATCCGCGGTTGCCTTTTCCTCTCCGAGCGCTGGCCGCACCATCCCTGGCCGCTAACCGCTTTCCCCCTGTGCGCCCCGTCACATCAGCCCCGTCCCGCTGCCCCCGTACAATGTCCGCATGGAATTCCCCGTCACCCGGCTCCGCCGCCTGCGGCGCAATGAGCCGATGCGCGCCCTCGTCCGCGAAACCCATCTCGAGCCCGGCGCGTTCATCCTGCCTTTGTTCCTCTGCCCCGGCGAAGGCATCCGCAAGGAAATCGGCTCCATGCCCGGCGTCTTCAACCTCTCCGCCGACGAAGCCGTGAAGGAAGCCGAATCCGCCGCCGCCCTCGGCATCGGCGGCCTGCTCCTCTTCGGCCTCCCCGCGAGCAAAGACGAGCAGGCCTCCGGCGCATGGGACGATCAGGGCATCGTTCAGCAGGGCCTTCGCGCCCTCAAGCAGTCCGCCGCGGCAAAGAAGCTGGTCGTCATGGCCGACGTCTGTCTCTGCGAATACACGAGCCACGGGCACTGCGGCATCGTGAAGAGGCAGGGAGACGACTACGAAATTGAAAATGATTTAACCCTCGGCCTGCTCGCCAGGACGGCCGCCTCCCTCGCCCGCGCCGGAGCCGACGTCGTCGCTCCCAGCGACATGATGGACGGCCGCGTCGCCGCCATCCGCGACGCGCTCGACGAGGATGGCCTCGACCAGGTGCCGATCCTTTCCTACGCCTCCAAGTTCGCCTCCGCCTTCTACGGACCCTTCCGCGAAGCCGCCGATTCCGCGCCCCAGTTCGGCGACCGCCGCAGCTACCAGATGGACGGCGCCAACCTCCGCGAAGCCATGCGCGAAATCGATCTCGACCTCGGCGAAGGCGCCGACATGATCCTCATGAAGCCGGCCATGCCTTATCTCGACGTCATCCGCGCTGCCCGTGAGCGCTACGACGTCCCCATCGGCGCCTACCAGGTCTCCGGCGAATACTCCATGCTCCACGCAGCCTTCGCGCGAGGCTGGCTCGATCCGCAGCGCGCCATGCTCGAATCCCTGCTCTCCATCCGCCGCGCCGGAGCCGGCTTCATCGTCACCTACTTCGCGCAGGAAGCGGCCAGGGCCTTGGGCTAGTGTGCCGCCCCGAAGGTCGCCACATCCATCGAGTTGTCATGCAGAGCGAACCGGGCCCCCAACGTATTGCCGTTCGGGATGGTGAGCGAACAATCTGCCCTGAAAATTCATAATCCACCCGTGCGTGTCATCCCGAAGCGCAGCGAGGGATCCGCGGTTGCTTCTATTTTCGTGGTCTACACGCTAGCGGATCTCTTCGTCACGCAGGGAGGCCGGCGGCGGCTGGCCATTGCAGGCAGGCAGCCCGGTTTCGATTTCCGTTCCCTCTTCGTAATCGTTCCATGTTTCGATGAGCAGGAAGGGGATGGTCTGGCCTGCCGGCACAAAGTTGCGCCAGAGGTTGAAGGTGTCGTGAAAGGTCTGGCCGCAGCGGGCGTTGATGAAGCGGCCTCTTCCCCACGAGGCGCGGCTATCGTCGAATCCTGGCCACGCGCCGCCCACGATCATCTTGTTCGGATACTGCTGGACCATCGTCCGATAGAAATCCTGGAGATGTTGCTGGCCCCACTGCTGGCCGCCCGCAGGGCCGGCTTTGACCCACGCATAGAATCCGTCGAAATCCTTCGCATGCGGCGCCGCGTCCGACCCGGGCAGGTTCTCCTGGATCAGCAGCGGTTGCGGATTCCAGGTCGCGAGCGCCGCGCGCACGCGGCCCCAGTCCGTTGTGCCGTGGGGAAAGATGAAGATGAGGGGCCGGCCCTGCCAGGTGACATACGCGCTCGCCCCGTCGGCGCCCGGGGCCAGATACTTGTCGCGAAACTGCGTCAGCTCGGCGATGGTGTGCTCCGCGTCCTCCCCTTCGGGTGGCTGGTCGAGCATCACGGCCACCTGGAAACCCTGCTGCGCCGCTACCTTCTGCACAATCGCATAGGACTTGTTGATGTAAGGGACCCGGTTCGCATACCAGTCCACGACAAAGCCGGAGATGCCCATCGCCTGCGCCCGTGCGATTTGCCCGCGCACCGCATCCGCATCGTGCGACGAGTAGCCCACGCGCATGTGGTCCGGCCTGCCGAACCATCCTTCGTAAACCGCCAGCAGCCCCGGCTCGTTGCTCGGCGCCTGGTACCCGAGATGTCCGTGTGGGGGCCCGGCGCATCCCTGCACCAGCAGCAACAGCGCAAGGCCTCCGAGGCAAACGCAATTCCGCATAGGAACGCCGAGTTAGACGCCTGGGGGTCTTGCGGGGGTTGTCGGGAGGGGCTGGCGGGGGCGGCTGGTCATCGAAAGATAGGGGACCGCGGTGCTCATGGCGTTGAATTTGGGGGAGTCTGGAAAGTTTGCGTGGGGGGACGCGGTTGTTGGGCCGTGAAATGTTCGCCAGAAAATTCGGCGGCGGCGAAAGCGCCGGGGGGGCGCGAAGCTTCTGAGTTGGCGACGATGCGCCCCTGACGCTTGCATATAGGGAATCATGGCAGACTAAGACGCGGAGAGAACGATGCGCTCGCTGTTGCAATTCCTCGCGGTTTGGGGTGCCGTAATTGGCTTCAATGGTGGCGCGGTCATAGTCGCCCTATGGGCGCTCTCGATGGATGGCGATCCACGAGACGAAAGAGCGGCCTCATCGCTGCTTTCGTCTCTGCTTTGGTCAACTTTCTGGCCTCTCATGTGGCCCTTCCGGGGACGAGAAGGCAAGGAAACGGATCGCGGGCGTCGTCGCTTTATTCGATCGGAGGCGGGCATACGTCGATTCAGGACCGCTCGCGAGGCAAAGGAATATCTCGTCGGCGTCATCGCCAACGAAGCCGAACATGACGGCGCCCCGTTGACCGAGGTGGAGAGGAAGATGCTCTTCTTCACCGAGACCGGCTGGACTCTGCCGGAGATGAAACAAGTCAGTGCAGAATTTGACAGGAGTTACGTTCAGGACGAGTACGAAGCGAAGATTGCGTCAATCGCAGCTAAGGTCCGGGCCCGATTCACGGATGAGCGTCAGCAGGAGCAGATGACCTGGGATTCGGCTTTGGAGAAACTGAACAGAGGCGATCACTACCTTCTGATCCTAATTGACGGCGCGATTCCTGCTCGGAGTGGCGCAAGCAAGTATCTCAGGATGCTGCTCAGCGTCCTCGTTTTGTTTGCGCTGGGCTGGCTGGATTTGTGGTTCCGACGCTGGCTGCGAGCTCACTAGTTTCGCATATCGAAGCTCGTTGTGGCCGTCACACCGGCAATACTGACATTTCGCCTCCAGTGGTGTCAGGGCCGGTCCGGGCGCTCGAAAGGGAAGTATGGCCGACATTACGGCAGCGATCCGATGTAGGATGACTCGCGGAGGGTGCCTGTGGCTGATTTGCGCGAAGAACGGGCGCTGAACCTCGCGGCAGATCGTCAGTATCCAATGGGTCGCCGCAGGTTCATCTTGGTCCACGGCATTCTACTGTTTGGAATCGCTATGTTCTGCATCATGAGCGGTTTTGAATGGTATTCGCAACACCTCCATTTCAAAGGGATTTGGCTCCTGTCCTGGTTGATTTTCACATTGGCACTCTGGTGCGCCATTGGATACACGTTCGCCCGGTCACGATGGCGATCTATCGAACGCCGAGCATCGCGCTCACGGTCTTGGCCTGAAACGGTCGATTAACCGGCATACCGGAAGTTACGAAGAACACCCCTCAGGGGCTGAAGCCCGATCTTTGGGGGATGCGTTTCGGCACGACTGAAGTCATGCCCTGTTACAAAACCGACCTGGTTCGCTGGCATGCGTTAAGGGGCTGCCGAAAAATCGGTAACCTGGAAGTTTTGTTCTTCGTGATTGCTTCGGAGATGCGGCTCGGCGATCAGTTTTGGGGATAACCCTGCCATACGTACTCCAATGCTTCAGGCAGGGTTTGTAACTTCGTGGCGTGGTCGACGTGGCCGGCATTTTCTGAAAACAGGAACTGGTAGTGGTAGTGCTTCGCCGCCAGCGCTGCGGCCATCTTCTCGTTCGCCAGGACCCAGTCGTGCATGCCGTCGCGCATCGCGTTGGGATTATAGAGGTCGCGGTCGCCGACCTCCATCCAGATGCGGATGGGCTTGCGCGGGGAGTGGGGCACCAGATCGTCGACGAATCCCCACGCGCCGTGGGGCGTGGCCGGGTTCCAGGGCCACTGCTGGTTGATCCACGTGCCGCTGTAGGCGAGGACGCGGTGGTACCACTCGGGGTGGTACCAGGCCATGATGAGCGAGACGGCTCCGCCGGAGCTGCCGCCCATGGCCGCGCGGCCGTCGGGGTCGTGGGTCAGCTTCACGCCGGCTTTCGACTCGACCAGCGGCAGCACCTCATGCTCCACCCACTCGGCATACTTGCCGGACATGGTGTCGTACTCGAGGCCGCGCTCGGAGCCCTGCGCGTCGCCGCCTCCGTTGGCGATGGAGATGGCCACCATCACCGGCACTTTGCGCTCGGCGATGAGATTGTCGAGCGCCGTGAAGAGGGAAGAGTCGGGGCCGTCGGCGCCGACGATGAACGGCGCGGCCGTGCCTGCGACGTATTGCTTCGGCACGTAGACGGCGACGGTGCGCGTCCAGGGATGCGGGCGCGAGGTGACGATGGGGCGCTCCGGATGGCCGGGATCAGCCGCGACGGACGTGCCCGCGTCCCGCGCGATGCCGGGGTACAACTGGCTGTCGGCGGAGGTCATGGTGAACTGGATCACCGCGCCCTGCGGCACGGCGGGATTCACCGTCATCTCCGGCGCCGCCGGATGCGTGGGGCCGAGGATGAAGTTGCCGTCCCGGTTGGGCGCAGGCAGCCTGCCGTCGGCCAGCTGCGTCGCCTGCACGTAGCCCGGAGTATGCGCATCACGCGTGGGGTAGTCGGGATGGGGCTGCTGGGCGAGGGCGGCGAGCGCCGACAAAAGCGCGGCGGCGAGAAGCGTGCGGGACGGCATGGGTCCCGATTGTAAAGCAGAGCTCCGCCTACTTCTTCCGCGATCCCGCAAACGCAGCGCAGCCCAGCCTCCGGGTCGACCGGCGTGGTGTCCGTCAGTTCGCGGCGGAATCGTTTTTGCTGCTGTAGCTGAGCACGAGATTGACAGCTTGCAGATCAAACTTCGCAGCGGGGGTCTTTGTATCAGGGCACGAGTTCACTCGTGCCGTAAGCGGCACAAAACCAGACGGGCTTGAGCCCCTGCGGCAGCTTTGTCATCCGCGGATGATTCACGCGACTGATGGGACATCGCTCCAGCTGTGGGCCCCATTTATATCGCGTAGCCGCGCCTGCGGCTCATCGCCCACACGAAATACGGCAGAGCGCCAGAAAGCAGCATCGCAACGGCGCTCAGCAGCGACGAAGCCACGGCGTCAGCACCCGGAACGAAAAACGCCATGCTGATGTGCCCCAGCCCGCGCGGAACGAGGGTGCGGCTCGCCGTGATGCTTGCGGTCGCGCCCATCCACGCAACGAGCGCCCAGCCCACCAGAGGCCACGCGGCGCTGAGTCGCTGGCGCGCGGCGACCAGCGCGATGCCCCATCCGGCAAGCAGCGGCGCGCCGATGTAGAAGAATTTTCCCGCCTGGAAGTAGAGGTTCTCCAGGCCGTACATCGGTCCCCGCACCGCACCGCCGAAAGGAGTGTCGGCTGCGGGAAGAAAGACTCTCCACCCCAGCCACAGATAGACGCATGCCAGCAAATACGCCGCCGCCAGCACGCAGAGAGGGGCCAGGCCAAACGCCGCCCACGGCGCCCGCGCCGACCACCCTCGCAGCTGCGGCTTGCCGAGCATGGCCGCAGCCAGCGATTCGGTGCTCCCGAGGCGCGCCAGAGCGGCGGATGCGGCATCGGCGCGGCTCCGGCCTCCACGCTCCTCTTCCGCGGTCAGGTCCGAAAGATGATCGCGGAGCTCGGCCAGATAACGCCGTACGTGCCGCGGCGCGACACCGGCGCGCAGCAGTCGTTCGCGCAGTTCACGAAAGGGCATGTTTCCCTCCTGCAAGCAGACCGTGGATGGCCGAGGTCAGGCTCGTCCAGTTCTCGGCGAGATCGGCGAGCCGCCGCGATCCGGCGCGCGTCACCGAGTAGTAGATACGGCTGCGTCCCTGCACGGTTTTGCGGCGTGACTTGAGCGCCCCGTCGCTTTCGAGCGCGTGCAGCACCGGGTAAACCACGCCCTCGCCCACCGCGATGGCCTCGCGCGAGCGGTCGCGAATGGCCTGCACGATCTCGTAGCCGTACATTTCCCGTTCCTCCAGCAGATGCAGGATCAGCAGTTCGGGAACGCCGTTCATGAAGTTCGGATTGGTGGTGCGGGAAGCCATCGCCACTACCATACCTCGAACTTCAATGTATTGCAAGGGACGTGCCGTCCAGGCGGACGCGCTGCGCGCACGCGAATGAGCGCGGAATCCCACGCCTGTCGTCCAAACAGGGCAAACGGGGGTGGGATTCCCGCGCCGGGTTCAGGTGGTCAGCAGCAATTCGTCGATCGCGTCGTACCCGGTGGGCAGCCGGATGCCCTGCTTCGTGGCGCCGGCCGCGAGTAACGCGGCGACGGAGTCGGGCTTGCGGCGGCGCATCCAGTACGCGTCGATGCAGGCCTTCACGGCAAGCTGGAGCGGCGTGCGGCCCCGAGCGTCGGTGGCGTTCACGTTGGCGCCGCGCGCGATCAGCTCGCGCACTACCTCGTGCCAGGCCCGCCAGGCGGCCACGTGCAGAGCCGTCGAGTTGCGCGTGTTGTCGAAGTAGGCGTCGCCTTCGGGCCACAGCGCGTCGACGGGGATGCCGAGGTCGAGCAGGACGCGGACGCCGTCGAGGTTATCGGCGCCGGCGAAGCGAGCGAGCAGCGTGCCGCCCATTTGTAACAATTGCGATTGCAGATTAGGCGCGGCGGCGAGCCGGGCCTGGACCTGGTCACGGTCCGCGCGGGCGCAGGCGGCGACGAGCGTGTCCAAAGCTGGCGCAGGCCCGTCGAAATTGGCAGCAAAGCCGCGCCGCTCCAATTCGGCGAGGATGTCGCCGCGTCCGTGGTACGCGGCCATCTGGAAGGCGTTGCGGCCGTCCTGGTTGCGCGCGTATGGATCGGCGCCGTGGTCGAGGAACATCTGGATCATCACCAGCCCGTTGTCGCGGCGGATCGAATGCTGGAAGGGCGTGTGGCTCCACTGCGTCATGTAGTTGGGGTTGGCGCCGCCGTCGAGCGCGAGCAGCAGCCCTTTCTCGTCGTGCCAGTCGGCTTTGCGCGCGGCCAGCCAGGCCAGCGAGCGCTCGTTGCAGCGGCCCGAATCGATCAGGATCTTCACCACCGCGTTGTCGTAGCTTTCCGGCGCGTGGTAGCAGGTCTCCTCGTCGTTGGGATCGGCGCCGCGCTCGAGCAGCAGCTGCGTGAGCCCTGGATGTTTGGCGAGGCCAGCGGCCGCGTAGAGCACCGACTCGAGGAACTGGCGCGGCGGGTCTTCGTCGAGCGTCTCCATCCAGCCGGTGTTGGGGTTGGCGCCGGCGTCGAGGAGGAGGCGCGCGCAGGCGACGAATGCGTCGGAACGCGAGGGGTCGAGGCGGAGGTAGCGCGAGAAGCAGAGGTACGTCAGGGGATCCCACTCGTGCGGGCCGCCAGGTTGTGTCGCCAGCGCCGGATCGCGTGCGAGGAAAGCGCGCAGCGCTGACTCATCCGCGAGGACCGCCGCGGCATAGATGCTCGCCGTGGCGACTTGCGGGTAGCGGGAGCGGATGAGCTCGGCTTGCTGCAGCGAGCCGGAGCCATGCCAGCCGTGCCGCTCCACCGACGCGAACTCGAGGAAGAGCGCCTCGGGATCGCGCACGTCAGCCGGCGCAGAAGAGTCTTCAAGCGCGCGGAGTGTGGCGAGCGTTTCAAGATGCGCCCCGAACTTCGGCCACGAGGGAAATGAGTGAGAGCGGGCGAGGACCAGCTGCGCATCGGCAAGCGCGATGGCCGGTATTTGCTCGTCGGGTTGGTTGCGGAAGCGCGGATGCCAGCGGCGAACGGCGTCGAGCGCGTCGAGATTGCGCGCCGCGACAGCGCGGACCAGCTCTTTGGCTTGCTTGCGGTATTGTTCGAGAGACGGATGGGCGGGTAGTTCAGGCATACGAAGCTCCTTTCAGGTCCGCAAAAGCGGGTGCGCCTCAGGAGTCCGCACCAGTGAGGCTGAAAGAAGATTCGCTCGATTGTGAACTGCGTAAGGTGGGCACGGCCCTTCCCGCGGACTGGATGCGCCCTTCGCGCTGGAAACCAGGGTAAGCGGGGCGGCCGGTCGCCGTCAAGCCGCCCCCGGGAACCAGCGCCTGCCCGCGCGAGGTCCTGGGTACCGAAGGGTGGTGATGGCATGGAAATCCTGCTTCGTTCGCGAGGCATCGTGAGCATAATGATGGGGCGGGACGAGGCCCCGGATATGTTCCGGCTGCGAATGATCTCCGACTTCCTCATGGTGGTGGCCTTGGGCGTGGTCGCTCCGGCGCTCCTCGCGCCCATCACGAGAAGCTGGAGCGTGGTGCTCGTCAGCGGGGTGACGTTCGCCCTGTGCCTGGCGTTTTTGTGGGACGGGCTGCGGACCGCCAGCCGCCTCCACCGCCCCTGATCGAAAACGCGGCATCGGAAGGAACGGCTCACGCCGGTGAGCGAACCGCAGGTACCGCTGCCTCGCGGCAAATCCTGTACTCGACCTACAATGGCCGCATGGACGAGTGGCCCCAGAATGCAGCATACGATCCGGCGACGATTCTCAAAGAGCTGCGTCGGCTGGAGCCGATCTTCCACACTTCCGCTTTCGGCGCCACAATCGAGCAATTGGACGCGCGCATGGCTTCGGGCTACTTCGAAATCGGCGCGTCCGGCCGCCGGTATAGCCGCGCGTTCATCCTGAAAACGCTGGAATCGCGCCCGCCGGTGGATGCGGCCGAGGCGGGCTGGGAGCGCGCCGACTTCGCCGTGCAGGCCCTCGGCCCGGATACGTTTCACGTCACGTACCGATTGCGCCAGGGGCACCGCATCACGCGGCGCTCCACCATTTGGCGGCGCAACGGCGGAGCCTGGCAGATCCTCTACCACCAGGGAACGATCGTTGCCGGCCAGGACGATACGCTGCCCCGGCCGGCAGAGAGGCCGCCGGGCTGAGGCAGGGGCCGTCGCGGCGCCGTCGTGGCTCTCCGTGGGCCCGCCGCATCCGGAATCGCTGCGCCTCTACCCGATATCCTCGCTCCAGGTTTCCAGGTACTTCCTCAACTCGGCCATGAATTTGCCTGCGTCGGCGCCGTCGATGATGCGGTGATCGAAGCCGAGCGTGAGATGGATAAAGTTCCGGATGGCGATGGAGTCGATGCCGTCAGCGCCGGTGACCACCGCCGGCTCCTTGAGCAGCGTGCCCACGCCCAGAATGGCGCTCTCCGGCTGGTTGATGATCGGCATGCCGAACTGCTCGCCGAAGATGCCGGGGTTGGTGATGGTAAACGTGCCCGAGCCCACCTCGTCGGGCTTGAGCTTCTTGCCGCGGGCGCGCTCGGCCAGATCGGCGATGGCGCGCGCGATGCCCAGGAAGTTTTTCTCTTCGGCCTGCTTGATCACCGGCACAATCAGCCCCCACTCCAGCGCGACCGCAATGCCCAGGTTGATGTTCTGGTGGTAGCGGATGGCGTCGCCTTCCATCGATGCGTTCACGATCGGCATTTTGCGCAGCGTGGCGATCACGGCGCGCGAGATGAACGGCATGTAAGTGAGCTTCACGCCATTGCGCTGCTCGTATTTGTTCTTCTCTTTCTCGCGGATCTTCACGATGCGCGTGAAGTCGATCTTGAAGACCGTGTGGACGTGCGGGCTGGTGCGCTTTGACTCCACCATGCGCTGCGCGATGATCGACCGCATGCGCGAGAGCGGGACGAGTTCGCCCGGAATCGGAGCGGCACCAGGGGCCGTTGCCGGCGCGGCAGCGCCCCGGGGTGCCGCCGCTGCTGGCGCCGGAGTTGCGGCCGCGGGAGCTGTGGCCGGCGCCGGCGCGCCCTTCTCGATATAAGCGAGAATGTCTTCCTTGGTGACGCGTCCCCCGGCGCCGGTGGCGGGCACCGCGCCGATGTTGACGTTGTGCTCGCGGGCGATTTTGCGGACCAGCGGGGAGGAGCGGACGTTCGCGCCCTGTTCCGCCTCGGGCCCGGCTGCAGGAGCGGCGGCAGCGGGAGCGGCTTTCGCAGGAGCGGCGGCAGCGGGAGCGGCTTTCGCCGGAGCGGCAGCGGGCACGGAGGAAGCAGCTGCGCCGCCGATCACGGCGACCACGGTGTTGATCTGCGCGGTCTGGCCGGCCTGAATTTTGATTTCGGTGAGGACTCCGGCGGCGGGCGACGGAATCTCGGCGTCCACCTTGTCGGTGGATATCTCGAAGAGCGGCTCGTCGCGCTGGACCTGGTCGCCGACATTCTTGAGCCACTTCGTGATGGTGCCCTCGAAGATGGACTCGCCCATCTGCGGCATGACGACATCGTGGCCTGGGCCGGACGCGTCGGGCTTCGCTGCAGCGGGAACGGGCGGCTGCGCCTGTGCGGCGGGCGGCGCCGCGGCTTTGGTTTCCTCGATCTTTGCCGGAGCGGGCGCAGGCTGCGCAGGCGCGGGCGCTGCGTCCTTCGGCGCCGCTGCGGCCGATCCCGCTTCGCCGATCACGGCAACGATGGTGTTCACCTGCACGGTCGAGCCTTCCTGCGCCTTGATCTCAGTGAGGACACCGGCAGCGGGCGACGGAATCTCCGCATCCACCTTGTCGGTGGAGATTTCAAACAGCGGCTCGTCGCGCTGCACGGTGTCGCCCGGCTTCTTCAGCCATTTCGTGATCGTGCCCTCAAAAATCGACTCGCCCATCTGGGGCATCAGTACGTCGGTTGGCATGGAATGCTGTCTCCGCGTTCAGGAAAACGTTCAGAAAGAGTGAGCGCAAGGTGCCCGCACGGGGTGATTCGGCGCAACGTTCGATTATAAATCTGCGTGCCCGGCCGCGGTTTGCACGGGCGCAGACGCGCTGGCGAGCAGCTCGTCGACGGCTGCCGCCTGCAGCACCTGCGACGCGAAGACCCGCCCGAACTGCCGCGCGACGCCGTTGCGGACGGCTTCCATCGCCGGGGTCGCGTCTGCCCGCGGATCGGCTTCGACCTCCAGGCTGGTGACGGCGCGGTCGGCGATGCCGCAGGGCACAATGAGGTCGAAGTCGCGCAGGTCGGCATCGACGTTGAGCGCGAATCCGTGCGAGGTGATGCCGCGCGAGATGTGGACCCCAATGGCGGCAATCTTCTTCTCCAAAACGCTGCCGCCGGCCAGCGTCCAGACGCCAGTTCGGCCGGGGATGCGCTGGGCGGGTACGCCGAAGTCGCCGCAGGCGCGGATGAGAGCCTCTTCGATTTTTCGCACGAACTCGACAGCCCCGAGGCGCGGATCAAAGCTGCGCAGATCGAAGATCGGGTACCCGACCAGCTGTCCGGGGCCGTGGTACGTCACGTCCCCGCCGCGATTGATCTCGTGAACCTCGACGCCGCGGCGCGCGAGCAGTTCCTCGCTCGCCAGAATGTGCTCGCGGCTGGCATTGCGGCCCAGCGTGAGCACTGGCGGATGCTCAAGCAGAACGAGGGTGTTCCCGATGCGGCCGTCGAGCCGCGCCGCGCACAGGCGCTGTTGCAGGTCGAGACCTTCGGCGTAGGGAACGCGGCCGAGGTTGAGGAGGTTGAGGATCATCTCGCCTGGAAGCCGACGTACCTTCGCCGACCGGTTTTGCGCTGACCGCTTCTTATTTGGCCGCTTCTTATCTGACCGCTTTTTAGCTGAGTGCTACACATTGATCGCCATCCCCTCCACGGCGCCAAACCCGTCCAGCATCGCTTCGGAGAGAGTGGGATGCGCGTGGATGGTAAACATCATCTCCTCGACCGTCGCTTCCAGCTCGAGCGCAGTCACCGCTTCGGCGATCAGCTCCGTCGCCTGCGGCCCGATGATGTGCACCCCGAGAATCTCGCCGTGTTTCGCGTCGGCCACCACTTTCACGAAGCCCTCATGCGAGTTGACGATCGAAGCCTTCGAGTTCGCCGAGAACGGGAACTTGCCCACCTTGACCCGGAGACCCTTCTCTTTCGCCGCGGCTTCGGTCAGGCCCACGCTGCCGATCTGCGGCTCGGTGTAGGTGCAGGCAGGCACGCGGTCGCGCCGCACGGGTCGCGCGTATTTGCCGGCGATCTTCGCGGCGACCACCATGCCCGCCATCGCCCCCACATGCGCGAGCTGCGGCAGCCCCGCCACGATGTCGCCGATGGCGTAGACGCCCGGCTCCTCGGTCTGCATCCACTCATCTACCTTGATGAAGCCCCGGTCGGGCTGGATCTTCGTCGTCTCCAGACCGATGTTCTCGGTGCGCGGCGCGCGGCCGACTGCAACCAGGACCTTCTCTGCTTCTTTCTCGACCTTCTTGCCGTCCGACGCGGTGAACGTCACCTTCGCGCCGGTCTTCGTCTTCTCCACTTTCTCCACCTTCGCGCCCACGTGGATGTCGATGCCGCGCTTCTTAAAGCTGCGGCTCAGCTCCTTGCTCACCTCTTCGTCTTCGTTGGGCGCCACGCGCGGCAGGAATTCGATGATGCTCACCTCCGACCCAAAGGTGCGGTAGATCGACCCGAACTCGACCCCCACCGCGCCCGCGCCGATGATGGCCAGCGACCTGGGAATCTGCTTCAGCGAGAGAATCTCGACGTTGGTCAGGATGGTGTCGTCGGCGCTGAGTTCGGGGAGAAGCTTGGCGTTGGAACCCGTCGCGAGGATGACGTTCTTCGCGGCAAGGCTCATCGGGCCCTTGTTGCCTTCCACCGAAACGGTGTGCACGCCGTTCTTCGCCGGACCGGTGAGCTTGCCCCACCCTGCCACCACGGTGACCTTGTTCTTCTTCATCAGGTAGTCGAGGCCCTTCACATGTTTCGCGATGATGCCGTTCTTGCGATCGAGTACAGCCTGCCAGTTCACCTTGCCCGCGCCCAGCCCCTCGATGCCGAATTCCTTCGCGTGCTGCAGGTAGTCGTACACCTCGGCGTTGAACAGCAGCGACTTGGTCGGGATGCAGCCGACGTGCAGGCAGGTGCCCCCGAGCTTTTCCGACGCTTCGATCAGGGCGACGTTCAGGCCGTACTGCCCGGCGCGGATCGCCGCGGTGTACCCGGCGGGCCCGCCGCCGAGGATGGCTACGTCATAGAGGTTTTCTGGCAAGGGAAACTCCGTTCAGAAGGATGAGGAAGAGGTTGACGGGGCCCCGCAGCGCGCGCACGCTCCAGACACTTTGCCCCAAACACTTTATTGTACCGAGCGAGCGCCAAAGTTGAAGATGCTCCCGCGGTGATCCTGGGTTCAGCGCCGCGCCGAATCTTCTCGCCAGCCGCGCCCCCCAGCGCGATACTGTCTGCATGAGCGCCATTCCTCAGCCCCAGCGGATTCCGGTGGAAATCGACCTGGCGACCAGCTATCGTCCCGACTGCGATTACGTTGCAGAGCTGGACCGGGCCTGACATCCGCCGTCCCTCTCCTCTCACCGCCCCGGCACAAAAGCTCACCGGCATCCCAACCAGCCGCCGCCGCCTGTCCATCCTGCTGTAGAAAAAGATATGCGGATGATTCGCCGATCCTTCATCAGGGGACTCATCGCCGGCGCCGGCGCCTCCCTCATCGATCCCAACATCCTGCAGGCCGCGCCCGCAGCGCAACCGGCGCCTGCCGCCACGCCAAAAAAGGTCGTCATCGGCGGCGCCGGCATCACCGGCCTGTGCTGCGGCTATGAGCTCATGAAGGCCGGCATCGACGTCACCATTCTCGAAGCATCCGGAAGATATGGCGGCCATGTCCTCACCGGCAGCGATGGCCTCTCCGACGGCCTGTACGCCGACTTTGGCGCCGACCACATCACCAGGCCCGGCTACGAGCGCTTCTTCGCCTGCGCCGAAGAGTTCCACATCCCCGCCATCCCCTACCCCAACGCCGAAGGCTCCCCCGTCCCGCAAAACGACAACGACCTGCGCAGGATCGGCGGCCAGTTCTACACCAACCGCATGCTGGCCCATCCCGCTACCCTCGCCAGCCTCGGTTTCAACAGCCGCGAAGTCCAGTTTCTTTCCAAACACCCCTGGTACGAGCTGCAGGGGTTCTATCTCGAGCCTTATGTCGCGAAGATCGCCGATCCATATCAACCCTTCGCCGCCGGCCTCGACGATCTCGACAGAATCTCGCTCACCGCAATCTATAAGAAGGAAGGCGCATCGCAGGCGGCCATCGATTACCTCGGCGACGAGCACACCAGCGCGCTCTACTGGATTTGGCGGCTTGCCGCGATGAAGTCGCGCGGCATCCCTCTCTCGGAAGGCGAGGTTTTCCGGCTCCGCGGCGGCAACGAACAACTGCCCATCGCCTTTGCGCGCCGCCTCGGCTCACGCGTCCGGCTGGCGCATCCCATCACCGCCATCGAGCACAACGACGATGGAGTTACGGTTCACTATCGCGAGTATGGATACCAGGAAGACAAGACGATCACCGCCGATTACTTCGTGAACTGCATCAGCCTCACCGTGTTCCGAAGCATCCCCGTCACCCCGCCGCTCTCCGCCGCCAAACAATATATCGTCGATAACCTGACTTACACCTCGCATCCTTTCTATGTCTTCGAGGCCAGTTCTAAATTCTGGCTCGACGATGGCCTTAAAAGCATCAACATGGAATTCGACCACCCCGACATCGACTCCATCTGGGAGGTGCCGAGCGAGGTGGAGACAACGCGCGTCCTCCTCAAAGCCAACGGCCCAGGAGGGCTCTCGCCGCCTTTCGCAGGCTCTATCCCGGCAAGCGGGACACGATCGTGCAGGCGCTCACCCGCGACTGGACGCAGGACAAGCTCGCCCCCAGTTGTGAGATGGAGCCGTTCCCGATGGGCGAGATGCACAAGTTCTGGCCGGAGATTCTCAAGCCGGAAGGACGCATCTGTTTCGCCGGAACCTATGCCGACCTGCTCAGCCGCGGCATGGAATCCTGTATTCGCTCGGCACAACGAATCGCCGGGGAGATCCGTGAGGCATGAAGAGGGCTGGGATCAAAGGCTCGCTTGCCGCTCTCATCGTCGGTATCCCCGCTTTCTCCATGGCATTTTTCTTCTGTGCCGGCCAGTCCGCTCCTGCAGGCCCGAGCAAAACTGCGGCCCCCATCGTTACAATCACGGCCCCCGGGAAGGACAGCTCGTATAACTGGAATGCATTAGTGAATTACAGCGTCATCGTGACCGATCAGGGCAAGTCCACCGAGTATCAGGAGATTCCTTCGAATCAGGTGCTGGTGACGACGACTTATGTGCCTGACTTATCGAAGGCGCCTGCCGAGGCAAGTTCCGCCGTCGCGCCCACACCCGACGGACTGCTCGCGATCGTCCGCTCCAACTGCGTGGGATGCCATGCATTCAAAGCGAAGGCTACGGGGCCGTCATTCGCAGCCATCGCAGCCCATGATCCGGATCACCCCGCTACGACGGATCTGCTCGCGAAATATATCCGGGAAGGATCGACGGGGCTCTGGGGACAAGTGAGCATGCCTCCTCATCCTGATCTGGCCGACGAGCAGGCCCGCGCCATGGCGCAATGGATCGAGAAAGATGCCGCCAATCCCAACATGAATGAATACGTGGGCACGGAGGGGGCAATTCGGATGGAAGCCCCGGCGACCCCGGGCCCCAACGCAGGCCTGATCCTTACCGCAAGCTATACAGCCTCATCCACCGATCGCGAGCCAGCCCCGCACGGCGAAGCCACCGTGATCCTGCATGGCAAGTAGCCCATCGCGCCGGTCTTTGGCAACCTGCAACCTGCAACCAGCAACCTGTCTGCTACAGTCCCCCAAACTCCTCCAGCGCCTCCCTCGCGCCGGCGAGATTCGTCAGCTTCATCTCCGCATACTTCCGCGAGAGCACCACGCCCGGCGCGCCCCCTTCCAGCGCCGCCAGCGTCGCGGCTTTCACGTCCGCAGGCTGCGTTCGCTTTTCGTCGAGGCCGGTGGGAATATCGATATCGATGCCGGGATAGATCGGGATCTGCCCCTCGACATCGGCGATGGCACGCTTCGTCTCCACGCCCACCGACGCGCCCGACAATCCCGCCGTGGGCAGTTGCGCAAGGCTCGGCTCGCCGCTCAGCCCCATCATCGCGTAGGTCATGGCCAGCACCGCGTCCGGCGTCATGTCGCGAAAGACGCTGGACTGAATGTTGCGGATGTACTGCGCCAGCCGCGGCCCCGCGCAGTTGTTATAGGGGCACGGCTTCAGGTAATCCGACACGTGGGTTAGCCGCGCATAACTTACGTCCGCGCTGTAGAACGGGCTCATAGTCACCACGTGCATGATGTGCCATCCCACCTGCGCCCGCGGCCGGATCGACTTGGCAGTGCCATAGATCGCACCGTACACCTCCTCCTGGCTGCGGTTCCAGAAGCGCTCCCACGCCAGAATCTCCGGATACTCCAGCAGCAGCCGCCAGAACGAGACGAACGTCCCATCCGTGTTGCGCGGATCGTTCAGCGTCGCCGCCACCCACTGGTCGAGAGCGATGTATCCCTGCCGCGCCCGTTCCGCGTCGATGCCCTGTTCGCGGCCCTTCCGCATGCAGTGCGGGCAGAAGCAGCAGATGCTCCGCCGGCGCGCGCCCATCGCGCCGAAGTGCGCGCCGATCGTGCTGTTCAGCGGGCCCTGCCGTTCCGACTCCCACATCAGCCCGTCCAAATCGTTGCTCGTCATCCAGTCCGAGACCATCGCTGTGAGAAAACTGCGCGCGCCTGGATTGTTGAAGCACGTGTCGCGCCCCAGCCGCCCGTAAACATCCACCTCGCACACCGTCTCAAAATTGGGGATCAGGCTGGGGTTGTAGGCCTCTTCAAACAGCGCGTAGACCTGCATCCCCTTCGCCTTCGCTTTGGGAATTACATCGGCCAGCACATCGAAGTCGCCCAGCTCCGGCGCGCGGATATCGCGAATCGGCGAATCGCTGTAGAACCCGGGGTGCACCTGCGCATAACTGCCCCCGTGGACTTCGTCGTAGCTCTGCACGCCGTGGTCGGGGAGCGGTTCGCCATGCACCTGCCGCCCCGCCAGCCCGGTCCCGTAGGTGAACACCGTCGCCATCACTGTATTCACGCCGCCCTTTTCGCGCAGCGTATCGAGGCAGGCGTCGACGCCTTCGTCGACAAAGGAGCGGGCGCCAATCTGGATGGCGACGAACTTCTTCTTCCCCCGCCCCGGAATGCCCCGCAGCTCGCTTGCCTCTCCAGGCACCCGCTGCTGCGCACTCTGCGTCAGTTGCCCCAGCAAAGCGCTTCCCGGAGCCATCACGAGCGCCTGCGCCGCCAAACCCTTCAACAGATTCCTCCGCTCCGGATCCTGCGGATCATCGCTCGCGCGCCCCTGCCAACGTCCCTGTTTCTCAGCATCCATCGCAGATCCTTTTCTCCTCGAACTCCGTTTTTCCGAATACCGGTAGTCTGCCGCTCCTGTCCCCTGCACCCTATCCCCTATACCCTATCTTCATGGCCTCCGCCGCGACCCTCTCGCCGGAAATCCGAGCACAGTACGAAGCCGTCATCGGCCTCGAAGTCCACATCCAGCTCCTCACCGAAACCAAGGCCTTCTGCGGCTGCCCCAACAAATTCGGCGCGCCCCCCAACACCAATGTCTGCCCCGTCTGCCTCGGCCTCCCCGGAGCCCTGCCCGTCCTCAATCGCCGCGCCGTCGAGTTCGCCACGCTGGCCTCGCTCGCCCTCAACTGCCAGGTCCGCGAGCGCTCCATTTTCGCCCGCAAAAACTACTTCTACCCCGACCTGCCCAAGGGCTACCAAATCTCCCAGTACGACAAGCCCCTCGCCGAGCATGGCCGCATCGAAATCCCCACCCCCGCCGGCCCAAAGCGCATCGGCATCACCCGCCTCCACATGGAAGAGGACGCGGGCAAGTCGATGCACGAAGGCTTCGCCGACTCCGCCACGCGCACCTATGTCGACCTCAACCGCTGCGGCACGCCGCTCATCGAAATCGTCAGCGAGCCCGACATGCGCACCCCCGACGAGGCCTTCGATTACCTGACTCGTTTGAAAGAAATCATCGTCTACACCGGCGTCAGCGACGGCAACATGGAGGAAGGCTCGCTCCGCTGCGACGCCAACGTCAGCGTCCGCCCCCGCGGCCAGGAAAAATTCGGCACCAAGGCCGAAGTGAAGAACGTCAATTCCTTCCGTTTCATCCGCGCCGCCCTCGAATACGAAATCGAGCGCCAGATCGAGATCGTCTCCACCGGCGGCCGCGTCATGCAGGAAACCCGGCTCTACAATGCCGGCGAGGGCCGCACCTACTCCATGCGCTCCAAGGAGGCGGCCCACGACTACCGCTATTTCCCCGAGCCCGACCTCCCGCCCCTCATCGTGACCGAAGCCTGGCAAGCCGAGATCGCGCGCACCATGCCGGAGCTGCCCGAGCCGCGCCGCGCCCGCATGGTCGCCGAGTACGGCATCACGGAGCAGGACGCGCAGACGCTGACGGCCACGCGCGCCATGGCCGATCAGTTCGAGGCAGCGGCGCGGGCCGCGAAGAATCCGCGCCGCGTCGCCAATCTGGTGCTGGGGGACCTGACCATGCGCCTCAAGGCCGCGGGCCTCGAGCTCGCGCAATCGCCGATCACGATGCAGGGCATCGCGCAGGCCGCCGACCTGAGCGAGGAAGGGAAACTCTCCTCGAAGCAGCTCAAGCAGCTCTTCGATCTCTGCTTCGAGCGCAGCGAAGACTTCGGCCCCGTCTACGAGCGCGAGAAGCCGCAGCAAATCACCGACGCCTCTACCCTCGAGCGGATGATCGACGAGGTGATCGCCGCTAACCCCGCCCAGGTCGAGCAGTACCGCAAGGGCAAGAAAACGATGGCGGGGTTCTTCGTCGGCCAGGTGATGAAAGCGTCGAAGGGGCAGGCGAATCCCGCGCTGCTCAACGAGCTGGTAGCAAAGAAACTGGATTCGTAACGACTCGGGTTACAAACACCCTGGGTGCCCCACACCTGCGCGGTTTTCGCTGAGAGGGGATTCCACAAATGCGGGCGCCCCATCCTTGTCGCCCGCATTTGGCGACAGGGTGGGCAATCCCCGTCCCATAAAAACCGGGATGAAAAGACAACCCTGTCATCCTGAGCGCAGCGCCACGCAGATGATCGATTCACCACAATGCGAGCGCGCAGTCGAAGGACCTGCATTTGCCCGGACTCCTCCCGCTGACCCGCTGACGCATTGACATCCCACCGCCCCGCGCATACCTTCGGCATTTGCGAAAAGAATCCCTCATCGAAGGAGCTTCCGCGATGCTGCGCTCTCCCGCACTCTGCCTCCTGCTCTTCATCCCGGCCGCTCTCGCGCAGTCGCCCGTGCCCAGCCAGCCTGCTCTCGGCCAGCTCGATCCCACCCGCGCCATCACCAGCCCCGTCCTCTTCTCTTCGTTCCATCAGCCGCTGCCCGAGCAATACATCTGGACCGGCGACAAGCCCGGCGACACCCCGCAGCAGAAAGACGCTCCGCGCTTTTTCCGCGTGCATGTCCGCATCGACGCCGTTCCCGAAGCCGCGACCCTCTACCTCGCCGGGCCTCGCGTCGCCACGGTGTGGATCAACGGAAGCCAGGCCGCCCGCTTCGACGCCGACCCGCTGTCGCGTCTCGACGTCCATGTCTTCCACGCCGACGTCGCGCATCTGCTGCAAGCCGGCGACAACGTCATCGCCGTCGCAGGCGATCATGGCGGCGAACTGGTCGCCAAGCTGGTGCCGGCAGCGACCGGCGTGAACGCCGCCGCGCTCATCGTGAGCGGCCCCAACTGGAAAGCCACGCTCACCGCGCCCAGCGGCTGGCAAGCTCCCGCCTTCGACGACAGCGCCTGGTCCGCTGCCGATGCCCAGGGCTCCATCGAGGGCAACATCGACTTCTTCCAGTGGAACAGCGACGCCGGCCTCTACGACTGGCCCGGCTATGAAGGCGCATCGCCCTTCCTCGCGCATACCTACCTGCTCGCCGCGAAAGCCGATGAGATTTACCCCGCGAACGGCAGCTTCGACAACGTCGGCGCGCTCACTGCGTCTCCGGAAAACCCCGGCCACCAATTCACCGTCCATCGCGCTGCCGATTCCCCCGACTTCGTCCCCGGCGTCACCCTCGACTTCGGCCGCGAAGTCAGCGGCCGCCTGCAAGTCGTCTCCGACACCGACGCGCCCGTCACCGTCTCCATCGCCTACGGCGAATCGCTCGGCGAGCTGCACAACGAGCCTTACCTCGGCGTCGACATCCTGCACCTCCCGCCGCGCGGTGCCGGCGTCGGCCCCAAGTCCGCCTTCCGCTACGCCCGCATCCGCTTCCTCAGCGGGCCCGACACCATCACCTTCCGCCAAATCCGCCTCGAAGACATCTACTATCCCGTCCACTACCTCGGCTCCTTCGACTCCTCCGACCCGCTCCTCAACCGCATCTGGGAAACCGGCGTCTACACCAGCCATCTCTGCATGCAGGACGATATCTGGGACGCCCCCAAGCGCGATCGCGGCCGCTGGATGGGCGACACCGACGTCTCCGGCCGCGTCATCGATGCCGTCTTCGCCGACCACTTCCTCATCGAGGACACGCTCACGCGCCTCATCGGCCCCGCGCCCATCACCAAACCCGTCAACGGCATCCCCGGCTACTCGTCCTACTGGTTCACCGAGCTGGCTGACTATCTGCGCCACGAGGGCCGCAAAGAATATGTCGCCTCCCTCCACGATCGGCTCCTCCAGTTGCTCGCGTTTATGGACCAGGATTTCGACGCGCAGAATCTCTTCATCAATCACACGAAAGACTGGCCCTATGTCGACTGGGCGCCCGGCCTGAGCATCGATTCGCCCGAAACGCACAAGGCCACGGCCATCGAATACGTGCGCGCGTATCGCGATGCCGCCTGGCTCCTCGATCAAATCGGCGATACCCAAAACGCCGCGCACTGGCGCCAGCGCGCCGACGCCATCGCCCAGGCCAGCCAGCAAAGCACCTTCGCCGATGGCTCCTTCGGCCCGCGCTGGCAGACGAACTCCATGGCCGTCCTCGCCGGCGTCGCCACGCCCGCGCAATATGCCTCCATCTGGTCCGGCGTGCTCGACAATGTCGGCAAGCCCACGTACCGCCCCGATGTCGTCAGCCCCTACTACGGCTCCTACGTGCTCGATGCCATGGCAGAGATGAATCACCGCGACGCCGCCCTCGCCTGGATTCGCGAGTACTGGGGCGGCATGATCGCCGAAGGCGCGACCAGCTTCTGGGAAGCCTACGACCCGTCCTGGCCGAAGGACGATCCCCACGTGGATCTCCAGGCCGACGACACCGCGGGCTATCAGACCAGCCTCGCCCACGGCTGGTCCAGCGGCCCATCCTATTGGCTCATGGAGCAGGTGCTCGGTATCCAGCCCACCGGCGCGGGCTTCGCGCAAACGACCATCCGTCCCGACCTCATCGATCTGCAGTGGGCGCGCGGCGCCGAGCCGACCCCGCACGGCCTGCTCAAAGTCGGCCTGAGCCACACCCACGACGAGCACAGCCTGCATGTCACGATCGATCTGCCCTCAGGCATCGACGCCACGGTCCTCTATCCGGTAGCCCCCGGCGCCGGCCCGATCACCGTGAACGGCAAACCGCAGACCGGCACGCCCGCTGAAAACGGGGCGCGGGTAGCTCTGAAGATCAGCGAGGGCGGCCACTACGAAATCCACGCGGAGTGAGCCGGCCGGAGCGAAAGATCTAACGAAAGCGAGAAGCGGCGACGGGGGAGCTCAGAGAACGACGGTTCTTGCGAAGTTCCGCGCGCAGCGTGCACAGCACAAAGTAGCGGCGGGCATCGCTCAGCAGGGAGCCAAAGGACGCTCGCCGCCGACCTTCGAGAACGATGGTTCGGGCTGAGCGATTGCGCCAGGACGAAAACCAGTTTCGTGTGTCCTCGCGCGCCGAGGAGAAGTCTGACCACACGTAGGTGCGTGTCCAGCCGATGCCGGCGAGTCCAGTAAAGACGGATAAGGTATCGGCCCGGCGCGTGACGATTACCTCGCCAGCAACGAGCATTGCGCACCACGAGATGAGGAAGCACGATCCGATCAGAAATGGAAGGCCAAACAAGGATTCAGAGAGAACGAATTGCCCTGACGTAAGCTGCTTTCCATAAATGCCAGACAGCGAGAGCCCCGACCATATGCAGGTGAAGGGCACGATAAAAAGCGCCATCCAGGAGCGGGTGGCTGCGCTGATCCGAAATCCGTCTGCTAACGGCTCATACTCTACGCCGGAGGGAGGAGCGGCCAGATCGGGACCGGAGCTGGTAAGGTCGTCAACGTTCTCCGAGAGGCGAAAGGTTTTGCCGCATGCGCGGCACAGCGCCAAGTCAGTGGAGATGTTGAGGTCGTCGGCTGGAATGACGGTCCCGCAGGAAGGGCAGCTCACTAGCATGACCCGGAATTATGACATATTCGATCGCGGAATACGGTATCGATCAAAACCTGATCGTGAGTCCCGTTCCTTCACATCCCCGGATGCGAAACCTGATTCGCATGCGGCACCAGCCGCGCGTAAACCGCCTGCGGCAGATTCGTCCGCCAGTGTCCGCTGATCCGCGCGCCCAGCACCACGCCCACAAAGATGCACGCCATCGCCACGGCCACGGTGCGCGGGGCAGCAATCCGGCCCCGCCACCGGTCGGCTCCCTTCCGCGGAGGCAGCGCCAGTTGCAGCGCGTTCTCGACGGGGCACGACGCGACGCACGCCATGCACGCCGTGCACTCCACCGTGCGAATCTGCACCAGCTGGTCCACCCGCACCTGCGACGGGCACGCCTTCGCGCACTTGCCGCAGTCGATGCACGCCTCGGCATCGCGGCGAATCTTCAGCGGGCTCAGCAGCGACACGAGGCCCATGAGCGCGCCGTAGGGGCACAGATAGCGGCACCAGAAGTTCTGAATCACCACCGACAGCGCCCCGAGCACCACCAGCACCAGGATCCCCGTGGTCCCAATATTGCGGAAGAAGTTCAGCATCTTCACATCCGCCACCATCCCGTACGGCGAGCCCATAAAGTCCGCCAGCCCCTCCGCCGACATGGCTGCGATCACGAACGCGAACAGCCCCAGCAGCACATACTTCAAACTGCGCAGCGGCAAGTCCAGCCAGCGCGGCACCCGCACATTGCGGCCGAAGAACTTGCGCCCCGCCTTCCACAAATATTCCGACAGCGTCCCCACCGGGCACAGCCACGAGCAGAACGCCTTCTTCATCGTCAGGCTGATCAGCAAAAACGCGACCAGCAGAAACATCGCCGCCGGATGAATCGCCGGCACGTGCCCCGTGACGATGAAATACTTCAGGTTCATGAGCCCGGCGATCGGCAGCCATCCTTCCACGCCCGGCGGCCGGCTCACCGGCGTGCCGTATCCGCCCACTTCGAACCAGCGCACCCACAAATAAAACTCGAGCCCGATCCACGCATTCAAAACCACGAATGCGGCCTGCGTGATGCGGCGGATCCGCTGCGAGCGGTCCGGGGCAGCGCGGCGAATGACCTTCTTCTTCTCGCGGATTCTTTCTTCCCGGATCATTCTGGTAATGTGCCTGGCGTTGGTCTCAGCGTGCGGCTCACCCCCGCCGAAATCCTCATCCGGCGCGGGGCCGTTCCAGCGGGTCTTCATAGCCGGCAACTCCTCAACTGTCCTGAGGCTACCCGCCCGTATCTCCGCGCTCTGTGACTGATATCACGCACCCCGCGTCCCCCGGGTGCCCCATGGAAGCCCCCTTTTGGCTTGAGTGGTCCTGCGCGGTTTTCGCAGATGGGTGACTCCGCCCCGACGGCCAGTCCCCGTGTAAAATCGAACGAGCGCGTCCCGGCGTCTTGAGGCTTGCCCGGGATCTCCGGGCATGTGCGCCGGAGGGTTTCATCTCCCTGTACAACCAGGTGATTTTCCCGCAAAGCCCCACGCAGGTCCTGCCCTGAGCGCGGCCGCGTGACCAGGACCCCGTGAGGAGCAACACCATGGCCAAGATTGCCAAGACCGCCGACCGCAAGAAGATGATGGACACGACCAAGAGCACCGACTGCCCCAAGTGCTCCAAGCCCACGCGCATCGTGAAGCGCGTGAAGGACCGCGAGCGCGGCATCCCCGGCGGCGTCTACATCTCGTGCTCCGCCTGCGAATTCTACGAGAAGCTCTAGCCGTCCCAAATCTCCCGGGACCACAATGCGCTGCCATCCTGAGCGAAGCGCCACGCAACGCGTCGCGGTAGAAGCCACGGGCTTTAGCCTGTGGAGAAAGCGGCCGGGATGAAACGGGCTTTCAGCCCCGGCGTCGTGCCGGGCGCCCATCCACTCCGGCGATCCCCAACCCGCGCGCAGTCTTTCCTCGCCGCGGCGATATACGATGCTCGGGTCGGTATCTCAACGGAGGGCGCACACCCTGTGACACCCACGAGTACAGAGGTCTTATTCATTGCCGGCTTCGGGCCCATCGACCGCGACATCGCCGCAAGCCGAGCCCTCTACAGCGAGAGCCTCGGCATCGCCTTCCAAGAGGACGCGGGCGGCTACCTCTACACCGGCGCGTTGCCCGGCGCCAGGCATTTCGCGGTTTGGCCTCTCGCCCAGGCGGCGCAGTCCTGCTTTGGCGCGGATGCATGGCCGGAGAACGTTCCCGTCCCGCAGGCATGGCTGGAGTTCGAGGTGGCGAACGTGGAGAGCGCCACGGCCGATCTCGAATCCAAAGGCTACCGCATGCTGATCAGAAACAAACAGGAACCATGGGGACAAACCGTGAGCCGGTTTCTCTCGCCCGAGGGGCTGCTGGTCGCGGTCACCTTCACTCCGTCTCTGCGCGACACGAACTGAGGCTGGTCAGCGAAACTTGTGCGTGGGCGCCTACAGCATCCGCTGTCCGGCGGCTTCCTCCTCGGGAGCCGGCAGCACGGCATTCTCGCCGAGCGCCAGCAACAGGATCACCGCCAGGGCCACCGCGGGCACGGCGAAGCTGATGCGCAGGGAGCCGGTCTGCGTTGAGAACAGGCCGGTGAGCCAGGGCAGCACGGCGCCGCCGCCGGCGCAGGTGGCGAAGACCCATCCCGTATTCCGGTCATCCGACACCCGACCCAGCAGCCGCGACACTCCCAGCGGAAACACCGGCCCAAACCCGAATCCGGCAATCGCCACCGCCGCCACCATCGCCGCCGCCGACCGCGGCGTGATCAGCATCGTCACGGCCACCAGCGATAATCCCAAACTGAAGGCCAGCACCGCGCGCTCGGAAAGCCGCCGCAGCGCCATCGTCCCTGCTGCCCGTCCGCCCAGCAGCGCCAGCCAGAATACCGACACCATCAGGCTCGAGCTCGGCAGCGTCATCCCGCTAAAGCGATTCGCGTAGGTCGCGATCCACCCGCCCACCGTGTTTTCCACGCCGACATACAGGAACAGCAGCACCGCGAAATACACCAGCACCCACAGATCGGCGCCGCGAATGCGCCGCCGCGCCAGCTGTCTTCCTTCCTCGCGCAGGGGCAGCATGAGGATGAACATGAGCACCGAGCAAAACGCGATCAGCGCCAGAAAGAGGCGGAGGTCGGTGACATGCTCCGCGCCGGCGACCAGCCACGGACAGGCCACCGCCCCAATGCCCCACCATAAGTTCACCGTGGAGAGCCGTTGGGCGCGGATGCCCTCCGGCGCTTTGCCCACCAGAAGATTCGTCGCTGTCACTGACAGGCCGATCCCCAAACCGATCAGCGTGAATCCCCCCAGCGCCACGTCGTTCGCCAGCGACGGCAGCATCGTGCGCGCCGCGATCGCCAGCGTCAGCACCCCCACCGTCAGCAGGGCATAGCCGCGCGGCAGGCTCCACCGCATCCGCCGCGGCGACAGGATCGCCGCCACCATCGACGCCGCGAACTCCGCCACGAAAAACGTCCCCGACTGCACATCCCGCAGCCCCCACCGCTCCGCCAGCACCGGCAGCAGCGGCCCGGGCAGCACCGTCACAATGCCGCAGATGACGAATCCGAAGCAGAGGAGCGCGAACGGCGGTTCTTTGGTGCGCGTAGCAGGCATTCGCTGAAGCAGTCTCCTCTTTCGCTGCGTGGCGTCAGGCCAAAGCGCAATCTCCGCCTTGTTCCACCCCATCCACCCAGTTCCATGCGTCCGAATCCCGGTGACCGGTCTCATCCTCAGCATTCCGGTCGGGGGAGCCGGACCCATGAGACCACTTCCTGCCGATTCTACCGCCTGTCACTTCTTTTTCATCCGATTAAGATTGGGCGGCATCGTCGATTCCCGGATGATCAGCTCCGGCACAATCGGCACCGTCTCCGGAAACTCCCGCACCCCGCGAATCCGCTCCAGCAAAATGCGAGCCGCCGTATTGCCCATCGTGTTCAGCGGCTGCCGCACCGTGGTCAGGCTGGGGGTGTGGTACGCCGCCCCCTGAATGTCGTCAAAACCCACCACCGAAATGTCTTCCGGAACCCGCAGCCCGTGGTCCCGCAGCGCTCGAATCGCCCCAATCGCGGCAATGTCGTTGTACGAAACCAGCGCCGTGAACGGCTTTTTCCGCGCCAGCAGTTGCAGCGGCACCGGGTAACCCAGCTCCGGCGACGACAGGTTCTGCTCCAGCTGCACCACCAAATCCGGGTCCACCTCGAGGCCCAGCTCCCGCGCGACCCCCATCAGGCTCTTCCACCGGTCGTCGGAGTCCGAGCTGAACGTCTGCCCCCGCATGAACGCGATCTGCCGATGCCCCAGCTGGTGCAGGTGCCGCATCGTCACCTCCGCCGCCCGCCGATGGTCGAGCACAATCCGCGTCACCCCCGGCAGCGACTGATGCGCCGCCACCGCCACCACCGGCAGCGGCAAACTGTGCTGCAGCGCCGTGTCGATCGCGATGAACCCCTCCACCGACCGGTCCATCAGCAGCCCCGGATACTCCTCAATCAGGTCCGCCTTCCGCCGGTGGCTCGCCGTCAGGTAGAAATACCCCTCCTCGATCAGCACCTCTTCGATCCCATTCATCACCAGCACCGAATACCCGTCGCTCAGCTCGGGCACCAGCACCCCGATCGAAAAGCTCTGCCGCCGCCGCAGCGACCGCGCAAAAAAACTGGGCCGGTATTCGAACTTCTTCGCCGCCGCAATCACCCGGTCCCGCGTCTCCTGCGGAATCGACCGCACCCCAGGCGCATTGTTCAGCACCAGCGAGATCGTCGCCGGCGAAAGATCGAGATAATCCCCCAGCGTCCGCAGGCTGATCGGCCGCGGGGGCAGAAACGGCCCCTTCGCCTCCTCCGCCGGCGGTTCTGCCGCCCCTTTTGCTGGACGCCCCCCAGACGCGCGTGTCGTTTTCCGGGCCATCGAACAGTCTCTCCTGGTGTGCTGGATCCGAAGTTCGCGACAGAAACCGATCTGTCATCCTGAGCAAGCCTTCCAAATTCGTTGCGCCCGTCCTCCACGCAACAAAAAATGCAGGCGCAAGTCGTGCCTGGCCTGAGCAAAGCCGAAGGCGCCTGCATTCCAGACCTTCCCCTGAGGGAACGAACTTCCGAGCCAACCCACCGATTCACGGGATGAGTAACGAACAAGGGTACTCCGAAAGCCGCCGTTCGTCGTTGCGATTTCACAGCTTGCGCTGAAATCCAGGGCCCATCAAACGGTCAAGCCCTGGCGCCCTGCAGATAAAACTGCGAACCACGGCGTGCTTGTGTCAGGGCACGGCCAGTAGCGCGCGGGACGCGCAGCGGAGGGCAGCCCAGCGTTTCAACGGTGGGTCCAGTCAGAGAAAGTGAATGAGTCCCGGAGGGACGGTGCTTCCTTGTGTGTCAGCGCCCAGGCGGTTGCTCGATCCGGACCGGCTCAGCCTGGGTGTATTTTTGGTTTTGCTTTTGTATCAGGGCATGACTTTAAGTCGTGCCGAAAAGGCCCCAAAAGGGACCGGGCTTGAGCCCCTGCCGCGCAGCGGGTCGGGCGCACCAGGACGACCGAGCCTTAGCCTGCCCTGAGTGGAGCGCCGCAAGGCGCCGAGTCGAATGGGGCCTTGCAGGCCGGGAATCAAACCGTCGGAAAATTTGGGGCATTTAGCCCCGGCGCGCCGTCTCCATCCCTGGCCGCTCAACGAATTTCGAAGACGCCACACTCGTCGTTGAGCCCGCCATTGGATTCGGCTGATTGTCTTCCCCCATTCCGCGTTATCCTTAAACACACCCCTCCCGAAGCGTGAACGCCTCCGCTGCCCGCTGCGGGCCTGGGACGGCTGACCCCCGTGATCAACCGCGACGAAAAACTCCCCGCGCTCCGCCTCACCGTCGTCCAGTACATCATCGCGGCTGTCCTCGCCATCCTCGTCTTCGGACTCTGGCGCCTCCAGGTCATCGGCGGCCAGAACTACCACGCGCTGGCCGAAGCCAACCGCATCCGCAAGGTCCCCATCCTCGCGCCTCGCGGCAAAATCTTCGATCGCAACGGCAACCTCATCGTCGACAACTATCCCTCCGTCTCCTGCTTCCTCGTCCGCGAGCAGGACCACCCCGTCGGCCCCGACCTGCCGCTCATCGCGCGCGGCCTGCACATGACCGTCGACCAAATCGACGCCATCCTGAAGAAGTTCCACAACGCCCCCAGCTATCAGCCGCTGCCCCTCAAGCAGGACATCACCCCCGATGAGGTCGAGTTCATCGAGGCGCACAAAGACGAGCTGCCCGAGCTCGACACGATCCAGGAGCAGCGCCGCCTCTATCCGCGCGATGGCTTCGCCGCGCAACTCATCGGCTACGTCGGCGAGGTCAGCGAAGAAATGCTCGACAACAATGCCCGCTACGCCCTCTATGAGCCCGGCGACGTCGTCGGCATGTCCGGCGTCGAATCCACCTACGACGCCCTCCTGCGCGGCGTCGACGGATCCCAGGATGTGGCCGTCGACAGCCACGGCCGCGAGATGGGCCGCCTCGGCATCGAGCCCGCCCAACCCGGCAAGGGCCTGCGTCTCACCATCGATCTCGACGTCCAGCGTGCCGCGGAAAATGCCATGGGCGACCGCAACGGCGCGGTCATCGCCCTCGATCCCCACACCGGCGAAATCCTCGCCCTCGTCAGCCGCCCCATCTTCGATCCCAACGAGTTCTCCGTCCGCATCAGCCGCGGCGACTGGAACAAGCTCATCACCGATCCCGCCCACCCGCTCATGAACAAGGCCATCCAGGCCCAGCTAGCCCCCGGCTCGACCTTCAAGATCATCATGTCGCTCGCCGGCCTCGGGGAAAACGTCGCCCAGACCTTCAAGGTCAACTGCGGCGGCGGCGCCACGCTCTTCGGCCACTTCTACGCCTGCGATAAGCGCCACGGCGAAGTGGACATCGAGCACGCCATCCCCTGGTCCTGCGACACCTATTTCTACGAGCTCGCCGTGCGCCTCGGCATCGACACCATTGCCAAATACGCGCACTCCGTCGGCATCGGCGTCAAGACCGGCGTCGATCTGCCCGACGAAGCCACCGGCATCATGCCTTCGACCGAGTGGAAGCTCCGCAACTTCCACGAGAAGTGGTACGCCGGCGAAGTCGTCTCCGTCGGCATCGGCCAGGGCGCCGTCACCGTCACCCCCATCCAGTTAGCGCGCGCGCTCGGCGGCATCGCCTCCGGCGGCGTCTTCCACCGCCCGCACGCCGTTTTCCCTGATGAGCTCAGCCCCGAGATGCGCAAGGCCGTCCTCGACGCCTATCCTGGCTCCGGCGACACCACCATCCCTCTCACCGCCGCCAACTGGGAGATCATCACCGACGGCATGTACAACACCGTCAACGGACCCGGCGGCACCGCCTACGCCTCGCACCTTGAGGGCATCGACTTCGCCGGCAAAACCGGCACGGCCGAAGTGGTGAATCACAGCGCCGGCGTCAAGAGCCTCGGCACCGGGAACGAGCGGGCCAACGCCTGGTTCGTCGGGCTCGCCCCGCGGCGCAATCCTGACATCGTGGTCGCCGTCCTCAACGAGCACGGCGGCTGGGGCGCCGAAGCCGCCGCGCCCATCGCCGCCCGCGTCATCGAGGCCTACGTGACCAAGCAGCGCCGCCTCAACCACAACCTCATGGCCCAGCAAACGAAGAAGGTCGAGGTCGGAGCGATCTGGTCGAACCCCGCAGCCCCCGACGCGCTGGGGGGCAAGCCGCTGCCGGCGTCTACGCTGGGCGGACACAAGCCCAGCGGCGATTTAGCAGACGTGCGCGGCGGGCATTTGTGGATCAAGCCTGCGAGCGAAGCCGCCGGCGGCGTGCCGTAGCGCAAAACAACGCCGGGTACCCCACTCAATCCTGGTATTGGCTTGAGTGGGACTTCACAAACCTACCGACCTCAGCATCGCGCCGTCGCGTCTGCGTCAGGCCCTCTTTGGCCGGGCCGGCCGCGCGCCCCCGGTTCGCAACCTGCAACCCCCAACCCGCAATTTGTCACCGGTCAACTGAAACATGGTTATCGCGCCTATAATGATCGGCAATTTAATCGGAGTGAGCGATGCCTCACGTGAGCGGTGCAGCGGTGGCAACCCTCATCGGGATTGTCAGCGGCATCATTACGATCCTCGTCGCGCTTGCGCCCTGGCTGCGACGGCTCTTCAGGATTGAGCCCGTTTACGCCGCTTGCATTGCCGAGCTGTCGCAAGTCGCGCCTGGCCTGTTGATTGAAACACCGCTCGATAAGCTGATGCCCATTCGGAGATTTCCGGGCTTTTCAGACTGGAGCATTCAGGCGCCCAACATTCCCCCCAGGGCGAAGGCCGATTCCCAAACGCTTTTTGAGACAATCGACACTCAGCTTTCCGGCCAGACATTACTCGAAGCGAACCAATGGGAACGAACTTGCCCCCCCGAGTTGAAGCTTTTCGGTCAAAGCTCCTCGCGGGAGTTCAAGCTCTACCAAACCTATCTACGGCTGAGGTGGTTACTGCTGAAAGACGGCGCACCGGATTACGGTCGCGTGGTTCGGGAGGCAGGCCAGAGATGTGCCGACGCTCTCAGGGGCATCGAAGCTGCAGTTCGGGAGCAGTTGCAGCACCTTCCCACGCGGGTTTTGATCGTACGCGTCAGGAATCGTGGGGCGCGGAAAGCGAAAAACCTCCATATCGAGGCGACTTCTGGCGGAGAGATTTACGACGTTGTGATCGACAATTGCCCGAACGCCGAAATTGTGACGACGAGCGTTCGCCTCTCCCTCACCTGTAAGGTCATTCAGCCCGGTCAGACCGTGGAACTGAAGCTCTGGTACCGATGGTTGGCCGTCGCCTTCGGCAGCCGGATGGGCAGTCAGGCTGAGTCCTTTCCCGGGCGCGAGGGAATGCTGATCACTCACCTTGGAATCAGCAACGGTCGTGTATCGCACAGTCCCCGCCTGCTCGCGGATCTTGAGGCATGGCGAAGTCTTGAAACCAAAGTCGGTCCGGAACCGGGATTTGGCAGATTTTGAGATTACCTTCCCACCGCCCGAACCACCGCCTCCACCAGCCCCGCCAAATCATGCGGATCGGCCTCCGCCGCAGGCTCCCACCCCGCATCGCGCAGCGTCGCGCTGGTGATCGGACCGATCGACACCGCCCGCATCCCGCGCGGTGCCGCAACCCCCGCCTCCCCCAGCAAAGCCAGAAAATTTGTAACCGTCGATGAGCTTGTAAACGTCGCGGCATCCGGCGCAGGTGCACCATCGTCAAAAATTGTGCCGATCGCTGTGACAGATTCCGCCGGAATCACCGTCCGGTAAGCATCCACCACATCGACCTGCGCCCCGCGTGCCCGCAGCGCGTCCGGAATCACATCCCGCGCCACCGCCGCCCGCGCCAGCAGCACGCGCTGCCCGCTCACCTGCGCGCCCAGCGCCGAAACCAGCGACTCCGCCACATACTCCCGCGGCGTCACCGACGGCTCCAGCCCCCAATCCCGCAGCGCCGCCGCTGTCGCCGATCCCACCGCGGCAATCTGCAGACGCCCAAACCCCGCCGCCGTCAGCCCCAGCCCCGCGCTCCGCTCGTCGAGCACCCGAGCCGCGTTCGCGCTCGTCACAACAAGCCACTGATACTGTTGCAAATTCTCGAGCGCCGCATCCAGCGCCGCATACGACTCTGGCGGCACAATCGCAATCGCCGGAATCTCCACCACCGTCGCGCCCCGCGCGCGCAGTTCCTCCGCCAGCCTGCCCGCCTGGTGCCGCGCCCGCGTCACCAGAATCGTCTTGCC
>DATDHZ010000072.1:0-42278 GCA_036521315.1 Acidobacteriaceae bacterium
CCGTTCGCCACCGCCACTTCGATCTGCCGCAGCAGGTTCACCACCTGCTCAGGGGTATGCTTCCTTCCTCGTGCCATCTCCGGCTCCTTTTGCTCCAGTTTCTCTCATTCAAACTGGTACAAAATTCGCCGGGCACTCCAGATGTCAAAGTCGCGCAGGAACTGCTCAGACACGCAAATTCACGCATCACAATGGACCTCTACACTCAAGCCGTTTCCGCCGACAAGCGGGATGCGAGCTTGAGGCAAGTAGAGATGCTGTTGGCGCAGCCTGCGGGAGCAGCCTAGAAGGCTCAGTACCGCAGCGTACCATGGACGGATTTGGAGGTCAGCCCACCGATGACCCTAAGAGGCTGGTTTTTCAAGGGGAAGAATGGTAGGCACGACTGGACTCGAACCAGCGACCTCTTCCGTGTCAAGGAAGCGCTCTAACCAACTGAGCTACGCGCCTGCGCAACGTCTCTGCCCCTTCATCATATCAGGACGCGTCGAAGCGCCGCCGCCGGCGCGCACACGGGGCCGAACGGGGACCGCCCCGAAACCTGACGCCGTCGCGATGTGCGATTCCGCCCTTTGCGTCCTGCTGCTTTACTATGAACTCTTCGTGAATTTGTCCACGCCGGTCGGAGGTTGAATGAGCGGCGCGATTCCATGAACGATCTTCGCGCGTTACCCAATCTGCTGACGTTTCTTCGTCTGTGCATCGCGCCCTTTCTGGTGCTGGCCATTCTGGACGGCCACTTTCCCGTGGCGTTTGGCCTGTTCGTCGCGGCCGGCATCACGGATGCCCTGGATGGGCTGGTGGCGCGGCTGCTGCATCAGCGCACCCTGGTTGGACAATACCTGGATCCGGTGGTGGACAAGCTGCTGCTCAGCACGCTGTTTCTTGTGCTGCATCACGAAGGTTTGCTTTCCCTGCGCGTCACCGTGCTGGTATTTGCGCGCGACCTGGGCATTCTGATGGTGGCTGCCGTCCTCCATGCCACCACGTCGATTCGCAATTTCAAACCGAGCTTCGTCGGCAAGGCGAATACCGTCGCGCAGATTCTGGCGCTGGCCAGCGTGCTCCTGAGCCAGTTCTGGCATCCGGCGTGGGTCTTGTGGCTGCGCTACTGGTCGCTGTCAGCAACCGTCGCCCTCACCATCCTGTCGGGATTCCATTATGCGTGGAGAGTGGTCCGTCAGATCGGATCGCCCACCGTCCACGCCTAGAGGATTACGCGGCTACGACGCCGGCGCCGTCTTTTGTTCGGTGCAGCCCAGTTCCTTTCCTTCCGTGGCAATATCCCCTGCGCCTGGCGCGGTGCGCAGCGCAAGAGCGCGGCGCAGCCTCGTTAGTTCAGGAAAATCGTAGTGCGTGCACAGCGTCATCTCCCACACATCGCCGGTGCGGCGATTCACCGCGTAGCGCCGCAGTGTCTCGTCCGGTCCCGGCGTGCTGCTCTCGCGGATGACGATGAAGCTGGAGTAACCGGGGATGAAATCGGCGCCGAGATCCATGCTGTTCAGCTCGATGTGCGTATCGGTGAGATCGATGCGATCGTGACGGGCGACGAGCCGTGCGATCTGCTGCGTCTGGCGCAGCGTGAGCCGGTGCTGCCGAGGCGGAGCGGCCTGGGCGGGAAGCCTGGCCGGAGCCAGACCGAGGATCATCACCAGCGAACCGCCGGCGGCGAGAAGCAAACGCATGCCATCAGTTTGATGGCTTTTGCGAGCTGAACGCAATCCCCGCGCGTCTTTCCTTCTGATTAGAATGAGCGGATGGCAACCGGCCCCCACTTCAGCAACGATGCCCTGCATTTCCTGCGCGGCCTGAAGCGCAATAATCGCCGCGACTGGTTCGAGGAACGCCGCGCGGTTTTCGAGCAGGAAGTGAAAGTGCCCATGCTGGCTCTGATCGAGCGGCTCACCGCCGGCATGGCCGACTATGCGCCGGGACACGTCCGCCCTGCGACGAAATGTCTGTTTCGCATCTATCGCGACACACGTTTTTCGGCCGACAAGTCGCCGTACAAATCGCATCTGGGAGCCTGGTGGTCGCGCGTCGGCCTGGAAAAAACCTCGGGCGCGGGCTATTACCTCCACATCGGCGCAGAAGAGTTTGTGATTGCCGCCGGCGCGTACATGCCGGAGAAGGAGCAAACCCTGGCGATCCGGCGCCGCCTGATCGCGGACCACGAGGCGTGGAAGCAACTCATTGAGGACCGCAGGCTAATGCGCGCCTTTGCCGTTCATGATCCCATGGCTCTGTCGCGGCCACCCAAAGGGTTCCCGCCGCAACATCCCGCTATCGAGTGGGTCAAATGGAGACAATGGGGAGTGACCGCGCATTTGCCGGCGCAGGAAGCGCTGAAGCCAAATCTGGGCGACATCGTCGAGAAGCGATTTCGCCTGGCGACGCCGCTCGTGAATTTCCTCAATGAGCCGCTGCACCGGGTTGAGCGGCCGCGGCGTGTGCTGATTTCCGCATTGCCGCGCAAGTGACCGGCTTTACGCAAAGCCGCGTGGGGACTACACTCCACGGCAACCAGGCAGCGCGCAAAAGCCAGTTCTGAAGCGGTCTCCACGCATGCGCGGGACGCCCTGTTCAGCAAAAAAGCGGCATTTTGCCGGATTTTCCGGAAAAAACCAGAAAAAACCGCAAAATACCTGTGGAAACCGAGGTTTTCCCATTGACAAACGCTTTCGAAAGCCGCATGGTTAACGGCGGCAGGTTCTTTCGGACCCGCGTGAATACTGGCGTTTCCGCAGTCCTGGCGCGAATTCAGATCCGGAAGTTCCGACGCGGGGCGTCTTCGGGCGGCCCGAAACAGGCAACATAAAGGAGGAACGCTCTATGGCAGCAACGATGACGAAAACCGCTCTGGTGCGGCAATTGGCGGAGAAGACGGAACTGACGAACAAGCAGTCCGCAGCATTCCTGGACCTGCTCGCGGAGACCGCGATCAAGGAGACCAAGAAGAACGGCGTGTTCGTAATTCCCGGCCTCGGCCGCCTGGTGAAGGCCGAGCGCAAAGCCCGCATGGGCCGCAACCCGCAAACCGGCGAGCAGATCAAGATCAAGGCCAAGACTGTGGTGAAATTCCGCGTAGCGAAGTCGGCCAAGGACTCGATTGCACCCCCGAAAAAGTAGTTCCCGATTCAGCCAGGCGAAGGGAGCAGAGCCATCTGCTCCTTTTCGTTTATAGGCGGAGCCTGTACCCGCCGGACCACCACTCTGTACCCTGTTCTGGTGCCCCTGCTCTCCATCCAAAACCTCAGCATCGCCTTCGGCGCGACCTCCGCCGTGCGCGGTTTATCTCTCTCCATCAGCGAAGGCGAGTCGCTGGGGCTGGTGGGCGAATCAGGATCGGGGAAATCCGTCACGGCACTGGCCGTCCTCGGGCTGCTCGGCGAAGCCGCGAGCGTCGAAGGCCGCATCGAGTTTGACGGAAGAGATCTGCTGACCTTGCCGCCTGAGCCGATGCGACGCCTTCGCGGGCGCGAAATCGCTATGATTTTTCAGGAGCCGATGACGGCGCTCAATCCCGTGATGCCGGTGGGCGAACAGATTGCCGAGTCCGTACGGGCCCATCATCGCGAGCTTGCGCGCGGGGCGGTGCGCGACCGCGTCCTTGAGGCCATGCATGCCGTCGCCCTGCCGAACGCGGCGCAGCGCTACGGCGATTATCCGCACCAGTTTTCCGGCGGACAGCGGCAACGCATCCTGATTGCGATGGCAATCGTCAACCGGCCGAGGCTGTTGATTGCCGACGAACCGACCACGGCGCTGGACGTGACGGTGCAGGCCCAGATCCTTGACCTCCTTACCGATCTGCGCGAGCGCTTCGGGCTGGCCATGCTGTTCATTTCCCACGATCTCGCTGTTGTTTCCCAGGTCGCCGACCGGGTTGCGGTCATGCGCCATGGAGTGCTCGTAGAGACAGCCGCGCGCGAGGCGATCTTTTCGAAGCCCTTGCACCCCTACACACGGAGCCTGCTGGGCGCGGTGCCTACGATGCACACGAAGCTCAATCAGCCACTGGCGGTTCTGGAAAAGAGCGCAGAGTCCCATGAGAGCTCAGTTCCAATGCGGGAAGTTGCGCCCGGACACTGGGCCAGAACCATGCCGGAATAGACCTTCGTGCGCGTGGCCCCATCCAATCCTGATGTAGAGTGATATTCGGTTCCCGATTCTTCATGCGCGCCCTCATCCTCTCCGATATCCACGCCAACCTCGAAGCCCTCGAAGCAGTCCTGGCCGCGGCTCCCGCCCACGACGTGGTCTGGAACCTTGGCGATCTGGTGGGATATGGAGCCAACCCGAATGAAGTGATCGACGAAGCGCAGCGCCAGGGCACGGTCTTCGTTCGCGGCAATCATGATCGCGCGTGCTGCGGGATGGGCGGTATCGAAGACTTCAATCCGATCGCGCAACGCGCGGCCCGCTGGACCGAAGGCATGCTCACCGAGGAACACCGCGACTGGCTTAAACATCTCGCGGCTGGTCCCATCATGCCGGACGGCCCGCAGGTGAGTTGCGTCCACGGATCACCCGCTGACGAGGACGAATACATCGTAACCGTCCGCGACGCGTGGCCTTCGCTGAAAGAGTCCTCCACACGGCTAACCTTCTTCGGCCACACCCATGTGCAGGGTGGATTCGCGACCAATGGCGACGAATGGTTCCGGCTGACTCCCCGCTACGGTACTCGCAACGAAGCGGAAGAATTCGAGTTGCCGCTGCGGGAAGGAGCGCGTTATCTGCTCAATCCCGGCTCCGTTGGGCAGCCGCGCGACGGCGACTGGCGAGCGGCGTTCGCTCTCTACGATGACACGCAACGGTTGCTCACCTGGCATCGCGTGCCCTACGACGTTCGCGAAGCCCAGCAGCGCATCCTGGGTGCCGGTCTGCCCGACCGGCTGGCCGCTCGTTTGCGCGACGGCCGCTGAGAGCCTTCCCGCCCGGCACCTTCTACCGCAGCAGTATCGTCGTCGCCCAGGCAGCTTTTTCGCCGTTCAGAACGCGCCGCCCTCTTCGCAAAGCCGCGCTGGTAGATGCCGCGCAGCGTGGCCCTCCGCTTCAGCCTCGAGATCGATGTCCGACCTGAGGCGCGCCCCGACGTGCGCCGGGGCGCGCCTCACCAAATCCGTGGCCCGGCTCTATTCTTTTCTGTATTCTCCCTCGCTTACCTGCTCCATCCATTCAACCGCCTTCCCGTCGAGCCGCTCCTGGATGGCGATATGCGTCATCCCCGTCGTCGCCGTCGCGCCATGCCAGTGTTTCTCGCCCGGCGCGAACCCCACCACATCGCCCGCCCGAATCTCCTCTACCGCTCCGCCCGCCCGCTGCGCCCAACCGCATCCCGCCGTCACAATCAGCGTCTGCCCGAGCGGATGCGTGTGCCACGCCGTCCGCGCCCCCGGTTCAAACGTCACGCTTGCGCCCTGCGCGCGCGCCGGATCCGCAGCCTGAAACAGTGGATCGATCCGCACGCTTCCGGTAAACCACTCCGCCGGCCCCTGCCCCGAAGCCTGCGACCCCACTCGCCGAATTTCCATCGGTCTCCACTCCTCATACCCCAGCCGCGGCGTTTTGAAGGGGCACGGCTATACAACGTGCTTCTTCGAGGGGAGCTCACCCCTTTGCCGTGACTTGCCCCCGATGCTCATTCCGAGCCACACAGACAACATCACCGAGAATAGCGAGAATCGCTGAGAAGAAGCCCACGAGGCTCCCTCGCGGTGGATCATACGCGCCAACAGCCACGGATACGAAGCGCACACGTGCGCATCAGCGGCACACGATAGAAGCCCGTGGTCATCGTTGCCGCTCAATCCAACGCGCTTGCCGCCTTGAGCGGTGCTGTTCGGGTGGTTCCTTGATTTTGCTTTTGTCAGGGCACGACCTCCGTCGTGCCGAAAACGCCTCAATAGCCGCGGGCTTCAGCCCCTGAGCACCAGCCGCACGGAATGCGCATCAGGTGCGGGCAAGCGACAGAAGGTAGAAGCCCGGGGCTTCAAGTTGGGAATTAGATCCCAAATGATCCTGCCTTTCAGCCCGGCCGGATAGCGGAGTTTTACGCAGCGCACCCCGGATGCCCGCATTGACACATCACCTCAACGCTGCCGGACTGGGACTCGCAATGGGGACTGCAGAATTTCTCCCCCTTGGCAGGAACGCACGTGCACGCCGGATTGGCGCATTTCTTTGGGTCGGCCATAATCTCTCCTCTGTTTTCTTCGGATGCCAAAATGGCACGACCTGTCCGGGCGCCAAACTTCCGTAATCCCCATTTTCCGATTCTTCTTGCTCTCATCCGCCGGCAAACCTACGCTGGAAACAGGGGATCGTCTGCTTGAGACGATCCTCTTTGCATTTCCGCGCTCCCAGGACCGCGGCGAACGATCTTTGACAGAGAGATGCGGGCCGGAACGCCATGCCGCCACGCGCGGCGAAAACAGGCTTCCCAACCCGTCTGGTGGGGCCACACCCCCTGTTGTCAACTTTGACACCAAATTTCGGGTGAATGAAATCAGTGGCTTGCCACTCTCCCACTGGGAGGGGGGGCACCCCCTCCCCGCAACCACCCTCGCGCTTCCCCGCATTACAATCCCCTCATCCCCATGCGACCTCGAGCTTTCCGCTCCATTCCCGCCGCCCTGCTCCTTCTGTTGCCGCTCAGCCTGAATCTTGCGGCGGCCCAGAACTCCACCCCCGATGCCGCATCGGCCGCCACCCAGGTTGCGCTGAGGCTCAAAAACGACCAGCCGGTCCGCGCCCCTCACGCCATGGTCGTCACCGTGCATCACCTCGCCACCGATGCCGGTGTAGAGGTTCTGAAGCAGGGCGGCAACGCAGTCGATGCCGCGGTCGCCGTTGGCTTTGCCCTCGCCGTCGTGCATCCTGTCGCGGGCAACATCGGCGGCGGCGGATTCATGCTCATCCACGAGCATGATGGCCGCAACCTCTTCATCGACTATCGCGAAAAGGCTCCGCTGGCCGCGACCCCGAACATGTATCTCGACGCGAAGGGCAATGTCATTCCCGATGCCAGCATCGTCGGATACAAAGCGATCGGCGTCCCCGGCTCCGTCGCCGGCCTCGTCTACGCCGAAGAGAAATACGGCAAGCTCACGCTGCCCAGGGTCATGGCGCCCGCTATCCGCTTCGCCGCCGATGGCTTTGTCCTTTCGAGCGAAGAATCTGCGGAATTGCACGACAGCCTTCTCACCGGGTTTCCCGCCTCGCGGCACATCTTTCAGCGCGATGGTGACTTCTACAGGCCCGGCGAGACCTTCCGCCAGCCGGAGCTGGCCGAAACCTTGCGCCGCATCGCGGCCAATCCCGCGGACTTCTACCACGGCGCAATGGCCCACAAAATCGCCGCTGCGATTCAGAAGGGCGGCGGTCTCATCACCGCCGATGACATGGCCCGCTATACCGTCAAGGAACGCCAGCCCGTGATCGGCACTTATCACGGCTACACGATTGTCAGCGCGCCGCCGCCTTCTTCCGGCGGCATCGTCCTCGTCGAAATCCTCAACATTCTCGATGGATTTCACCTCGCGCCACTCGGTGATCGCACCACGCCCGAAATGCACCTGATCATCGAGGCTTTTCGCCGCGCCTTCATGGATCGCTCGGATTATCTCGGCGACCCGGACTACGTGCACATCCCGGTCGAGCAGCTCATCAGCAAGAAGTACGCCGACGCCTGGCGCGCGAGCATCCTCCCGGCGAAAGCCACTCCGTCGGCTGATTTGAAACGCCCTGCCGGATTCCTCCCGCCCCCGCCCACCATGGCCGATGTTCGCCAGGAATCCGTCGACACCACGCACTACTCCGTCATGGATGCTGAAGGCGATGCGGTCGCCGTGACGACGACTCTGAACAACGGCTTCGGTTCAGGCGTCACCGTGCCCGGCCTCGGCTTCCTGCTCAACGACGAGATGGACGACTTCGCCTCGAAGCAGGGCGTGCCCAATATGTACGGCCTCATTCAGGGCCCCTCCAACTCCATCGCTCCCGGCAAGCGCCCGCTGTCTGCTATGACTCCCACCGTTGTGCTCAAAAACGGCAAAGTAGCCATGGTCCTCGGTTCTCCCGGCGGCGGACGCATTATCACGACCGTCGCCAATATCTTCCTCAGCGTCGCCGACCAGGGCCTCAATATCCAGCAAGCCGTGGATGCGCCCCGCTTCCACCATCAATACCTGCCGGATGTGCTCGATCTCGAGCCGGGCTTTGCTCCGCCCACGCTCGATGGCCTGCGCAGTGAAGGCTACACACTGAAAATCGGCGGCCACTGGAGCGACGGTGAATGCATCGCGGTCGATCCCGCCACCGGCATGCTCGAAGGCAGCCAGGACCATCGCCAGCATTACGGCAAAGCCGCCGGGTACTGACCTTCGTTTCTCGTTCCGGCGACGCTCCTCTGGTGCATCGGTCCTGAATAGCGCAGAATTCTCTTTGGATTTCCGGAGACATCATGCCTGAAGCAAGCTGCGATATCGGCCTCATCGGCCTCGCTGTCATGGGCCAAAACCTCGTCCTGAACATGAACGATCACGGCTTCAAGGTGGCCGTTTTCAACCGCACCGTATCCAAAGTGGACGACTTCCTCGCCAATGAAGCTAAAGGCACGCAGGTCGTCGGCGCGCATTCCATCCAGGAATTCGTTTCGCTGCTGAAGCCGCCGCGCCGCGTGATGCTGATGGTCAAAGCCGGCGACACCGTCGACCAGATGATCGATCATGTGCTGCCGTACCTTGCGCCCGGTGACATCATCATCGACGGCGGTAATTCGCTCTTCACCGACTCGAACCGCCGCACGAAGGACCTCGCGGCCAAAGGCATCCTCTTCATCGGTACAGGCGTCAGCGGCGGGGAGGAAGGCGCGCGCTTTGGCCCTTCCATCATGCCGGGCGGCAACCCCGACGCATGGCCGCACGTGAAGCCGATCTTCCAGGCCATCGCCGCCAAGGTGGAGGACGGCACGCCGTGCTGCGACTGGGTCGGCGACCAGGGCGCCGGCCATTACGTCAAGATGGTGCACAACGGGATCGAGTACGGCGACATGCAGCTCATCTGCGAGGCCTACGACATTCTGAAGCACGCGCTCACCCTGACGCCCGATGAGTTGTCCGCCATCTTCGCAGAGTGGAACAAGGGCGAGCTGGACAGTTTCCTCATTGAGATTTCCTCGCTCATCTTTGCGAAAAAGGATGAGGATGGCACGCCGATGGTCGACAAGATTCTCGACACTGCCGGGCAGAAGGGCACCGGCAAATGGACCGTGGAAAGCGCACTCGATCTGGGCATGCCCCTCACGCTCATCGGCGAGTCGGTCTTCGCCCGCTGCCTCTCCGCCATCAAGGACGAACGGGTTGAGGCCTCAAAAAATCTCCGGGGGCCGAGCGGCCAGGCGGCCACCGCTGATCGCGCCGACTTCGTCGAAAATGTGCGCCGCGCGCTCTACTGCTCCAAGATCATCAGCTACGCGCAGGGATACATGTTGCTGCGCGACGCGGCAAAGCAGTTCGGCTGGCGCGTGAACATGGGCGGCATCGCACTGATGTGGCGCGGCGGCTGCATTATTCGCAGCCGATTCCTCGGCAAGATTAAGGAAGCCTACGACAAGCAGCCCGATCTGCATAGCCTGCTGTTCGACAGCTTTTTTGCTGGCGTGCTCAATGAATACCAGGCGTCGTGGCGCAAGGCCGTGGTGAAAGCGATCGCCCTGGGCGTGCCGGCGCCGGCCTTCTCGACGGCGCTGGCTTTTTACGACGGATACCGCACCGCACGGCTGCCGGCGAACTTGCTGCAAGCGCAGCGCGACTTCTTCGGCGCGCACACCTACGAGCGTGTCGACCAGCCGCGGGGGCAGTTCTTCCACACGAACTGGACCGGCCGCGGCGGACGCGTTTCTTCGACCACTTATAACGTCTAAGTTGCACGCCCCGTTCCATGCATTGGCGGATCGGAGGCGACTTTTCCGCTTTTTCTGGCTGTCCCTGAATTCCAGCATCGGTGAGCCGGGGGTTAAGTGAATCGGCCACACGCCTCGCTGCGGATTGACCCTCCCCTGGGTGGCGCATAGACTGTAGAGCAGCCTCATCCGCTGCAACTGAGCCGGTTCTCACCCTATGCCGTTGTCGTTTCGCCCGCTTCGTTCTCTTCTTCCATTGATTGTGACGGGAGCTTTCCCGGCTTTGCTGTGCCAGGCGCAGCAGACGCAGACGATCCCCAATCAGCAAAACCCCGGATATAGCTCGTCGAATCCTGGACAGGCGCCGCAGAATCCGCAACTGAGCGGACCGCCCACGCAGCCAGCGAGGCCGGCGCAGGGCAGGCCGTCACTAATGGATCCAGCAGGGCCCTCGGTCGGGCTTGAAACCAGCGAGGCGATGTTCGACATGGCCGTGGCGCTGAACGCATGCGGCTACGGCCAGGGGCTGGACGAGAGTGATCCGGTGCGCAGGAAGGTGCGCGACGAGGTCAACCAGGCAGCGGTGGATTCGGCGCGTGCCCGCGACGATCGCGACAAGCTCTGCCTGTTCATCAATCAGCACCGGCTCGACAACGCGGACCGCACCCTGGCGCAGTATGTGTCCCTCGCGTTGTATCTTTCGCAGCCGCCCGAGCTGACGCCGAGCGTGGAGGAAGAAGATCTGCCTCCGGACGCGAGCGGCGTGATGGAGATTCTGCCGCTGCTGCGCAAGTTTTACGAGGACGCAGAACTGCACGTGATCTGGATTGAGAACCGGGCGGTGTACGACGGGCTGGTCGAGCGGCTGCACACGCCGCTGTCGCAGATGATCGTGAACACGAATTACTACCTGAAGGTGCCGGCGTCGATCAGCAACGCTCGGCGGTTTTTGGTGGTGATCGAGCCGATGTTCTCGCCGGAAGAGACGAACGCGCGCGTGTACGGGCAGGATTACGTGGTGGTGGCGTCGCCGAAGGATGGGCAAATCCAGATGCATCTGGTGCAGCACGCGTATCTGCATTACGAGATCGAGCCGCTGCTGTATCAGCGGCAGGACTCGATGGACCGGATGCTGCCGCTGCTAAAGATCGTGGACGATGCGCCGCTGCAGTTCACGTTCAAGAGCGACATTGTGGCTCTGGTGATCGAGTCGATGATCCGGGCGATCGAGGCGCGGACGATGGACACGGGCGTGACCATGACCAAAATCCCGGCGGGGCTGCCTCACAGCGAAGTGGGTCCGTACGAACGGCAAAGGAGCCAGGAGCAGGAGAAGATTGCGGCGATCCGGCAGCATAATGTGGACCACTCGATGACGCAGGGGTTCGTGCTGACGCAGTATTTCTACAATGAGCTGATCCAGTTCGAGAAATCACCGGAGAGCCTCGATGAGGCGATCGGACCGATGGTCTACGGGATGGATATTGCTACGGAGATGCATCGGGCGAAAGAGATCACTTTCGATGCGCACGGCGAAGATGATCCGATGAGCCACTCGCCGATGCAGCTGGAGGGCCTGGATCTGGCTGAGCTGAAGCTGATCAAGGGGGATGTGGCCGGCGCGGGTGCGATCGCGCAGACGACGCTGGCCAATCACTCCGGCGACGCGGGGCATGCGGATTTTATTCTGGCGCGCGTGGACCTGATGAATGGGAGAATCGATGATGCGCAGTCGGCGTTTCAAAATGCGCTGACCGCATCGAAAGATCCGCGGACGCTTGCGTGGTCGCACATCTATCTGGGGCGAATCTTCGATGTGGAAGAGCAGCGCGATCAGGCAGTTGCTGAATACAAGGCGGCGCTGACGGTGCGCGACGGACAGCCGGATACGAAACAGGCGGCAGAAAAGGGATTGCAAACGCCGTTCACATTGCCGCATCGTGCCGATAGGCCAGACGGCGGCGGATCGGCGGCGGGAGCGCCGGGTGGAACGCAATCCGGACCGGCGTCTGCGAACGCTCCATTGGGCGCGCAGGCGAGTCCGCAGCAGAATCCGCGGTGACGGCAGGCGGACCGGCGGCTCTGCAATAATTGAACGAGGCAGTTCCCCACGAGCTCGCGCTTCCCATGGCTTCGCCCCTTCCTCATCCCGGACCGACCCAGGATCGGCTGAGCGCTGCCGCAGGCGCATCTTCGCATTTGCCGTTCCATGGGCTGGAAGACGCGCTGTCGCACCGATTTGAAAATCGAGCCTTGCTGGTTCAGGCGCTGACGCACCGTTCGCTGGCGTACGAGCAGGCGGCGCCCGATCCCGCGTTGGGAGAGACGGTGCGCGAGGATAACGAACGGCTGGAATTTCTGGGCGATGCGGTGGTGGGACTGGTGACGGCGGAATCGCTGTACCGGCGCTATCCGGATCTGCCGGAGGGAGCGCTGACGCGGCTGCGCGGAGCCCTGGTGAGCCGACGGCACCTGGCGGAAGTGGCGGAGAGCCTGGAGCTGGGGAAGCATTTGCGGCTGGGGCGCGGTGAGGAGCGGAGCGGGGGACGGAACAAGCGGGCGCTGCTGGCGAATGCGATGGAGGCGGTGATTGGCGCGCTGTTTCTGGATGGCGGGCTCAAGGCGGCGCAACGGGTGATCGAAACGCGGGTGCTGACGCCGAGCGTGGCGAGCCTGAGGGAGCAACTGCTGGCGGGCGAAGGGATCGGCGATTTCAAATCGGCGCTGCAGGAGTTGTTGCAGGCGCGCAAGCAGGGGCAGCCGGAGTACCGGACCACGGGTGAATCGGGGCCGGACCATCGCAAGCAGTTCTTCGTGGAAGCCCGGTCGGGCGGTGCGTCGCTGGCGGAGGGGGCGGGACCAACGCGGAAGATTGCCGAGCAGGATGCGGCTCGGCGTGCCATGGAACGGCTGCGCAGCACGAGGGAACACGGGTGAGCGCGACCGAGCAGCAGCCGGGCGCCGTCCGGGCACGATGGGACGAGAACCCCGAGACGGGGGTCACTCCGTGGGAGCAGATCCTGCGAGAGTCGGCGTACCCCCGTAAAAAGCAGCGGAGCACGGCGCATGTTCTGGATATGGCGCGGTCGCTGCTTTGCGTGGTAGTCTTTGCGCTTTTCGTGCTGACATTTATTGTCCAGCCGTTCAGGATTCCGTCGGAGTCGATGGAGCGCACGCTGCTGGTAGGCGATTTTCTACTGGTGAACAAGGCGGCGTACGGGCCGGCGGGAGGCTGGGGCTGGCTGATGCCCTATTACGAGATCCGGCGCGGCGACATTGTGGTGTTTCATTATCGGAGCGACCCGGGCATGCACGTGGTGAAGCGGGTGATTGGGGTGCCGGGCGACCACATTCGTCTGCAGAACGGCCAGGTGTGGGTGAACAATGTCCCAATCGAGGAGCCGTATGTGGTGTACGAGCCGGCCTATGCGGACGATTTTCGAGACAATTTTCCGTCGGAGCTGTATACGGACCCGGGGGTGAATCCGCAGTGGTGGATGGAGATGCGTCGCGAAGTGCGCAACGGAGACCTGGTGGTTCCGGAGGGCGACTATTTTGTGATGGGCGACAACCGGAATTTCAGCCTGGACAGCCGGTACTGGGGCTATGTGACGCCCGACCACATTGTAGGGCGGCCGTTCGTGATCTATTTCTCGCTGCGCGAGCCATCGGCGACGGATGTTGCGGCCGTGCAGGATGATAGACTCGGACAGAAAAGCGCGCTGGATAAGCTGGAAGATTCTGCGCGCTGGGACCGGTTTCTGCGCGTTGTGCGATAGCCCCCGGGAACACCCTGACAGCCGATGGAGCCCACCCTGGAGAAGCAGGCAGAACACAAGCACGAGGAGACGCCGCTGGAAGCATTCGCCTCAATATGCGGCGTTCTGGTGGTGGGGTTGTTCGTCCTCACGTTTATCTTTCAGAATTTTGCGATCCCATCGTCGTCGATGGTGAAGGCACTGCTGGTCGGCGATCACGTGCTGGTGGATCGGAGCACACTGGCTCCGGCCGCTCACTGGGCGCATGGTGTGATCTACCACCGCAACGTCGAACGCGGCGATATCGTCGTCTTTCACAAGCCGACTCTGGAGGCGAACGGAGAGCATCTGTTTCTGGTGAAGCGGGTGATGGGGATTCCGGGTGACCGTATTCATCTCAGCGGCGGGGTAGTTTACCGCAACGGCGCTGCACTCAACGAGCCTTACGCGGCGCAGCCGCCGTATCCGGACTACAACCCGTATCGCGATGACTTCCCGGCGGTGCCTCCGGGGGATAACGCCGATGTGACGGCGGAGTGGGGCGAGGCGCTGCCGTCGCACATTGAGAACGGCGATCTCGTGGTGCCGGCGGGGATGTATTTCTGCATGGGCGACAATCGCATGGTGAGCCTCGACAGCCGGTTCTGGGGATTTGTGCCGCGGGCAAATATTGTGGGGCGGCCGATGTTCGTCTACTGGTCGTTTGAGACGCCGGAGAGCGAGCAATATAAGACATCGGCGAGCGATCGCATCAGCTGGATCCTGCACGAGACGATTCACTTCTTCGATCAGACCCGCTGGCGACGCACTTTCCACCTGGTGAAATAAGGCATGATCGACAGCGAGGAGCCGCAGGCTGCCGGCGGGCCGCGGGAAACCCGGCGCGGGCGGGGCAAGCTCCTCCTGACTGGGCTGGTGACCGCGCTTGTGCTGGCGGCGATCTTTGTTCCGCCTTTCGTCAATCTGGGAAAATACCGGCGATCGATCACGCGCAGCATCTCCGCCGCGCTGGGGCGGCCGGTCGCCGTTGGCGATATGCAACTGCGGCTGCTGCCGACGCCGGGGATCACGATGACGGACTTCACCGTGGCGGAGGATCCGGCGTTCGGATACGAGCCTGCGCTCCATGCGAACTCGGTGGTGGTGTCGCTGCGGCTGACTTCGTTGTGGCGCGGACGGCTGGAGGTCAGCCGGATCAGCCTCGATGAGGCAAGCTTGAACCTGGTGAAGAGCGATGCGGGGCAGTGGAGCATCGGCTCGGTGCTTCTGCGCGCGGCGCAGCTGCCGAATGAGGCGACCGGGCAGCGGCATGCGGGCGCCCATCCGCGCTTTCCGTACATCGAAGCGACAAGCGCGCGGATCAATTTCAAGCAGGGCGTGGAGAAGCGGCCGTTCGCGCTCATGAATGCGAAGTTTGCCATGTGGCAGGCCAACAGAGGCGCATGGCAGCTTCGGCTGAAGGCACAACCGGCGCGGACCGATTTGCAACTGCACCTCTCCGACACCGGGATGCTGCAGGTGGAAGGATCGCTGGGGCGCGCCGGGACAGTGCACACCATGCCGGTGACCCTGCATGCCGAGTGGAGCGGAGCGCAACTGGGGCAGGTGAGCCGGCTGCTGACCGGCACAGACAGCGGATGGCGCGGCGATCTGGATGTGACGGCGAACCTGAACGGGACCGCCGGCGATTTCACCATGAAGAACCGCGTGCAGATCGCGAACCTGCGACGGCAGGAGTTCCAGCCGACGACGACGGTGAATGTGGACGCCACCTGCGCGAGCCATTATCAGAATGCGCAGCGGGTGCTGGGGCAGATTACGTGCTTCCAGCCAGCGGGACCGGGGCACCTGCTGCTCACCGGCGAGGTGCGGGGGAAATTTGAGCCGGGAACCAGGCTGCAATTGGAGATCAATCAAACTCCGGCGCAGCTGCCGCTCAGCCTGCTTGGCCTTCTGCGTCCGCGGGCTGACAGTGTGACGGCAACAGGGACGGTGAACGGAGGCTTTGCGTGGACACGTGGCGAGCACCCCTCGCTGAGCGGCGACGCGACGGCGACAGGCGTGACGCTGAGCTATCCGGGGGGAACGCTGACGTTGCCTGGGCTGCATCTGGCGGCCTCTGCGACGGCGCAACCGGCAGGAAAGCGGGGGCGGCGGAAGAAACCGGAAACGGCGGGGCCAACAGCGATCGTGCTGGAACCGACTCAAGTCAGCCTCGGGGGTGCGCCGCCGGTCACCGCCGATGGGCGTTTGACGCGCGCAGGATTTACGCTGCATCTCGCGGGGCAGGCTGCGCTTGGGCCGCTGATAGCGGCCGGCGCGAATTTCGGCTTACTGGAGAATGCGCTCACGCTGGCTGGTACAAAGGGCCACGCAGAGGTGAACACGACGACCACCGGGAACTGGATGGCTCCACTGGCAGCGGCACCTTATGGGGGGATCGCTACGACCGGGGTGGTCAAGGTAGCGGATGCCGAGGTGCAGCCTCGATTTCTGCATGAGAAGGTGGAGATTGCGTCGGCGGATGTGAATCTGGGACCGCAGCAGATCTCCTGGCAAAACGTGGCATTGCGTTACGCCGGGATGGCGATGCGCGGGTCGATTACGTATCCGACCGCGTGCATTCCGCCTGCGCCGTGCGCGGCGACTTTCAGCCTGGAGCCGGGGGAGACGACCGCGGCGGCGATCGAGACGGCTCTGGCGGGGCAACGGGCGGGATTCCTGGGGCAGATGCTGGCCGATTTGGGAGCGGGAGCAGGAGTCGCATGGCCCAACATGACTGGTACGCTGCAGTCCCGGCAGATCAGCCTGGGGAGGCTGCCGATGCATAATGTGGCGGCCCGGCTCAGCGTGCAGGGGAACGCGCTGACCATCGACTCGCTGGACGCGGCGGCACTGGGGGGAACGATCCACGCCACGGGAGCGATGACGGTAACCGGCGGGATTCCGCATTGGAATTTGGAACTGCAGGTGAAGGGCGTGAAGGCCAGCGATGGCGCCAGTGTGTTCAACGAGCATTGGGGCTCGGGGACCGCCAGCGGCGCGGCCACGCTGACGATGAGCGGCTATCGGACGCCGGACCTGGCGTCCTCGGCGGCGGGAAGCTTTCGCGTGCTATGGCAGAACGGCGGAATGGCAAGCGCGGCTGGACCAATCGAGCATTTCGATCGATGGACGGCGAGCGGGACGATCGGCAGCGGCGCTCTGACGCTGACGGACAGCGCCATTGCGACGGGTGGCAGGAATCGCGCGGTGGCGGGGACGGTGCGTTTCGATCGCAGGATTCACCTGCTGATGGATACGAGCGCGGGCAAAGTGACGGTGGGCGGAACACTGGCACGTCCGGTGATCGTCAAGGCAACGGCAGAGAATCCGTAGAGAAGTTCTCTCGGCGGTCTCATCCCGGTTAGCATGTGCCGCCGCCACCCTGGAAGACCATGGCTAGCTTTCCATCGCGAATTCCGTAGATGCGGTAATAGTTCGACTCGGGTTCGCTGATTGCGGTCACGAGAAAATCGTGGCCGCTCTTAAGATGGATGAGACCGAGAATTTGTTCATCCTCGTCCTCAAGGTTCTCTTTCCAGTGGAGAAGATGGAATCGGCCGTCACGCATGCTCCCGATCGCGAAAATGAGGTGGAGCTGGACTGCATTCGATCCCTGATAATCGGGTTTATCGGCGTAATCCTCGAACGCTCGCTGGACGACGACCATGGAGTGACCTTCGAGATTCATGGCGTAGACTCGAAGCTCTCTTTGGGAATCAAGCTTGCTGCCGAGGGCGTTGGCAAGCGCTTGTCTTATGATCTGAGCGTCGGCTTCAGCCACGCGCCGCGCTGGCTGGCCGGATGTGAAGATGGACGAATTCTCGGCGGCGACCGCGGCAAAACGTATTCGTTTACCTGCAAACCCACCTTCCCCTCCGTAGCCGAAACACTCGTCGTCCAAAGACATCTTCGGTACTTCGACGGCAGCGCCGACACCGTCTGCACTGATTACCTCGTATTGGTGTGGCTTGCTCAGGTAATTGCTATCAAAGTCCTTGCAATCGTCGGGGCGGATCACCGTACAGCGAATTTTGATCCACTCGCCGGCTGGTGTAACCCATGCAATCGGCTGAACATTCGCCACTCCTAGTCCCAAAGGCAACGCGGTGCCAATGCCGCCTGTTCCTGCCGAACTGTCGTGCGCAACGCTCACGACCATCACCGCTGGCTCCTGCGACGCAGGAGCCTGAGCGAGGGCAAGCAAGCTGGAGAAAACGATGGCGAACACCACGGGAATGTGGGGTTTCATTGCAGCCCTCTCTCACTTCCCTCAGGAATTTGGAGCAAGCAGCGTTTTGCGATGGATGCTGTCCTGGACTTCGGGGATGGTGCCGTCGTTCACGTCGACCTCGGTGGGCGACTGCTGGAAGAGAACGCGCTGCGTCATACGGCCGTGCGCGGGGACATGCGCCCAGGAAGTGGCGACCGCATCGCCGCCTTTCACGGTGACCCCTACGACAGCTTCGGCGTAGCCGCTGTTCACGATGTCGATGGCTACGAGGAACATCTGGTGCGCCTCGGGAGAGGGATAGACGCCGGCGATCGAAAGATCGGGAAGGCCTCGGTCTTCGTTTACCCAGTTCTCGAAGAACCAGTGCAGGTCCTTGCCGCTGGCCTGTTCCACGATGTGCTCGAAGTAACCCTGATCGACGTCTTCCTGTGGCTTGTAGGCCTGCAGAGCGGCTTGGAGACTCTGGTCGCCGACGATATCGCGGAGCATCCAGAGCACGTAGGTGGCTTTGGTGCGGTAGTAGACAGGGCTGATGGCGTCGCGCAGGTCCTCGCCAGAACCCTGGCCGGGCGATCCAGGCTCGGCGATGGCGAGAGCGGTACGACCGGCGTTGAGGTTTTCCATGGCGGCGGTGCGGCCTTTGGTGGCGTCAATCCAAAGATTGCCCATGAAGCTGGCTACGCCTTCGCTGAGCCATGCGCGGGACGAGGAGAAGGCCGCGTGGGTGAGTGCGTGGGCGAGGATGGGCGCCAGATCCGCAGCGGGAACAGGCGCAAGCGGCGTGGCCAGCAGATCGCCGGTCTCCGCAGGATCATCGTCGGACTCCGGCAACTCGAGGATGGTCGCCAGCGCATGGGACTTTTTGCCGAGCCAATCGCCGAGCAGTTGCGAAACCATACCGGCGGCAGCGATGTAGTTGTGGGCATGCGCAGAGCCCGCATCGGTGGCGAGCACGCGGATGCCATTGTCGCTGATTTCGGTGCGGCGGGCGAGGAAGAGCGAGGGCGTATCGAATCCGAGATGGACGGGCGCAGATGAGGCGGTGATGATGCCGGGGAAGCTGGCTGTCGGCATGGACAGGGGTGGGCCGAGGGGGATGTAGTGGCCGTTCAGGATGGCGGCGTTGGGGGGCTGGTTGAAGAATTCGTCGGTGACGCGGAGGGTGCAGACGGCATCCTGATCGAGAAACTTTTGCCGGCCGATTTCGGTGAAGAGCCGGGCACCGTCGCCGAGCAGCACAGGCACGGAGACGACCGGATACCAGAGGACACTGCCGAATCCGCGGAGGCCGGTGAAATCGGAGGTGATGCGATCCCAGTCAGAGGATTCTGCTTTGGCCTGGGGCGCGCCGATGGCGAGTAGGCGCTTGGCGGTGAGGGGAATCGCGCCGCCGTAGTCGACGTCGAGGGTGATGCGGGCTGCCGGAACCAGCGGCGTGGGCAGCTGGATGGCGGCTTCGACGATCTGGCCGGTGTGATCGACGTCGCTGTTGAGAGTTGCGGTTGAGAAGGGCAGGCGCTTGCCGGCGAGACCGATCGTCTCAAAGTGCAGCGATGAGGAAAGCTGGAGGGGGATTGTGGTGAGAGGCTCTGCGCCGTCATTGCGCAGCGTGACATGGGCGTGGACTTCGAGCGACTGCTGCTGCGGGGAAAGGTGGACGTCGAGATCCCAAACGGCGACGGCCACGACGCTGCGCTCCGCGTCCGTGATGGCGGAAGCGGGTGCGGGAGCGGCAGAGGCCGCCGAGGCATTCGGAGGTCCCGAGAAAAGCACCTGGGGGGATTGTGCCTGTTGACCGAGAGCGAATGAGCCGCCCAGCAGCAGGACGGCAAGAATGGTCGAACCGTTCATGAACCCAGACCTTTAATTTTACGCGGCGACTTCTCCTTTGGCGCGGGCGAGGGTTGCGCCGCAGCACGGCGCTGGCGAGCGGCCTCAAAGAGCACGACGGCGCCAGCGGCAGAAACATTGAGCGAGGCGACTTTGCCGGCCATGGGAATGCGCAGCAGGTGATCACAGGTGCGGCGGACCAGGTCGTGCAGGCCTGCGCCTTCGCGTCCGAGGACGATTACTGTGTTCGACGTGAAATCGAAGCAGTCGTAATCCTGGTCGCCGCGCTCGTCGAGGCCGACGCACCAGAGGTTGCGCTCCTTGAGGGCCTCGAGGGAACGGACGATATTGACGACGCGGGCGAAGCGGAGATGCTCGGCTGCGCCAGCAGAGGCTTTGACGGCTACAGGGCTGAGGGGTGCAGAGCGGCGCTCGGTGAAGAGGACGCCATCGACGCCGGCAGCCTCGGCGGTGCGGAGGAGGGCGCCGAAGTTTTGGGGGTCTTCGATGCCGTCGAGGGCGAGGACCAAGCGGGGAAGGGCGGGGGCTGGAGGTTCGAGCAAATCTTCGAGGTCGAGGAACTCGCGCTCCAGGACGACGGCGACGATGCCCTGATGGGCGGTGGTGCGGACCATGCGGGTGAGAGCGTCGCGCGGCTCAAGGCGGGTCTTCACCGCGGCCTTGCGACAGAGGTTCAGGATGGCGGCGAGGCGCTGGTCATGGCCGGCCTGGCCGCGTTCCCGGGCGATGCACACGTAATCGAAACGGCGGGAGCCGGAGCGGAGCGCTTCCTCGACTGGATGCAGGCCGTACAGGATTTCCATCGTAACCAGTCTAATCACCAGGAAGTGGTTGCCGATTGACGGAATGTGACGGATAATGAGCGGTTTAGTGGCATGTCCAGCGAATGTGCCGGGGTGAGTGGCCCGGCGCCGAGGGTAAGCCGATGAGTCTGACATGGGAAATGGAAAAACTAGTGAGAACGAGCGTCTTCCGCGGGAAGATATCCGTCTGTGAGAGTGACATGAGCACGGCAGCGATAGCACTCGCACAGCAAATCCGGCAGGAAAACGCCCTGGTGGCCGAGGGACTGAAGAGGCACGATCCAGCGGTTTTGGACGGGCTGATTGTGGAGTACCAGCACCGGCTGTTGCGGTATCTGCTCTACCTGACGGGAAACCGGGAGATGGCGGAGGACCTGTTTCAGGAGACATGGATCCGGGTGCTGGTGCGGGGATCGCAGTTCAACGGAAATTCGCGCTTCGATACCTGGCTGTTTACGATCGCGCGGAATCTGGTGATCGATCTGCGGCGCAGGAAGTCGATGGCGAGTCTGGAAGAGCTGTGCGATGGCGGCGACGACGACCGCCCGATGGAGTTTGCCAGCCAGGACAAGACGCCTTTTGAACATCTGGCAACGCTGGAGAGCGGGCAGTTAGTCGCCGAGGCGCTGCTGATCCTCGATCCGCTGCATCGGGAGGTGCTGGTGCTGCGGTTCCAGGAGGAAATGTCGCTTGAGGAGATTGCGCGAATGACGCGGGCGCCGCTGTCGACGGTGAAGTCGCGGCTCTACCGCGGACTGGCCGCGCTGAAACCGCACGTGAAGTCGGCCCATGGATCGAGTGCATCCCATGGAAAAAGGATGGAAGCTGTATGAGCGGAGACGTATTCCAGCCCAATCTTCGGGGGCATATCAAGCCTGACGTTCTGTTGCGCACGCGGCGTTCAGTGATGGAAGCGGCGCATCTGATGCAGGCGAAGAAGGCGCGGCAGCGGCGGCATGCGGGCCTCGCGCTGCTGGTGGTCGTGGGGCTGCTGGTGCTGTTCGCGCCGGCTCTGTGGAGCGCGGCGGCGGACGTGGTCGCCGGCGAGACGTTCCTGGATATGCCGGTGGTGATGCTGGCGCTTTCGCTGGTGTTTCTCTCGGCGCTGTTCGCGGTGGTGATGATGCAGCTGAAAGCCAGCAAGCGCGGCGCGAATGACGAGTAGGCAGGCTGGACGGCGTGCAGGATTCCTGGGATGAATGCAAAGAAGGTACAGCGCGTTGAGGCGCAATCCAGCGGATTATCAGGGGAACTGGGGCTGATCCCGCTATGGTCGGTGGGGGCCGGGGTCGCGGCATTCACGCTGATGGAATATGTTATGTGGGTCGTCGTCGCGGCCCACCGGCATCATCCGCCAAACCTTCCGTTAAGCTTCCGGATTTATATCAACATCAGCATTGGGGCTCTTGCGGCGCTCTACATGCTGATGATTGGGTATATCAGCCGCGATTCGCCGCGGCGGGGGATGAGCACGCCGCTGTGGATGGTGGTGTGCGTGGTGATTCCGAGCGGCATTGGCGCGGTGCTGTATTTTCTGTTGCGGCTGCCGGTGCTGGCGCTGTGCCCGGCATGCGGGGCGCGGATCGAGAGCGAATATCACTTTTGCCCGCAGTGCGCTTATCAGGTGGCGCCGTGCTGCGGCAATTGCCATCGCACCGCGCGGGTGACGGATCTCTACTGCGTGTATTGCGGACATCATCTTGTAGAGGATCATCCGCCGGCTCGGCTGCACGCTTTTGCCGAGTGACCTGGTTCCCTGGCGCTCCGACGATGCGTTCGTATCGCGGCCGTTCTCCTGATCGGTCTTATCTCGCTTGCAGTCGTAATCGCCCTCTTCCTGCCGAGGGACAAGCGCACGCGCGTTCTCGATGCGCTGTGGCGAAAACTGATGTGAAAGCACTGGGGAACTTGCTTCGTTGACCTGCCTTCCCTGCCCTTCCTATACTTTGAAGTTACGCCTGACCCTCTCATGTCCATCTCTGCCGTTATCGTCGACGATGAAGCGCTGGCCCGCGAAGAGCTGAAATATTTGCTGGATACCACCGGCGAGGTGGATGTGCTGGCGGAGGGAACGAACGGCGTCGAAGCGGTAGAACTGATTCGCACGCACCATCCGGATGTGGTGTTTCTTGACGTGCAGATGCCGGGACTGGATGGGTTCGCTGTGCTGAAGAAGCTGCTGGAAGTGGGCAATGGCGATCCGTTGCCGCAGATCATCTTTGCCACGGCCTTCGATCAGTACGCGGTGCGCGCGTTTGACGTAAACGCGATCGATTATCTCCTGAAGCCATTTGACAAGGCGCGCGTGCTGCAGGCTGTGGAGCGAGCTCGCACGCGTCTGCAGGAGGAGAACAGCGAGGCGCGCGCTGGCACTGGCGATCTGCGCGTTGACACGCTGCTGAAGCTGATCGAGCAACAGCAGGCGCCGAAGCAGCATAGCGGCAAAATTGTGCTGCAGGCAGGCAGCCGGCTGCTGCTGATCGATCAGAAGGATATTTGTTACGCATCGATCGACGACGGGGTGATTTCCGTGGTGACGCCGACGATCGAGGGGCAGTCGAAGTGCCGGACGCTGGAGGAACTTCTGGAACAGCTCGATCCGGCGACGTTTTGGCGGGCACACCGGTCGTATCTGGTGAACATCAATCAGATTCGGGAAGTGGTGCCGTGGTTCAAGAGCACCTACCAGTTGCGCATGGCGGACAAAAAGCAGACGGAGATTCCGGTGAGCCGGGCGCAGACGCGAAGGCTGCGGGAGCTGTTCAATCTTTAACGCTGGATTTGTGAGGGGCGGATTGACCGCTTCCCTGCTGGCCGCGGGCCGCCTGTTGTGCCGACTTCCTGCTGACAAACTCGCGAAGGCAATTGCACTGAGCCATTGGCGCACGGGGCTCTATTTTGGAGAGACGGCGTGGCTGCTGTTCGCGCTGTGGGTGCTGGTACGGGTGGGCAACGGGCGAACGCTCGCGCGGATGGCGGCAAAGATTTCACCGAAGGTTTGGGTGCAGGGGCTCGTGGCGGCTCCGGTGTGGCTCCTGATTTTGGCATTGCTGGAGTTGCCTGAATCCCTCATCGGACATCATGTGAGCCTGGAATATCGGCTCTCGGTAGAGCCCTGGCTGCCGTGGTGGAGCGACTGGGCAAAATCGCTGGTGTTGACGCTTGCGGTCGGGACCTTCGTTCTGAGCGTGATGTACGCGATGATGCGGCGATGGCCACGGCGCTGGTGGATTGGGTTTTGGGCGTTCACGGTTGCGGCGGTAGTGGTTGGTACGTTTGTTGCACCGCTCTTCGTCGATCCGCTGTTCAACCACTTCACGCCGCTGGTGCAGAGCGATCCGGCGCTGGTGCAGCAACTGGAGCGGGTGGCGGAGCGAGGTGGGCTGCATATTCCGCCGAGCCGGATTTTTCTGATGGACGCGAGCCGCAGGGTGACCACGCCGAATGCGTACGTGACGGGCATCGAATCGTCAAAACGGATTGTGGTGTGGGATACGACAATCAAAGAAGAATCGCCGAACGAGATCCTCTTTACCTACGGACATGAGCAGGGACACTACGTGCTGCACCATATTCCGAAGGGACTGGCGTTCGCGGCCCTGGTGTTCTTCGTCTTCTACTGGATCGGCGCTCATCTCCTGTTGGCCCTGGTTCGCCTCCTGGGTGCGGCCCGGGGCATCGACTCTCCTGCGGACTGGGGTTCGCTGGGGATCGTTCTGCTCCTGATGGTGGTGCTCAGCTTTATTGCCGACCCCATCGCCAACACCTTTTCCCGGAACATTGAGCATCAGGCTGATGTGTACGGGCAGGAAGTGATCCATGGGCTGATCCCGGATGCACAGGCCACGGTCGTGCACTCCTTCTGCAGCGACGCGCAGCTGTGGCTCGACGATCCCTCGCCGAATCCCCTTGTGGAGTTCTGGACGTACAGTCATCCGTCGACGGAGGAGCGCGCCGAATTCGCGGCGCATTACGATCCATGGGCGCCGGGGCACGCGCCGAGATATACCGCGAAGTGAAATAAACACAAATCAGAAAGTCGTCAGAACGTACCGCCGCCGCCGGTCTCGTCCGCGGCGACGCGATTGATGACTCGCTGCACGAAGACAACGCTGAAGTTGATATGACGGGCGAGGTCGGGGAGGAATTCGGTCACGATGTTGCCCAATGGGGTGGTGGCCAGATTGACGGCAATGCGGCTGGCGGCCGGACCGACGCCAACCCTCTGATAAGGCACGTAGGTCACGCCGACGAGTTCATCCGCGACGTCTCCGACGACGGTCGCATAGTTGAACATCCCCTGTCCGGTGTCACTGTCAGTCCAGATCGGCTGATAGAGGCAGTGGGCAACGCGGCGTCTGAGCGAGGCATTCGGCATGCGGCGGAAGCGCGGGTCCTGGTGATCGATGGATGGGATGAGGAAGGTCTCGAAGAAGGCGCTCGTCATGTCCTGGGTAAGGGCAACGCCGCTGTATTTGGCGATGCCCAGCGCGCCGGGACCAAAACGCGTGTGCGCGTCGGTGGCCACGGAGAAGGCCGAGGTGCCGACAATGGTGAGCAAGTTGAAAGGATCGATCACGCCGCGCACGGCCATTCCGGCGAGTTCGTGGGGGGTGTAGATGTGGATGGCATTCTGTCGCAAATATTCGTTGAACGGGTCGGTGCTCAGCGCGCAGCAACTGCGGCGGGGCGGCAGCTGGGTGCAGAAATCGGCGACGCACGGGCGAGGTTCGGGCAAATAGCCGGACTGGAGGCCGGGCATGTTGAGCCCGCGCCGCGGCGAGAACACCGGAGGAAAGGTCTGCTGCCCGGGGGGACTGGAGAATGAATCTTCCTCAACAAGCGAGATGTGGGTGGGTTTGAGCGGCGGAACAGAGATCTCTGTGGATGCAGCCGCGACAAGCTCGGGATTAGGCGCGGGGGCATCGGGCAAGGCGGTCTGTGCGGACACAGTGGAAGCGAACGCCAGCAGCACGAGGAGAGGGATGCGCAACATGATTCGCCCGACGACCAGGGTGGGGTGCTTGCCGCATTGCGAGCGTCGGAAAAGGCGCAACGTGCTCCATACCATTCCTGCTGGATTTCCTCCACGGGGATGAACCCCGCCCGGGGCGGGCGGCCGGATTCAGTAGCCGCAATGTCGTTCGCAGGCCGTTTCCACAAAGGGCACTTTCTCTATGGATGAGGACCGCCCGGGACGAATGGCCGCGCCCTGCACGCTACTTTCGATGCAATCGGTTGACCACGTCGGGCCAAAACTCCAGAAAAAGATTATTGCCGGCAGATCCGGCGATCGAAGTAGCCCAGGTCTCCAACACCACGCCCGCATTCCGACTGGGAGCCGGATAGTAGAGCGGCGTGATGGCGCAGGCCGCAAGATGACCAAAAATGTTCGAGACGTTGAAGCTGCGACGACCGCTGTCGCGCTCGTCCGCGAGGGATTGTTCGGCGGCCCATGCGGCACGGCTCCCGTAGCTGCCGCGAGCGCGGCGGAAGTAACGCGGGTCTTCCCCGTCTAGTGCGGGAAAGAGGCTGTTGGAGAAGAAGCGCATGGTGGCCTGGCGCAGAAAAGCGGCCCCGAGTCGATCTCCGAAGGCTCCGGAGTCGGAGCCGTACTGCGGAGTATCGCTGAGCTGACCGTCGCCGGCCGAGAGAAGCGCCGGAAAGGCTGACCAGACGCGCTTTTCCTGATGAAGCCAGAAATTCATCTTGTCCTTGCCGCTGAGGCGCGGCGCGCGTTCGCCGGGATCGACGTACTGCGCCCACTTACGCTTCTCATATGAGGCGTGTTCGAGGGGGCTGCCGGATTGCGGAACTGGTTTGCCCGCGGGAACGACGAGGGGCGGGGAATGGGAAGGGCTCTGCGTCTCGATTTCCGCAGAACGCGCGATTGAGGGCTGGGGCGCATCCGGCAATTGCGCAACAGGTTGCGCATGGGCTGCGCAGCCTGCAAAGGAAAGAATCAGAAAAAGGACGAACCGATTCACAGTGGCAGGCGCATCTTTCAGAAAGCTCCGGTGTTTCTGAGGGTTGGAAGAAATTTCGGCATCGCGGGATGTACCCGTCGGGGGGGATTACTGATTGGACGCGCGCCTCCGCGAGGCAATTGACCCTTGACTACAGCCTCGGAAATACTAAAGACGCGGAAGCGCCACGGGTGTGGCACTTAGTGCGAGCGATTGCAACCCAGTGAGGAACGGAGCCATGGGAGAGAATGCGAGTGGCCCATTCGAGAACATGGGGCGCAGGGTCGATGAGCATTTCGGCGGCGCCGGCGAGCGGATCGAGGAAGATGTGCGGCGGGTGACTGCGTATCTGAACGATCGAGTGATCCCTGAAGTGCGGGAGAACTCTTCGAGGGCGCCGCGACTGGCGGCCGAGCAGCTCACTCTACTGGCGGAGCATCTGGAACGGTGCCGGGGACGCTGAAATCCGCGTATGGATACGAGTATCCAGAGACAAAATCGCTTGCGGTTGCGGCAAGCATGGATCAGTGTGGGGGCCAGCGTGCTGCTGGCGCTGGCCGCGGGCTGCTCGCATCACCACGTGGCGTATGCGCCGCCTCCGCCACCCGTCCCCGCCGAAAATCCACCTGTAAAACCGACGACGGAGCCTGCGGCTCCGGTGACCTCGGCTAAGCCAAGTGCGGCAACAGGCTCCGACGACGAGTATGTGGCCACACATGCGCCAATCTACACGCAGACCGGTATGGCGAGCTGGTATGGACCGCCGTATCACAACCGAACCGGAGCGAATGGCACGGTCTACAACGAGCACCACCTCTCTGCCGCACATCGCACCCTGCCAATGGGATCACTGATCCGCGTGACGAACGTGCGGACGGGGCAGTCGGCGGTGATGCGCGTGACGGATCGCGGACCCTTTGTGCAGGGGCGCGTCCTCGATCTCTCGCTGGCGGCGGCGAAGGCGACGGGCGTTTGGGGGCCGGGTGTGGCCGAGGTGCGGATTGACGTGTACAGCGCGCCCAAGCCGATCGACGAGGGCGGACGATGGTGCGTGCAGATTGGAGCTTTCGATCACCAGAGCGCCGCGCTGCATCTTGAGGCGAAGCTGGAACGCGAGTATCGCTCGGCCAATGTGATCGAGTTTCAGGGGCCGACGGGATTCTGGGTGCGGATTCGTCCGGAACACGACGACCGAGAGCTGGCCACGGCAATCGCCAACAGCCTGCGTCCCAGCGAGGGCGAAGCGTGGCTGGTGAGGCTGGATTAACGGCAGCGGCCGGATCGCACCACACGTCCTTCGTATGGGGCGCCGCGATCATCACCAGTCGAGTTTTGCCATGATTCGAAGAAGCAATGCTCTTCCGAAGGCTCAGCCCGTCAGGCGCGCGATTCGCTGGCAGAGCCGCTCCGCACCTGTAGCCAGGCGATCACTTCCGCGACGTTCTTGTCGGGTGGAAAGACTGGGTAAAAGACATGCTCGATGACGCCGTCGCGGAGGACGAGGGTCAGGCGGCGGAGGAGGGTCATCCCATGCGTCGCAAACGTGGGCAGGCGGAGGGCATGCGTCAACGCGAGAGAGACGTCAGAGAGGATGGCGAACGGCAGGTGCAGGCGCTCGACGACTTCGCGCTGATAGGCGGTGCCCTGCGTTGATAAGCCATAGAGATGGGCGACGCCGAGAGAGCGGAGTTCGGCAAAATGATCGCGGAAGGCGCAGCTTTGCGGGGTGCAGCCCCGCGCACCGGGAATCGCTTCCCACCCCGCAGGATTTGGCTCGCCGGGTCGCCCGGTGCGGGGATAGGCATAGACAACAACACGACCGGCCAGCGAGGAGAGGTCTACGCTGGAGCCGTCGGTGCCGGCGAGCGGAATAGCGGGCACGCGCATGCCGGGGAGGTGGCGGGCAGCTCCGTCGTCCGTGGGCACCGGCAGGTTTGACCAGTCGGGCGTCGCGATGGAGGACATGCAATTAAGGTACAGGGTGCGGCTCACCTGCGCGGTTCACTCCATAGTTACGAGCCGAACCGCCAACCGGGGTAGAAAGACTGTGCGGTGTCTGACGGTCGGCCGATGCGAATCCCGCGATATAACTTTATGGTTAATAGAACCCGGGAGGTCTCCCCGCATGGCCCGCCTCAGATAACGCCAAGATGAGCAGCGATAGTTACTGTTGTAGTCAACCGGATCATCGTTTACGGGTTACGAACGTGTGGGATGCAATCGTTGACAAGGCCGGCAACAAAGGCTATGGTTAAGCTCTCCCCTTCCCCCAGTCCGCGCCTGCGCATTCGTGTACTCCTGCTCGACTGCCTGGTCTACGTAGCTGTGCCGACGCAGACTCAATCAGGTTTTTTCCTCTTATGACGGAGACGATAGCCATCACGCTGGAACCACCCCGTGAAGCGCATGTCGCGGCGGCAGGCGAGCGCGCGTCGGCCTGTGTAGCGTCGTATCGGGCTTACGGTGTATCCATCACGCTGCGGACGACGGCTCAGTTGATGGCGGCGCTTCCCTCCCCGCTGATCCCAGGCGCCGAATCGAGCGCTTTGGAGACAAATCCAGCAGTAGTGTTCCGGTTCTATCCTGCACCTTCTTCGGCTGGCAGGCCGGTGTTTGTAGTAGGTGAAGGCGACCGAGCGATTTTTGCCTCCGCAGATTTGCGGGAAGCGACCCGCGTGCTGGAATCGCAGATGCATCTGCGCGCCGCGGCGTTGACCGAGCAATATGTGTTTGTGCATGCCGGCGTGGTGCAGTGGGGTGGCCGCGCGCTGCTTCTTCCCGGTGCATCGCATACCGGCAAGAGCAGCCTGGTGGCGGCCCTGGTGGCGGCTGGTGCGCAGTACTACTCCGATGAGTACGCGGTGATCGACCTGCAGGGCCGAGTTCGGGCGTTTCCGCGGCAGATGCGCCTGCGCGAGAATGGCGCTGATAAGTCGGATGGCAGCGACGCGGCCGAGCCGGTCAGGGCGAGCGCGCTGGGGCCACTCCCAGTGGGTTGGGTGATGAGCCTGCGCTTTCGTGACGGAGCCATCTGGAGTCCGAAGGAACTGACGCCGGGGCAGACGGTGCTGGCGTTGCTGGAAAACACAATCGCCGTGCGCAGGCAATCGGAATTGACACTCAGCACGCTCAAGCTGGCGGTTGAGACAGCGAGGGCATGGCAATCGGAGCGAGGAGACGCAGCCCATGCGGCTCTGGAAGTTCTTCGCATAATCGGCGAAAACTCAAAGATCCATGGAGTACAACCAGACGTATCTCAGGGGAGAACGAGATGACGAACCCGATTTCACGGCATGATGACATTGTTACGGAAAACCTTGGCGCAGAGACAGTCGTTTACGACAAGGCCAGCCATCGCGCACACAGCCTGAACCAGACCGTCGCTTTGGTCTGGGCCTCGGCGGACGGTCAGCATTCGGTGGACGACATTGGCGAGGTTCTGCACCGGGAACTGGGGATTCCGGCGGATCGGGATGTGGTCCTGATGGCGCTGCAGGAACTGGCGCAAGCCAATCTGCTGGAGAAGCCCGCGGAGACGTCGAGCAATCTGATGACGCGTCGGCAGCTGGCGCGCAAGCTGGCGATGGTGGGCGCTTCCGCGGCGGTGATTCCGCTGGTCGCGACGGTGCTGGCTCCAACTCCGGCGATGGCGAGTTCGATCGTCGGGCAACCGCAGGGCCAGGAGTGCCTGCAGGAAATCGTCGTTGACCTCGAAAAGTATTATCAGAAGTTTGAAGACAGCCCGACAGCTCAGCAGGATCTGCAAAATGCGATCCAGGCGTACGAAAAGGGCAACTACAACGCCGAAGTGCAGGACCTGGATGGCATGCTCCAGGCTCTTGGACTGCCCCCGCTGTAGCGGTCGATGCTGACGCGACCCAAGCTGCTGGTGCTGGCGGGAGTGTCTCTGGTGGTGCTCGCAGCCGCCGCCGGGGCGTGGGCGGTGCATCGATTGCATCATCGGGCGGCTCCGGTGGAAGCCAGCACGAGCAGCGACGCGATTCGATTCCCGTTTGCCGTGCCTTGCTCCAGCGACTCGCGCGACGCCACAACATTTTATGCAGCGCTGCGGCGGCATGACCGGGCCGCCGTGATCCAGATGCTGTCGCAGGACAAGGTGCACCTGATTCGCAAAGGGGCGCCGCTGGAAATTCTCGACGAGAAACCGCTGGCCATCATCACGACCACAAGCGACAAGGGCTCGATTAGCTGTTTCATCCCTTCTGACGTTTTGCCCGCACTGGAAAGCAAGGCGATGAAATGACGGTCGCCGGCGCGTGCCTGGCGCAGGCGGGCAGCGAGGAAATCGGCGCGCCGGAGGGAATCGACGAGCGCCAGTTGTTGCTGCGCTGCGTGCGGCGGGCGTTCGAGCCAGGGGATGCGCCGCCGTTCTCGGTTCCGGCTGGCGTCCAGTGGCCGCGGCTGCTGGAACTGGCACAGAAGCATCGCGTTGTCACCTTCCTGCAAAGGGGATTGCAGGGCGCAGACGGCGTTCCGGAGCCGGCGCGACTGTGGATCCAGCAATACTGCCGCAGGAGCGTCGCGCACAACCTCGCGCTGGTGACGGAGATGGGCGCAGTCATGGACGCGCTCGCGGCCGCCGGAGTGGCGGCGGTGCCGTTCAAGGGCCCGGTCTGGACCAAGATGCTGTACGGGAACCTCGCTGACCGCGAGATCGCCGACCTCGATTTTTTTGTGGATCGAGCGGATATGGGTCGCGCGTCGCGGGTGTTGCGCGATCGCAGCTATGGCGTGCCACCCGTTGGATCGATCGATCCAGCGGCATGGAAAGACCTCACGTTTGTGCACCCAGAGAGCGGCATCGAAATCGAACTGCACTGGGCGGCATGCGAAACGAGCCGGGATGCGCGTCTGGCCACTCTGCGATTGTGGGAGCCGGCGGGCACAGCGAGCGTGCTCGATCGCGACTTCCCGGCGCCGTTGCCGGAAAATATGCTGTTCCTGCTCGCGATCCACGGCTATCGCGACAAATGGCGCTCGCTGAAATGGATCTGCGATATCGCCGCGATGCTGCATGCATTTCCCGATCTCGACTGGCCTCACGTTTTCCGCGAGGCCGGCAAAGTGTCGCGGCGGCGGGTGATCCTGGTGCCGCTGGCGCTGGTCGAACGGCTGCTGGGGATCACGTTGCCCCAGGCCGCGGCAGAGGCGCTCGCACGCGACCGCGGAGTTCTGCGGATTGCCGAGCAGATAGAGCGGCGATCTTACCGGGCAGGAGGCGAGCGCATGGAATCGACGTCCCTGACGGGGCGGGGCCGTATGTATCTGGAGTGGTATCGCATCCGGCATTGCGACAGCGTATGGGAACGAACACGCCGGCAAACGAAGCTCCTGGTGCAATTGCTGGAACCCAATGACGAAGACAGGGCCCGGCTCGGAGGACGGCTGCCGCGCAGTTTCGCGTGGCTGATGCGCCCGTGGCGCCTGATCAGGGCCTATGGCCTGAGCGGAGCGCTGGGGATGAGCCGGCGGTTTGCGAGCCGGAGCAGTTACCAGGGAACGCGGGATTCTCGATAATCGACGCCCGATCTGACGCCCTTGCTAGTCAGGTTACTGTGAAGGATCGGCAGCGCGGAGCTCAGCAACAATCTCGGCCGCGGCGCGACGGGCGTCGTCTTCGCGGTCGGGCGGAAAGGAAATTGCGCCGACGCGGGCGTGGCCACCACCGCCATAGCGCTCGCAGATAGCAGCAAGGTTGACCATCTTGTCGGGCGAGGCTTTGGTCCAGGGATTCGAGCCAACCGCGACTTTCGTGCGGAAGCTGGACTTCGAAAGACCGATAGAGTAAGTGACTTCCGGATGAAGGTAGTACGGGATGAACTTGTTGTATCCCTCTAAGGGATGGTCCGTGATGTCGAAGTAGACAGTTCCCTGCTTCGATTCGGCGCGCGAACGGATGAGATCGAGGGCGCGCTGATGACGCTCGAGGAGCGGCGGCAGAAGCTCGGCGACGTAGGGCTGCTCAATCACCTGCTGGAGCGGCATCCTCGTGAGCAAAGGAATGAGGCGCGGAAGGAAGGCAGGATCCTGCGAAGCCTCAATGATGAGCGTGAGCTTCATCGCGGCTGCGGGCATTTCGACCGCGGACTGCGCGCTTTCATACAGCGCCCCGTCGACGATGTCGGCCCACTTGACCAGTTCGGCGACTGGAGCGGAATCGAAGCCGAAATGGGTTGACGCGATGTGCGCCAGGAAACTGGTGCAGGAAATGTAATTGGGATTGTAAAAGCGATGGCCAACATAGCGGCCGTCGGCGATCCCGCGTTCGAAGTCCTGATGATCTTCGGGGGTGAGGAACGCACTAAGGTGGTGATCGAACCACCAGGTAATGCGCGGCGAGGCCGAGTATTTGAAGTCGACGATGGCGTTCTCGTCACCTGTGAAGTCAGCCTCATTAAAGAGGGCGCCGGCGCGATGCACAAGCCCGTGGAATTCGTAATCGGCATCGCGATGGATGCACTCGTGATGAAAGCGGCTGAAGAGCGACGCCGAACACGCGCCGTCAAAGCACTTATCGTGATAGAAGACCCGGACCTTCAAGTTGAATCCGCCCCCGCAATCCGCCGGCATCCGTAGCCGGTCGGGAATCTTTTAGCTTACCTGGAAGCTGAATCGTGTCAAGAGCGGAACCCACATTCCTTTGGATTGGGCGGATGCGGGTTTTCAATTGACGCAGGCCGGCCCGGCGTTCGTAGTCTGGAATCACGGACTGGACCAAGCGATGAAATTCGATGCGGTGCAGCGGATTGTCGGCGGGGTTCCCTTTATTACCCCCGAACATGCGCGCGAGCTGTACGCGATGATCGTTCGCGACGGCATGGAGCGGATTCTCGAACTCGGAATCGCGCACGGCACGGCGACCTGCACGATGGCGGCGGCGCTCGAGGAACTCGGACGCGGCAAGGTAACTGCGGTGGATCTGCAGGATGCGACGTTCGCACCTTCGGCGGAGGAACAACTGGCGGGGTGCGGGCTGAGCGAGTATGCCGACGTGGTGCGGATGAAGACCAGCTACACCTGGTTCCTGCATGACGAGATCCGGCGGCAAACGGTGGGTAGGGTTTGCAGGCCGGCCTATGACCTGTGCATCATCGACGGGCCGAAGAACTGGACCATCGACGGCTGCGCGTTCTTCCTGGCGGACAAGCTGCTGCGGCCGGGCGGGTGGCTGATCTTCGACGACTATGCGTGGACCTACGCGCGCGCCGATGCGGTGCGAACCGCGACCGACGGGATCACGCACCGGGAGCTGTCTGTGGATGAGAGGACAACGCCGCAGATTCGCGAGGTGTTCGAGTTGCTGGTGGTGCCGCATCCGGATTACGCGAACTTTGTGGTGTACGACCAGCAGGACTGGGCCATGGCGCAAAAAGTGTCTAGTGGCGAGAAGACCTACACCGTGCGCTACGGGGGCGACTTCGGCAGTGGATGGCGGCGGCTGGCAAAGTGGACGCGGCGAGGGGCGCGGGGAACGGCCGAGCGCCTGGGGGGGAGGCGTACGATAGCTCCAGCAAGGGATTGAAACCGCCCCAAATGGGAAAACTGATACCAATCTGAGCAGCGATGGGAGAGGAAATGCCGCCTGAAAATTCGCGGGACAGGCGTTTTGCGGCTCCCCAGCGCCTGCATCTCTAGTCAAAGGTAGTAGCAAGGTGCCACGCGTCTCCCCGAGAATCCGGATTTCCTGGCCGATAGTGCTGGGATGCCTTTGCATCGCGCTCGTGCTGATGAGCGGGATGATCCAGGCGGCACATTTCCACGCCTCGCAGCAGACGGATCATGACTGCGCCCTGTGCATGACCGTGCACAGCGCCGTGCAGGTCACAGCGCCGATCGTTCTGCATCTGACGAGCCGGCCCGTGTCGGCAACGATTGCGGCACGCATAATCGCCCGGCCGCGACAGGCCGTGCATTTCCGGCTGGCCAGCCGACCCCCTCCTCAGGCCTCGTCCCTTTCCGCGTAGTCCTCTCAGGCCTGAGCTTTTAACCGTACGAGGAGGTCGTGCATGCACACGTGGCTACGTCAGGTCGCTGTTTCTGTTTTTATTGGTAGTCTTGCCGGAATCTGCCTGGCGCCGGCCGGCGCGCAGACGGGCGCAACTTCAGGAACGATTACCGGGACGGTCAGCGACCCGACCGGCGCCGTGGTTCCCGGGGCCACGGCGGAAATTCAAAATCCCGTAAGCCAGTATGAACGCGCCGTGGCGACTGACAGCGCCGGACATTTTCAGTTCAGCAATGTGCCGTACAACTCGTACCACCTGACGGTGGACGCGAGAGGGTTCAATGCGTTCGTGCAGGACGTACGTGTGCAGTCGTCGACGCCGGTGATCGTGCCGGTGAGCCTGAGCGTGGGGACGGCGGCAACGACGGTGCAGGTTACGGGCGAAGACCTGGTGAATAACGCCGCGAACATGGACACGGACATCGACCGGCGGGCTTTTGCTGAGATTCCGCTGGAGAGCACGACCTCGGGGCTGAGTTCGCTGGTAACGCTGTCGTCGCCCGGGGTTGCGGCCGATTCCAATGGACTGTTCCATGGGCTTGGCGATCATGCCGAGAACTCCTTCTCGGTGGACGGCCAGCCGATCACCGACCAGCAGAGCAAGGTGTTCTCGAACCAGTTGCCGGACGCCTCGGTGCAGTCGATGCAGGTCATCGAAGGGGCGCCACCGGCGGAGTATGGCGACAAGACGAGCCTCGTCATCCAGGTTACGACACGCTCGGGGCAGGGAGAATCCAGGCCGACGGGATCAATCTACTCCTCCTACGGAACGTTCGGCTCAGCGGGCGGCGGCTTTGACGTGGGCTACGGCCAGCAGAACTGGGGGAACTTTCTCTCCGTCGACGGGCAGAACACCGGGCGTTTCCTGGATGGGCCGGAATTCGTCACCTTTCACGACAAGGGGAACGAAGAGAACGTGTTCGATCGGGTCGATTTCACGATCAATCCGGCAAATTCGCTGCACCTGAACCTGAACTATTCGCGATCGTGGTTTCAGACGCCGAACACTTACGACAACCTGAACGGCGGCGGCTTGAATCTGGCGGGGATGGCAGTGGATGAACAGACGGATCAGAGGTCGAAGATCGGGACGTTCGACATCGCGCCGAGCTACACACGCGTGATCAACCAGACATCGGTGTGGAATTTCGGCGCGTACCTGCGCAAGGATAACTACCACTACTATCCGAGCGGAGATCCGTTTGCCGATCTCGGGCCGGTGCAGAAGGAGAGCATCGGACAAGATCGCAGCCTGGCGAATGATGGCGTACACACAGATATTTCGTATGTGAAGGGCGTCAACAACCTGAAGCTCGGCGCGCAGTACGAACAGACTTTCCTGGATGAGAGCGATCTGCTGGGCATCGTGTCGCCGACGTACCTGAATTCGCTCGGCTGCACGACGGGGAATACGCCGACAGCTGCGCCCTGTACCACGCTCTATCCATACGATCTGACGCGGGGTGGGACGTCGTACGACTTTCGTGGCCACACGGACGTGAAGGAGATGGCGCTCTACGTCGAAGACCAGATCACGACGGGCAACTGGTTGTTCAACGTGGGGATTCGCGGCGACCTTTACAACGGGCTGAGCGATGCAAGGCAGGCCGAGCCTCGGCTGGGCGGATCGTACAGCATCAAGCGGACGAATACCGTGCTGCGCGCCTCTTACGCGCGGACTCTGGAGACGCCCTTCAACGAGAACCTGGTGCTGTCGAGCCGCGGATGCCTGGATGCCGTGGTGAATCCGCTGCTGCTTTGCCAGGGCGGCGATTCGGGGGCCCTGTCGCCAGGGACCCGCAACGAATATCACGCCGGATTTCAGCAGGTCGCGGGCAGGCACTTCGTCGTGAGCGGCGAATACATCTGGAAGTACACGCGTGATGGTTACGACTTCAGCGTGCTGGGCAATACGCCGATCACATTTCCGATCGAGTGGCACAACTCGAAGATTCCAGGCTTTGCGCTGCGGGCCAATCTGACTCCGGTGCATGGGCTGAGCGCGTACGTGGTGATGTCATCGGTGGCGGCGCGGTTCTTCCCGCCGCAGGTGGGCGGCGCAGGGGCAACGGTGGGACAGACGGGACTTCCCTTCCGCATCGACCACGACGAGCGATACAACGAGACAACACACATGCAGTACCAGATCCCGGGAAAGCACAGCCCGTGGTACAGCTTGAACTGGCGCTTTGACTCGGGCCTGGTGGCGGGAGCGGTTCCCTGCTACAACCCGCTGTCGAACGATCCCAACAGCGCCTGCGGTTCGACGTCGATCCTGCTGAACGGGCAGCCGGCGGTCGATCTGAGCGGCCTGGACGCAGATGAGGAGTTCGAGGCGGGCCTCGCATGCGGCGGGGTGAAGGCAACGCCCACACAGGCGCTTCCGGCGGCGTGCCTCGCGTCGGAGTACAAATCGAATCTGGTGAAGATTCCGGCGCCGGGGATGGGGGATAACGACAAGGACCCGCCGCGCATCCAGCCGCGCAGCCTGTTTGACATGGCGCTGGGGGAGGATGACCTTTTCCACGGCGATCGTTACAAATGGGGCGCGCAGATCACAGCGATCAACCTGACGGACAATTACGCGCTGTACAACTTCCTCTCCACCTTTAGCGGGACGCATTACGTGACGCCGCGGGCGATCACCGGACAGCTGACCCTGCACTTCTAAGGAAGCGCATGGTTCCAGGTTCACTTGCGCACCCATCCAGGCAAACCAGCCTGGGTGGGTGCCCGCCTGTCGCTCAGGGACTTAGCTTTTGCTGAGAAACACGAGCGCCACGCCGAGGATGACGAAGGAGAGCCCCAGCCAGCGCCTCGGGCTGACATGCTCGTGCAGAAAGACGACGCTGCCCAGCGCCGCAGCGACGTAATCGAGCGCAGTGACGGGCACGACGAAGCTGACACTCCAGGCGGAGAGCGCGCCGAGCAATGCAAAGAACGCCAGCGCCATCATGCTTACGCCGGCCCACATCCACGGTTCGCGGATGGCGCGACCGGCGACGCGGAGGAGCTCAGCTGGATGAAAGCCGCTCGCCTCGCCCACTGATTTCATGGCGCGCGAGACGCAGAGCTCTCCGCCGGTGCCGCACAGGACGATGATGGGAAAGACAAAGTAGCCCAGCACGCTAAGGCAGCTCCGCGGCGTTCGGCCGGGTGGTGTTTGCCGGGGTGCGGCTGACGACGAAGACCCCGAGACAAATGACGGCGATCCCGGCCCAGCGCAGGGGCGAGACGTGCTCGCCGAGCATGAGCCATCCGAGGAGGGCGACCACTCCGTAGGCCAGCGACGAGGCGGGACGAACGAAGCTGTAGTCTGCCCAGGAGAGCGCCAGCGACCAGGAAACGAAGAAAGCGATGAGCGAGGCGATGCCGATCCAGATGAACGGCTGGGAAAAGACGGTCAGCGCGGTGTGGAGCAGCGAGGGGACGGGCCACAGGGAGAGAGGGCCGGCATGCTTCATGCCCTTGCCCAGCAGAACATTGCCGAAAGGTCCGGCAACGATCATGACCAGGATCATCAGGAAAGTTTTCAGGTAGAGGGGCTTGCGGGAGGCTACCGATTCCGATTGCCTGGCAGCGAGTTGGGCGGACACTCCCCCATTGTAATTGGCGCGATATTGGGGACTGGGAGCGGCCGGGGCGGCCAGCCTCGTGTGATATTCTGCCCTCGTCGTGTCAGGCGATCCGCTCAGCGTGTCTTTGCTCGGCTGGACATTCCATCCATGCGCACAGTTCTTCTGGTAATCGCCGCCATCCCATTCATTTACTATGGGATAGCCCTCTTTAGCTGCCTGCGCTATTTTTTCACCGCGCGTTTGAGATCTGGCGATTTCTTGCCCCCCATCAGCAATCTGAAGCCGGTACGCGGGCTCGATCCCGACGCATACGAGAATTTCGCCAGCTTCTGCCGGCAGGACTATCCGGAATACGAGATTCTCTTCTGCGTCGGGGACAGGAGCGATCCGGCGTATCCGGTGCTGCGCCGCCTGCAGGAGAATTTTCCCGACACGAAGATTCGGATCGTGATCGGCTCGGGGCGCGTGGCGACCAACGACAAGTGCGCGAAGCTGGAACGGCTGACGCAGGAAGCCGCGTACGAGCATCTGGTGATCAGCGACAGCGATGTGCGTGTCGAGCCGAATTACCTGCGACGACTCGTGGCTCCGCTGGAGGATCCTCAGGCCGGCGCGGTGACTTGCTTCTATGTCCCTACGGAAGAAACGGGGCTCGTACAGCGGCTGCAGGACATCGGCATGCTGTCGGATTTTTATCCCGGGATTCTGGTGGCGAAGCAGCTGGACGGCGTGAAATTTGCGCTGGGGCCGACGATCTGCACGACGCGCACACGGCTGCGGGAGTGGGGCGGCTATGCGTCGATCGAAAACAAACCCGGCGATGATCTACTGGTGGGGCGTTCGATCGCCGAGCGCGGACACGAAGTTGTGCTGCTGCCGTATGCGATCGAGACGGTTCCCGACTACCAGTCGGTTCGCGACCTGTTCATCAAGAGGCTGCGCTGGCTGACGGTGATGCGGCACATGCGGCCGTGGGGACACGCGGGACTGATCTTCACGCTGGGGCTGCCGTGGGCGCTGATTGCCGCGGCCGTGGCTCCGTCGGCGTGGATTGCGGCGGCTTATCTGGGCGGATATTTTGTGGTGCGGTCGGCTCTCACACTGCTGGTTGGGACGAAAGGGCTGAATCAGCGCGGCGTGAGCGCGAACCTCTTTCTAATTCCGGTGTGGGACGCGCTGGCCACCTGCATCTGGCTGGTGAGTTTCACGCGGCGCTCGATCCGCTGGCGCGGCTTCGATTATCGGATAGTCAACGGCGAGCTGGTGCCTGTGAATCCCGAAGAAGTGGCGCGCGCGATGCAGGCAGAAGCGGTGAGGCAGGCAGCGCTGCAGGCGAGGAAGTCGCCGGGAGACGCGTAAAGACAGCGTTCAGCGTACGGCGTTCCGGACGCGGTGTGCGCGGGCGAGCTATTTTCTGCCTTCGCGGCGCTGGGCAATGACTACGCCACGCGGCGTTGACAGGAGCACCGTGGAAATGAGGCCTTCGGCTTCCAGGCGCAGAGCGGCTTCGCGCACGAGTTTGAAATGCGAGCTGGCGTCGTGAATGACGAGGACGCCGCGTGGATCGAGCTGCTGCAAAAGGCGGCGAATTTCGGCCTCGCGGTTGGCCAGGTGACTGTCGCTGAACAAAAAATCGATCGTGCCGTCGATGACGGTATCGAGGCTGGATTCAAGTCGTGATTCGATCCAGGAGGAGAGCCCCAACAATTCGAATCGACCGAGCGCGCGCTGGCGGATCGCCGGATCGAACTCGATGGTGATAACTTTACCGAAGCCGTTCTCGCGCGCGCCCTCAGCGAGCCTAGTGGTGCCATGGCCGAGGAAGGTTCCCGTCTCGACGATGAGTTGGGGCTTGAGCGCGACCACGAGGGATTTGAGCAGATCGAGCACTTCCACTTCGGTGCTCTGCGAGTCGAGCATGTGCCACATCTCCGGATGCGGACATTCGGGTGTCGCCGGCGTGTATTCCGGCTGGACGAACTGCTCGTTCTCTCCGACGCGCTCAAGGATGCGCAGGCCCTCGTATTTCTTCATGAACGGAGGGACGATGACGGCGATGAGCAGGACGGCTGAAAGCAGCAGCGCGGCGGCGTAACCGGCGAAGAGGGCGGAGAATCTCCCGGATGCGCGGGGCGCAATCAGCAGCGAGAGCGCCGGGATGGCGCCCATGAGGAAGAGCCACTCGGCAAAGAGAATGCCGACGGGGCGCTGAAACTGGATTTGCTTTTTGCCTTCGGACCAGAAGACTGGCGTGAAGACGGCGCACAGGACAAAGCCAAGCAGGGCCGAGGAGCGCAGCGGCAGAAACCCCGTGGCCCAGGCACCGGGAAAGAGCAGGACGGCGAGCGAAACCGCATAGCCGGCGGCTAGCGGAGCGGCGACCAGATCGAGTTTCGCAACCACGGAAAGGCGGCGAAAGGCTGGAAGCGGGAGACGGCGCCGGCGCAATTCGAAAAAGAGAAGGAGGGCGGCGGCCAGCAGTCCAGCCAGCCAGACCAGAGGGGATGGTGGGATCATTCGATTCTGAGCATATCGCACTCAGGCGCGGCGGTATTCGGGCAGCGAAGAAGCGCCGGGACTCAGGTAATCTGGAGAAAAGAGTGCGGGAGAACACGGTTGTCTGAAAACACGGACCGGCAGCGCTGGGGCAGATGGCTCGGCGCGGTTCTGGCGGTAACGGCAGTCATTTTCTTTTCGGGTGTGCTTTCGCCACCCTCTCTCATGGACGATGTGGACGCCGTGCAGGCACAGATTGCCCGCAACATGCTCACGTCGGGCGACTGGGTCACCGCGCGCATCGACGGCGTGAAATATTTTGAGAAATCGCCGCTTGTTTACTGGGTGATGGCCGGCGCCTACAAAATCTTCGGCGTGCACGACTGGTCAGCACGACTCCCGATTGCCCTGTCGGCGATTGCTTTGGCCTGGCTGACTGCCTGCTTTGGACGATGGGCGTTTGGCGCGCGCGCCGGCGGCTACGCGGGTCTGGTGATGGGGACGTGCATCGGGCTGTGGCTCTTCACGCGGATTCTGATTCCCGACGTGATGCTGACGCTCACCATTGCGCTGGCGATGTGGGCGTTCCTGCGTACGCAAGACGAAGAGGAGAAGCGGCCATTCTTATGGGCCAGCATTTTCTCGGCGAGTCTCGCGGCCGGATTCCTGCTGAAGAGCCTGGTGGGCGTGGTCTTTCCGCTTGCCGCCGTTTTTCTTTACCTGCTGATCACGCGGCAGCTTTTTTCGCGCAACGCGTGGAAGCGACTCTATCCGTGGTGGGGTTTGCTGCTGTTTGTCTTGATCGCCGCACCGTGGCACGTGCTGGCGACGATTCGGAATCCGCCGGACTTTGCCTGGACGCTGAAGAGCGAGCCCGGTCACTATCACGGCTTCCTGTGGTTCTATTTCATCAACGAGCAGTTGCTGCGGTTCCTGAACCTGCGTTATCCACGCGACTACAACACAGTTCCACGCCTGTGGTTCTGGCTCTTTCATCTGATTTGGCTCTTCCCGTGGAGCGTGTACCTTCCGGCGCTATTCCGGCAGAATTATCGCGCGGCCGATCGCGCCGCGCGCACACGCCTCTTTGCGCTGTGCTGGATCGGATTCGTCCTGGTGTTCTTCACGTTTTCGACGACGCAGGAGTACTACTCGATGCCGTGCTACCCGGCCTTTGCGCTGCTGCTGGGCTGCGCCATGGTTGCGGAGCAGAGCAAGGCCGTCCGCCTCGGCAGCCGCGTGCTCGGCGCTGTGTGCGCGCTGGCCAGCATCGCCGCGGTCGCGATTCTGGTGGCGGACCGGCATCTGCCCACGCCCGGCGATATCTCCGCCGCGCTCACCAGCCACCCGAAAGTGTACTCGCTATCGCTGGGGCACATGGAAGACCTGACACTCGATTCGTTTGCGTATCTGCGCGCGCCGCTGGCGCTGGCGGCGATTGGGTTCGGCATCGGTGCGCTGGGTGGGCTGTTTCTCAGGAGCTGGAGGGCTTACGCGGCCGCCGTGCTGATGATGATCGTTTTCTATCAGGGCGCACGCCTGGCGCTGATCCGCTTCGACCCGCTCATGGGCTCCCGCGATCTTGCGACCAGAATTGTCAAAGACCCGCCGGGT
>DATDHZ010000073.1:0-90350 GCA_036521315.1 Acidobacteriaceae bacterium
CACAACCCCATCCGGACGATCTTTCGATTTGATCCGCACCACAGGAAATTCGCTCTTCACCTATCCCCGACCCGCGGCACCCAATCGAAGCACAGCATCGGCCACTCGATCCGCGGCGTGACGCACCACATCCCCCTCAGCCGCAAAATCCCCGGCGATGCAACGAACCCCCAGAGCCTGAATCCCCTCGATATCCGCAACAATCGGCGAGGAGCCTTCCCCCGCGTAGCGATCAAGCAGAACCCGCGACACCGGCGCGGTATTCACCAACGCGTAGTAAAAAATCGGCCGGTGTGCATGTTCATAAATCCGCTCAATATGCTGAGACGCGGTAAGGTTAAGGCTCTCATTGGCCTGGGTCATCAAGTTGCAGACATACACCCGTACCGCCTTCGAAGAAGCAAGAGCCTCAGAAACCCCCTTCACCAGAAGGTTGGTAATGATGCTGGTAAAAAGCGAACCGGGACCGATGGTGATGAGGTCGGCACAATCAATGGCCTCCAGCGTCTCCGGCAGCGGCTCGGCATCCGCTGGATCGAGCGTGAGTTCAACGATGCGCTGGCGGCTGGCGGTGATGTTGGTCTCTCCGTGCACCACGGAACCGTCGTCCATTTGCGCCGCCAGAGACACGTTGGCGTTGGTTGCGGGATAAATGTGGCCCCGGGTCGCGAGGACCTGCGAAGAAAGCTTGATCGCCTGGGCGAAATCTCCCGTGATCTCGACCAGCGCGGCAACGAAGAGATTGCCGAAACTATGACCCTCGAGGCCCTCCCCGGTGGTAAAGCGATGGCGAAAGAGGCGGGAGATCAGATGTTCGTCTTCAGAAAGAGCCACCATGCAGTTGCGCAGATCGCCGGGGGGCAGCATGTTGAAGTCGCGGCGGAGGCGTCCGCTCGATCCGCCGTCATCGGTGACAGTAACGACCGCGGACAAATCCGCGATCAGAGGAGCGCGGGCCGGCACTTCCAGCAGCCCAGCTCCATGGGGGACACGGTACTTGAGTCCGCGCAGGAGGGTCGAAAGGCCTGTGCCCCCCCCGATGGCCACCACGCGCAATCCGGGGGACGGCTGGGCCTCTCCGGTGGTCGCGGTGCTCTCCTTTCCATCCTCCCCGGTAGCAGGTTGCTGGGCTGCAGCACTCGGCGATGAAGAGATTTTTGCGGCGGAAGAGCTCACGAAGGCGTTGTTCGACAACGTCTATGAGTTTAAACCCGGGAAACCCGGCGGAATCAGAGCATCTCCGGGTACAGCAATTCGGTGAAGCGGGGATCGTCGGCCATGTCCACGAAATCAGGATCGCTTCTCGCCTGAATGCGGTTGGCGGGGTTGATTTCGATCGCGCGTCCCAGGTGTTCCAGGGCTTCCTCGGCCTGCCCCGTCATGCTGCTCAGCAGGGCCATGCCGTAGTGCGCGAAGTCGGCCCGGGGCGTCCTGGAGAGAATCGCCTCAAACTGGTCGCGCGCGTCCTCGTAAGCCCCTCCGTTGAGCAGCGACACTGCGTAGTCGTATTGCTCTTCGGGTGTGGCAAACGTCAGGTCCGCGGAACGCGCGTTGCGTTCGCAGACCGTAAGATAGATGCGCGCCCTCTCCAGAATTTCCGGCGGAGCGTCGGGCACAATCTTTTCAAGGACCACGCGCGCCTTCTCGAATTTCCCATCCTGCATCAGCTGCAGAGCGCTCTGGTAGTCCTGGAGAAGACGCTGCTGCGCGCTGCCGGAGCCGGAGCGCGAGCTGGAGGCGGTTGGACGCGGTGTGCGGCGAGCCGTGGTTGTTTCGCGACCTTCGTGCATGCGAGCCATAGTCAATTCTGTACTGAATTCGCCGCACTTCAAGCCGGCGTTTCCAATGCATCCTTCCGACCAAAGTTTTATACGCACAATGCCGGACCACGTCAAATCTGATTCCCTGAGACGCTGCCCGGCCGTACCGCGGACCTTTCTCCACGATTTGCCTGGATGCCAAACCAGGCCGGAGAATGATCACAGGACCTGATGACACGTTTGGTGGCGGCCGCAGCAGGAATCATGGCGACGATGGGTGTGCTCCCGTGCGCAGCGCAGAAGCCAGCGCTCCCTGCGTCGCAGGCAACGCAGAGCGCTGCCGAACCACGGCCCGCAGTGGCCGTTCCTGTGGCGCCACTGGGCTACACCCCACCCACAGCGTTCTATCTCAGTTACCGGCTTTCCTCCGCGTCTCTTGGATTCCTCGACGATGATCACCTGCTCTTTACCTTTCGCGTGGGGGGCCTGCTGCGACGTATGCCCAGCGATCGCGATGGCGACGAGGATCAGCAGATTCGAGCTGTCGTGCTGGATCTTCGCGCCGGAAAGGCCATTCGTCAGGCTGAATGGCGCATGCACGACCGCCAGCAGTATCTGTGGCCTTTTCCCGATGGGAAATTCCTCGTACGGGTGCGCGACACCCTCTTTCTGACAGATGACTCCCTCACTCTTCAGCCATACCTCTCCTTCGATACTCCACTGGAGAATGTCGAGATCTCCCCGGATCGCAAATCGATGCTGGTGGAGCGAGACGACCCGGGAAAGATGGCGCCCCTGGCCACGATGCCTGGCGATCCGGAAGTCCGACATCCCGTCAGGGTGGAAATCGTCGAACTCGGCTCCAGGACAGCGCACGTGATCCGTGAAGCCGAAGCCCCCGTGCATGTGCCGCTCATGGACGCCGGAATCGCCGATGTTCTGGAGGGCAAACAGGAAGCTTCGTGGGTGGTTCGGGATGTGCCCCTGCAGGGCGATCCGAAGATCTTTGCCGAGGTAAAGTCCAATTGCCGTCCGACAGTGCAGCCGGTTAGCGCGACTGTCGCCCTGGTCATCGGCTGCTACGAGGATGCCGATGACCGCCCGGTGGTCGCGGTCTCGACAAAGGCCGGTGAACTGTGGCAGGAGCGATGGCTGAACAAGTACGTGTGGGGATGGTTTACCGCGGCCGAAAACGGCAGCCGGTTCGTCTATGAATCGGATGAAGTGTCGCGCCCTGTCAGCGTCTTCGACTCGCTCGATCCGGAAGATATATCGCAACAGCTCGTGGGCGTCTACGACACGGAATCGGGCAAGCTGGTGCTGGTAAAGGACGCGACGCCGGTGCTGACGGCCGGCCAGAACGTGGCGCTGTCTGCTGACGGTAAGCGATTCGCTGTGCTGCGCCACGGCGCGATCGAGATTTATGACCTGCCGCCGGTCAGCTCTGCGCCCGCCCGGCCCGGGGGGAGTATTCCTAAAGCCGTTGCTTCGAAGGATGGGAAATAGGCGGATTCCCTCCTGCCCGCCCGGCCAGTCCCCGAATTCACTCGGCTGTTTAGCGGATCGTTGCCGAGAGCTCCCGCCCGACTCCCGACGGGCCCATCAGCACCAACGACCGCTGCACGAACGGCGCCCAGACCAGGAGCGCGGTACACGCCAGCGCGAGTCCAAAATTGATGTGGTGCAGCAGAAGAAACGGTGAGAGGGACCACAGCTCATCGACCGGAAGCAGATATTGCCAGACAGTCAGGAGCTTTTCGCGTACCCGTGGAGCGCGGAAGAGGACGGCACAGAGCACAAAGGCACGGACAGGGATGAGCAGAGCGGCCGTGCTAATGAGCAGGACCAATATCAGGGACGGACGAGGCAAGGTCGCGAGCAGTTCCTGAACTTCCGCGAGGTTGGCCAGCGCTCCCACATAGAAGCTGAGGTACATGACCTGGAGCAAAATGAAGAGGGTCTGCGCCAGCCGCCACGACATGTGCGGCAACTCTTGCGGAGATGCCAGGATGTGATGCCGCGGACTTCGATCGTCTCGAGACGCGGTGATCGTCGGCGCATCCAAACCTGCAACCATCTCTGCGGCAGGCTCCGCCGCCTCGGCGATCCGAGCGGAATCCGGGGAGCCGACCCGTTTCAGCGGAGCGACGAAGCGGTAGCCGCGGCGAGCAAGCGTCTCGATGAAGCGGGGGCTGCTCGCTGAGTCTCCAAGGGCTTCGCGGATGCGATTGATGGCGGAATTGACGCCGTGCTCCGCGTCGACGAACGATCCCTGCGGCCATAATTCGCGGGCAATCGCTTCGCGGGTCAGCAGCTCGCCGGGTCGCTCCAGCAGCATGAGGAGCACCTGAAAGGGCTGAGCATTCAGCTTGACGCGGATTCCCTGGCGGCGCAGTTCCCCTGTCGTGGCATCGGCCTCGAAAATGCCGAAGCGGTACTGCCGCGCCGGACCTGGAACGGAAGTGGTCATCTCTCTTGTCGAGTGTAGACGAATGAGCGGGTCAGCCATCCGCATCCCGCTACAGACAACTTCCGCCAAACGCCTATGCCTCAATGGTTTGCGCCGTGAGGAACAAACCTTCCCCGGGTGAGGTCGCGTGCATTGATTTGGGGGTGGCGCTGGGCGCAGGGTGATTCCATGACTGGGTATCGCCGACTTGCTCGCAAGTGCCACTTCACGGTCGTCGGGATTTCCATTGTCCTGCTTCGTACGGCTTCACTGGCAGCAGGGCCCTCGCCAGCTGCTCACTCCGGGTTTGACGCATCCGCAGCCGCTATCCAGGCTCTCCTCACAGAACAGCACCGGTCACCGGAGGGTTTTCTCGGTCCTGCGGTTGCGGATCCACAAAATCAACTTCGTTTGCGGCGCGGGGAGCTGGTGGTCGAGCAGCTCACCCCCGCTGCCGGCGCCGACTTGCCGGGCGCGCTGCTGCACCACTGGCGCGGAATGGCCTTCGTCCCTGGAGCGACGGCCGCAGAGTTCGACCAGGTGCTGCGGGATTTCCGGGCATACCCGCAGCGTTTTGCTCCGCAGGTGCTCGCGGCCAGAGTGCTCTCGCGCGTGGGTGACCGATATGAGGTCTGCCTGCGCGTCCGCCAGCACAGCCTGATCACGGTGACGATGGATACGACGTACGAGGTTCGGTTCGAGCGGCTCGATGCATTGCACGGAAGCAGCTCTTCGCGCAGCATGCAGATCGCGGAGCTCGACGCCGACGGGCGTCGATTGCCGCCGGCCAGCCAGCACGGCTTCCTTTGGCGCATGGACACCTGGTGGAGCTATGCCGAGCAGGATGGCGGCCTCTATCTGCAGGTCGAGACGCTGTCGCTCACGCGCGCGATTCCTGCCGGCCTCGGATGGGCTGTGCGCCCCTTCGTGGAAAGTATTCCTCGCAATTCTCTGGATTTCACGTTGGATTCGGCATGCAGTGCGCTTCGGCCAGCCGCCAAACCGGCCACAAAATAACCCCATTATCGGCAGCAACAGAAAGGAGCGCAGCTATGAATGCCATCACGGCAATTTCCGAAACGAAGCCAAAATTCACCCCGGCACGCCGCATTAACCAGTCGCTGACCGCCTCGATCGAGAAGCGCGTTTTGCATTGGATCGCCGTCCGCCTGGCGCTCTGGATCGCCTCCGACCAGCTCACGTTGCTCGGGTTGGTCGCGCAGATCGGCGCGGGCGCCTGCTTCGCCATCGCTCGCTGGCATCGAACTGCGCTGTTGGGCGTCATCGTCTGCATCGCGCTCAACTGGTTTGGCGACAGCCTGGACGGCACTGTGGCGCGCGTCCGGCGACAGGAGCGGCCGCGTTACGGCTTCTACGTCGATCACATGATCGACCTTTTCGGCGCGATTGCGCTGCTGGGCGGGCTCGGCTGCTCCGGCTTCCTGCACTGGGCGACGGCTGCGGCGATGCTGATTGCATTTCTCCTGCTTTCCGCAGAAAGCTACCTGGCGGCCCAGACTCTGGCGCAATTTCAACTGTCGCAGGGCTGGTTCGGCCCCACTGAGCTGCGAATGTTGCTCGTCGCCGGAACGCTGGCTTTGTTGCGCAGCGCATACGCCACCGTCTTCGGTCACCGGTTTTTGTTGTTCGACCTCGGCGGCGCTATTGGCGCGCTCTGCATGTTCGCTCTGGCTGTGACGGTCACCCTGCGGCACACTTCGCAGCTGTACCGGGAGGAGCCGCTGCCGCCACGGCCGCCCCTGGGTTGACATCCCTCCCATCCGGATGACATTCTCATAGGTTTTGCCGGGGGTGTTTTCGATGAATCCAGTTGGCGGGACCGCGGTTCCCATCACCGACCGCGGTCTGACCATTGCCCAGCCGTTCCTGATCCAGCAGAATTGGAGCGCGTATACCGAGGAGCAGCATGCCGTGTGGGCCGAGTTGGTGCGCCGGCGCATGCCGCAACTCCAGGAGCACGCTGCCCAGGAGTATCTCGACGGCTTCCACCAAATTGGTTTGCGCGAAGTCACGATTCCCAATCTCGGCGAGGTCAATAAGCGGCTGTCTCCGCGGACGCGCTGGAATGCGACGCCGGTGAGCGGATTCCTCCCGCCTGACGCGTTCTTTGAAATGCTGGGCGCGCGCCAGTTTCCGACGACCACCTACATCCGCAGCCGAGAATCGATGGAATACACGCCGGAGCCGGATATTTTCCACGACGTCTTCGGTCATGTGCCGATGCACGCTCATCCCGTCTTCGCCGATTTTCTACAGCATTACGGCCGCGTTTGCGCCAGGCTGATGGACGACAAGGAGAAGCTCGAGAAGATGGGGCGCCTCTTCTGGTTCACGGTGGAGTTCGGCGTCATCCGGCAAAACGGCAAAGTAAAACTCTATGGCAGCGGCCTTATCTCTTCCCACGGCGAGGGAACGCACGTGATCGAGGGGCGGCCGGAGATTCGCGATTTCGATCTGGACCTGGTGCTCGAGCAGAAGTTCCTTGTCTCGGAAGAACAGAAGGTGCTCTACGCTGTGGAGTCGTTCGACCAGATTTACGAGGCCGCGCAGCAGGCAGAGAAGCGGCTTGCGTAATTCCGCCTGCGGCTGTGCCAACCGGCAACGGATGAGCCGCCCCCGCGACTCAGAAAGGTAACCAAACCAGCAACGAATTTGCCGTGCTTTAACAGGGGCGGATGCACAATACAAGGATTGGCTCACGTTTTGCGCCGGCAGACATCTCATAGTCGGCGACGGACGCGCAGGAGGGCAATTTGCCGCGGATTCATTTCCATTTGCAGCTCGCTGAGCTGAAAGACAAGCTGCTGGCCATGGCGGCGCTTTCGCAACAGGCGGTCGAGTCTGCCGTGGATGCGTGGCTGCAGCGCGACCCAGGACTTTGCCAGTACGTCCGCGACAACGAAACCGCCATCAATACCGCGCAGCGCGAGGTCGATGACATGGCTTACGAGTTGCTCTCTCGTGAGCAGCCGATGGCTATCGACCTGCGCTTCATCCTGGCCGTGATCAAGATCAACGGCGATCTGGAACGCATCGGCGACATGGCCGTGAGCATCGCCGTGCGTGCCCTCGATTTGCTGGATAAGGACCCGCTCGATCTTCCGGTCGACATCGCCGGGATGGGCGCCTTCGCGGGGCGCATGATCCGCACCGCGCTGCAAGCGCTGCTCGACGGTGACGCTTTGCTGGCCGAATCGGTGCGCGAGATGGATGATGAGATCGATCGCATGAATCGCGTGGCTATCCTGGAGTTGACTCGCGCCATTCAGGAGAAACCGGAAACGACCGATCAGGCCCTCCCCGCGATTCTGATTTCGCGCAATCTGGAGCGCATCGCCGATCACGCCACCAACATCGCCACCGACGTGATTTTCTGGGTGCGCGGCGCGGATCTCCGTCACCAGCTATCGATGGCCGTAGACTGAGTCGTTCGGGCTTGCCGCAAGGGCCTGGTAGCTGATCCCTTCACCTTCTGGACTCATGGCGGGGGAAAATCTGTAGTACGGCCGGCGTCGTTCAAGTCGTTTAGCCCGCTTGCCGGGAGCGCTCCAGAAGCCATCCCGCGGCCGACTCCATCTCCCCCACGGTTACGTCCTCCACAATCATTGCGTCGCCGATCCCGTTCGGGAGTACGAATCGCCTCTTGCCGGCACGGTTTTTCTTGTCACGGCCCGCAGCGTCGAGCAGCTTGTCGACGGTAGTGCGAAATCCGGGCAAAGGCCCGTAAGCGGCAATCGTTTGCTCCATGCGCACGGCCTGATCCGGGCCGACCGTGCGGCGGCTCAGAGCGATGCGCAGCGCTGCCAACATTCCCCATGCGATGGCTTCCCCGTGCAGCAGGCTGCGGTAGCCGGTGGCCGCTTCGATGGCGTGGCCGATCGTGTGGCCGAAGTTGAGGATCATCCGCAACCCCGACTCGCGCTCGTCCCGGCCAACCACCGCGGCTTTCATGCGAATGGAAGCGGCAATTACTTTCTGAAGCGCGGCAGGATCGCGGGCCAGAATTGCGCCGGCGTTCTTTTCCATATCGCGGAACAGCGTCGCATCGCGGATAATCCCTGCCTTGATGCTTTCGAAGAGCCCGGCGCGCAACTCTCGCTCCGGGAGCGTCTGCAGCACATCGATATCGGCAAACACGGCGCGCGGATGATGAAAGCTGCCCACCAGGTTCTTGCCCGCAGTCAGGTTCACTCCGGTTTTGCCTCCCACGGATGAGTCCACCTGAGCCAGCAGCGTCGTCGGCACCTGCACGTAATCAATGCCGCGCATGTAGATCGCTGCGAGAAACCCTCCCATATCGCCGACGACGCCGCCCCCCAGAGAGATGAGCAGACAAGACCGGTCCGCCCCAGCCGTGGCGAGCTCGCCAGCCAGCCGCTCCACCTGGGCGATCCGCTTGAACCGCTCGCCTGCCGGAAGGAAGAGCGCGAGAGGCTGCGCGTGATCCGGAAAAAATGCGAGCAACTTCCTGCCCCAGAGCGCCCAAATCTCAGGCGAAGTGAGAACAAAAACGCGTCGGCCGGCTTTGGCGAGGTCGAGGCGGCGAGGGATCTCGGGAAAGAGCCCACTCCCCACATACACGGGATACCCGGCCGACTGCGTTTTGACATGAATGGTTTGGATCGATGAAGTCAAAGTGACACCAGAGTAGCGAAAAAGTGGGCAGGGAAACAGCCTCCGCCGCACTCTGCGGCCACAATGACCAGCGATGGGCCTTCGCAGTAGACGTTTCAAGTTCGGGTTTTCTCCCGCAACACCTGGGGAATCGCACATCGGGGCGCGCTCGGCTTGTGTCCGAACCAGAGGCTCGGGCATCCAACCGTGTAGCTTGTTGAGTCGAGTGCCATTCATGAAGGAGATTGACTTTGCCGTCGTGGGGGCGGGCGTAGCGGGATTGCGCGCGGCCATCGGGCTCGCCTCCCGCGGAGCGCGCGTTTTGGTGGTGACAAAAGAAGCGCTGGCCGAATCGAACACCCACTACGCCCAGGGCGGTATCGCCGTGGCGATAAGCGGTGAAGAAGATGTCGCGCTGCACCTGGAAGACACGGTGGCTGCTGGCGACGGCCTCGTGAACTTCGAAGCCGCGCGCGTGTTGGTGGAGGAGGGCCGCCTGCGCGTGGAAGAATTGCTGCGCTGGGGCACCGACTTCGACCGCGAAAACGGCAAGCTCATGCTGACCCGTGAAGGCGCGCACAGCCGCAACCGCATTTTGCATGCCCACGGCGATGCAACGGGCGCGGAGATTGCCCGCTCCCTGCTGCGCCACGCCCGGTCCATGGAGAAGATCACGTTGCAGGAGTGGACCACCACTACCGCCCTGACGCTTTCGGAGACCGGTGCGGCGAATGGCATTGAGCTGCTAAGCGCTGACGACCGCATGGCTCGCGTGCATGCGAGCGCCGTGCTGCTGGCCAGCGGCGGGGCAGGCCAGGTCTACAGCGATACGACCAATCCCGCTGTGGCTACCGGCGACGGCATCGCCATGGCCTGGCGTGCGGGCGCGGAGATTGCCGACATGGAGTTCTACCAGTTTCATCCCACGGCTCTGAGTCTTCCGGGCGTACCGCGGTTTCTGCTGTCGGAGGCGTTGCGCGGCGAGGGCGCGTGGCTGCGCAATGCGCGCGGCGAGCGATTCATGGAGAGGTATCACGCTCTTCTCGAGCTGGCTCCCCGCGACGTAGTGGCGCGTGCCATCACGCGCGAGGGGATGGGCAAGGATGGCAGCCAAATGCCGGTTTATCTCGACATGCGTCACGTCACGAAGATCGATCCCGTGACGCGCTTTCCAGGGATCTCCAGCTTTCTCGCGGCACGCGGTCTCGACCTGCGCCGCGATCTGGTTCCAGTTCGTCCTGCGGCCCATTATTTGATGGGCGGCGTACGCACCGACGTGCACGGACACACATCGCTCAACCGGCTCTTTGCGGCAGGCGAAGCGGCGTGCACGGGCGTCCATGGGGCGAATCGCCTGGCCAGTAACTCGCTGCTGGAGGGCCTCGTGTTCGGGGCGCGCGCAGCGGATGCGATGCTCGGCGAAACCTCGGTCGCCGCAGCACGTCGGTCGCAAACTACGACCAGCGAGGAGGGCATGGAAACGCGGCGGGCAGAGGGCGGAAAGGATGCATCCGGTGCGATCGCTCCCTTACGCGAGCAGTTGCAGCGCGTCATGTGGCAAAAGGCCGCCCTGCTGCGCGACGCGGCAGGTCTGCGCGCCGCACAGCAGGAATTGGCGGCTCTCGCCGATCGGGTTCCCGATGGCGCCCATCGGCATGCCATCGAACTGCGCAATCTGCATGCAGTCGGCAAACTGATCGTCGACTCGGCGCTTCAGCGCGAAGAGAGCCGCGGTGCGCATTTTCGCAACGATTTCCCCCGGCGCGACGACGCAGAATTCAGCAGGCACTCCGTGGGGCACCACGGCGAGATCGTCTTCGAGGAGTTCGGGGTCAGCCGGGTCGAACCCTAATCGCGCAGCAACTTGAATGCGTGCGTCCACTCGTTGCGCGTGAAACCGGGGATGCACCAGAGCATGCACAGCGGTTCGATGGCGCGCGCCGCGGGGGCCGGGCCCATGTCCGCGGTTTCCCAGCCGAACTTATCGAGAATTCTCTCCACCGCTTTCTTTGCTGCGTCGTCGTTGCCGCAGATAAACATGGTCGGCCGCGTTCCGCTATATTGCGGATCGACCATGCGGGCGCTGCCCACAGAGTTGAAGGCTTTGACGAAGCGCGTGGCAGGAAACTCCTCCTGCAATTGCTCCATCAGCGATCGGTTGTACGACGTAAAGAACGGGAGCACGCCCTGGGTTGGGGGAGCATCGGCGATTGGGTTCGTCGTATCGACGACGACCTTCCCCGCAAGGGCCGGCTCTCCGGCAGCGCGCAGCGCTTCGGCTGACGCCCTCCCTTTTACCGCCAGCACCACGACTTCGCCATAACGAGCCGCGTCGCTGAAGCTGCCGAGAAACGCACGCGGGTGCGCCGTCGCCCACTCAGCCAGTTTGGTTTGGTCTCGCGTGCCTGCCATCACCTCGTAACCATGTTTCAAAAAACCAGTTCCCAGCGTTTGCGCGACAACGCCGGAGCCAAGAATACCGACCTTCATGATCTCCTCCGGGCGGCCCGGAATGCGCCGTATCTACGAATATATATCTTGCGATTTATTCAGATCGCATTTCATAGCCGATGAGTTAGATTAGTTGATCGTCGCGCAAATACCCTGCTTAAGACTAAGAAAATCGACACGATAACCAGAATAATGAGCAGTGACGTTACTGCCGGAATCGCAATCCACGGGGCCGCGAGCATCTTAAAGGCGACAAAGGCGAGGATGCACGCGATTCCGTAATGCAGCAGAGTAAAGCGATCAAGCAGAGAAGATAGCGCGAAATAGAGGGACCGCAGACCGAGCACGGCAAAGATATTCGAGGTGAAAGCAATCCAGGAATTGCGCGTCACCGCGAGAACAGCGGGAATTGAATCGAGGGCGAAAATGAGATCGGTCGCTTCGATCGCGAGGATCACGAGCAGCAGGGAACGAAACGCGAGCCGCTGATTGCCGGCAAATCGCAGGCAACAGGTCTGGACCCATCGAACGGGACCGCGCACGGGAGCAACCCCGGGTTTGTAGAAGAGCAAACGCAGGGCGGCAACGGCAAGCAGCGCGCCAAACCCATACTGCACCCAGGCAAAGCGTGCCAGCAGCGTGGTTCCGGCGAGAATCAGACAGCCGCGCAGAAGAACGGCGCCCAGAACTCCCCAGAGCAGCACGCGCCTCTGCTGTTCGCCGTCGAGACGCAGACTGCGAAAGAGGACCAGGAAGACAAACAGATTATCGATGCTGAGGGAGCCTTCGATCAGATAGCCGGTCACGAACTCCAGAGCGGGCTGTTTGCCTGAGGACGCATTGATCCACAGCGCATAACCACCAGCCACCAGCGCAAGGAAGAGTGTCCACAGCCAGGCGACGCGAGCAGACGCCGCTCCTCCTGTGGCCCCGGTCCCGCGGCGCGGAAGCCGCTGGAGCAGCGCCAAATCCGTGAAGAGCAGGATGGCAACGAGAGCGCCGAAGGCGAGGACGTGCGAGGACGCAGGCACGGCCTACCGCTGATCGAGCAGGCGAATCGTTTCCAGCAGCGTATCGCCGGCGATGGTCAGGCTCTTCGCGCTCAGCTTATCCATCGTGTCCTGAGCAGTGTGCCAGTACGCATTGTCATACCCGTAGTCCAGGTCGATGAGGTCGGCGCAAGGCACTCCCCGCTTCACAAATGGCGTGTGGTCGTCGCCGTCATACGTCTGCTTCTGGAAGAAGTACGACTGCCACCCATACTGCGTGGCCGCCTGCAGCACCAAATCCTCGAGCCATGGTGTTGAATTTAGGTCTCGCTGGATGTCGAGATCCTTGTCGCCCAACATGTCGGCCAGCAGAAATGCCTTGATTCTCTTCAGAGTGCCATCGGACTGCCACTTCGCCGCCAGGTGCTTCGAACCATAGACAGAGTCAGCATCGCTCCAGGTCTTGATCGCCTCTTCGCCGTCTGTGAAAACGAGCCACACGCTGTAGCCGTTGTTCGGCTTGCCCCGGAAGTAATTTGCAATTTCGATCAGCAAACCTGTGGTGGATCCTCCGTCGTTCGCGCCGACGTAGTGGATATTGCGCAACGGGTAATTCGTCTCGTAATGCGTGGCAAGGACGATGATGCCGTCTTTCTTACCCGGGATTTTCACGATGAAGTTGTGCATCGTCATCGCTCCGGCCGGCGTGTTCGTCGTGAACGTATCCTCTCCCAGGTTATCGCGGCGGAACTGCTCTTTGAGGAACGCCTCGGCCTTTGCATGGCCGGGGCTTCCGATCCAGCGCTGCCCCGTAGCGTCGATATAGGACCGGGTGTACTGGAGCGCGCGCGCGCCATCGAACTGCGGCAGGTCTGCGTTCTGCGCCGAAACGGCACCGGAGCCCAGGATCAGGGCCAGGACTGTGGCTGCTCCACGCGTCCTCACGCTGCGGCCCTCGCTGCGCGTTTCTTGCGAGTGACAGGATGCACGAACCAGGAGACCCCAATGCTGATGAGATAGAGCGTCAGCATCGGCGTGGCGAAGACGCACATCGTCAGGACGTCGGGGGTCGGCGTGATGACCGCCGCGATGATGAAGATGATCAGAATGGCGTAGCGAATGTTCTTCCACAAAAACCGCGGGCTCACGATGCCGAAGAGCGACAGGAACATCACCAGGATGGGCAGCTCGAACGTCGCCCCAAGGCCCAGGATCACTGTGAGGAACAGGCTGGTGTACTCATTAATCTCAATGAGGGGATTGAAGTCTTTATTGAAACCAAACAGGAAATCGAGCGCCCCTGGGAAAACCCAGTGGTAGCCGAAGTACGCACCGGCCAGAAACAACCCGACGGTCGCGCTCATAAAAGGCATCACGAAGCGCTTCTCATTCCGATAGAGGCCTGGGGAGATGAACAGCCACACCTGGTACAGCACGAACGGCGAAGCGATAATGCACCCGGCCATGAAGCTGATTTCCAGGTACATGTTGAAGCCGTCCACGGGATTCAGGTAGTTCAGTTGCGTCGGCAGGTGATGATGGGCCAGCGCCAGTTTCACCGGCTTTTCCATAAAGCCGTAGATCCGGTCGTGAAAGCCCCATCCCACGCAGAACCCCAGCAGCAAGTAGACGGCTGAATGAATGATGCGCTTGCGCAGCTCCTGCAGGTGTTCCAGCAGGCTCATGCCGGGTAGCTCGGCGCGCTCCGACACGGCTTGGCGCGCGCGATCCACCAGATCCTTCTTTTCCTCGGTATCAATCATGGGGCAGGGATGCGGGCTCCGCAACTTCTTCCGGCGTGGGATGAGATCCATTGCTGGCAACGGGAGCTTCCACGGAAACCTCCACGGGAGTGGCGTCCTTCGCGGGCCGATCTTCCGTTGACTCACTGACGAGAGCGGCCGAGTTCAGCGCAAGATCAGGCGAAACAGGCAGAGGTTCAGCGGGGTCCACCGGCGCTGCGAAGGGCCGCTCGGTGCTCACCGGCGCTCCGGTTGAAGGCGGCAGAATGGACGGTGTTGCCGGCGATGGCGCCGCCGTTGGCGCCTCCGCTGCTGCGCGGCTCTCAGCGAGCTTCTTGCGCCGCTCCTCTTCCTCCATGTTCCGAATCTCTTCCTGAATCTGGAACTTGAATTCGTTGCTGGCGCGGCGGAATTCACCGAGCAGCTTTCCTACCTGCCGCCCAATCTCCGGCAACTTCTTCGGCCCGAACAGCACGAGGCCCAGCAGGAAGATGAAGATGTAGTCGCCGAAATGCATGGGTTCTGCTTCATGATACCCGCCGCGATTCAGCCGCCACAAATTGGGCCCGGCTCATCGCCTTCCAGGCGGATGCGGGACCATCTCCCCACCGTTACGCTTCGGTTAGACTGAATGAGGCGACGTGCCTTCGTCCGGTTCGGTTTTGCGACCTGACCGCGACCTGCGCATCTGACAAAGTAGAGGCTGCAACATCCCCGTTGGCTGGGCGGGCGCCGCGAGGCGACCGCAGTGAGTCGACTGCCGCTGCGGAATGGCTTTCAACATCCCCGTCCTGGTTGGCGCAGGCCCCATCGGACTGAAGGCGGCGTTTTGTGAGCGTTTTTGAGGTTTTGGATGAGCCCGCGGCTGCGCAGTCGCAGGCATGCTCTCTCGACAACTATCTGGCCCTCCCCGATCACACCATGGATGAGCGGATCGAAGCGGCGCGCCGAACCCTCGGCGCCTCGACCATCCTGCTCGGCCACCACTACCAGCGCGACGAGGTGATTCGCTTCGCCGACTTCACCGGGGACTCCTGGAAGCTCTCGAAAGCCGCGGCCGAAACCAATGCCCGCTATATCGTCTTCTGCGGCGTCCATTTCATGGCCGAGAGCGCCGATGTGCTCGGGCATGGCGGCCAGCAGGTGATTCTGCCGGATTTGAACGCCGGCTGTTCCATGGCTGACATGGCGGAAATCGGCCAGGTCGAAGAATGCTGGGAGGAGCTGCTCGCCTCCGGCATTCGCGAGAGTGAGATCCTCCCACTCACCTACATGAATTCCACGGCGGCCGTCAAGGCCTTCTGTGGCGAACGCGGCGGCCTTGTCTGCACCTCGTCCAACGCGCGCGCGGCGCTTGAATGGGCTTTCCGCCGCGCAAAGAAGATCCTCTTCCTGCCTGACCAGCACCTCGGCCGCAATACGGGCCACACGATGGGCGTTCCGCTCATTGAAATGCCTGTATACGACCCGTGGCAGAGCCTGAATGGTTTCGGCGGCGGCCTGACGCCCGAGCGTCTGCAAGCGGCTCGCGTCATTCTTTGGAAGGGTCACTGCTCCGTCCACCAGCGCTTCCTGCCGGAGCACGTCGACAACGTCCGCGCGAAACATCCCGGCATCCAGGTCATTGTGCATCCCGAGTGCCGTTTGGAAGTCTGCCAGAAAGCCGACGCGCTGGGATCGACCGAGCGACTGATCAAAATGGTCAGCGAAGCGCCGGAGGGCGCCTCGTTCGCGATCGGCACCGAAATTCACCTCGTCAATCGGCTGGCGAAGCAGTTCGCGGCGCAGCGCAAGCAGGTCGTCACCCTCGACGACACCGGCTGCCTCTGCACCACGATGTACCGCATCAGCCCGCAGCATCTGGCCTGGACGCTGGAGAATCTGGTGAATGGGCGCGTGGTCAATCGCATCCAGGTCCGCGACGATGTGAAATACTGGGCGCGCGTCGCGCTGGACCGCATGCTCGAAATCCGCGGCTGACGGGCCTGGATCAATGAAGACCTTCACCCTCGACGAAGCGCAATCTCTGCTGCCGGTTCTGGAGTCGCTGCTCAACCGCGCCATGGAGGCGAAGCAGGCGGCGCAGGAGTTGGAAGAGAAGCAACAGGCGCTGATGCGCCGCATCGTCGACAGCGGCGGGCTTTTCATCGATGTCGCCAAAGTGCAGAAACGCAAGGTCACGCTTGAAGCGCTTGTGCAGCGGGCCAAGGATTCGCTCGAAGAGATCGATGCCATCGGTGTCCAGATCAAGGACCTTGAGATTGGGCTTCTGGATTTTCCCTGCCTGCTCGAAGGGGAGACAGTGCTCCTCTGCTGGAAACGCGGGGAAGCGCGAATCGAATTTTGGCACCGGATGGAAGAGGGCTTTCGCGGCCGACAGCCCATCGATGCTCGCTTCGGCAAAGCCGCTCCCGACAAGCTGAATTAACCGGTTCCACGCAACTCGCGCCGCTGGGTCATTCTGCTCCTGATAGTCGAAATTTGCTCCTCTCTCAATGACCGTTCAGCGGCGGACTGCTGACCCGATCCCGATCCCTGCTTTTTCCGCATGACATTCGTCACCTCCCTTTGCTGACAATCCCCACTGGGTCCAGCGGCTGATCCGCGCGATCCTGTCTTTGCCACTGAGAAATCGGGTGGCAGGAGACAGACCATGGCAGCATCCACAGTTATCCCCCAGAGTCATGACGCCCGTTCTGCCGCATGGGCTGCGCCGGTGTCGCAAACGCGAGCCGTTGCCCGGCTGAATAGCGTGACGAAGAAGTATGGACAGGTCACTGCACTCGACAACTTCTCGCTGACCCTGCACGCGGGGGAAGTAGTTGCTCTGCTCGGACCGAATGGAGCCGGCAAAACCACCGCGGTGCGTCTGCTGCTGGGCCTCATAGCGCCGCAACAGGGCAGCGTGCGCGTGCTCGGTCGCGACCCGCGCGATTCCGACGCGCGCACTCGCATTGGGGCCATGCTCCAGGTAAGCCGCGTGCCCGAGATGTTGAAGGTCCGAGAGCACATTGACCTCTTCCGGAGCTACTATCCGCGGCCTTTGTCCTTCGCTGACGTGGTCCGCGCGGCGAAGCTCGAAGGCATCGAAGACAAGCTCTTCAGCAAGCTCTCCGGCGGACAGAAGCAACGCACGCTCTTCGGAATGGCTCTCTGCGGCAATCCCGACCTCATCTTCCTCGATGAGCCGACGGTTGGCATGGACATCGAATCGCGCCGTGCGCTGTGGGATCAGGTACGCGCGCTCTCCGCCCAGGGAAAAACGATCCTGCTGACCACGCACTACCTCGAAGAGGCCGACATGCTGGCCAGCCGCGTCGTCGTCATCAACAAGGGCAAACTCGTTTGCGAAGGAACACCGGCCGAGATCAAGCATCGCGTCTCCGGCCGCCGCATCCGCTGCGTCACGCAGCTTGAGCCGGACTTTTTGCGCACCCTGCCGACGGTCTCCGAAGTCCAGCAGGACCGCGAAGCCGTGGTGGTCACGGCCGAGTATCCCGAGCCGGTTGTCCGCGAAATGCTGCTGCGTGACGATACCCTCCACAATCTCGAAATCTCAGCCGCCGCGCTGGAAGACGCGTTTCTGGCTCTCACTACCGAACCGTCCCAGGCGTAACCGCCAGGAACGAGAGGAGAATCACCATGGCTACCAACACAATCGCTCTCACGCCGCAACGAATTGGCCTCGCCTACTACGCACGCCTCTTCAGCAAAGAGACGAAGTACGAGTTCGTCCGCATGCTGCGCACACGCGCCTTCTCGCTTTCCGTGATCGGTTTCCCGGTCATGTTCTTTCTGCTGTTCGGCGTTTCGAATCGTACCAGCGGTTACGGACAATACCTGGTGCCCAGCTACAGTTGCATGGGAGTCGTCTCGGCCTGCCTGTTCGGTATCGGCATGGCTATGGCGCTGGAGCGCGCCCAGGGCTGGCTCGATGTGAAGCAGGCCAGCCCCATGCCGCGTCTCGCCTATATCGGCGCCAAGGTCATGAGCTGCGCCGGATTCGCTCTTTCCATTGTCGCCGCGCTGGTCGTACTGGGTATCACCGTAGGCGGCGCGCACATCGCGCTGCTCCAGGCCGCACAACTGGCCGGCGTCATCCTTGCCGGCTCCGTGCCCTTCACAGCCATGGCTCTGCTCGTTGCGCTCCTCGTGCCCGCCAATTCGGGGCCGGGCATCATCAACCTCATCTATCTGCCCATGTCCTTCGCCTCCGGCTTCTGGATGCCGATCAAGTACCTGCCGCACTTTTTCCTGAAGATCGCCCCCGCTCTGCCTACGTATCATCTGGCGCAGCTCGCGCTCGGGGTCTTTGGCATGGCCGAGCCCGGCGCCATGAAAACGCACTGGGAAGCGCTGGCTGGATTTACCCTGTTGATGCTGGGCGCGGCGTGGATCGTCTTCACCCGCAGCGAGGCTAAGGCATGAGCCTCTTCGATCTCAAATCCGAACCCGAAACTCGGCCCGGGGCCGTGCTCGGGAAATCGAGCAGCGCCCGCGACGTCTTCGGGGTTCCCGAGAACCTCGTGGGCAGCCTGCGCCGCGCAGCGATGGACATGCGCGGCGAAGCCGCCTCCCGTTTCGACAAAAAGGTCGGCCGCGGCCGCCTCTTCGATTTCATCTGGATCATCTATTCCATCTTCTTCTTCATCCAGCCCATCCAGGACCACAACCGCCGCAGCTGGATCGAGTTCAGCCTGGTCTACGCCTGCTTCCTCGGGTTTTACAGCGGACTGGTCTACGCAAAGACGCGCCGCACGCAATATGTGCTGTTGGGCGCCATGGCCGTGCTCGGGGTCGTCTATTACCCGGTGAATCAGGGTTCGGTGGGAATGTTCATCTACATCATGGCGTTCCTGCCCTTCATCACCGAATCAATCTCCGCCTGCATCGCTACCTACGCCGTGGTCACGGCCACCGTTCTGCTCGAAGGCTTTCTACTCCATCTCAGCCCCTGGAGCTACGGATTCGCGGCGGTTTTCTCCCTCGTCATCGGCTTCGGCAACATGGTCGCCGCGCAACGCATACGAGCGGGGCACAAGCTGGGTTTGGCTCAAGAAGAGATCGCCCATCTCGCCAAGATCGCCGAGCGCGAGCGCATCGCGCGCGATCTGCACGACGTTCTCGGTCACACCCTGTCCGTTGTCGTCCTCAAGTCTGAGCTTGCGGGCAAACTGATGGACCGCGATCCCGCCCGGGCCCGCTCCGAAATCGGCGAGGTCGAGACGATTGCGCGCCAGGCTCTCATGGAGGTGCGCGAAGCAATCCGCGGTTATCGTGCAGAAGGACTTGCTGCCGAGATCGCCCGCGCGCAGAAAACGCTCGATGCCGCCGGCGTGAAGCTCGAATATTCCACGAATCCATCGGCGATGCCTGCCGCCGAAGAAACCGTGCTGTCTCTCATCGTTCGTGAGGCCGTGACCAACATCGTGCGCCATGCGCAAGCAAGCCACTGCCTTCTGGAAATCCAGGCCAGCTCCAGCGGAACCGCCCTCGTGGTGGCCGACGACGGCCGCGGCGGGATCCGCCAGGAAGGCAACGGTCTGCGCGGCATGCGCGAGCGCATTGAGTCTTTAGGAGGCAAACTGCGCATCGAGAGCGTTGCAGGTACCAAACTCATCATCGAAATCCCGCCGCAGGAACAATTGCCCGACGCGGTCGTTCCTGCATGAAAAAGATCCAGGTGGTGGTAGCCGAAGACCAGGCGATGGTGCTGGGAGCTCTGGCCGCGCTGCTGGAGACCGAGGGCGACATCGCCGTTTGCGCCCGGGCCGCGAACGGCCGCGATGCGCTGGCTGCCGTGGGCAAACATAAGCCGGATGTTCTGGTCACCGACATCGAAATGCCCGAAATGACAGGGCTCACGCTGGCCGCAGAAGTCCGCGATCGCTATCCGCAAACCCGCGTCGTGATTCTCACCACCTTCGCGCGTCCTGGTTATCTCCGCCGCGCGCTCGATGCCGGCGCCAGGGGCTATTTGCTGAAAGATCGTCCATCGGCCGAGCTCGCGGATGCGGTTCGACGCGTCCAGAGTGGCCTGCGCGTCGTCGATCCCGATCTGGCTGCCGAAGCCTGGGACAGCGGCCCCGACCCGCTCACCGAGCGCGAGCGTCAGATCCTGTGGCGCGCCGGAGAAGGGAAGTCCTCGAACGAAATTGCGGACGAGCTGCATCTCTCCGAAGGCACCGTCCGCAACTACCTTTCCGAGGCGATCAGCAAACTCGGCGCGTCGAATCGCGTGGAAGCGGCTCGCCTGGCGCGCGCGAAGGGCTGGCTGTAGCGGTAACGCGCGCAAAGGCGCCTGCCTGTGCAACGCACTGATACTTCCGTAACCAATCGGGAGCGTATTCCGTGTTACATTCAGGCAGAGTTTCCAGCGCGAACAGGCATCTGCCTCCGCAATGGTGAAGCGGCGGTCCAGACCTGGCCGATCCTGATCTGGATACTTTGTGCTCCAGGCGGCAACGAACCGGTCAAGCACGGATCGGGCCGGCCTTCCGCTGGTTGTGCCTTTACTTTGCCGCGTTTTCCCGGAGCGCGTTTCTGCCTGTCCACGGTACAACTCGCCTGCATCGCAAGGCTACCGTCCTGGTCGTCGAAGATGACCGTGCGATTCGATACCTCTTCACCGAGGTTCTGCGCGGCAACGGCTACGTGGTTCTTCCCTGTGAGGACGGCGCCCGGGGCCTGGAGGTGGCTCAGGCGCAGATCACAGAGATCGACGCTGTGATTACCGATTCCAGAATGCCCGGTCTGGACGGCCGCGAACTGATTCGTGCCATTCGCGCCCTCCGGCCGGAGCTTCCCATCCTTGTGGTCAGCGGAGCCATGGAGGATCGCAGCGCCACCGACCCCGCCACGCGGTATCTGACGAAGCCGCTCTCTCCCGACAGGCTCACCATCGAACTCCGCCTTGCGCTTGGCGAAGCACCGCCCGGCCCGGTGCGATAGCATAGTGAGTTTGCATCTGACCTGCTGGAGTAGCGATGATCATCGGCGTTCCAAAGGAAGTCAAAGACCACGAAAGCCGGGTGGGCATTACGCCCGCGGGCGTCAAAGCCCTGACCGAAGCCGGCTACAAGGCGCTGGTAGAGACGCACGCCGGCGAACTGTCAGCCTTCACTGACGACGAATATCAGTCCGCAGGCGCAGAGATTGTCGGCTCGGCCCACAACGTTTGGGCCAACTCCGACATGATCGTCAAGGTGAAAGAGCCGATTGAAAAGGAATACGGCTTTTTCCGCGAAGGGCTGGTCCTCTTCACATACCTCCATCTCGCTCCACTCCCCGATCTCACGCAGAAGCTTCTCGACAAGAAAGTGGTCGGTATCGCTTATGAGACCATCCGCGATCGCATGGGTACGCTGCCGCTGCTGACTCCCATGTCGGAAGTGGCCGGGCGCATGGCCGTCCAGGTGGGTGCGTCCTATCTCGAGAAGGAGAAGGGCGGACGCGGCGTCCTTCTCGGTGGTGTCCCCGGTGTGCCGCCTGCGAGCGTATGCATCATCGGAGGGGGCATCGTCGGAACCAACGCTGCCAAAATTGCTCTGGGAATGGGCGCTCGCGTCACCCTGGTCGACCTCAACCTGAACCGCCTGCGTGAGCTCGACGACATCTTCAACGGCCGCATCTTCACGCTGGCCTCGAACTCGTGGAACGTCTCGCGCGCCGTCCATGAGGCCGATCTGGTGATTGGTGGTGTCCTGATTCCCGGGGCTGCCGCGCCGAAAATTGTCACCCGTGCGATGGTGACGAAGATGAAGAAGGGCGCGGTCATTGTCGATGTCGCGATCGATCAGGGCGGATGCGTCGAGACTGCACATCCGACGACTCACAGCGATCCGGCTTTCGAGGTCAACGGCGTCGTCCACTACTGCGTCACGAACATGCCCGCAGCGGTGCCGAATACCTCCACGCTCGCTCTCACCAACGCGACCTTTCCCTATGTCCTGCGCCTCGCGCGGCAGGGTGCGAAGCAGGCCATCCTCGATGATGATGGGATTCGCGATGGGGTGAACACCTTCGACGGCACGCTCACCTGCGAACCGGTGGCAGCGTCGCAAAAAAAGCCCTGGAAGGCAGTGCGCGACCTGCTGGCCTGATCGGTCGCCAACTCGACTCGGCGCTCTTGTTGATCGGCTGACTTACTGCGACACCTGCACCGGCTTCTCCAGCCGGAACGTAATCAGCGTTTCCGCAGGAAGCACGATCTCCCGGTTTCCCGTCATCGCGCCGCCGGCTGTGCCCGCGCCGGCTCCCACCAACCCGCCGATGAGGGCGCCTTTGCCGCCGCCCGCGATTCCGCCAAGGATGGCCCCGAAGGCTCCGCCACCCCCTGCAAACTTCGCGGTGCGTCGGCCTTTCCCGCGCTCCGTCCGCTCCATGGTGCTGGTCGCCACGGCAAAGCTGCCCGAATCAGTCTTGACGCGCTCGAGCCGCAGTTCCAGCAGCGCTCTGCCCTTGAAATGCCCAAGGGGTTTGGCGTCGATGACGGTCCCTTCAGCGTGGGATCCGCGCGGGATCAAATCCAACCCATTGACCAATACATCATCGGCCACAGTAGCGCGGAAAGCCTGCCCCGGTACGCTGATCTTCGAGCCGAGGGGCTCATCCAGGCGTACCTGGATGCGCGTGTTGGCGGGAATCACAACGGGCGCTGGTGCGGGGGCGGGTGGCGGCAGCTGCGCCGAATTCTGCGCCGCCGCCTGCGCTCCATTCGTGGCAGGCGAGCCTTCGGAACCGGGCGGCTGCTTCGAATTCTTGCCGCAGCCAGCCATCGTAAGCGATCCGGCCAGCGCCAGAGTGAGCCACAGAGCAGGGCGGAGTTTCATGTCTCGTGCGTCCTCACATTGCAAGGATGGATCAGGGCAAATCCCGGTTCAGGCGTGGAAACACGCCCAGCCGCGATTGCGTCTTTCAGAAGCAGTAGTTTAGCCCGCTTCGCGGCCTATAATCATTTCGGAATTCAGGGGCGCAAGCAATTCATTGGCAGATTTGAAACATCGGCGAGCCACGCTGCTTCTGCTGGGGATTGCCGTCTCTGTGTTGCTGTTGCTCCTGCTGGCGCTCAACGCCTTCAATGTGCGCTCCCTCAACCCGGAGACAACAGCCCAGATCTTCCTGCTCACTTCGCTGTCGGTCGTCGTTTTTCTGCTCTTCGTGACCGTGCTGGTTCTGCTGCTGCGCAATCTCATTAAATTGCTGGCGGAGGAGCGCAGCCAGGTTCTCGGCGCACGACTCCGGACGCGGATGTTCATCGGGGCGCTTTTGCTGTCCTTTGTCCCCGCGCTCTTCATGTTCCTGTTTAGTTTTTTGCTCATGAACCGCTCCATTGACCGGTGGTTCTCAGAGCCGGCATCAGAAGTCCGCGACGAATCCACGCAGATCGCGATGGAACTCTCCCACTACGCTTCGCTCAACGCACGAGCGGAAGCCGCCAGCATTGCGGGCTCGGCGCAGCTGACCGCTGCATTTCAGTCCGGCGATACGCAGGGAATCCTGAATGAAATGCGCGCGCACCAGATCACCCTGCAGGGCGGATTTGCCGCGCTGTATCGTGACTCTGAACCGGTGGCGGTTTACGAGATTCCGCAGAACCCCGGAACAGCCGAAGTCCACTCCTGGCTCAATCAGCAGGACCGGCAGACGATCCCCTCCGCCCAGCCGCTCGCCGCCGCCATTCTCCGGGCAGCGCAGCGCGCCGATGAGCCAATGCTGGTGGTAGGCGGCCTCGAATACGCGCTGGGAGCGGCCAGCTTGCCCGATGGCGGCGTCGTGGTGGCCGGCCTGCCCATGCCTGCCGGTCTCAACGCCATCATGACCGGCCTGAGCAGCGGCGCCAGCCAGTATTGGGCACTCTACCGCCAGCGGCGGCTGATTCGCAGCACGTACTTTCTGCTGCTCCTCATGCTCACCGCGCTCGTGTTCTTTTCCAGCAGCTGGCTGGCTCTCTACGTTTCCCGTCAGATGACCGGTCCCCTCGAAGCTCTGGCTGACGCCATGGACGAAATCGGCAAGGGCGATTACAGCCATCGCGTCACCGCCCCGGCCAGCGCCGAGATGGCCGAACTGGTGCGGTCCTTCAACCACATGGCTGCTGATCTCGAGGAGAGCCGAATTTCGGCGGAGCGCTCCGCCCGCGAGCTTTCCGCTGCCAACCAGGCCGTCGATGCGCGGCGCAGGGAACTCGAGACCATCCTTGAGACCATTCCTTCCGCTGTCGTCACGCTCGACGCCTCGCGCCGCATCCTGATCGGCAACCGCGCCTTTACCGATCTGTTGCAACTCGAAAATCAGGCTGCTCTTTCCGGTATCCAGCTCGAGGCCCTGCTGCCTCCCGAGTTCAGTGCTGAACTCATTCGCCTCGACCGTCGCGCTCACCGGATGGGCGTCGCATCTTCCGACTTCGAGCTGCGAACCGCTCGCGGTGCAGTCAGTCTGGCGGTAACGATTGCCGCGCTCGATCCCGGCGGCGGCATAAACGGCCAGAGCGGAGGATCGATCCTCGTTCTGGAAGATGTGACCGAACTATTGCATGCGCAGCGTCAGGCTGCGTGGAAGGAGGTCGCGCAGCGCATAGCCCACGAGATTCGCAATCCGCTGACGCCGATTACGCTTTCCGCCGAACGGATCCGTCGCCACCTCGATCGCAGTTTGCCGGAATCGCCGGACGTGATTCGCAGATGCTGCGATGCCATCCTCGGCTCCGTCGAGTCGCTGCGCACCCTGGTCAGCCAATTCGCCGCGCTCGCCGAATTTCCCGTCGCACACCCTCGTTCCTCCGATCTGAACGCGATCGTCGAGAGCGCTATGCTGCTCTTCGAGGGACGCATTCGGCACATTCGCGTGGAAAAGCGGCTGGAAAGCGGCCTGCCGCCCGTCATGGCCGATCCTGAAGCAATGCGCCGCGCCGTCGCCAACCTTGTCGACAATGCCGCTGAAGCCATGCAGGAGAGCCTGCTGCGCGTGCTGTCCGTGGAAACCTCAACAGGCGAGCGCTGCGGGATGGCGGAGATCGTGATCTCCGATACCGGCCCGGGTCTCACAGACGATATGCGCGAACGTCTTTTTCTTCCGTGGTTCTCCACTCGGCAGCGCGGCACCGGTCTCGGCCTATCCATCGTCGCAAAAATCGTGCAGGACCATGGAGGCTCGATTCGCGCTGAGAACAATGCTCCCGCCGGCGCGCGCTTTATCATCGAGCTGCCGTTGGCTGAAAACGGAGCAACCGACGGCGCGCCGGCGGCGGCGCTCACAAAATCGAGCTGAACTCGGGATCCATGAACCACATCCTCATCGTGGACGACGAAGCGGAAATTCGCGACTCCCTCGAGGAGATTCTGCGCGAAGAGGGCTACTCCGTGGCCACCGTGGGTACAGCCTCTGAAGCCCTCGCGCTCGCCCGCGATCCGGTCTACGACGTCATGCTGCTCGATGTCTGGCTTCCGGATCGCGATGGCATCGAGGTTCTCTCCGAGATGCGCGCCTTCGAGGCTTCGGCTCGGCCTGAAGTCATCGTGATCTCTGGTCACGCCACCATCGAAACCGCCGTCCGCGCCACCAAGCTGGGTGCGTTCGACTTTCTGGAAAAGCCGCTGATGCTGGAGCGCACGCTGATTGTGGTAAAAAATGCGATCGACGCGCGTCGGCTGCGCACCGAAAATGTCGAATTCCGCCGCCAGCTGGCAAAGGAAACCCACATCACAGGCGAAAGCGTGCAGGCCCGCGCTCTGCGTCAACAGATCACCTTGATGGCGCCCACGAACGGGCGGGTTCTCATCTACGGTGAATCGGGCTCCGGCAAGGAGCTGATTGCCCGCGCGATTCATGCCGGCAGTCTGCGCGGCGATCGCGTCTTCGTGGAGTTGAACTGCGCTGCCATCCCCGAGGACTACATCGAGAGCGAGCTGTTCGGCTATCGCAACGGCGCACTGGCCGGCGGCCCTCCGGAAAAGCGCGGCACCTTTGAGCGTGCCAACGGCGGCACCCTTTTTCTGGATGAAGTGGGTGACATGAGCCTGAAGACTCAGGCCAAGGTTCTGCGTGCCCTTGATGAGCAGAGGTTTGTTCCGGTAGGCGCTACGCAGCCCATCAGCGTCGACGTTCGTGTGATCGCCGCCACCAACAAGGATCTCGAAGAGGAGATCACGAGGGGCAATTTTCGCGAAGATTTTTTTTACCGCCTGAATGTCATTCCCTTTTATGTTCCTCCGCTGCGCGACCGCCGCGAAGACATCCCGCTTCTCGTTCGCGAGTTTTTGCGCGGCTTCGGCCGCGAATATGGCCGGCCTCGCGTCGAGATTGCCGATGAAGCTATTGACCTGCTCCGCCAGTATCACTGGCCTGGCAATGTGCGCGAGCTCAAAAACGTCATTGAACGCGTGCTGATCCTCAATCCGCAGGTTCAGCGCATCGACCGCCGTCATCTCCCGATGCTGGTGCAGCGCACGGCCGTACGCACGGGCGATTTCGATACGCTGCAGCAGGCGCGCGACGCCTATGAGCGCGAGTACATCCTCCGCAAAATCGACGACTGCAACGGCAATATGAGCCGTGCGGCCGAGTCGCTCGGTCTGGAGCGCAGTCACTTGTATCGCAAGATGAAGACCCTGGGTATTGGCGGGCGCGAGACTTCTCAGGATCGCTGAGGGCCGGTTTCGAGTCGCCGTCTAGGTCAGCGTGAGGACAGTGATTTCCGGAGGGCAGTTCAGCCGAAACGGCGCTCCCACTGCGCCGATTCCCCGATTTACATAGAGCTGCGTTCCCCGGTGCCTGAACAACCCTTCGACGAAATTCTTCCCGAAATCAGGCAAGATCAGAGGAGGCAGGAATGGAATTCGTATCTGCCCTCCGTGGGTGTGTCCGGAGAGCATCAGATCGACGTTGTAGCGGGCAATCTCCGGCAGAATATCCGGCTCATGCGCCAAAACAATGATCGGGTCCTTTCCCGTGATTGCTTGCCGCGGAATTCCGCGATCAGGAAACGAGTCGCTCAGGCAGGCACTCCCCAGACCGGCCAGCCACAACCGGCCCCCCTCCCGTTCGATCGGGCGATATTGGTTCCTGAGCACCGGAATGCCGTGGTCCCGCAGCGGCCCCATCACATACTCCGGCCCGACCTGCGTATCGTGGTTTCCCAAAATTGCCCAGCGCTGCTGGCAGGTGATGCCGCTCAGGATGGCGGCGCATTCCGGCATGTGCGTGCGCGCATAGGAGTAGGGAAGCGGCCCAAAGCTGATGAAATCTCCGGTCAGCAGCACCAGATCCGGCTGCAGCCGATTGACCTGCTGCACCATCTCGCGAAGAAAATACGCTTCCGTAAACTCTGCGTAGTGAAAATCTGAGATTTGCACGATGCGCATGCCGCGAAACGCCTCGGGCAGACGCTCCAGCTGAATCGTGTGCTGCTCGATGCTCAGCTCGTGCCGTGAAATCTCACCCGCATAGAGGCCCAGCCCACCCAGGGCTCCTGCGGAAAGCCCCAGGAATGAGCGGCGAGTCATGCGGTGCTTCCTTGTCGGTTTCACTTCGGTCGCAGAGATGCCCACTTCCTCATCATAAAGGGCTGCTCTGGCAAGAGGACGCCCCCCGGCCCGCGAGAACTCACGAGCATTCGACGCGAAATCTGGAGCGGAGGATCGCAAAGAGAAACAGGCCGGGAGATGAGCCCCAGCCTGCCTGGAAACGTAACGGTCTAAGTTACCAGCCGTAGACGCGATAGTACGGGTAGGGATACGGGTAACCGTATGGATAAGGTGCCGCGTAGACTGGCCGCCGCTGCAGACGCGGCGCATTCTGCTCCAGACGCTGCGCTTCCTGCCAGGAGACCGGCTGTACCGTCACGGCGCCCACCAGGTGGAAATTCAACAGCGTCTCCGGCAGCAGGACCGCCCGTGGCCCGTTCGTTTCGGCAGAGGCCAGCATGCCGGCTCCGCCGCCCGCCAGGGCTCCGACCGCTGCACCCGGCCCGCGCCCGATGGCTCCGCCGATGATGGCGCCCACCAGCGCTCCGCCGATGGTGTTCCCCGCCGTGTACCCGGCTTTGTTCGGCCCCTTGGTGGACCAGATATCAGTGCTCACCGGGTACATCTTCCCGCCAAGATTGATCGAAGTAATTTGCAGCTCCAGTTCGCCGCTGCCGCCCAGGGCGCCCGGCTTCTTCACCGTTACCACCGTGCCTGCGAGCTGCGCTCCGCGAGGGATCGCCAGCTCGTTGCCTTCAAACACGTCGCTCGCCGCGGTGGCCTCGAAGTTCGCCCCGGCCTGGAGCGTCCGCGTGTCCAGCGCCTCGCTGATGCGGATTTGCAGCAGAGTTCCTGCCGGAACGGTTACCGGACCGCTCACAGGCTGCTCCTGTTGCGGAATGTACGCGCCATACGCTCCGGGCGCCTGCCCGTAGGGCTGCCGCGCAGGAGGTGTCTGATCCGGGGGCGGCGGCGGGGGCATTTGCTGCGCATTCTGGGACTGCGGATTGGCTGGAGGCGCGGGCTGGGTCTCGTTGGCAGGGGCAGCCTGCTGATCGGTGGCCGGCGGAGCAGATTGCGACTGGTCACTGTCCGCCACGGTGATGTTGTCCTGGATTCCGGCTACGCCTGCCACATTGGCAGCTACCGTCTCGGCTTCCTGCCGCTGCTGCTGCGTCTGGACAGTGCCGCTGAGCGTCACCACCCGGTCCGCTATGGTCGCCTTGATGGTTTGACCCTGCAGGGTCGAGTCGTTGTTGATGGCCGCAGCGACACTGGACTGGACATCCCCGTCGCCGTTCGCCTGCGCCGTATCCTGCGCCAGTCCCGCTGGAATCCAAAGGCAACCCGCGAGCGTGATCGCTACGCCCGTCCGCAACGCCAGCTTTCCATAACCGCAATTTGCTTTCATGTCCGCAACTCCCCCTCGCCTCGACCCCGGCCTCACCTGCCCAAGTCCGGAATTCTAAGACCTTATGACGCAGCTCTCCGCGAGACGTCACTTCTTATCGAATCCAACACTGGATTAGATGAAAAGTTCTGCGGAAAGCCGCATCTGGGCCGCTAACTGCTCTGCTTTTTGTACCGCTCAATCAGCGCCGTGGTCGAGCTGTCGTGGCTTCCCGCCGCTGGCCCGGACCCCTCGAGCTCGCCAATGATCTTCTTCGCCAGAACCTTTCCCAACTCCACGCCCCACTGGTCAAACGAGTCGATCTGCCAGATCACTCCCTGCGTGAAGACACTGTGCTCGTAGAGGGCCACCAGCCTCCCCAGCGTTTCCGGAGTCAACTCCTCGAGCAGGAATGTGCTCGACGGCCGGTTTCCCTCAAACACCCGATGCGGAACCAGCCAGTCCGGCGTTCCCTCCGCCCTCACATCCTCGGCGGTCCTGCCAAACGCGAGCGCCTCGCTCTGCGCAAAGACGTTGGCCATGAGCAGGTCGTGGTGGTTCCCGAGCGGGTTGAGCGTCTTCGCGAACCCGATGAAGTCGCAGGGAATCAGACGAGTGCCCTGGTGGATGAGCTGGTAGAACGAGTGTTGACCGTTGGTCCCCGGCTCGCCCCAAAAGATCGGCCCTGTAGCGTAGGTGACGCGATCGCCGCTCAGCGTCACATGCTTGCCGTTCGATTCCATCGTCAGTTGTTGCAGGTATGCAGGGAAGCGCTTCAGGTATTGCTCGTAGGGCAGGACAGCCACGGTCTCAGCGCCGAAGAAATCCGCGTACCACACCGTAAGCAGCCCCATGAGCACCGGCAGATTCTTCTCAAACGGCGTGGTCCGGAAATGCTCATCGATGGCGTGGAAGCCCGCCAGCATGTCCCGGAATTTCTCCGGTCCGATGGCCAGCATTGTGGACAGCCCGATTGCCGAATCCATTGAGTAGCGGCCGCCCACCCAATCCCAAAACCCGAACATGTTGGCCGTGTCGATCCCAAACTTCGTCACTTCCTTCGCATTGGTTGATACCGCGACAAAGTGCTTCGCGACCGCCTTATCGTCCTTTAGCTTCGCGAGCGACCACGCCCGCGCCGTCTGCGCGTTCGTCATCGTCTCCAGCGTCGTAAACGTCTTCGACGAAATGATAAAAAGGGTCTCTTCCGGATCGAGATCGTGCGTCGCCTCCGCGAAATCCGTCCCATCCACATTCGAGACGAAACGGAACGTCATGTCCCGCTGGCTATAGTGGCGCAGCGCTTCAAACGCCATCACCGGACCGAGATCCGATCCGCCAATTCCGATGTTGATGACGTTCACGATCCGTTTGCCGGTAAATCCCTTCCAGACTCCGTTGCGCACGCGGTCGCTGAAATCCGCCATGCGGTCCAGCACCTCATGCACGTCAGGGACGACGTTCTCGCCATCCACCCTGATCACGGCGTTCTTCGGTGCCCGCAGCGCGGTGTGCAACACCGCCCGTTTCTCGGTGATGTTGATCTTCTCGCCCGAAAACATCGCGTCGATGCGCTCGCGCAGCCCGCTCTGCTCGGCCAATTGCAGCAGCAACTTCAACGTCTCGTCGGTAATCCGGTGCTTCGAGTAGTCGAAGTAGATCCCCTCCGACTCCGCCGTCAGCCGCGTCCCGCGCCCTGGGTCGCTGGCGAACAGCTCGCGCAGATGCGTCTTCTTCAGCGTCTCGTAATGCTTCTGCAGGGCCTTCCAGGCAGGCAGTTCAGTCAAAGCAGTCTTCGCAGCAGTCGCAGTCGCGCTCATGGTCGACCCTCCTCGAACGTTCCTATGGTTGTTGAGATTCCTTCACACCGGCCCAGGTCGCACCGCGCCCCAAGGATCCACACTCAGGGCCAGTTCCCAACCCCGAAACCCTATCCCGGAAACCCTGCCTTTCAATTTCCCGTCGGAATGATTCCGGCGTTCTCCACCATCAGCATGACAGTCCGCTCCTCGGCGCGCGTGCGGTGCATCGTCGCCCGCGGCACCAGGAAGCCCTGGCGCGGGCCCAGCTCGACGGTGCGGCCTTCCAGGTCGATCAACAGCCTCCCATCGATCACGTAGAAAAACTCGTCATCATCTGTGTGCTGGTGCCAGTGGTACTCGCCTTCCACCACAGCCATGCGCACCACGCTCCCATTCACCTGGCAGAGTGTCTGGTTGAACCACTTGTACGTGCAGGCATCAACCAGGACCCCGACATCGATCACTTCAAGCGGGCCATGCAGAAGATTCAGGCGTGTTTCGTAGGAAAAATTGGCGACAGAATCGGCCACGCGGCCCTCCAGGTTCGATCGCAACCATGGTACGACGGCGCTTGTGAACGGGAAAAGAAACGGCTCTTCCCCTCGGGAAGGTTTCCTGGCTCCAGGAGTTCGAGCAGCCGCCGCTGCGGCTAGTCCCCGAGGCTGCTCATCGCGAATCCCCGCGCCGACTCCAGCAGCTTCTTTACGGATTGCTTCGAGCACGATTCCGAGTAGATTCGCAGCAGAGGCTCCGTTCCGGAAGCCCGCAGCAGCAGCCACGTCCCGGCCGGATTCGGCTTGCTCTTCGCCTCGGGATTGTCGAGCCAGAACTTCACCCCGTCCAGCGTCTCCACCTTCTCAATCTTCATCCCGGCGAACTCTTTCAGTCCCGATTTGGCCCGCGCAATGGTCGCGTTCTTCAGCGCATCCGGAATATGCAGATCGATGCGTCCGTAGTGATGCTCGCCGTACTCCTGCTGGAGCCGCGCCACCAACTGCCCCAAAGTCTTCTTTTCCTCGGCCATCACATTGGCCAGAAGCAGGGAATTCAGCAGCCCGTCGCGCTCCGGCAGATGACGCCGAATCCCAATGCCTCCCGACTCTTCTCCGCCGATCAGTATGTCCTCGGTCAGCATGAGATCACAGACAAATTTGAACCCAATCCCGTGTTCGTGCAGCTTGCGTCCGTATTTCGCTGCAATCCGGTCGAGCATCGACGTCGTGTTGAACGCCCGCGTCACATCGCCGGTCCAGCCCTTGCGCTCCAGGATCCACTGCAGAATCACCGAGTAGATTTTGTGCGGATCGACGAAGCTCCCATGCTCATCCGCAGCGCCAATGCGGTCCGCGTCCCCGTCGGTGATGAGCGCGGCGTCGCATTTCTTTGCGACCACCACTTCCTGCGCCATCTGGATATGCGGCTCGATCGGCTCGGGGTTAATCCCGGGAAACAGCGGATCGTGATTCGCCCGAATTTGCACGTAGTCCACGCCGATGCGATCGAAGATGCCCGCGATCACTCCTGCGCCCGCTCCATACATGCAGTCGATGACGAACCGCCGCCCCGACATGGCGATCAAATCCAGATCCACGAATGTCTGGATTGCCTCCACATACGGCGGCAAGAAATTTACGCGCTCGACATTCGCCGATTTGCGCTGTGGCAACGGTTTTCCCAGCAACGACTCGATCTCCGCCATGATCGACTGGCTGCCCGATCCACCATACGCGGCCTTGTATTTCACACCGTTCCACCGCGCGGGATTATGGCTGGAAGTGATCATCACGCCGCCTGCTGCACCTCGCGTCTTCACCGCATACGACAGTGCCGGCGTGGGCGTGATCCGATCGGCAAGCTGCACCGGAATACCTGCGCGCGCAACCGTTTCCGCGACAGCGCTCGCAAACGACGGCGAGCCGAAGCGTGTGTCGTAGCCGATGCACACGCCTTTTGCCGGATCCTCTTTCGTCAGGACATAACTCGCGATGGCCGCCGCTGCGGCACGCACATTCTCAAACGTGAAGTCGTCGGCGATTACGCCGCGCCATCCGTCAGTTCCAAACTTGACTGGGGATTTGGTCATCGTCCTTGAAAGTCAAAAGAATACTTCGATGCAAAAAGTATCACTGCCGAGGTGCTTTTCCGCGATTTCGGTGCGCCCCAGCCGCAGGACCTGCGCCTTCTCCGGCCCCTTGTTGTCCGCACCTCTGGGGTGGACGTTGTCAGATCAACTCCTCATGTCCGCGCGCAGCCAGCTCTTTTACGACCTTGCCCACGTCCTGCGAGTGGTGCCGATTCGTGATCAGCAGTGCGTCCTCCGTCTCGACCACCACCAAATCCTGCACGCCCACCAGTGCTACGTAGCGTGTCGGGCTGTAGACGTAATTGTCGCGCGCATTGAGCACCACATTTCCGGCGGTATCCGTCACGTTGCCGTGCTCATCAGCCCCGTTTCGCTCCAGCTGGTACTCATGCAGCGCCGCCCACGATCCCAAATCGCTCCAGCCAAACCGGGCAGGCAGGCAGAAAAGATGGGACCGGGTCTCGCCTTTGGCGGACCGAGGCTCCAGAATGGCATAGTCCACGCTGATGTTCTCGCACTTCGGATAAAGCGCGGCAAATACCTTGTCGAATTCCGGCGTCCCCCACGCGGCAACGATCTCTTCCAGCAGCGGAGCTGTTTCCGGAAGATATTCGCGCACCGCGTTACTCAGCGTCTGCGCGCTCCAGACAAACATTCCGCTGTTCCAGTAGTAATTCCCGGCCGCAAGAAATTCCTCGGCTTTCAGCGCGTTCGGCTTTTCCATGAAACGCCGTACCCGGACAATGCCCTCCTCATACTTCGACCCCGTCTCGATGTAACCGTAGCCGGTTTCCGGCCGGGTTGGTTCGATCCCCAGCACCACCATGTTCTCTCCGGCAGTCGCCAGCTGAATGGCTCTCCGGATGACCGTCAGGAAAGCTTCCTCGTCCGCGATCACGTGATCGGAAGGGAAAATGCCGAGCACGCACCCCGGGTGCAGCTTCTCCAGCAGAAAAGCGGCCAGCCCAGCCGCCGGAGCCGTATTGCGAGCCGCCGGTTCGCAAATCACCTGCTGGGCCGGTAGTGCGTCCAGTTGCGCACAGATCGTGTCCGACAGCAGGGTGTTGGTGATCACCCACACGTCCTGTGCCCTCGCCAGCGGCGTCAGCCGGTCCACGGTGCGCTGGATCATGCTGCGCTCGCCGTCCAGCGCCAGGACCTGCTTGGCCCGCGCCTTGCGGCTGCGCGGCCAGAAACGCGTACCGCTGCCCCCAGCCAAAATGACGGGGCGAAAATCGATCGTCTCGGCCATCCCTCTCCTGATGAAAATTCAGATTATTTACCGGCCGGCAGAATGCGAATGATCTCCGCAGGTCCGTCGGCAGACAGACTCCAACGTGCTGTAGATGCAGGAATGACGGCCAATTGGTTGTGCTCGACAAAAAAAGGCTCGAATCCCGGTCCATCGACAGAGATCCCCGAGATGCGGATCCGCCCTTCCGCTACAAACAGCATCTGCACCGCCTGCAGGGGCGCGACCAGCGATGCGGCCGTTCCAGGCCGAACCGGCCAGCGCTCCATCCGGAAATACTTCTCATCGATCAGAATGCTGTGACCGTTGACGGTCCGAGGCGGCACCTTTCCCGCCCGTGTCACCAGCCGCAGTGCGGCAAACGATTTTTCCAGGTGCAACTCCCGCGGACGACCATAGTCATACATCCGATAGGTCAGGTCGCTGGTTTGCTGCGTCTCCAGAATGACCACGCCTGGCCCCATCGCGTGCACCGTACCGGCGTCGACAAAAAGCATGTCGCTCTTTTCCACCGGAATCATATTGAGCAGTGACTCCAGCGAATGATCCTCCACCCCCTCCTTCACCTGGTCGAGCGTCACCCCAGGCCGGATCCCGAGCGCAACCGCGGCCCCGGGCCTGGCATCCAGCGCATACCAGCACTCGGTTTTGCCCCGCGGCTCTCCATAGCGCTGCGCCAGCGCATCGTCCGGATGCACCTGCACGCTCAGCTTCTCCTTCGGGAAAAGCAACTTGATCAGCAGGGGAAATTCCTGCCCCGCCAGGGCCGGGCCGAGCAGCGTGCTGCGATGCTGGCGCGTGACTTCCGCAAGACTCATGCCGGCCAGCGGTCCGGTGTCTGCCAGGCACACCTCGCCGGTCAGCCACACTTCACCAATGGGCTCTCCATCGGTTCTGAAATCGAACCACGGCGCAAGATCGTTGAACCCCCATGGCCGCGTGCGAAACCAGGGGGCAAGACGAAAGGGGGAGAGCGTTTCCATGTCCAGTCAAGTATGCATGACATCCCTGCTCTGCGGAGCACGGAAGTCACCATCCGGTACCATGAGATGTGATGGCGAGAATTCTGGTTACTGGCTGCGCCGGCTTTATCGGCTCATGGATTGCCGAAGCCCTCATCGATCGCGGCGCAATCGTTTCCGGCCTGGACAACTTCGAAACCGGCAAGCACGAAAACATCGAGCATCTCCGCAACCGATCCGGTTCTCATCCATTCCAGTTCATCGAGTGCGATCTTCGCGATGCAGAGGCCACGGCGCGCGCCTGCGAGGGAGTCGACTTCATCCTCCACCAGGCGGCGCGTCCTTCGGTGCCGCGCTCCGTCAAAGATCCGCGCCCGAGTCACGCGGCCAACCTCGATGGCACCTTCAATTTGCTCGAGGGCGCCCGCGCCGCCGGGGTAAAGCGCATTATCTACGCCGCCTCCTCCTCGGCATACGGCAACCAGCCTGGCTTCCCCCGCCGCGAATCCATGGTTCCCATGCCCATCGCGCCGTACCCCGTACAGAAACTGGCGGGCGAGTTCTATATGAAGAGCTATTGGCAGGTCTATGGCATCGAGACTGTCTGCCTGCGTTACTTCAATATCTTCGGCCCCCGCCAGGTCCCCGACTCGCCCTACAGCGGCGTGATGGGCAAATTCACCTTGCAGATGATGCGGGGCGAGCGGCCCACCATTCAGGGTGACGGCGAGCAGGGACGGGACTTCACCTATATCGAGAATGCTGTTTCCGCCAACCTGCTTGCGCTGGAAGCCCCCGCCGACAAAGTCGCGGGCCGCGTTTTCAACGTCGCCTGCGGCGAACGCCACACGGTGAACGAAATCGTTCGCATTCTCTCGGATCTGCTTGATTTCAAACAAGTCCCCATTTATGGTCCGCCGCGCCCCGGCGACATCCGGGATTCTCTCGCCGACATCTCGGCTGCCCGCGACGCCTTCGGCTACCAGCCCCTCGTCGGCTTTGAAGAGGGCCTTCGGCGCACCGTCGCCTGGTATCGCGAGCAGTACGCCGCCGCGCAGGCGGACGGGCAACTGCAATCAGCGTCGCCGAACCGCTAACCCCGGCGTGGAACTTCCGCCTGTGATTCCGCGTACACTACAGCGAGACTCCGTCACCACGGTTCTACCGCCAAAAAAATGGAATTTCGCGAGGCAATCAGAGTCGCGCTGCAGTCCCTCTGGGCCAACAAGCTCCGCACGGTGCTGACCATGATCGGCGTCATCATCGGCGTGGCGTCGGTGATCGCTGTCATCACCCTCTCCAACGGCGCCAAGATGTACGTCGTCCAGAAGATCGCCAATCACGGCTCTGACACGCTCACCATCACGCGCCTCAACCCGGTCATTTTCACCGGTGAGGAATTCCTTCGCGAGAACAAGCGCAAATACATCTACTACGACGATTACGAATATCTCCAGCGGTCCTGTACCCGCTGCCTGCTGCTCGGCGCCGACATCTCCACATCCGGCAACGTCGTCAACGGCAAGCAGTCCTCCACCAATACCAGCATCAATGGCTGGACTTCCAGCATGTTCGAAATCAACGACGAGAATGTCGTGGAAGGCCGCGCCCTCACGAACATGGACGACCAGCTGGGCACCCACGACATCGTCGTCGGCTATGACATCGTCGACAATCTGCTCCCCAACATCGATCCCATCGGCCAGAACATACGCGTCGATGGCGAGGTCTACACCATCGTCGGCATCGGCGAGAAAAAGGGCTCCGTCTTCGGGCAGAGCGAAGACAACTATGTCGACATGCCGCTCAGCACCTATCTGCACACGCATGGACAGAACGAGAGCATCAACATCTCCGCGAAAGCCGGTACGGCGCCCGGCGCCCTCGACAACGCCATTGATGAGGTCCGCGCCCTGATGCGCGCCCGCCGCCATGACCGCCCGGGCGAGGAAGACAGCTTCGGCATACTGACCAACGACACCTTCATCAGTCTCTATAACCAGATCATGGGCATCTTCACCACGGTCATCGTGGGCATTGCGTCGATTTCCCTGGTGGTCGGCGGTGTTGTCATCATGAACATCATGCTCGTTTCCGTCACCGAGCGCACCCGTGAAATCGGAATCCGCAAAGCGCTGGGTGCCAAGCGCCGCGACGTGCTGCTGCAGTTCCTCATAGAATCCGTCATCATGGCCCTGATCGGGGGCTCGATCGGGGTGCTGCTCGGTATCGGGGTCGCGGAGGGCGTGACAACGATTGTCGGCTTCCCCTCGTCGGTCGCCGTCTGGGCTGTGATCCTTGGGCTGTCGGTCGCCGGCGGCGTCGGCATCTTCTTCGGCGTTTACCCGGCGCGCAAGGCCGCCATGCTCGACCCCATCGTCGCCCTGCGCGCGGAGCTATAGATCATGGCCGTCACCGATTCTCGTGAATCCGTCCGCATGGCCCTCGACACGCTGCGATCCAACAAGCTGCGCTCCGGTCTCACCATTCTCGGCATTGTCATCGGCGTCGCCACCGTGATTGCCATTTCCTCGCTCATCAACGGCGTCGACAATCGTGTCCAGCAGATTGCCAGCCAGTTCGGCACGAATGTGCTCTGGGTCTTCCGCTGGAATTTCATCGGCATCCGCCCGACCGCCGAAATGCTGGCTCGCAAACAGCTCACCATGGACGATGCGAATGCCATCGCGAAGCTGCCCCATGTCTCGGCCATCAACGCGGGCCGTCAATTCTCCAACTGGCAGCTCGGCGTCGGCTACGTCGCCGTTCAGTACAAGGATAAGAAGGTTCAGAACACCACCCTTGAAGGCGACCTGCCCAGTTTCGCTACCGTCAGCGACGTCGCCCTGACCGCCGGCCGTCCCTTCACCGAAGCCGAGGAATACCGCGCGGCCGATGTCTGCATCCTCGGTCACGACACCGCCGACAAGCTCTTCGGCAGCGACGATCCCCTCGGCAAGGAAGTCATCGTCAATGGCGATGTCTTCACCGTCATCGGTGTCCTCGATAAATTCAAGCAGCTCTTCGGAGGCGGCTCCAATCCCAACGACAACAAAGCCGTCTTTCCCATGAGCACCTTCCACAAGATCCACCCGGAGATCGAAGACACCATCATCTCCGTCAAGTACGACGACGCGAAGAACAAGTCGATGGTGACCGAAGAGATCCGTATGCTCCTGCGCGAGCGCCGCCGCGTCCGCGTTGAGAAAGACGACGACTTCGCCATATTCGGCCCCGACAACATCCTCTCGCTTTGGGCGCAGATCACCGGGGGCCTCGTGATCTTCATGTTCGCCGTGTCGTCAGTGGGCCTGCTGGTGGGCGGCATCGGCGTCATGAACATCATGCTCGTCTCAGTCACCGAGCGAACCCGTGAGATCGGTGTCCGCAAAGCCATCGGGGCCACCAAACGCAATGTCCTCGTCCAGTTCACCGTCGAGGCCATGACCCTCTGCGCGCTGGGCGGCGTCCTCGGCATTGTTCTTGGCACCGTCATCACGCTCGCCGTCCGCTATGGCGTGCAGTTCCCGGCCAGCGTCTCCACGTTCTGGACGATCACAGGATTCGTTGTCTCCGTCGCGATTGGCCTCGTCTTTGGCATCTACCCTGCCTGGAAAGCCGCAACCCTCGACCCCATCGAAGCCCTCCGCTACGAATAGCCGCCCCAATAGCGGCAAAACAAGTCAATTTTCTGCGCATCCGCGTTGGTATTTATCGCGAGCAGGGCAGTCGCCAGTCAACCAGGCCGCGGAACTCCCGCACCTAATTCCTCAGTACGCAGCCGCTTCGAGGCCCAGGGCCGGCGCCGGATTCCGGGGCGCATGAACGCGGCTCAGGTGTTCCTGCGTTGCCCACCCAATTCTCTTGCCCCTTGAAGCATTACCTTCTCCCCGCCACCCTCGCGGTGAGCTGCCTCTCCCTCGTCGGTGCAGTTCAGCCCGCCCACTCGCAGGAGGTCGGCCCCACCTCTGCAACAGTCGCGTCTTTTAATATCCTGCATCAGTTCTCCAACCCCACCGATGGCGGCGGTCCGACGGGGCGCCTCGTCCGAGACAGCGCGGGCAATCTCTACGGCGCCAGCGGCGGCGGACCCGACAACTACGGCGTCGTCTTCAAACTCTCTCCCCGCGGCCAATACACCGTGCTCCACAGCTTCAACGGCACCGATGGGTCCTTTCCCGAAGCTGGCCTCGTGCGCGACGCCGACGGTAATCTCTACGGCACCACGAGTGAAGGAGGTTCCGCTGGCGACGGCATCGTTTTCAAGCTCACGCCTGCCGGAGTTTTCACCGTCCTGCACAACTTCCACGGCGCACCGGACGGCGCGGTGCCGATGGCTGACCTGCTGCTCGATGGCAGCACGCTCTATGGAACCACTTCCGAGGGTGGCAAGGGGTGCAGCAATCCCTATGGCGCCTCCGGCTGTGGGACGGTCTTCAAGGTGACCACTGCTGGCGCGGAGACCGTCGTTTATCGCTTCGCGAACTCACCTGACGGCGCGCATCCCGCCGCTGGCCTCGTCATGGACAGCGACGGCAACTTCTACGGCACCACCGCCGCCGGTGGAAACGTCTTCGAAGGCACCCCCCTCGGCACCGTCTTTCGCGTTACAGCGACTGGCGAGGAGACCGTCCTCTATCGCTTCAACGGCATCAACGACGGCGACGGCCAGGACCCTCGATCGACTCTCATTTGGGGCGAGAACGGCGGCCTGTACGGAACCACGGTCGAAGGTGGACCGAATGGCTGGGGCACCGTCTTTAGGCTTACCAGAACGGGAGCGGAGTCCATCCTCTACAGCTTCCCCCGTTCCTCCGATGACGGCGAGAGTCCAGAGGCCGGTGTGGTTCGGGAATCTGCAGCCAATCTCTACGGCACCACGCTGATCGGCGGCGCCGAGAATACGGGATGCTCTGGCGATGGCTGCGGGGCCGTCTTTAAGCTAACCCCCAACAACGCGGAGTCCGTCCTTCATAGCTTCACCGACTCCGGTACCGGCGGCTGCGCGCCCGACACCGCGCTCCTCGCTGTGGCCTCAGGCCAAACCGAAATCCTGTACGGCTCGACCCCGTTCTGTGGTGCCAGGGGCAACGGCACCATTTTCGAAATCCAGCTGAACCAGGCCTCAACCGTGAAATAGGCAATAGCCAAAGGAGCTCCCCATGTTGTTCTCGCAATCTTCTGCCAAACTGTTCTCTGTATCCGCCATCGCCGCCGGCCTGTTGGCGTGCGCCTCATTTTCTCCTCCGATGGCCCGTGCGCAGTCGCCAAATGCCTCCGACCACTTCCGTGTTCTCCTGCAGTACCCCAACCCCACCGATGCAGGTGGCCCCACCGCGCGCCTCCTCCGCGACGACGAGGGCATTCTCTACGGCGTCGGCGGTGGCGGAAACGACAACGACGGAGTCGTCTTCAAACTCAGCCCCGGCGGTCAGGAAACGGTCCTGTACAGCTTCAACGGAACCGACGGTTCGTATCCTAAAGGCGGCCTCGTGCGCGACGCCGACGGCAATCTCTATGGAACCACGGCGTACGGCGGTCCCAAAGGCTACGGCACCGTGTTCAAACTAACGCCTGACGGGGTATTCACGGTACTCCACAAATTCCACGGCGCGCCCGACGGCGCAACCCCCCGGGGGGATCTGCTCCTCGGCGCAGATGGCAACATTTATGGCACGACGACCGAAGGCGGGACCGGCTGCCCCAATCCTTATGGCCCCACCGGTTGCGGCACCGTGTTCAAGATCACCCCTGCTGGGAAGGAGAGCATTCTCTACCGCTTCACCGATTCACCCGACGGCGCGCATCCCGAAGCCGGCTTGGTCGCTGATGCCGACGGGAATCTTTACGGGGCCACCGGCCAGGGGGGCATCATCTACGCGCGGGAGTTTGCCCTCGGCACGGTGTTTCGTGTCACCCCTGACGGCCAGGAGACAGTCCTCTATTCCTTTAACGGTAGCGCCGCGGGTGACGGCCAAAATCCCGATGCAACCCTCATCTGGGACGAATTCGGCAACCTCCTGGGAACTACCACCGAAGGTGGCCCGAATGGTGGGGGAACCGTCTTCCGCCTTAGCCTCACCGGCGTCGAGAGCGTCCTTTATAGTTTCCCCACCTCTTCCACGGACGGCTACGCTCCCAACGCCGGGCTGGTGCGCGACCGCGATGGCAATCTTTTCGGCACGACAGTGAACGGCGGCAATGAGACAAATGGATGCGGCGGCAGCGGCTGTGGCACCGTCTTCCGCCTGACTCCCAATAACGCCGAGACAATCATTCACAGCTTCATCGATACCGGCAACAATGGCTGCGTGCTCTACTCGGGCCTCACCGCCGGCCGCGACCGAACCCTCTATGGATCCACTCTGTTCTGCGGAACCACAGGCAATGGAACCATCTTCGCCATCCGCCCCAACGGTGATCCGCATTGAGAAATCGCCCTGGTTGCTGGTTGCGCCCCTGAGCACAACCAGCAACGCAGGCTCCCTCAGCAAGCCATCCATCGGAACCGGGGCGTCGCGTCCAGGCGCTCCGGTCCCGTTCTTTAGAGGTTCTTCGCGAACCGCCTTTCGCCAACGGTCTTCCCGCCGCCCGTCTTTCGCCAACCGCCTCTCCGCTAACCGCCTCTCAGCCAACCGCCTTTCCGCCAGCCGCTTCCGCGCCCACCGCCCCACACGCCGCCCGTCTTACCCCCGCCCTTCTGCGGTATCATCAGAATTACCGGGCGGCCCTCCCCGCTCGACTCTTTTATGTCCACACGTTTCACACGCTCCATCCTCATCGTTTCCGCCGCCCTCATCCTTGTCGTGCTCTTCGGAGGCTTCGGTCCCGCCGGCGTCAGCGCCGATCAGAACGACGGGGCTTATCGCCAAATGGGCGTCTACGAAGAGGTCCTTCACAAGATTCAAACCGACTACGTCACCGATCCCAACATCCAGAATGTGACGACCGGCGCGCTGCACGGCCTCCTTGAATCCCTCGACGCGGAATCCAGCTATCTGACTCAGCCGGAGTACGCCACCTACGTTGCCCATCAACATGAGGGCCAGGCGCGGGTGGGAATGGATGTCTCCAAGCGCTTCGGTTACGGCAGCGTTGTTGCCGTCATCCCCGGTAGCCCGGCTGACAAGGTCCACATTGAAGACGGGGACCTGATCGAATCCATCGGCGGCGTGTCGACCCGCGAAATGTCCGTCGCCACGATTCGCCTCCTGCTGGAGGGCAAGCCTGGGACGACCGTCAGCTTCGATCTCGTCCGTCCGCGCAAACCCGATCCTGACGACATCACGCTCACACGCACGACGATCGCGCTTCCAGCGCTGAGCCAGCAGCAGTACGAGAACTCCAGCATCCTCTACCTCAAGCCCGCTGTCCTCACCCGTGAGCGCGTGGACGAAGTGATCGCTCGCCTGCGCGAGATGCAGAAAAACAACAACAAAAAAGTTCTACTTGACCTGCGCGATGTGGCGGAAGGCGATCCGCAGCAGGGAGTTCGCCTTGCGAATGCGTTCATTCAGTCCGGAACCATCGCATCCTTGACCGGCCAAACGGTTCCGACCGAGAACTTCACGGCAGACTCCTCGAAATTCGTTACCGCCGCCCCTCTTGTTGTTCTCGTCAACCACGGCACCGCCGGCGCTGCCGAGCTCACCGCCGCCGCTATCCTCGATGACAAGCGCGGCGATGTGGTCGGCGATCGCACCTTCGGCGAAGGCGCCGAGCAGAAGCTATTCAACCTCCCCGATGGAGCTGCACTGCTGCTCACCGTCGCGAAGTACGAGTCACCTTCCGGGAATAAGATCGAGGACAATGCGGTAACCCCGAATGTCCAGGTTAGCGAGAATCTTGAAGAAGAATCGCCCGCTGGCCAGAACGCGACACCTGAGCAGCGCCCCGACGATCAGCTCAACAAAGCTTTGGAGTTGCTGAAGCAAAAGAACGCTTAACTTGCCGATCCACCAGATATGGAAGGGTCCGTACCCGGGCCCTTCCATCTCGGTTACCCAACCGGTTCGCCTTTCGTCGTTCCCACAGTCTTTCCTGCACGGCCTGCGAGCGCGGGCCTTATCCTGAGACTGGGATGGCTCGTCTCATCACGCCCGAACCCGACGCCGACCAAGCCCCGCTCACCGTCGGTCGCCGCTCTCGCGATTCGCGCTTCGATCCCGGCTCCGGCAATCGGAAGATCGCTGGCACTGTCGCCCTCGCATTTCTCCTGATCCTTGCCGCCGCTGCCGGCAGCCTCGCCGGCCTGATGCTGGTCTATTCCGTCGACCTGCCTCAAATCGACGAACTGGAGCATTACCGTCCTTCGGCCACCACCGAGCTCTACGACGTCCACGGCCGCAGCTTCGGCTCCTTCGCTCTCGAGCGCCGCGTCGTTATCGGCTACAGCGATTTCTCGCCGTTGCTGCGCGAGGCGGTCATTTCCATTGAAGACCGTAATTTTGAGAGCCACTGGGGCGTCAATCTCTACCGTGTCGTTATCGCCGCCTGGCACGACCTGACCTCGAAGGGACGCGCGCAGGGCGCTTCCACCCTCACTATGCAACTGGCTCGCGATCTCTTCCTGACCAACGAGCGGACCTTCGCGCGCAAAATCCAGGAAATCTTCCTCTCGGTCCAAATCGAGCACCGGTTCACCAAGGAACAGATATTCACTCTGTACGGCAATCAGATTTATCTGGGAAGCGGCGTCTACGGCTTTGAAGCCGGCGCCGAATACTACTTTTCAAAATCTGCCAATAATCTCACCCTCCCTGAAGCCGCGCTTCTCGCGGCGCTGCCCAAGGGCCCGGTTGAATTTTCACCGATTCTGAATCCCGAACGATGCTTCCGTCGCCGCAATCTCGTCATCGATGCGATGCTCGAGGACGGAAAAATCACCGCACCTCAGGCGGAAGCCGCGCGCTCCGCCCCTCTGGGCCTGCACATTCAGCCTCCGCCGAACAGCGTCGCCCCCTGGTTCATCGAAGAAGTCCGCCGCGAGTTGGAGCGGCGCTTCGGTTCTGAGCAGGTCCACGGTGCCGGACTGAAGGTCTACACCACGCTCGATCTGGATCTCCAGATCGTCGCGAATCACGCCGTCCAGGACGGCCTCGCCGCGTGGGAACGCCGGCGCGGCTGGCGCGGCCGGCTGCTCAATGTCCTCGCCGGCGGCCTCGACCTCGACACGTTCAAACATCCCGACTGGACCATCCTGCCCGCGCCAGGCACGTATCTCCACGCGCTCGTCACCGGCATCCTGCCGTACCAGGTCGCCGCTCGCATCGGGGACAAACAACTCATCCTCACTGCCGAGGACTGGCAATGGACCGGCTTCAAAACCGCGAGCGACTTCCTCCATCGCGGCGACATCATCTACGTGAAGATCACCGGCCAGGATGGCGACCTCCTGCGCGGCACCCTCGAAGAAGACACAGGCGCCCAGGGTTCGCTCTTCGCCATGGACAACGCCACTGGCGACGTTCTCGCCCTCGTCGGCGGCCGCGACTTCAACCTTTCGCAGTTCGATCGCGCCACCCAGGCCGAGCGCCAGACCGGCTCGTCGTTCAAGCCCTACGTCTATACCACTGCTGTCGAGGACGGCCTCACGCCGCAGGACACTGTCGTAGACCACCCCATCTCGTTCGGTTTCTGGGTGCCTCACAACTACGACGGCAAATTCAAGGGCCGCATCTCGCTGCTGGAGGCCTTTGCCGACTCGCGTAATATCCCGGCCATCGAGATCGCCGAGCGCGTCGGCATCAGGAATGTGATCGCCACGGCGCACAAGTTCGGCATCACGGAAAACATTCCGCCGTTCCTTCCTGTCGCCCTCGGCTCGGCAGAGGTCACTCTCGAGCAACAAACCGCCGCCTATTCCGTGTTTCCCAACGACGGTATCCGCATCGCGCCGCGCCTCGTCCGTCGCGTCGTCAGCGCCGACGGCGTTCCGCTTTCCGCGGAAACTCCTGATGTGAGGGAAGTCGTCAGTCAGAAAACCGCGCGCACCATGATGGTCTTCTTTCGCGGGGTCACCAGCGAGGGCACCGCAGCATCGCTGCGAGCGCTGAATCACCCCCTCGGCGGCAAAACCGGGACGACCAACGACTTCACCGATGCCTGGTTTATCGGTTTCTCGCCGTCCATCACCTGCGGCGTCTGGACCGGCTACGACGATCGCCAGTCCCTGGGCGAGAAGCAAACCGGCGCCATGGTTGCGCTGCCCATCTGGACCAGCTTCATGCAGACCGCCATCGCGTCGTCACCCAACGAAGAATTCCCCGGCGATCTGTCCGCTCCGGCTCAGCCGGCTCCGCAGCAGAAAGCCGAGCTGGCAACTCAGCACTGAGCGTGCGCGACTTCGAGGGTCTCACCCCTAAAGGATGAACGCCCGAATCATCCACGCCACCAGCGCAAGCGCGACAATTGCGAAGATCACGTGCGCCACCCATTGTCCAGCAGTCTCCGGACGCCCCAGTCGAAACATCCGCCCATCTTACCCGGAATCGCCTGACGGTTTCTGTCTGCTCCCGGTCAACTCAGCGGTCCGGCGAAAATACCGTCGCGCCCGCTCCACGTCGCGCTGGATTTGGTCCCTCAGCGCCTCCACAGAAGGGAAGCGCCGTTCATCGCGTAACCGCGTGAGGAAGCATACCTCAATCGGCGTGCTCTCCTTGAGTTCCACCGGAGGCGGCCCATCGAGCAGATGCGACTCAACCGCAAACCCAGCTGCATCGAACGTCGGCCGGATCCCCGCGTTGGTCACTGCGGAGCACACAGGCGCATCGGGTCCGTCACCGATCCGCACCCTTGTCACATAGACTCCATCCGGAGGCAGCAACTCGAAATAGGTCGCAAGATTGATGGTCGGTGTCGTCAGTTTTGCCCCCACTCCGCGACCGCGCGCGGCCGTCGAGAGGATCGAAAACGGCCTTCCCAGAAGGGCGCGAGCCATCGACAACTGCCCGGCCACGATGCGCCGCCGCACCTCGCTGCTCGAGACCGCCACGCCGCGCACCGTCAGCGCTCTATGCGATGCCACCGCAAACCCCAGCTCACTCCCCAATTCCTTCAGTTCAGCAATTCCTGCCGTGGCCCCATGCCCGAAGCGAAATGTGTCGCCCTCGTGCACCTCCGCAACCTGGAGCACTTCGCACAGGACATTCACCGCGAACTCCCGCGCTGACTGCATCGAGAACGCCCGCGTGAACGGGATCACCAGCGTTGCATCCAGCCCCGTCTGCGCCAGCAGGCGCAGCCGCTCCGGAATCGTCGTAATCAGCTTTGGCGCTTTTGCCGGATGCAGGAGCGCCACGGGATGGGGGTCGAACGTGACGGCAACCGCCTGGGCGTCCAGCGCTCTGGCCCGCTCGAGCACACGCTCGATAATTTCCTGGTGTCCGCGATGCACCCCGTCGAAGTTGCCGATCGCCGCGACCGTCCGCGGCACCCCAGCCGGCCATTCGCCCACGGATCGGTAGATCTTCATTCTCGTTGCCGCGTTTCCTGCCTGCTCACTGCATCCAGCTCAAACTGAATCCGCAGCCCGTCATACCCCAGCTGCACATGACGCGGAAACGCGTTCTCTGTCTTCTCGTGATCCACCTCATGCGACATGTGCGTGAACCAACCTCGCTTTGGCTGGATCCGCTCTACCCATGCAAGGGCCTCGCAGAGATTCGCATGGCTGGGATGCGGTTGCGGCCGCAGCGCATCCAGAATGAGCACATCCAGACCCTCGAGCAGCGGCAGGCTCGTCTCCGGAATACTGCTCATATCGGTCAAATACGCAGCCTTCCCAAAGCGAAACCCCGCCACCTGCATCGTGCCATGCAACAAAGGAACGCGCTGGAAGAGAACGCCGTGGATCTTCGCGCTTTCCTCCCCCTCCAGACGGTTGAGTTCCACGCGGGCTCGCGTCGGATACGTCGCGTCCTTCGCAAAGGTGTAATCGAAAATGCGCCGCAGGACTGCGGCGGTTGCATCATCCGCATAGAGCGGTAACATCGCCGGCCGATGCTGGAAGCTGAGCGGCCGCAGGTCGTCCATGCCGAGAATGTGGTCCGAATGGGCATGGGTATAGAGCACCGCATCCACATGCCGGATATCCTCGCGCAGAGCCTGATGCCGAAAATCCGGGCCGGTATCGATGACCACCGTGTGCTGCGCTCCGTCCCTGCCGGTCCAAATTACTGCAATCGAAGGCCGGGTGCGGCGGTTTCGCGCATCTGCGGAGGTGCAGACGGCGCACCGGCAGCCCAGTGTGGGGACACCCATGGAGGTTCCGCTGCCGAGAAAGACGATTTCTGCCTTCATCCGCCCGCGTTCGCTACTTCTTCCTGCCGTCGGGCGCGCGCTGCGCCTGCTGCGCGATCGCATTGGTGATCTCGAGAAACATCATGCGCAATTCGAAGAGCACGTTCTGCATCGCCGCCTCTTCCTTCGGCGTCAGGTTTCCCTTCGTCTTCTCCTGCAGCAGCGCCAGCATGTCGATGCTCTGCCGCGCGCCCAGAATATCGACTCTGGGTTTCTGGCCCGGCTCGGTACCGGCCCCCATGGCGATCATGGCCGACACATAGAACGACTGGATGATGTGCTCGAAGCTGACCGCAGCCGAAGCGCCCATCTCTGGATTCGCCTGGCGCAACATGTCATCGAGTTGCCGCGACGACTGTTGGTACGCAGCGTCCTGTTCGGCGGTCTCCTGCTCGGTGAACTGCGGACCCTCAACTTCCTCAGCCTGTTCCTCCTGGCCTGCTCGATCGGGCGTCTCTGGCGTTGGCATGGTGACCACGTTGTTCGGCTCAGGGCGGGCGGCAATCGGTTCTTCCGTGCGCTCACCAGGCGAAGACTCGTCGCGCAGATCGCCCTCCATGGTGAACTTGCGCCGGTCGGTCACGGTAAACGAGCGTTGTTTTTCATCCATAAGAATTCACTTCTCCCGTTTGAGATTCGGGTCAGAATTTCGTCCCTTGCTGCGGCTCAGCCACCGGAACGGCAATGCCTCCGTCATAGGCGAGCGGTTCTGTCCCCGCCTCGCTCTTTCCGAGTGCCTCGACGCGAACCATCCCCAGCGCCAGCGTTTTCGTCAGTTCCGGCAGCTGGAAATTCCCCACGCTGGTCAGCTCGCCCACCGCCGCGCCGCCCGACCGCACTTCGATCGCCTCGCCCGCCGCCAGGGACGGCGTTGTTCCTTCCAAAGCAAATTGCCGCAGCGACCGGTGCACCGTCGCTCGCGCTCGGATGCGTTCCACAATCTCCTGCCCAATGTAGCAACCCTTCGTAAAATGGAGCGCCCGATAAAGGTTCGCCTCCTGGGGCAGATGCTTATCGCTGAAGTCCACATCGAACCGCGGAATCCCCTCCAGCACGCGGAAATCCTCCATCGCCGCAATGCCGCACTGGGTCGCGCCCGCTGCTGTCAGCGCGTTCCATAAGTCCATCGCCCGGGCCGCGGGAACGTGCAATTCGTACCGGGGAACCACCGGGCTATAACTGCCGATCAGTTCCACCTCGATCTCCGCTGCCTGGACGGTATGAATGGTTCCCGTCTGCGGTGCCGGCGCGCCCAGCTTCTCAAGAATCTCCTCTGCCCGAGGCCCGGCGATTCCCAATGCCGTGGTCTCAGCGTCTAACTGCTCAAGCTGCACTTCATCCATAATGATGTAGCGCCGCAAATGGCTCAGTAGGCGTTCGGACTGCGAACGGTCGGTTTCAAGAAACATCACGTCCTGGTGAACGAAGAGGTCGGCATCACCCTGAATGCGTCCCTGCGGGGTCAGCACCAGCGTGTAGGCGGCTTCTCCGGGCTCCATTCCCTTCACGTTCTGAGTAATCATCCCGTTCAGCCAGCGAACGCGGTCTTTGCCCCCCGCCCGAAGAAAGGTGCGATATCCCAGGTCGAATACCCCCCCCTTTTCCAGTAGCGCTCGTAGTTCGTCGCGAATTCCGGCGAACCGAAGCGGCGTCTGCGCTCCGCGATGCATCTTCAGTTCGAGAACTGGGTTTTCCCGGGCGAGACGTGCCGCCAGAGGGGTTGCTGAGACCACTGCATCGGCGATTGGGGTCGTTTGGCTCATGCAAAGCTCTTAAAGAAATTATAGTCTCGCTGGAGCAAGACCCGGTCTGGCGGCCAACTCGTCCGAAGAGGTTGCAGAGAAGAAGATGTTCACAAAGAAAATAGCCGGTCTGACAATTTGTGCGCTCTTTCCTGCGCTTTCTGCGGTTGCCCAGACCAGCCCTGGTTCGGCGTCGCCCAATCAACCGGCCGCCCCCCCGGCTACCCAGCAGGCCCCCTCGGACCAGCAGGCGAAACCCGCGCCGGAGACTCACATCACGCCCGCCCAGGCAAAGGATCTGTTCTCGTCGGTGGGTGGCATTCTCCAGTTTGCCTCCGACGACACGAAACTCCCCATCAAGCGCCAGGTCAAGTCGAAGCTCACTACCCGCGCCCAGGTCGAGAAGTATCTGGTCGACAAAATGCACGACGACAAGGATGCGAAGCGGATGGAGCGCTCCGAGATCGTTCTGAAGAAATTCGGCCTCATCGACGCCGATTTTCAACTGCAGCCGTTCCTGGTGCAGTTGCTCGACGAGCAGATTGCCGCCTTCTACGACAGCAAAACCAAAACGGTGAACATGCTCGACTGGATCGATCCCGAGACGCAAAAGCCTGTGCTCGCGCACGAGCTGACCCATGCGCTCCAGGATCAGCACGTGAGCCTCGATAAGTGGGAGAACCAGACCAGCGACGACCTGTCTCACAGCTACGCCGACGATGTAAAGCATGTCGCCACCGACGAGGACGATACGGCCCGCGAAGCGGTCGTCGAAGGCCAGGCCATGGCCGTCTTCTTCGATTACAGCTTCGCCTCCAAACACATCACCGTACGCAACTCACCGGAAATCGTTCAGGAATTCATCGATACCATGACCGGCTCGGGCGACGCGCAGGACCCCGTCATGGCCCGCGCCCCTCTCCTTTTGCAGGAGTCGCTTTTGTTCCCCTACAAATATGGCCTCAAGTTCGAGACGACTGTGCTCACCGATTCGAAAGATCCCGCTGCCGCCTACGCTGACGTGCTCGACCGTCCGCCGGACTCGAGCTATGAGGTCATGAATCCGCATGCATGGGAAAGACACGCGAAGGTGCCCCTGCTGCGCATGCCCGACATCCATCCCGTCATCGATGCTTCCTATAGCCCCTATGACATCGGCGTCATGGGCGAGTTGGACGTGCAGATCCTTTCCGAGCTCTTTGGCGGCCAGCAAGCCGCGGCCGAACTGACACCGGAGTGGGACGGCGGCATTTACTACGCCGCGCAGAAGAAGGACGCGCCTGACAAGAACTCTACGGCCTCCGTTTCTTTGCTGTATCTCTCCCAGTGGAAGTCCCCGGACGCTGCGACGGACTTCGTCAAAATGTACGCCAGGGAGCTGAGCCACAAGTACGCTCGCGTCACGCGGGATTCCAGCGCGGAAACCGGCCAGGACGAGCAGATCTATCGCACCGACGAAGGCCCGGTGCTCATCGTCACCAGCGGCAACGATGTTTTCATCAGTGAGAGCTTCAACCTGGCCACGGCCCGCAAATTGCAGCTGCTGATGCTGGGCGCACAGCAGGAGAGCGGTGGTCAGCTCGCGACGCTGAACGCCCAGCCCGCCTTTGACCTCACCGGCGGTCTCGTCCACTTCATGTCCGACTGCGGCATGATGAAAGCTGCCCTGCCGCGACACTAAGCATCCGGGCAGACTCCAGTCCCTCTAGGCTCTTCGTGTTCTCAGTGGTGGGCTTTTTGTTCTTCGGGTTCCGCCCAGACGCCGCCATTTATACTGATTTCTTGCGTTGATCCCAAACTTTGCGTGCGCGTCGCCCCGTAGCGCCGCGCAGGGAGTCCTTTTGCAACAGGCGGAAATCGGCATCATCGGAGGCAGCGGGCTCTACTCCATGCCCGGCCTCACCGGCGTTCACGAAGAGCGCATCTCCACTCCCTTTGGCGATCCCAGCGATGCCTTCGTTCTCGGCGAGCTCGAGGGCCGCAAAGTCGCTTTCCTCGCCCGCCACGGTCGCGGGCATCGCCTGCTTCCGTCTGAGCTTAATTTCCGCGCGAATATCTACGCATTCAGGAAACTCGCTGTCGCGCGCATTCTCTCGCTCTCCGCCGTCGGCTCCCTCAAAGAGGAACACCACCCCGGCGAATTCGTCATCGTCGATCAGTTCGTCGATCGTACCTTCCATCGCATCTCCACATTCTTCGGTGACGGCATTGTGGGCCACGTCGCCTTTGGCGATCCCGTTTGCTCCACGGTCGCCGGTGTTCTCGCCAGCGCCTGCCAGTCCCAGAACGTGACCGCCAAACCGAAGGGCACTTACGTCTGCATGGAAGGTCCGCAGTTCTCCACTCGCGCCGAATCAAACCTCTATCGAAGCTGGGGTGCCGACGTCATCGGCATGACTAATCTGCAGGAAGCCAAGCTGGCGCGAGAGGCGGAGATTTGCTACGCCACGGCCGCCATGGTCACCGACTACGACTGCTGGCACGAAGGACACGATGACGTCACGGTGGATCAGATCGTCGCCGTCCTCAACCAAAACGCCGCGAATGCCTGCCGCGTGGTGCAGGCTGCCGTTGCCGCCATGCCCGCGGAGCGCGCCTGCCCCTGCCAGTCAGCTTTGCAGCATGCCATTCTCACCAGCCGCGACGCCATTCCTGCGACGACGCGTGAGAAACTCGATCTGCTCATCGGGAAGTACCTGAACCAAAATTAATCTTCAAAAAAGAGAGGCTCCTGCTTGTCTATCCTTGTCGTAGGCAGTGTCGCATTTGACGCAATTGAGACTCCCTCTGGACGCCGTGATCGCTGTGTCGGTGGCGCCGCAACCTATTTTGCCCTCGCAGCCAGCTACTTCACGACTGTGCGCGTCATCGGCGTGGTCGGCGAGGATTTCGGCGCCGAGGAGGAAGCAGTCCTGACGCGCCGCAAGATCGATACCCGCGGCATTGAGCATGTCTCGGGGAAGAGCTTCTTCTGGAGCGGCTCGTACATGAAGAACCTCAACGAGGCGCAGACCCTCAACACGGAGCTGAACGTTTTCCAGAGTTTCTCGCCCAAGATTCCCGCAGCCTACGAAGACAGCGAGTATCTCTTCCTCGCCAATATCGATCCCGTGTTGCAGGCCGACGTCCGCCACAAAATGCCTAAGGCGAAGATGGTCTGCGGCGACACCATGAATTACTGGATCAAGGATCACTCCGAAAACCTGGCCAAAGTCCTGCCCATGCTGGACGCGCTCCTGATCAATGACGGCGAAGTGAAGATGATGGCGAAGGAAAACAACCTGGTCGTCGCTGCCCGCAAGGTGTTGGCCATGGGGCCGAAGTCCCTGGTCGTCAAGCACGGCGAGTACGGCGCGACCTCTTTCTTCAGCGAGCGCTCCTTCCCGGGTCTCGACGGGCACACGCCCTTTCGAGCCCCCGCACTGCCGCTCGCCGAAGTCGTCGATCCCACAGGTGCCGGCGACTCCTTTGCCGGGGGGTTTTTCGGCTACATCGCTTCTCAGCCGGCGCTCACGCCGGCGGTCTTCCGTCACGCGATGTTCTGCGGCAGCGTCATGGGCTCGTTCGCCGTCGAGCGCTTCGGCACCGAGCGCCTCCAGCAGCTCGCTCCCAATGAAATCGAGGAACGCTTTGCGCTCTTCCGGCAGCTCTCGCACCTCGACTGAGCGGCGCCGCCTGGTGGCACCCAGCGATCCAACTCCTCCGGGATTTAGGTAAAATCTGTCATCCTGAGCGAGCTATCCGAGAATCAGCGCGCTTTTTTGCGCGCTGAACAATTCAGGCGCGAGTCGAATGGACCTGCATTTCCGCTTTCTTCCAGAAACCGAATCCCAGCGCAATGGCAAGATCGCTTAACGCGACAAGGAAGCCGGAAGTTTCCGCCGCGCGCTCTTTGCGCCACGAGACCGCTTTCGTGGCCATGGTCGCGGCGGTGCTCTCGCTCCTGGCCTTCGGCTATTGCTATCCACGTAACCTGCTTCTCCTCTACGGTGACGCCGTGGCGCATCTCCACATCGCGCGCCGCATCCTTGACTCGCTCAACCCTGGCATCCGCCAAATCGGCTCCGTCTGGCTGCCATTTCCACATCTGCTCATGATGCCCTTTGCCGCCAAAATGTCGTGGTGGCAGAGCGGCATCGCCGGGGCGATCCCGTCGATGGCCTGCTACGTCCTCTCCGTCGCAGGACTCTGGCGGCTCGCGCGCTACTGGCTGCGACCCGCCGGTGCCGTCGTCGCAACGCTGTTCTTCGCGCTCAACCCCGGCCTTCTCTACATGCAGACCACCGCGATGACCGAGCCGCTCTTCCTTTGCCAGATCATCTGGAGCACGCTCTTCCTCACCGCTTTCGTTCGCGGGATCAGAGAAGGGAACTACCCGGCGGCAGGCCGCACTGTGACCGCCTGCGGCGTCATCCTCTTTACAGCCATCTTCACCCGCTACGATGGCTGGATCTTCGCCTTCTGCGTGTGGGGCATCGTCGTCTGGAGCATTTTCAAAGCGCCCATCCCACAAACCCAACTCTGGAAATCCCGCGTGGGCGGAGCGTTTGTCCTCTTTACGGCCTTGCTCATCACCGGCCCTGTCCTCTGGCTCGCCTGGAATGCCCGCCAGTACGGCGATTGGCTCGACTTCATGCGAGGCCCCTACTCGGCCAGGGCGATCGACATTCGCACGTCGCCACCCGGCTCTCCGCATTACCCCGGCTGGCACAGCCTGCGCGTCGCCGAGATGTACTTCCTCAAGACCGCCGAGCTCGGCGGAGCGCCGGTGCACTGGGCCAATTTGCTGCTCGGTCTTGCCGTCATTGGAACCATCGCTGCCGTTGTTCATTGGCGCCGGCGAACGATCCTCTCCGTGCTGCTGCTCTGGATGCCCGCGCCCTTTTACGCATACTCCATCGCCTACGGATCGGTCCCCATCCACATCCCCATCTGGTGGCCGAACTCCTGGTACAACACCCGCTACGGCATGGAACTGCTGCCCGCCTTTGCGATCTCGCTCGGATTCCTCGTCGCCCGCTTCATCACCCGCGCCGAGCGCCGCTGGCCCGCCCATGCCCCGCTGGCGCTGCTCGCAGCCATCGTCATCATCCTCGTTGACACCTCCGCGCTGATCCGCGGCACGCCGCTGGTCCTCGCCGAGGCGATTGAAAACGCCCGCACGCGCATACCGTTCGAAACAGCATACGCAACCGCTCTTGACCGCCTTCCGCCACAGGTGCCGATCCTTGTCTGGACCTCGGACCACATCGGCGCGTTTCAGCGTGCCGGTATTCCTCTGCGCCGCACCATCAACGAAAGTGACTACTACGCGTGGAACGCTGCCCTTCAGCATCCAGCGCAATCGGCAGAGTGGGTAATCGCCTCTGACCAGGACGCCGTCGCCCAGGCCGTCGCCGCCCATCCCGAAGGATTGAAGCTGCTCGACATCGTCTGCTCCACCGGCCAGCCCTGCGTTCGGTTCTATCGATCCACCCGCTATCGAGGTAGCCGATGAATCGCAGTTCCCAATAACGAATCGCTAACCCCCGCGCCGGACTTCTGTACCCTGTGCCCTGAACGCTGTACCCTGTCCCTGAATGATGCTCGATCTCTACCAGTCCGGTCACATGCTGGCCTACAGCCGGCTGGAGCAAATGCTGCTCACCAGCGGCGTGGCCGGACGTCTGCTGCTCGCTGCCGCCCTGGGCTGCGCCATCGGCGTGGATCGTGAATGGCACCACCGGCCCTCCGGCGTGCGCACGAATGTCCTCATCTGTTTTGGCGCGGCCATGTTCACATTCCTCTCGGTGATCATTGCCGGTGAAGGCAGCGCGAATCGCGGCCAAATCGCCTCGAACATCGTGCAGGGCATCGGCTTTCTCGGCGCCGGGCTTATCCTGCACAACCGCGACCGCGTCAGCGGGCTCACCAGCGCAGCCACGGTGTGGGCCGTCGCCTCCATAGGCATGGCCTGCGGCGCCGGCCTGTACGTGCCCGCCGTCTTCGCGACCGTCCTCGTGCTGGTGGTTCTGGAATTGATCCGCCTGCTCGAATACCGCGCTAACCTCAAGCTCTACTCCGTTACCTATGAGGTCCGTGGCGGCGATGCTGCGCAGATGACAGGAGCCCTCCTCACCGTGATGGACAGCGAGAATCGCCGCCTCGTCGGCGTGGAGAACGATCCCGTCGGCAATCTCTCGCGCCTGTCATTTTCTGTTTCCGCCAGCCAGCGCGCCCATCGCCGCCTGCAGGCGGCCTTCTCCGCCTCGCCTGCCATCGACCAGGTGCGTGCGTTCCGTGACTCGGAGGATGAGTAATGCGCTACGCCAAGGCCCACGCCTGCGGCAATGATTTTTTGATCGTCGAAGGCGCCCTTGATCCTGAAACCGGTCCTGCCCTGGCGAAGCGGCTGTGCGAGCGTCACACCGGAATCGGCGCTGATGGGGTTGAGTTCCTCGAGCGCACCGGGCCCCTCTCTGGTCGTATTCGTCTGGTCAACGCCGATGGCGGCGTCGCGGAGATTTCCGGCAACGGCACCCGCTGCGCAGCGGCATGGATGGCGCAGACCGCAAGCGCCGCGCCGGGAGATACCATCACCCTCGATACCGACGCTGGCCCGCGAATCTGCCACATCGTCGAGAACGGCGCGACGGCGTATCGCATCGCAACGAACATGGGCACCCCGGATCTCAAGCAGATGCAGGTCACGCTGGCAGACAAAACGGTCGTCTACGGCACCCGAGTTTCCATGGGCAACCCCAACTTCGTCATCGTGGTGAACGATGACAGCTTTCGCGCCCATGGCCGCGGGTGGCAGGAACTCGGCCGCGAGATTTGCTTCCACAAAGACTTCCCGCACCAGACCAACGTCCTCTGTCTGCGCATGATCCGCGCTGACGAGATCGAGATTCGCATCTTCGAGCGCGGCGTCGGGCCCACGTCCTCCTCCGGCACCGGAACCTGCTCCTGTGGCGCGGCGGCGATCTCATTTTGCGGCGGCCAATCGCCAATGACCGTCCACGCCCCCGGCGGCGCGCAATCGGTGGAATGGTCCGGCCCGGGCGCCGAGATGACCCTCACCGGTCCCGCCGAGCTTGTCGCCACAGGAGAGATCCTGCTTGGCTAGAGAGTTGCTCATGCCTCCGGCTGTTCCTTCCGGCGCGCGCATCGCCGTCGTCTCGCCCGCCTCGAGCGCCCAGCCCGAACGCATCACGCGCGGCATGGAGGCGCTGCGAAGTCTCGGTTACGATGCGTTTGCTGCCGACCACGCCTGCGGCAAGCATCCGCCTTACTTTTCTGGATCGGTGGCCGACCGTCTCGCCGATCTGCATTATGCCTTTGCTGATCCAGCTGTAGCCGCCATCATCTGTGCCCGTGGTGGTTACGGATCGAACTATCTCCTCCCGGACGTTGACCTCGACCTCATCCGATCCCACCCGAAGCCCTTCTTCGCGTACAGCGATATGACGACGCTGCAAACCTGGCTCCTCGATCGAACCGGTCTCATCTCGTTCCACGGCCCGATGTGCGCGGCCGATTTTTCGGTCGATAACGGTCTTCATCTTGAGAGCTTCAACGCAGCGATCAGCGGCGGCCTGATCGGAGTCGGAGCAGAGGAGGGAATTCGTGCCCTGCGCCCCGGCCGTGCCCGTGGCACGCTCTACGGAGGCTGCCTTAGTATCCTGGCCGCCTCGCTCGGTACGCCGTACGCGCCGCAGACCGAAGACAAGCTCCTCTTTCTCGAGGATCGCGGCGAGAAGCCCTACAGGATCGATCGCCTGCTGCGCCAGATGATCCTGGCAGGGAAGTTCGCGGGCGTTCGCGGCTTCGTCTTCGGCGAAATGCTCGATTGCGCGGACGATCCCGCCCAACTCGACGAAGTCATCCTGCGCGTCCTCGCCGATTTCGATGTGCCCGTTGCCATCGGCCTCCGCTCCGGCCACGTCTCCCACGGCAACGTCACCCTGCCGCTTGGCCTCGAAGCCGAGCTGATTCTCGATTCCGATTCGCCACAGTTACAGATACTCGCACCCGCCGTCGCATCCTTCCCCCATGCAGAATAAGAAACATATCCATCTCATCGGTATCTGCGGCACAGCCATGGCCTCGCTCGCCGGACTCCTCCAGTTAAAAGGGCATCGCGTGACCGGCTCCGATCAGGCCGCCTACCCGCCCATGTCCGATCTGTTGCGCTCGCTCGGTATTCCCATCGCCGAGCCGTTCGCCGAATCGAATCTCCAGCCCGCGCCCGATCTCGTCATCGTCGGCAACGCCATCTCTCGCGGCAATGTCGAGCTGGAGTACGTGCTCGACCAGCGCACTCCGTTCACCTCGCTAGCGGCGATCCTTCACGGCGAATTCATTCGCGGCCACGAATCCCTCGTTGTCGCCGGCACTCATGGCAAAACCACCACTACCAGCATGCTGGCATGGATCTACGAAGTCGCGGCCCGGCACAATCCTCAGCTCGCGCCGTCTTTCCTCATCGGAGGCGTCGCCGAGAACTTCGGTACCAGCTATCAGCTTCGCGAAGGCGTCCCTTTCATCATCGAAGGCGACGAGTACGACACGGCGTTTTTCGATAAAGGGCCGAAGTTCATGCATTACTTTCCCGACGCGCTCATCCTCACCCACGTCGAATTCGACCACGCCGATATCTACGCCGATCTGGCCGCCGTCAAGACCGCCTTCAAACGCCTCGTCAACCTCATTCCTCGCCGCGGCCGCATCGTAGCCTTCGACGCCCCCGAAAACGTCTCGGAGTGTGTCAACCGCGCCTTCTGCGCAGTCGAGCGTTACGGTTTCCAGGCTGATTCCGCCTGGCGCCTCAGGGACCTTCGTTTTGAAGATGGTGCCAGCCACTGGCACGTCCTCCACAATGGCCAGCCCTGGGCCGAGCTTACGCTTGCCATGGCCGGCGAACACAACGCCCTTAACGCGACCGCTGCCGCCGCCCTTGCCTCCGGGCAGGGTGTGCCGCAGCCTGCCATCGTCGAGGCCCTCGCCACCTTCCGCAGCGTACGCCGCCGGCTGGAAGTCCGCGCTGAGGTGGACGGCATCACCATCATCGACGACTTCGCTCACCACCCCACCGCGATCCGCGAAACCCTCCGCGCCCTGCGCTCCGCCTATCCAGGCCGCCGTCTCATCGCCGTTCTGGAGCCCCGCTCCAACACTCTCCGCCGCAACGTCTTCGAACGCGAACTCGTCGATAGCCTGGGCCTTGCTGATCAGACCATCCTTGCCGGCGTCTTCCACTCCGAGAAGATTCCCGCCGCGGAGCGCCTGCATCCGGAGAATGTCGTGGCCGCTCTCAACAATGCCGGCCACCCCGCGGTACTTCTGCCCGGCGCAGACGCGATTGTTGCCCATCTTGTTCCGAAGCTAAAGCACGGGGATGTTGTCGCCATCCTCTCCAACGGCGGCTTTGAGGGCATTTACGAGAAGCTCCCCTCTGCACTCCGGCAGCACTCGCGGAGCGGCTGATTCATGTTCGCCGCGCTCGTTCTTTTCTCAACGTGGATCGTCCTCGGCCTGCCCGTCGCGCTCATTGCGATCCCCTGGACCCTGCTTTCGCGCAACATCACTTTCCTGTATCGCTTTGCGCTCGGAGTCGTGCGCATCAGTCTGCGTCTGGCCGGTATTCGTGTCAGGGTCGAGGGCCGCGCTGCGCTCCACTCCGCACAGCCATCGATCTTTCTCTGCAACCACGTTTCGAATCTCGACCCGCCCGTGCTCATTCCGCTGCTGCCCGGGCGGGTCGCTGTCTTTATCAAGCGCTCTCTGCTCAAAATCCCGATCCTCGGGTACGGCATGCGCCTGGCGAACTTCATTCCCGTCGATCGCGATGGCCGCGTGGAGAGCGCCGTTGAGAGCGTGCAGGCGGCTGCGCAGGTGCTCGCTTCCGGAGTCCATATCCTTTCGTTTGTCGAGGGCACGCGTTCGCGCGACGGGCGTCTGCAGCCGTTGAAGAAGGGGCCGTTCTATCTCGCCATGGAAACGGGAGCGCCCGTCATTCCCGTCTCCATCCACGGCACCGAAAGCATGATGAAAAAGGGAAGCATCAAGATCGCGCCCGGCACAGCGCACGTCATCTTCCACCCACCGCTGATGCCTCGCGATTACGCATCCCGCGACAATCTGTCGGCCGCGGTCCGCGACAGCATTGCCTCAGGACTTCCCGAGTGGATGCGATGCGATCCGCGGTGAAGTTTCATTTGGAAGGGCGCCAAATCGGATTTGGACGCGCCCGAAACGCTCTGAACTCTGAGGCCGCGGCCCAATCCTCAATCCCTATCCTCCCTGCACTTCACTTCACCACGGCGTTATATCCATCCGCCAGCAATCGGGATCGCATCTGGAACGCCTGCGTCCGAGAGCTGAAGGGTCCAATCTGCACGTGCAACAGCGTGTCCTGCGTCTCTCTGCGCACCACCACGTTGTAACCCCGCCGCTGCAGCGCGCTGACCAGGACGTTGGCATCCTGCTGCATCCGCACAGCCGCGATCTGCACCATGTAGATCCCCGGAACCGCGGACGCCGCTGGCATCGGATTCTGCGCACCCGGCTGAGCAGGAGCGGGCGCGTACGCCCGGGGTGCGACTGTCCGCTGCGGTGCAGGAGCCGGGCTGGCTACAGGTGCCGTGTACACCGGCGCCTTCTTCTCGATGGCAGGCGCTGACGCCTGGCTCGTCGTCTGTGCAGGAATGGACGGCGTCGGTGTCGTCGCGTTGCCCGGATTCTGCGCAGCACTCGGCTGCACACCGTTCGTCGCCCCCGCAGTCGGCTGTCCGGCGTTGGTCTGCTCCGCATTCGGCGCAGTCTCGCCTGGCGTAGCTGTCGTTGCTCCTGCCTCGCCGGCCGGGGTGGCGTCGCTGGTTGATGGCGCAGGCGTCAGGCTCTGTTCCGCCGAAGGCTTCTTCACGCTGCTGTCCCCTGCCGGATTCGCTGCGCTGGACGGGTCATTCGCGGCCACACGCGAGCCGCCGCTGCGGCCAACCGAATAGCCTAGCCCGAAGAAGATCCCGCAGATCAGTACCAGCCCAAAGAAAACCCCAAGCAGCGAACGCATCCCCAGCGTAATTTCCGCTTCTTCGCTTTCCACGCGGGTGCGCCGTCCCAGTCCGCCTCCCGCAGCTACTGCACTTTCTTGTTCTTCCGTGATTAATCCCATGTTGCGCCTCTGCCGCCTGACCGGTTATAAACCCGATTCCCTTAATTCTGTTCTGGTTGCCCGGCGGTTTGTTTCGGGGTAAACGCGTTGCCCAGCAGCGACAGCAGTTCCATGGGCAGCGGAAAGACGATGGTCGTGTTCTTCTCCACCCCAATATCGATCAGGGTCTGGAGGTACTTTAGTTGCAGCGTCACCGGCTGCGCCGCCAGCAAATCAGCCGCTTCCACCAGCCGCTGCGCGGCCGCAAACTCGCCCTCGGCATTGATGATCTTCGACCGCTTCTCGCGCTCCGCCTCGGCTTGCCTTGCCATCGCCCTCAGCATGGAGTCCGGCAGATCCACCTGCTTCACTTCCACGCTCACCACTTTCACGCCCCACGGCTCTGTCCGCTGATCGATGATGGTCTGGATCCGCTGATTGAGCGCGTCGCGGTGCGAGAGCAAGCCGTCGAGTTCCACTTCACCCAGCACCGAGCGCAGCGTGGTCTGCGCGAACTGCGAGGTTTGGTACACGTAATTCGAAACCTCAATCACCGCCTTCGCCGGGTCGAGCACCCGCATCGTGATGACGGCGTTGACCTTAATCGTAACGTTATCTTTGGTGATAACATCCTGCGGCGGCACTTCCATCACCTCCTGCCGCAGCGAAACGCGCACGTATTGATCCAGGGGACGAAGGATGAAAATGATCCCTGGTCCCTTGGCCGGCAACTGGATACGCCCCAGCCGGAAAATCACCGCCCGTTCGTACTCGCGCAGGATTTTGATGCAGTTCAGGAGATAGAGAACAACGATGGCCAGGAAGACAAGAATCGGAATGCCAAGCATGGGTCGGGCTCCTTGCGCCCGGCTGCCATTGTACCGCCGCCGGTTGGTCCGTCCCCGCGGAATTCAGGTTGTCATGCGCTCCTGAACCGGTTCTACCAATAGCGTCAAGCCCTCTACCGCACGTACCCGCACCGTCTCGCCCGCGGGTACCGGAGCCGGCGCCGTCGCTAGCCACAATTCGCCGTGCACCAAAATCTGCCCCTGCGGCGCAATCGCCCGTTGCACCACGCCCACCGCGCCAACCAGCGCCTCCGGCCCAATCAGCACCTTGTTCCGTCGCGCCCGCCAGGCCAGACGCACCAGCAGCGTCGTGATCAGGCCGAAGGCCAGCCCCGCCGCCACAGCCGTCGTCAATTGCACCCGCATCTGCGGAATAGGCCCGGCCACCAGCGTCAGCATCCCCAGGATCAACGCTGCCGTCCCGCCCAAAGCCAGCACCCCATGGCTGGGAAACTTCGCCTCCAGCACCATCAGCACCAGTGCTGCCACGATCAGCGCCAGCGCCGTGTACCGCACCGGCAGCAGGTTCAGCGAAAACAGCGCCAGCACCACCATCAGCGTGCCCAGCGCGCCCGGAATAATCGTCCCCGGCACATGGAATTCCAGATAGATCAGCAGCGCGCCCGCCAGCAGGATGAGTACTGCCAGGTTCGGATCCATCAGCCGGTCCATGATGGCTTCCCGCAGGTTTTCGTCCACCGCAACCAGCACCGCGCCCCTGGTGTGCAGCACCTCGCTCGCGCCATTAAAGCGCTTCACCGTCTTTCCGTCGATCGCGTTCAGCAAGTCGCTTTCGCTGGTCGCAGTCAGATCGATCAGGTGCAATTGCTGCGCCTCGGTCGCCGTGTACGATTTTGAGTTGCTCACCGCAGCTTGCGCCGCATCGACATTCCGCCCGCGCAGCGACACATACGACCGCAGAAAGGCCAGCGCGTCGTTCAGGATCTTCTCCTTCATCGTGTCGCTGACGCTGCCCACTTCAACCACCGGATGCGCCGCCCCCGCCTCCGTCCCCGGCGCCATCGCGGCAATGTCCGCCGCTTCCATCAGGAAGAACCCCGCCGAACCTGCGCGGCTGCCCGCCGGGGCAACGTAGACGATGACCGGCACGGGCGAACCCAGAATGTCTCCCACCATGGCCCGCATCGATTCCAGTAGTCCGCCTGGCGTGTCCATCTCCACCAGCACCGCCTGCGCGCGCAATTCGGCGGCACGGTCGATGCCGCGCTTCAGGTAATCCGCGCTGATCGGTTGAATCGTATCGTCGAGGTGCAGCACCACGACTTTGCTCCTCTGCGCCGCCACCGTAGCAGGGAAGAGCAGTCCCCAGAAGAGCGTCGCAAGCAGTCCCAGGGCGATCCCGATCCCTGACCGTCGTACGCCCGTTGCTCGCTCGCTGAATGCCGGCCGTTCTCCCGCTGACCGTTCCATCGCCGACCGCCTTTCCGCTGCTCTCTACGGCGTCTGTTGCTGGCGCCGCTGCAGCGCCAGCTGCATCCCTTTCGCATTGGCGTTGGCGGGATCTACTTTGAGCGCATCGCCCACATCGCCCGCGGCGGCCGCCAGCTGGTTCGCCTGCAGGTCCAGCCGCGCCAGCACCAGATAGGCCGGCACGTTGGGCCGCAGCTCAATCGAGCTCTGCGCCTCTTTGCGTGCCGCTTCCGGATCGCCGTCGCGCTCCCGCACCGCAGCCAGCCCTGCATGGGCCAGCGACGATTTGGCATCTGCTGCCAGCGCCTCACGATACTCCCGCTCCGCTTCCAGCACCAGCCCCCTCTGGAAGAACGCATCTCCGTCCTTCACCAGGGCCGCAGCGCGCGCCGAGGAAGGCATCGACGCAAGCCGCATCTCCTGCAGTTGCTCCAGCTCGAACGCCGCCTGGCGGAATCCCGCTTCGCTGTACCCGCGTTTGATCCGCTCCAGAGGTCCCTGGGTATCCGTGATCGCGTGTCCCGGGTCTGGATTCGGCTTCTGCGGTGCCGGGTCCTTCAACTGCGCCTCAAATGCCTGGGCCTCGTTGTCCTGCGGACGCAGCTTCAGCGTCTCCTCCACTTCCTTCAGTGCGCCCGCGGTGTCGTTGCGGTGCGCCAGCGCTACAGCCAGGTTGAAGTGGTAGTCCGCGTCCCGCGGATCGGCCGCAATCGCCTGCTGGAACAACGCTCCGCCATCCTTGCCTCGACGGCTCGCGGCCACTCCCTGGTTATTCACCACCTCGGGCAGCGGCAGCCTCATGCTCACAAATGCAAACGCGTCCTCCGCCTCGCGATAATTACCGGTGTAGAAAAACGCGAGTCCGCGATAGAATTGCGCCTCCATGGCGTTGGGGTCATTCTTCGGCAGATGTCCGAGAGTCGCCGCGGCTTCCTGGAAATCCTGATTCGTGAAATAGGCCCGTCCCAGAGCCAGCCATGCCGCCGCGAAATCCGCATCCAGCCGCACCGCATCGCGCAAGTGCTCGATTTGCTCCGACGGTTGTCCCGCCGCCAGGCCCTGGATGTAGTCCTCGAACGCGTCGCCGCGCAAGTTGCGATCCGCGGCCAAAAACGTCCGCTCTTCCACGGCATATTGCGGATCGAGCTGCCGCGTCACCTGCCACGCCAGGCTGTTCAGCGAGTCCAGCAGATGATCCAGGTCGCCAAACTGCTGGATTTCCGGCCCCAGCCGCAGCCCCGATACATCGAGAATCTGCGCATGCGCCACCAGTTGGTTGTTATTGAGCGCGTAGCTCCCGAAGATCACGTAATCGGCGTCCAGCGTCTGCGCAATCCGGATTGTCATGGCGCGCGACGGCTGCAGATTGAGGGGCAGTCCCAGATGATCGAATGCGTAGAGACGATCGCCGCGGTTGATGGTCAGAAACCCGGCTGCGTTGAGCCGCCGGTTCAGCACGTTGGGGAAGGCTTCGCCGATCCAGTCCAGGTTCGCCATTCCGGCTTTGTTTTCAAAGGGCAGCACCAGCAACAGCCGTCCGTGCACCTGTGCCGGTTCGGCAGGCTTGGCTTCGGCCGGCTCCTGAGCCCATGCCCCCAGGCTCACTAGCAGAACGGCGGCAACGACGCGAACTTTCGAAAAGACCCGCACAACAAGCTGATTATAAGTCGCCCCGTCGCGGTCACTCCTGTTCTCCACTCCCGGCCTGGATTGCGAGCGCCTTTTCTTCCATACTCAGAAGGGGCACCCCCGGGCGCCCTCGACGGATGACATGAAAGCTCTCGTTCTCGACGACTATAAAAAGCTCAATCTGCGGGACGTCCCCAAGCCTGTCCCCGCCCCCGGCGAAGTGCTGGTGCGTGTGGCCGCCTGCGGCATCTGTGGCAGCGATGTGCATGGCTACGACGGCTCCTCCGGCCGTCGCATTCCCCCGATCGTCATGGGACATGAAGCAGCCGGCGAAGTAGCTGCGCTCGGCGACGGCGTCACCGGCTTCGCTCTCGGCGATCGCGTCACCTTCGATTCCACAATCTTTTGCGGGCAATGCCCCTTCTGCGCCCGCGGCGTCATCAACCTCTGCGATCGCCGCATGGTCCTCGGCGTTTCCTGCGGCGAATATCGCCGCGCCGGGGCCTTCGCGGAATTTGTCACCGCCCCCGAAAGAATTCTCCACCACCTGCCTCCGTCCATGTCTTTTGCCGAGGCTGCGATGCTGGAGCCCACCGCGGTCGCCTTGCACGCGGTCCGCGTCAGCGAGATCCAGGCTGGAGAAACAGCTCTGGTGCTCGGCGCCGGTATGATCGGCCTGCTGACGATGCAGGCAGCTCGCGCCGCGGGCGCCGCTCGCGTGCTGATTGCCGACATCGATGCGACACGCCTCGAAATCGCCCACAGCCTCGGAGCCGACGAAACCCTCCATCTGTCCGGCGAAGACCTTGCAGGGGAAGTGACCACTCGAACCGGCGGCGGCGCCGATGTCGCGTTCGAAGCGGTCGGCCGTCAGGAGACAATCGACACCGCCATCGCCTCCGTCCGCAAGGGCGGCACGGTCACTCTCATCGGCAACATCGCTCCACGCGTAACGATCCCGCTCCAGGCGGTTGTAAGCCGGCAGCTCAGGCTGCAGGGAACGGCGGCATCCGCCGGCGAATACCCGCAGGCCATCGCCATGATCGACAGGGGCGAAATCCAGGTGAAGCCGCTCATCACCGCCATTGCTTCTCTCGAAGACGGCCCGCGCTGGTTTGAACGCCTCTATGCCCATGAGCCCAATCTGATGAAGATCGTGCTTGCGCCGAGCCCGGAGGCCGCATCGTGAGCGACCCTCTCTTCGATCTCAGCGGCCAGGTGGCCATCGTCACCGGGACCAGCCGCGGCCTGGGCCAGTATTTCGCGCGCGCGCTTGCCCGTGCCGGCGCCGATCTCGTCCTCACCAGCCGCCATCGAGAGACGCTCGCCGGCTTCGCCGCCGAGATCGAGTCTCTCGGCCGCCGCACCGTTACGCTCGAGCTCGATGTCCGCGATGATTCCAGCATTCAGCGCATGGCTGCGGAAGCCCAAGCCGCCTTCGGTCAGATTCACATCCTGGTGAACAATGCTGGGTGCAACGTCCGCAAGCCGGCCCTCGACATCACCTGGGATGACTGGAATCTTGTCCTCGACACGAATCTGCGCGGCAGCTTCTTCGTCGCCCAGGCCATCGCCCGCAGTATGATGCGGCACAGCTACGGCCGCATCATCAACATCGGCTCGGTCACCAGCGTCGCCGGCTACGCCGGGCTCGCTCCCTACGGAGCCAGCCGCGGCGGCATCCGCCAGCTCACCATGAGCCTTGCCGCCGACTGGAGCCCGCACGGCATCACCGTCAATTGCCTCGCGCCGGGCTGGTTCAAAACCGCGCAGAACCAGGTGCTCTACGAAAACAAGGAGTGGGTCGACTACCTCGCCGAGCGCATTCCCGCGCAACGGCCCGGCGCGCCCGCCGATCTCGACGGCGCCGTTGTCTTCCTCGCCTCCGAAGCCAGCCGCTACGTCACCGGGCAAACGCTGCTCGTCGACGGCGGCATCTCCACCGGCGCCATGCGAGCGCTGCCTTCCAGGCCCGCACCCTAGTCTTTTGTTTCTGAAGTTCGTTGATGTTTCTTGACCGCGCCGAGAATGCGGCTGGCGCCGGCGACCCGGGAGGAGGGGCTTACCCTGAGAGGTTCATGCCGGTGGTAACTGAGATTTCTGCGCCCACAATACTACCAGCGAACGGGATCTACGTCTGTGATCTATGTCACATCCTCGCCCGCCCAATCCGCCGTACGTTCACCTTACGCAGCCATCCTTCATGACCATGCTCATTGGCTGGGATTCGTTCCACCCGGTCCATTTTGGAGATACGTGGGCATGCACCTCCCCCAAAAGCATGTACTCCGTGTCGTCGTTCAGCAGATCCTCTCGGACGGGAAGGCCCGTCTGCGGGTTATCGTCTATGGCGACACGCTTGCCTGTGGCAAATCAGATTTTGAGAACGTCTCGTCTCTGTTGGGCACCCTGCACAGAGCCATTCCCAACTTCGATGACGCACGAATATCGCTGCACAGATTAGACGAAGGCAACGGTGCAGTTCTCTTCGCCGAGGAAATGGAACTCGACCACTCGCAAGTGTCCGTTCTGGGGCTGGCATGAGTTGCGGATGGAGTCTCACTCGTCTTCAGGCGAAAATCGATCGCGCCCATTTCATGCAATTCCTCAATCATCAAGTGATTCTGGAGATTTCCTATGAGCTCCAATCGTAACCTTCGGAAACGGTCCTCCGGAACGGATGCAGCGCCGAGGCTAAGTCCCGGCACGCACTGTGTGCACTGCGATCGCAGTCTCGCCTTGATGCGCAGCGGCGCGCATCGGGCGAAGACAGAAGCCGGACACATTTGTCCGGAAAAGTTGCAGTCCAGACAGCCAGCCGCGCCGCCGCCATTCAACTAGTGTCTGACGGCCAGGTATCTTCCATGCAACAGGAGCATTCGGGCAGACTTGCATCTGTGCGTAAATCCCGGCACTCCCCCATCCAGCGGTCGCAGAGAGGAAATTGCCGTGATCGTGAAATGTGTCAATCCAGCCTGCGAAACTGAGTTCAAGTACCTGAACTCGGGCCGAGTCGTTCGGATGGTCCAGCATGTCAGCCCAGCTCCCCAGGTTGAACATTACTGGCTCTGCGGAGTTTGCAGCGCCACGAACGATATCACCATCCTGCCCGATGGCACGGTGACAGCTTCCCTGCGATCGCCGGATCTACCGTGGAAACGACCAGGCAAAGACATCACCTCGCAGCAGGCCCTTCAGATTCTCACCCAGCACGCGTCGGAACACCTCTTTGAGCTTTCTCCTGACGCAATTCTCCTTACGGACGCAGAAGGGATCATCTACAGTACGAATCCGGGATCGACGGAGATGTTTGGGTACACAGCGGCAGAGCTCCACGGCAAATCCGTGGAAGATCTGATTCCCAAACGCTTTCGAACCATGCACGCGATTCATCGAGAAAACTACGCCGCCCACCCCAGGACTCGCTCGATGGACTCGGGTCTCATCTTAGTTGGGCTGCACAAAGATGGTACCGAGATTCCCGTCGATGTCGTGCTCAAACCGATTGTGACTTCTACCGGTTCACTCGTAATCTGCATTGTGCGGGATGTGACCGAGCAGCGCGCCGCCCAGGAGATTGCGCGCCGATACGATCAGCAAATGCGCTCGGTGGCAGGAATCATCTCCGATTACGCCATTTATTTGCTGGATCCGGAAGGCAACGTCAAAAGCTGGAATCCCGGTGGCGAGCAAATTAAGGGGTATACAGAAGAAGAGATTCTGGGCTCCAACTTTTCGCGATTCTTTACCCAGGAGGATGTGGATATTGGAAGACCGGCACAACTGCTTCGCGACGCAGCGATTCATGGCAGCGCCAGAGCAGAAGGCTGGCGGGTCCGCAAAGACGGCGCCCGCTTTTGGGCGGACGTGGTCCTGACGTCGATTCAGGACGACAATGGCGCGATGACTGGCTATGCCAAGGTCGCAAGAGATATGACCGCGCGCAAACAGGTCAAAGAGCGGATGATGCGGCAAATTGAGGACGAACTCAGGGCCACCTCCATTGCCCTCCAAGCCAGCGAATTGCGATACCACAAGGTGTACGAGACGAGTCCCGAGGCAGTCACGATTTCACGCGTGAGTGATGGAGTGATTGTCGACGTCAATCGTGCTTTCCTCGACGTCACGGGTTACGATCGCAGGGAAATCACCGGACGAACAACGAGCGACCTTGGGTTATGGGTCCGTGCCTCGGATCGAGTGAGGTTCGCTCAGATGCTGTCCCTCGCCACGGGCATTCATGAATTGGAGTTCCAATTCAGGAGAAAGAATCAGGACGTCTTTTGGGCGAGACTATCGGCATCTTTGATCGAGGTTGACGGCATTCCGTGCATTCTCTCCTTCGCGCGCGACATCTCAGAGGCTAAGGAAGCGGAGGAAAAAATAGCCGGCCTTGCGTTTCGTGACCCGCTGACAGGGGTGGCCAACCGCCGTCTTCTCATGGATCGCTTGACACATGCGATTGCTGCCACAGTGCGGAGAAACAGCAAGCTGGGGCTCATGTTCATCGATCTGGATAATTTCAAGATATTGAATGATACGTTCGGCCATTTTGTTGGCGATCTTCTTTTGCAGGAATTCGCGCGACGTCTTACCGCCTGCACTCGTGAAACCGACAGCGTAGGGCGATTCGGCGGCGACGAATTTGTGGTGATGCTCGAAAACCTGAGCGACGACTGGGAGAACGCCGCGACCCAGGCGAGGGTCGTCGCAGAAAAGATCCTCGCTGCCGTTGCCCTGCCTTGCCTGCTCGATGGCAACAATTGCGGCATCGCCTGCAGCATCGGCATCACGCTGATTGGCGACAATAAGATCGAGGCGAATGAGGTATTGCAGCAAGCTGATTTCGCTATGTATCAGGCGAAAGCGACGGGACCCAATGCCATCAGCTTTTTCTCGTCCGGCTCTTAGGTCCTTATCAGGAGTCTGCAACCGACACCCGAAGCCCTCCTCCTTGGCCGCCGGCGCCCGCCGCCTCGTCCCGCAAGGTCAACAGGTAGAAACAAACTTCAGAAACAGCACGCTAGGCTGCGCTGCCGTCGCCAATTCGTGACGTATTGCCCAGCAGCAGGAGATAGGCGCCGATGCCTGCGACGAGATAGGCTCCTGCCACCGCGAACGCCGCGCCAAACGCGTGCCCCGCATATACCAGGTAGCCCGTCACAATGGGGGCCGCAATCCCCGAGAGCTGATTCGAAAAATTCAGGATTCCTCCCACCCTCCCTACGCTCCCGCGCGGCGCTATCAGCGACGGCAGCGACCACCCCACCGGCGCCGCCGCCGACAGGCCCCCAATCGAAACGCTGATCCAAATCAGCGCCTGCGCCGGGGTGTGCGCCCACGCGCCGCCCAGAATCCCCAGCCCCATGGCCGTACCCGCGACCAGCACCGTCATGCGCACGCGGCTCGCATTCCATCCCCGCCTGATCAGCGCGTCCACCAGCAGCCCGCCTACGAAAAGATCGGTCACCGTGGCCACCATCCACGGCAACCCCGCGTACAGAAATGAATTTCGCAAATTGATGTGCAGCGACTCCGAAAAGTAACTCGGCAGCCATGTCAGCAGCAGGTAGAACACGTAGTTGTACGATCCAAACCCGATCGCCAGCCCGAGCACTTTGCGCTGCCGCAGCAGCCATCCCAGCGACGGGGGCGAGCCCGGCCCGGCACTGGCGTCCTCGCTGTGCGAACGAATGCGCGTCATCTCCTGCGCGCTGAGCCGCGCATCCTCTTCCGGTTCGCGGTAAATCGCATAGAAGAGCAGGAAATAGAGGAAGCTCACCACGCCCGTTGCGGCAAAACTGATCCGCCATCCCAGATGCAGCAGCATCAGCCCGATGAGTGGCACACCCGCAGCCGGTGCGAATTTCGCCGCCGCATCGAAGAGGCTGGTCGCGAAGCTGCGCTCCTCCGGCGGAAACCAGTGGCCGACCGCCTTCGCATTTGCGGGAAACGTCGGCGCCTCGCCCACCCCCAGCAGAAACCGCGCGCCGAAGAATCCCGGAATGTTCGGCGTCACTGCTGCGCCAAAGGAGGCAAGGCTCCACAGAAACGTGCTCACTCGGCCCACGCGCTTCACGCCCAGCCGGTCCAGAACCACCCCAATGGGGAGTTGGCACAGCGCGTACGTCCAGTTGTACGCACCCAGCAGGTACCCGAAGGTGATATCGGAAATCCCGAAAGCCGCGATCAGAGCATTGTGGGAGACCGAGAGGTTGACGCGATCGAAGTAATTGATCAGAACGCCCAGCCCCAGCAGCCAGCCGATGCGCCAACGGCGTCTTGGCGTCGGCAATGAGCTTCGTTCAGAGGACACACGCATATTCACAGGGACGAAAGGGCATCCTGCACCGGAGCGTCGGCCCCTCGCAATGCATCCGTTCACCCTACCAGATGCTCGATAGAACCGCCTTACCTGTGAAACTATGTCCATCGTGGATATCGAACCGGCCGGACAGAATGGCAGCGACAGGTCTGCCAGCGCAATCCGTGAGCAGCGCGAAGGCAAGCCATGCTGCACTCCCTCTTCGGTGCGCCGTGTGCTTGCCGGTGCGAAGGCGTATTCGCCCTCGAAGAGTGATCCGAGCGAACGGCAGGGTTGGGTACTGCCACGGCCGATGGTTTACCTGCCAGGCGGGCGATTCCTGATGGGCACCGACGATCCGCATGGCTTTCCCGCCGACGGTGAGGGCCCCGTCCGTCCTGTGACCCTCTCGCCCTTTGCAATCGATACCTTTCCCGTTACCAATGCCGATTTCTCGGTATTCGTGCAGGCGACGGGATACCAGACCGATGCGGAGCGCTTCGGGTGGTCCTTCGTCTTCTGGGGTCATATTCCAGAGAACCGCTTCGACCAGCTTGTTGAAGACACCGCTGCCCCCGCGCCGTGGTGGTGTAAGGTGCCAGGGGCGAGCTGGCACGAGCCGGAAGGTCCAGGCTCCCTCATCGAAGACCGGCTGCAGCATCCGGTGGTGCACGTGTCCTGGAAAGACGCAGCTGCGTACACTGCGTGGGCTGGCCGCGCGCTCCCAACCGAGGCGCAATGGGAATATGCCGCTCGCGCAGGCCTGGAGCAGAAACTCTATCCCTGGGGTGACGAACTGACGCCCGGTGGTCGGCACCTGTGCAACATCTGGCAGGGAGAATTTCCCGTGCACGATACGGCTGAAGACGGATACGCCGGAACCTGTCCCGTTGACGCCTTTCCGCCCAATGGATTCGGCATCTACTCCATCACCGGAAATGTCTGGGAATGGTGCGCGGATTGGTTCACGGCCGAAGGTGCGGCTGGGCCCGCCCTTCACGATCCGGCCGGCCCCGACAGCGGCGCCGCCAGGGTGATGAAGGGCGGATCGTTCCTCTGTCACGCTTCGTACTGCAATCGCTACCGCGTTGCAGCGCGCACCTCGAATACTCCAGACAGTTCCACATCGAACATCGGATTCCGCTGCGTCTCGATTCCACAAGAGACAGGAAGGAAGCTGCAAAGTTGATCACGCGAAGAGAAGTCCTCGCCCGCATCGGCAGCGCGGCTGTCGGATCGGCTCTGGCTCCGGGGCTGCTGCCGGCCGAGACGCCCGACCATGCAAAGCCGAGTGCGGCTCAGCCGTCCGGCGGCGCTGCATCCGGCAAGCCCAACATCCTCTGGATCACCACCGAGGGTGTGCCCCTCAGCGTGCTCAGCTGCTATGGCAGCAAGCTGCTCGAGACGCCGAACATCGACCGCATCGCCAGGGAAGGGATGCGTTTCGACAACAGCTTCACGACCAACGCGCTTTGCGCTCCAAGCCGCGCGACTCTGCTCACCGGGAAATACAGCCACCTGAACGGCATGCTCTCAAACCCTGGCGAAACGACGGAGGGCGTGACGCACTCCACCTTCGACGCGGCGCAGCAAACCCTGCCGAAAATCCTCCGCCAGAACGGCTATCAAACGGGAATGGTAGGGAAGTGGCATCTTCCCGCAAATCCCGGCGAGACCGGTTTCGACTATTTCGTCTTCAAGCAGGGCGCCGGAGGGCCTTATTACCAGGCAAGCGGCTATCTGCGGAATGAGGAACTCGGCACCACCAAAATTGTGGAGAAGAGCTATCCAGGCTATATCACCGACAACGAGATCGACTTCGTCATCGACGGCCTTAAACAATTCACGAAGCCATTCTTCATGATGGTGCAGTTCTTCAGCGATCATCGCCCTTTTGACCCCCCGCACCGGTACGAACACATCTACGACGATGTGCGCATTCCCGAGCCCGGTACGTTCTATGACGACTACTCGTTGCGCGCCGCAGCAGCACGCGAAGCTCGCATGCGTGTCTCGGAGATGCCGGACTTTCATCCGCCGGCCGAGTTGACCGACCGCCAGCGCCGGCAATGGAATTATCAGAAGCTCATGCAGCATTTCCTGGCGACGCTCAAGGCGCAGGACGACAACATGGGCCGGCTGCTCGATTACCTCGACAAGAGCGGCCTCGCTGACAACACGATCGTGATTTTCACCGGCGATCACGGCTTCTTTCTCGGCGATCATGGCTGGTTCGACAAGCGCTTCATGTACGAGCAGGCGCTGCGCGTGCCATGGATGATCCGCTACCCCGGCGTAGTGAAGGCTGGATCGGTGAGCAAAGACTGGGTCGTGAACATCGATAACGCCCCCACGGTGCTCGATTTGGCAGGGATTCCAATTCCCAACGACATGCAGGGCCGCAGCCTGGTGCCGCTCTTCCACGGCGAAACACCGGCGGACTGGCGCACCTCGATGTACTACCACTACTACGAATTCGCGCCGCCCCACTGGGTGCTGCCGCATTACGGCATCCGCACGGATCGCTACAAGCTCATCTTCTATTACACCGTGAACGAATGGGAGCTGTTCGATCTTGAGAAGGATCCCGACGAAATGGAAAGCCTCTTCGAGTGGTCCGGATTCAGGGTGCATCCCGGCTACGAGTCGGTGGCCGGGGATCTGGTAGGCCAGCTCAAAGCGCTGCGCGAGAAGTACCGCGACGATACCGGCGCTCCCGTCAAAATGTGGCCAACAAGCAGCTACGACTAAGGAGCTCCTGCAGCCTCCCTATCCACCTACGAAGATATTCGTTGACAACTACGAATACCTTCGTATATGGTTTTGCCATGAAAGATTCCCGCCACGCGTTACCCCGTCCCACGGAAGGCGAGTTGGAGCTCCTGAGCATTCTGTGGCAAAAAGGCTCCGCTACCGTCCGCGAAATTCACGAGGACATCAGTCAGATCCGCCCCCTCGGCTACACTTCGGTTCTCAAGCTGCTCCAGATCATGACCGAGAAGGGGCTGGTCGAGCGCGAGGAGTCCGGCAAAGCTCACATCTACCGCGCTGCCGCGACCGAGCACGCAACGCAGGATCAATTCCTCCGCGACATGAGCCGGCGCCTGTTTGCCGGTTCGGCCGCGCAGCTGGCCATGCATGCCTTATCCCTGGACCCGGTGAACGACCGCGAGCTCGACGAGCTGCGCATTCTCATTGAGCGAAAGAGGCAACGCAAATGAACTCCCACTGGCAAGCCCTCGGCTGGACTCTCGTCCACTTCCTCTGGCAGGGCGCGGTCATCGCCCTCCTCTACCGCGTCTTCGATCTTGCTCTCGCTCGCCGCAGCGCCAACGCGCGGTATGTTCTCGCGCTGACGACGCTGTTCGCCATGTTCGCGGCGTCGCTCGCCACACTTGGGTACGAAGAGTCGAGCGTCCATCCGGCGGCTGCCTTTGCCACCGGGAGCGCCGCGCCGGCGCAGTGGGCGTCCGTGCCCGCAGCCGCGATGAGCGCCGGGGCTGCATCGGTAACAGCCGTGCAGGCCGCTCGTCGACTTCTGCTGAGCAGGGCCTTGCCGTATCTCGATCTCCTGTGGCTCGCGGGCGTAGTCTTCCTCACGCTGCGCGCGCTCGGTGGATGGTGGCTGCTGCGCCGTCTCCGCCTCGGGCCTCTCCATCCTGCGCCTCACAAGCTGCTGTTCCGCCTCAATGTCATCCGCCTCCAGATGGGCGTCCGCCGCCTCGTCGAGTTGCGGCTTTCCAGCCATATCACCAACCCGCTGACAGCCGGTGTACTGCGTCCCTGGATCCTGCTGCCCCTCGCCGCGGTCACGCGTCTGAGCCCCGAACAGATCGAGGTCGTGCTCTCCCATGAGCTGGCTCACATCCGGCGGCGCGACTATCTCTGGAACATCCTCCAAACTGTCGTCGAAACCCTGTTCTTCTTCCACCCCGCCGTTTGGTGGATCAGCCGCCGCGTCCGCGAAGAGCGCGAGCTTTGCTGCGACGACGCCGCGCTGGCCAGTTGCCCCGACCCCTCTGTTTACGCCTCGGCCCTGCTGCGCCTCGAAGAGGAGCGCCGCAAGTATCTGCGCCTCGCTGTGGCTCTTGACGGGCATCAGTCCCGCGCCGGCCTGCGCGCTCGCATTCGGCGCATTCTCGGTGATCCCGAGGCTTCGCCCCGCTCCGCGCGCCCGCTCTCGCTCGCCGGAGTCGCCGTCGCCGCCGCGGTTTTCTTCTGTCCCATGCCGAAGCTGTTTGCCAGCTTCCGGGCCGTCCCCAAAACCGCCACCTCCATCACGCGGGTGGTGTCCTCAGCGGTGCATCGGAATCTGTATCCTGCAATCGCTGTCGCGACCCAATCCACACCCGCGGGCGAGCCGGCTCCCGCGCCGCAGGTCAAACCGCCGGCGGCGCCCCCCGCTCCGCCGCCTGATACCGCTCCTGCTGCCACGCCTCAGGCGACCCCCGAACCCGCCCCGGAGACCACTGGCTCCGATTACATCGACCAGATGCGAGCCGCCGGTTACAACGTCGATCTCGACAAGTACGTAGCGATGAAGGTCCAGGGCATCACTCCCGCCTACGCGCGGGCGATGTCCCAGGCCTTTGGTGTGCAGCTCACCGCCGACAATCTTGTCGCCGCCAAAGTCCAGGGCGTCACGCCCGACGTGGTGGCCGCCATGGCCAAAGAAATCGGCGCCGCGCCCACGATCGATACCGTCATCGCCATGAAGGTTCAGGACGTCACGCCCGAATACATGACGCAGATGAAAGCCGCCGGTTACGACCCGCCCGCGAACCAGCTCATCGCCATGAAGGTCCAGAACATCACCCCGGAATACGCCGAAGCGATGGCCAAACTCGGCTTCGGCAAACCGACCGCTGACCAACTCATCGCTCTCAAGGTCCAGGGCATCACCCCGGATTATGCGCAGGACCTGCGCGCCAGCGGCATCGAGGCCTCCAGCTTCAACGACCTCATCTCCGACCGCATCTTCCAGGTCTCGCCCGAGTTCATCGCACAGATGAAAGATGCGGGCTTCCCCAACATCCCCCCGCACAAGCTGATCGAATTGCGCGTTCAGGGCGTGACGCCGGAGTTCGCCCGCGCCACCAAAGCTCAGTTTCCTGATGCCACTCTCGACGAATTAGTCCAGTTGCGCATCTTCCACATCGATGCGGCGTTCATCGCCTCTGCCCAGCGGCACGGCTTCACCGGGCTCACTATCGAGAAGCTCGTCCGCCTTCGCATCTCCGGCGTTCTCGACGACGCAGACGCGAAGAACTCAAAGGAGAGCAACCAATGAATCGACGCGCGCTGCTCCCCGCACTGCTCTTTGCTGCCGCCTCCACGCTGCTTTCCGCGCAAACCCAGCTTCCTCCTCTGCACGGCCATTGCAGCCTGGCTCCCGATACGGATCCCGGACGCGTGCGATTCGAGATGCAGGAAGGCTGTGACGCCGACCGCGCGGATTGCCACGATCACAACAGCGACGACATGCAGCTCAGCAATTTCACCGGCTTCAGCCTTACCGATCTCCAGCGAGAAGGTGCGCACATCGATGCCGTGTTCGCCGCCGATGCAGGCAAGATCACCTGCTCCGGCGTGGTCCACGACCTCACCCTGCAGGGCGACTTCACTTTCGTCCCCGATCCCGCTTTCGTGGACCGCATGAGCCGGCTGGGCTTCACCGGATTCGACTCGCACAAACTCGAAGCGTATACGCTCTTTCACATCGAAACCGCCTGGGTCGAGTCGCTGCAATCCGCCGGCGTCAAAGACATCGACAGCGACAACCTCATCGCGCTGCGCATCTTTAAGGTCGACGCCGCGTACGTCCGCGACATGGATTCGCTCGGCTATCCGCACCTCGGCGCCGACAAGCTCATTGCCTTCAAAGTACAGGGCGTCAATCCCGGCGAAGTTCGTCAGTATCGCACTCTCGGCTACCAGCCGGATGCTGACCAGCTGATCCAGATGCGCATCTTCAAGGTCACGCCCGATTTCATCAAGCGGATGCAGGATCGCCGCCTCGGCAACCTCACCATCGCCAAGCTCGTCCAGATCCGCATCTTTAAGCTGGCGGACTAAACGCCGGCGGTCGCGCCCAGGGTAGGGCCGCCGGAGACCTCCGCCTCAACCTTGCGATCCAGGGCAATTTGCCGGCACGGCGAGACTGAACCTCTGCCCGCTCTTGCCCGTCGAACTCGCGACGAATTCTCGCAGCCACGGTCCCCTCCATCATCCCTGCGAAAATCGAACAATCCCTCTTACTCTTTACTGCATCGCAGCATATAATCGTGCTGCATTGCACAATCCGTCCACGGCAGGTGAAGAATATGGAAAGCAGCGTTTTTGAAGAGCAGCGACCCGCGATCGTCGCCGAGGCGCCCTTCAGCCTCGAGGGCCGTACCGCTCTGGTCACCGGCGCGGGACGCGGCATCGGCAGAGCCATCGCGAAGCGGCTGGCTGCCGCCGGCGCGCGCGTCATGATCAACGACCTCGATGAAGCCATGTTGCTCGAATCCGAGGCCGAACTCGCCCATCCCGGCCGCGTGCAGCACGTGCAGGGCGATCTCACCGACCCCTCGACTCCCGAAGCCATCGTCCAGGCTACGCTCAGCGCCTTCAGCTCCATCGACATCATTGTCAACAACGCGGGCTACAGCTGGGACAATGTCATCCAAAAAACCACCGACGAGCAATTCCTCGCCATGCTCGACATTCACCTGGTCACGCCCTTTCGCCTTCTGCGCGCCGCCTCCACCTTCATCCGCGACACCGCAAAGAGGGAGACCGCCGACGGTCAGCGCGTCATGCGCAAGGTGGTAAACATTACTTCGATTGCCGGAACCGACGGCAACCCGGGCCAGGCAGGCTACTCTTCCGGGAAAGCCGGCGTCATCGGGCTGACCAAAACCCTCGCCAAAGAGTGGGGCCGCTACAACGTCAACGTCAACGCGGTGGGGTTCGGCCTCATCCAGACTCGGCTCGTGCAGGATCTGAATGCGCCCGGCGCCAGCATGGAGATGCACGGCCACAACATCCGCCTCGGAGTCCAGCGCACATTGCTCGAATCGGTAAAAAGCGCGTGCCCGCTGGGCCGCCTGGGTACGCCGGAGGAAGCGGCCGGGGCCGTCCTCTTCTTCTGCTCTCCGCTCTCCGACTACGTCACCGGCGAGGTGCTGATCTGTGGAGGTGGGTTGCACTTTTAGCGGAGATCATCTTCGCATGACTCGGCGCGGCATGCGGTTCGCAGTCCGCATCCTTCGCGAAGAGGTAGTCCTCCTCCACCAGCCAGTACACCTCGAGCCAGTGGTCAAGGCTGTGTTCGTGGCCGCAATCGTGGGAACTGGGATGCGGTTTTTCCTGAATATGGGGAGCGTGCTCTAAAAGAGTCGGCATAGTCGCCTCCCGGGGCCGGTCGCCTGCCGGCGCTGTCAGAAGTGACCATCAGAACAGCACAAATGGCAGGCCCCTGCTGTGACGGCAGTCACAAGCGTTGCTCCGCATCCGCTGCTGCGGCGGCCCGCCATGCGCGATGAGTTCGGCTTCAGTCCAGTTCCGAGTACGCCGAGATGGTCAGGAAATCCTGAAACTCGCCGGTGCTCAGTTCCTTCAGAATCTCGGCGGCAGCGTCGAACTTGCAGGCGGCCCAGGCCTTGCTGCCCATCGCCGACCTCATCCCCGCGAGCACCTCGTGCAAAGTCGATTCGACCAGATCAAAGTTGACCGTGCGTCCGCTCTCAAGCTGAGCCTTATGCCGGATCCACTGCCAAAGCTGCGCGCGGGAAATCTCCGCGGTCGCCGCGTCCTCCATCAGGTTGTAGATGGGCACGCAGCCGTTGCCCCGCAGCCACGACTCGATATATTGCAGTGCAACATCAATGTTGCGGCGCACCCCGGCTTCCGTGATCGGTCCCTGAGGGATTTGCAGCAAATCCGCGCCGGAAACGCGCGATTCCTTTTCCCTGGGCATCCGAATCTGGTTCCGTCCCGGCATGTGCTGATCGAAAACCTCCCGCGCGATGGGAACAAGCCCCGGATGCGCGACCCAGGTTCCATCATGCCCGGCGCGCACCTCGCGCAGTTTGTCCTGCCGCACCCGCTCCATCGCCTCTTCATTGGCAGCAGCGTCGTTGCGAATCGGTATCTGCGCCGCCATGCCGCCCATCGCATGGGTGCCGCGCCGGTGGCAGGTATGAATCAGCAACTCCACGTAAGAACGAAGGAACGGCTGCTCCATCGTCACGGTGCCGCGGTCCGGCAGCACGAACTCCGGCCGGCTCCGGAATTTCTTGATGAAGCTGAAAATGTAGTCCCACCGCCCGCAGTTCAGGCCAGCCGAATGTTGCCGCAGTTCGTAAAGAATCTCATCCATCTCGAAGGCCGCCGGAATCGTCTCGATCAGCACCGTCGCGCGGATCGTGCCCGCCGGCACTCCGGCATATTCCTGCGCGAACAGAAATACGTCATTCCACAAACGTGCTTCCAGATGGCTTTCCATCTTGGGTAGGTAGAAATACGGCGCGGACCCCCGTTTCAGCAGGATTCTGTGGTTGTGAAAGAAATAGAGCCCAAAGTCAAACAGGGACGCGGACATCGGCGCGCCGGAAAAGCAGAAATGCTTTTCGAGCAGGTGCCATCCGCGCGGCCGCACAAACAACACCGCAGGATTCGGCTTCAGCTGATAGCTTCGCCCCTCGCTCGAACACCAGCTGATGGTGCGCGCATTCGCATCGCGCAAATTGCGCTGGCCCTCGATGCAGTTGTTCCAGGTCGGCGAATTCGCATCTTCGAAATCCGCCATGAACACATTCGCGCCCGAATTCAGCGCGTTGATCACCATCTTCCGTTCCGGCGGCCCGGTGATCTCCACGCGCCGGTCAAGCAGCTCGGGAGGGATGGGAGCCACGACCCAGTCGCTGCGGCGCACCTCCTCGGTCTCGGGGAGAAACTCCGGCAACTCTCCGCGATCGAAATCGGCCTGGCGGCTTCGGCGCGCCTCCAGCAACTGCACGCGCCGCGACTCGAACCGCCGATCCAGTTCGCGCAGGAACTGCACCGCGGCGGGGGACAGAATCTCCTGACCCTGCTCCTCGCTCGGCAACATCGGAACGGGCATCTCCGCCATAGTCACAATTTTCTCAGCAGGGCTCTCCATTGCGCTCTCCTCTTTCGGTTTCCAGGCGGATGACTTAGACTGCGGCGCGTAGTTCGGACAATGTCGGTGCGTGATCCCGCGCGCTGTCAAACTGCTCCTCTTCGGTCGATCCGGGCAGGGCGCACGTCGAAATTTGCCCCGAAGCAATCGTGCTCGCCACCCGGTCAAAGTAGCCGGTCCCCACGAAGCGCTGATGCTTCACGGCGCTGTATCCGTGCTTTTTCGCTAGATCGAATTCGTGCTCCTGAAGCCGTGCGTAGGCCGTCATGCCCCGTTGCGCGTACTCCCGCGCCAGGTCGAACATCGACAGGTTGAGCGCATGGAATCCAGCCAGAGTCACGAACTGGAACCGGTAGCCCATCCCGGCAAGCTCCCGCTGGAATCTCGCAATTTCTGCCTGGTTCAGCTTGCCCTCCCAGTGGAACGATGGCGAGCAGTTGTACGCCAGCAGCTTGCCCGGGAACTGTGCATGGACTCCGGCTGCGAAGCGCTCGGCTTCCTCGAGGTTCGGCTCCGACGTCTCGCACCACACCAGATCCGCCCAGGGGGCGTAGGCCAGCCCGCGCGCAATCGCCGCCTCCACTCCCCCGCGGAAACGGAAAAATCCCTCCACCGTACGCTCGCCCGTGAGAAACTCCCGATCGGCCGCATCGCAGTCGCTGGTGATCAGTTGCGCCGCATCGGCGTCCGTCCGCGCAATCAGGATCGTCGGCACGTCGAGCACATCCGCCGCCAGCCGCGCAGCAATCAGCTTCTGCACCGCTTCCTGCGTGGGCACCAGCACTTTGCCGCCCATGTGACCGCACTTCGTCGCCGAAGAGAGCTGGTCTTCAAAGTGGACGCCGGCGGCTCCCGCCTCGATCATCGCCTTCGTCAGTTCGAAGGCATTCAGCACCCCGCCAAATCCGGCTTCCGCATCGGCCACGATGGGCAGCATCCAGTCGATCTTCTCCTGCCCTTCCGCATGGGCAATCTGATCGGCGCGCATCAGCGCGTTGTTGATGGCGCGCACCACCGCGGGAACGCTGTTCACCGGATAAAGGCTCTGGTCCGGATACATCTGCCCGCTCAGATTCGCATCGGCAGCCACCTGCCATCCGCTCAGGTAAATCGCTTTCAGTCCAGCCTGGGCCATCTGCACCGCCTGATTCCCGGTCAGCGCTCCCAGCGCCGCAACGTAATTCTCCTCGTGCAGCAGCCGCCACAGCTTCTGCGCTCCGCTGCGCGCCAGCGAGTGCTCCACATAAACCGTTCCGCGAAGCTGTTTCACGTCCTCGGGCGTGTACGCCCGGCTGATCCCTGCCCATCGCTGGGAATGAAAACCATTTTTCTCTGAGCCGTTGATCATCTCTCGCTCTCCCGCGGCCGTTCGTGGGGCCGCACTCCCATCTGAGACGTGAGTAAAGCCCATCCTCGGATCCCCCGGCAAGATCGACTCGTCCGATTCGGACGAGTGGACGAAATCACCCCGGCCGCATCATAATCGGCGACAGATGCGCGATCATTCCCATGCAAAAGCCTCCCGCACAAGGGTAGTGATGCACCATCCCTTATCCCCGGCTCTCATGGAACAGAGCGATCCGCGGCCGTTGTCCGATTCGGATCATACGTTTGAGTGCGGGGATTCCGCGGATTTGGTGAAGCGCCTGCAGCGCACTCTCAGGCTGCGGCGCATCGCCACCGGCAAGGCCATGCTCGATGACGCCGAGTCTCTGTTCGCCGAGGTAAGCCCGGCACACCCTCAGGCCACCCCACTCCTGCTGCTGGTCGCGCAATGGATCGATGTCGGCTATCGCGACCATCGCCTCCTCGACACCTTGCTCGAACGTTTTCCCCCCGAGGTCCGCCGGCGCCTGCCCATGGCCGACTACTGGCGTCTGCGGATGGTCGATGCCTTCCGCGCTCTCTCGGTGGAGGACATCGACTGCGCAATTGAATCGCTCGATCTCGTCCTCAGGGCCGAGAGCGATCTGCCCGAAGAATCCCTCGCCGCGATTGCCCACTTCTGGAAGGGCCGTGCCCATCGGCGCAAAGGCGAATACGAGGCTTCGCTCCTGCACATCGTTCGCGCCCGCGAACTGGCCGAGAAGGCCCACGACGATATCTTCGTCGCGGTGATTCAGGTTCACGAAAGCTGGCTGCTCTTTCAGAAGGGGCAGCGCCGCGAAGCCCTGCGTCTGCTCACCCATGCTGAGCATGTGCTGAAGGAAACGGATCACTACATCGCCCTCGGCAATATCGAGTCCGCCCGCGGCCGCATCGTGCGCCGCTCGGGCGAATACACGCGGGCGCTGGAGTACTTCGAGCGAGCCAACGCGCTCTACGCGCAGGGCGATCCGAATCACCTCAACATGGCCCGCGCGCTGGTCAATGCCGCTTATGTTCGCCGTCTGCTGGCGCTGCAGCTTCGCAGAAAGATCGACAGCCGCACCCACCGCGGCGGCGCCGCCTCTCCTTCCGGCAGCGGCGATTTGCGCGCCCGGTATCAGCAACTCTCCGAGTCTGCCATTCACGACCTGAAGCAGGCTCGCCAGATCTATGCGCTGCACGCCCATACCGGCGGCAACGGCAACGTGCTCTTCAATCTCGGCTATCTCTACCTCGATCGCGGCGACATCGATCACACCGCGCATCAGGCGAAGGAGGCCTACCGCCTCGGCGTCGAAAAGAACGACCATATCCTCATGGCGCGCGCCCGCATCCTGCAATCTGCCGCCGAAAACGCCCGCGTCGAAGAACAACTCGGCGAAGACGTCGACATCGCTGTCCACGCCAATCGCGCGAAAGAACACAGTGAGGAAGCCCTGGCTCTGGCGCAGGGCACCCAGAATCGCCGCCTTGCCGCCGGCGCCTGGATCGCGCGCGGCATGACCGCGGCCAACGACTTCTTCCAGGACTGGGAACTGGCCCGCCGCTGCTCCAGCGAGGCCGCCGCCCTCATGGCGCCGGACGAGAACGACCACCTCAGCGAGGACCTGGCTGCCCTCAAGTCGAAGATCGTCCGGGCCTCCGGCATCAGCGACACGTTGCGCTGCTGGTCCGAGGGGATGGTTGGCGACAAGACCTTCCAGCAAATCACCGAAGAGTTTGCCGAGATCGTCATTCCCAAGGTCTGGCTGCGCGAAGACCGGAAAATCTCCCGCGTTGCCGAGCGGCTTTCTGTCTCCCCGAAAAAAGTCCGCCGCATCCTCCGGAACGCCGGCTTGCGGCCGCGGGGCTGACAGCAGCGTCTGAACCCACAGTCACACCCCGTTTTCATCGGATCAACAATCGACACGCAAACTTGCTATGTGTGACGGCCCTCACTTAGAAGACCCGACTGCCGCCTTACTATTGCTCCGCTTCCGCGGTTCGCCTTCGTTCCGTCTTCTGCTCTCTTTTCCCCCCAGTCGAATGCTCCGGGCCACGCGGAAAGGGCCTCCGGTAATGCGGTAGCCGGGCAGAAATACCTCATCCGTCCGCATGTCGATTACCTCTTCCGGTGGGGCTGCCACCATGCACGCTCGTGTCCCTCGCTCGAAGGCGTTGCGCCAGTTCGAATCCTCTCCTGACCTGCGCCTGATCGCCCCATCGCCATTTGCACCTACACCCTCCACCTTTCTCCCGATCGCGCCCCACCCATCCTTCCGCAGCTTCTCGCGGTGGATTGCCAGACCCGTTGCGTCTCTGGCCGTGATCGGGACCAGCTGAAAGGAGCCGGCTCATGACCAATCGTGAAGTTGTCGTCCTGAGTGCCGTGCGTACAGCCATCGGTAAATTCGGCGGATCGCTGAAAGAAGTTCCTGCCTCCGAACTCGCCGCTAAGGTCGTCTGCCAGAGCGTGCAGCGCTCCGGCGTCGACCCGAAAGAGATTGGCCACGTCGTCTTCGGCAACGTCATTCATACCGATCAGAAAGATATATATCTCGCCCGCGTCGCCGCTCTGCGCGGCGGCATTCCTGTCCAGGCCTCTGCTCTGTGCGTCAATCGTCTCTGCGGCAGCGGACTTCAGGCGATTCTCACTGCCGCGGAAGCCGTCGCTCACGGCGACACCGACGTCGCCGTTGGCGGTGGCGCCGAATCCATGAGCCGAGCCCCCTACTGGCTGCAATCGATGCGCTGGGGCGCGCGCCTCAACGATGCAACCGCCACCGATGTTCTGGTGGCAACCCTCACCGACCCCTTCGATAACGTGCACATGGGTGTCACCGCGGAAAATGTCGCCCGTCAGTGGGGAATATCCCGCAACGACCAGGATGAGCTTGCCGTCGAAAGCCATCGCCGCGCCAACGAAGCCATCAAAACGGGGAAATTCGCCGGCCAGATCGTTCCCATTGAACTGAAGTCAAAGAATGGTCCGGTCTGGTTCTCGGTCGACGAGCAACCGCGCTCCGACGCCACTCTGGAAAACCTCGCCAAACTGAGGCCCGCCTTCGATCCGGACGGCACGGTGACAGCGGGCAACGCCTCCAGCATCAATGACGGCGCTGCGGCTGTGGTTCTCATGGAGCGCAAAGCCGCGGAAGCGCGCGGCCTGCAACCGCTGGCGGTTCTCGTCGACTACACCGTGGTGGGCGTCGAGCCGGCCGTCATGGGCATCGGCCCCATCTCCGCCGTTCGCAAACTCTTCGAGCGTACCGGTCTTACCACCGAGCAGATGGATGTCATTGAGCTGAACGAAGCATTTGCGGCCCAACTGCTCGCCGTCCGGCGCGAACTCGACTTCCCACCCGAACGAACCAATCCCAACGGCAGCGGTATCTCCCTCGGTCATCCTCTGGGAGCCACCGGCGCCATTGTCACCGTCAAGGCGCTGCACGAGTTGCGCCGCGTCAATGGCCGCTATGCGCTGGTCACCATGTGCATCGGCGGAGGGCAGGGAATCGCCGCCATTTTCGAGAGTGTTGCTGAACCTATAAAGGAGTCAAGCCATGGACACCGCAGTTCTCATTGAACCGAAGCTCTCATTCGCCGGGCCCCTGGTTGGCCAGGTCGCGCTGGTCACGGGCGCATCCCGCGGTATCGGGCGCGCCATTGCCATGGAACTCGCCGGTCGCGGCGCTACCGTCGTCATCAACTTCTTCAACAGCCTCGATCGCGCGCAGGAACTGCGCGACGACATCGAGGGCGCGGGCGGCGAAACCTGTTTGATGCGGGGCGACGTCTCGAACCAGGAAGAAGCCCGCGGCGTCATTCACAGTCTCCTCGACATCTATGGCCGCATCGATATCCTCGTCAACAATGCCGGCATCACGCGCGACCGCTCCTTCCGCAGAATGACCGACACCGACTGGCTTGATGTCATCGAAACCAACCTCAACAGCATTTTTTACACCACCAGCGCAGCCGTGCCTTCCATGATCGAGCATAAGTACGGCCGCATCGTGAACGTCGCTTCCTTCTCCGGCCAGGCTGGCAACTTCGGCCAGGCAAACTACGCGGCGAGCAAGGGGGGCATCATCGCATTTACAAAAGTGTTGGCGCTGGAGCTGGCCAAATACAACATCACCGCCAACGTCATCGCGCCGGGCTTCACCTTAACCGACATGCTTGCCGCGGTGCCCGGCGACGTCCTCGATCAGATCAGGGCGCGCATTCCTCTCGGCCGCTTTGCCGAGCCTGAGGAAGTCGCGAAGGCCGCCGCCTTCCTGATCTGCGACGGGAATTATGTCACCGGACAGCAAATCAACATCAATGGGGGAATCTATATGTAGCGTTCGCTGTTGACCTTCACCCGGAGCGGGCGCTCAGCCACTGCTCGATGTGCGGCCAGGTGATTCTGGGCGCCGCGCTTCCGGCCATAATTCCGATATGCCCGCCGGGAATCCGGTACGCCTCCTTGTCGCTGCTGCTCGTCTTCTCCAGCAGCGTCTCCGACTGGCAGGGAGGCGTGATGTGATCCGCCCCCGCAATCACCGTCAGCAGATTCGCCCGGATCTTCCCCAGATCGACGCGCTCCCCGCGCACGATCAGCTCGTTCCTGATCAGGCGATTCTCCCGGTAGAGCTCCACGATCAGCTGCCGATACGCCGCGCCCGCCATCGGAATGTTGTCCGTCACCCACGTATTCATGGCGTGCCACGCTTCCACCGCGCGCGGATCGTCCAGGTTGTCCCATAGCTTCCAGTAGTTCGTGATGTAGTTTTCCACCGGCTTCAGCGCCTTCGCTCCGGAATCGATCATCTGCGCAGGCATATTGCCGAATGCATCGACAATTTGATCCACGTTGAAATAGCGCTGATCGGTCCACCGCGCAAACGTGATCCCCTCCCGGTTGGTGAAATCCAGCGGAGCGGTTAACAGCAGCAGATTGCGCAATCCATCATCGGACCGCAGAGCCGCGTAGATCGTAGTCAGGATGGCCCCAATGCACCACCCCAGCATGCTGAATTCCTCGACCCCGCTGATCGCTTTTACTTTTCTCACCACGCGGGGAATGTATTCGAGCGCGTAGTCGTCCAGTTTCATATGCCGGTCTTCATACCCTGGCGCGCCCCAGTCCAGCAGGTAAATATCGAAGCCACGCCCGACCATGTATTCGATAAAGCTGTGCCCCGGCCGAAGATCCAGGATGGATGGCCGATTCATGATGGCGAAGATCAACAGCAAGGGAAGGCGATGCCGCTGCTCCACGTCGGCCGCCGGCCGGTACCGGTAGAGTTTCGCCTTATTCAGCGCCCACACCAGGTCCCTGGGCGTTTGTGCAATGGGTGCTTTGGTCGTCAGCACGCGGTTGAACCTGCGCAGGCGCCCTGCGAATTCCGCCGCGGCATTGGCCATTGCGAAAGCTGGTTCCATGGCTACCTCCCGGTCCGGCCAGTGCGGCCCCGTGTCCGCCCCTTCGCCCGCGCTTTCGCTTTCCCGCCCGCATCAGCCTTCGCGGAACCCGGCTCATGGATTTCTTCGCCGCCAGCCGGTTCATGTCTGGACCCATTCCGCTGGGGCGCTTTCCCGATTGCATCCAGCTTGGCGTCCATGTCATCCAGCCGCATCTCGATATGGGTGAAACGATCCGCCAGCGCGGCCAGCTCCTGCCGCGACGGCAGTTCCAGATGCTCGAGCGTCTGCAGCATCGACTTTTCCATCGCCTCGCGAAACGGCGCGATGGCCCCCAGATAGCCTTCCAGCATGGTGCCGGTGGCCTCGGCGTAGGCTTCGCTATTGACGGTATCCACCATCGCCTTGGCCATCGCATCCAGAGTGGAGTTGCGCAGTTCGCGGAACGGCTGGAACGGGTCGGTAGACGCAGAGGCCTTTTCCTGACCTTCACTCATGAGGGTCCTCCTCACTTTTCCAGACGAAGCATACTCCGGCCCTGTCCGGCAGGCTATGCTCGCCGTCACACTTGCCGGAGTACTTCGTCCCAGCCCTTAACGAACTGCCAGATCGAGCAGGCCCTTCTGCGCATCCACGAAGGCGTCCACCCCGCGCTGCACGGTCTCTGCCGCCACTCCCATCGGATGGCCCGCGCCAAACTGCTTGCTCGAGCTCTCCACCACGGCCTTGGCCTGCACCGCGGAATGGTCGAGCGCCTTCTTCTGCATGGCGATCACGCGCGCCACCGACTTCTTCGCGAACGCGTCCACCTCTTCGCTCGCCTTGCTGGCTGTCGCCGTACGATCCCTCGCGAGACCGGCGAATGCCTTGCCCTGTTCGACAAACAGGTCGATCGCCGACTTTTGAATCTCCGCATACCGCTCGAATCCGTCACCTGCCAGCTCCAGCAGGAACAGTCCCGGCGTACCCGGCACTTTGGCCAGCCCCTTCTTCCACAGATCCAACAGCTCAGCATTCTGGTGGACCGCTACGTCGATGCTCTCCTTCTCGACCTCGGCCATCCTCCCCACTCCCGCCGTGAAGAGCTTCGTCATGGACTCCATCCAGTCCACTTTCTCCTTCTCCGGAACTGCGGCCGGCTCCCGCACCTTCTGTGCTGCGTTCATAACCCTGCCCGCCTCTCTATGCTGCGCACTATGCTGCAGTGCAGCATGAAATAATCGTACACCCGGCCGCGCCCCTGTCAAGGGATAAAATGGCCGTGCGATGCCGCCCAAGTCCATCCTGATCAGAAAGTATGAGAACCGGCGCCTCTACGACGTCACCAACAGCCGCTACGTGAACCTCGGCGAAGTCGCCCAGTTCCTCCGCGACGGCCACGACGTTCGCGTCGTCGATGCCGCTTCTGACAAGGACATCACCCGCCTCATCCTGACCCAAATCATCATTGAGGATGCCAAGACCCCCGACTCCACCTTTCCCCTCGACCTGCTCCGCCAGATGATCGTCACCTCCGGGCAGGCCAGCCAGGAAACTGCCCTTCGCTACATGAAGACAATGCTTGACCTCTATCAGGACACGTATCGCGCCATGTCGCCCTCCGTGAACCCGTTTGGCATGTTTCGATCCGGCTTCCCGAGCGCTCCTGGCCCGGTCAGAGATCAGCCCGGTCCCGTGTCCCCGGTTCCACCCCGTCCCGGCCCCGCAACATCGCCTGAAGTCGAGGACGTCGGCGAGCTGAAGAAGCGCGTCGCCGATCTGGAGCAGCTGGTCTCTTCGTTCTCGGGCCGGAAGCCGCCTCAGCGTAAACCGCGCCGCGGCAAGGCTCGATCAAGAGCAGCAGGCTGACACGCGCTCGGCGCGAGCGTCGCAAAATCCCCGGAACCCCGTCCGCGAACCGGATCGGGCCCGCGCCGCACGTCCAATCTTTAAAAGTGTGGCTCAGCGGGAAATCCGCAGGGTGGCCGAACGGTATGTGCGAACAGTTTGCGTCACCAAGGCAGGAACTCGCGGCAAATGCCGGGAAGGAAAGGAGCGCTGCATGCATTCGCAGCGCTCCCGAGTTTTTGCAGCGCGGTTCTAACGATGATCGTGGTGCCAGGGCAGTTCGCCGATGCTCGCGAACGGCGTCGTCAGCCAGGGCGTGAAGGTCACGACACCTGTTCCTGATTGCTCGACGGCAGCGCACTGTTTGCTGCCCGGCCCCGCTGGGCAGCCCCACCAGTTCTCGGTCGCGTCGACTGGGCCCGCGCCGCCGTCGTCGATCCCGGTTCCTCTGGCGAAATTGTTGAAGTGGGCGTCCAGCTGCGAGCCGGCCGGCGCGGTGAAGCCGATGTCGATCGCTTCCTTGTCGAACGTGTTTTGCTCCACGACGGTGCCGTTGATCGGAGCCACGCTCGAGATGTTGATGCCAGTAGGTCCAGAGGTCGGCGCGCCGGGATTATCGGGGCCGTTCCCGGAGAAGTCGTTGCCGATGATTCTGTTATTGCTGAAATTGACCGGCGGCGCCATCGGTGAATACGCATGGTTGTGCAAGGCTACGCCGGTGGCCCCGTTATTCCACAGGATATTGTTGATCACCAGGTTGCCGGTGTCGATCGTGCCGGGAAAAGGCGCGAAGACGCCGACGCCTGCGCCGGCCCCCTGGGTTCCGTTGCCCATGGACACATTCATGGAGATCACATTCTCGGATACACCGTAGGCCGGTGGTGCTCCCGGAATCGTGGTCGCCGCTCCATGCGAGGCGAGCGTGATCCCGCAGTCGAAGACGTTGTCGTGCACGTAGTTTTCGCTGACCAGATTGTGGTCGTTCGGCCCGGTTTCGTCGCTGATGAGGATCCCGCCTGCATTATGCGCGCTTTCATTGCGCAGGATCGTGGAGTGATCGACCCCCATCAGGTGAATGCCCTCGCCGCAATCGTCCTGTTCGTTGGTTTCAAAGGAAGTGTCAATCCCGGGGCACGCGCCTGCGCTGTAGTCGAGCGACCGGTCGTTGTCGATTACTTCATTGCCTTCCACGGTCACGTTGGTGGCGTTGGTGAGCAGAATGCCTTCGTAGTTCGCGTTTCGTACTTTGAACCCGGAAATGACCACATTCGCGACGCCGGAATTCGGGGCGGCGCTCATGCCGTCCACCCAAATGCCATTCGCCTGGTTGCTCGCGTCGATCACCGCACCCAGCGGCACCGCGGAAAGCAGCGACAGCGACTTGCTGATCGTGACTTCCTCGTTATAAACGCCAGGCCAGACCTGGACCACATCCCCCGGGGACGCGGCCGAGACGGCGGCTCCGATGGTGGCGCTGCACCCATGTTTGCCGTCGGGGTTCACGCAGTGGGTCGCAGCCAGCGCCGATCCAGTGAAGCTGGCAAGCAAGAGCGCTCCGGCGCCTGCGACGAGCAGGCGGGAAGGCTCAAGCCGATTGCAGAGAGCAGACATGAATAATCTCCTGAAGATCCGTGGAGGTTTTGGAGAAGGGTATGGGGGGGATACCCCGAAGAGGAACGGCACCCATCGTAGCGAAAGAACGGACGCGCTGTAAACCGCCGGAACTTGCCGGCCGCCGCTTACAGCGGAGTTGGCCTCACAGCAACGATCCCACGGGCCGGCAACATCGGTGTCCGAGCCCGCAGGCGAAATCCTGAGCAACGCGGGCTGCGAAAGACCTCAGTCGCAATCAAATTGTCTCTGGGAATCAATGGCGGGGACGACGGGGCTCGAACCCGCGACCTCTGCCGTGACAGGGCAGCGCTCTGACCAACAGAGCTACGTCCCCAGATTGTTTTTCAACAACTTGGTTATATGTCACATAGAATCAAGCGATTCGCAATTTTCGCAACTTTCGCTCGCTTCTACCATTTCGCTGCTGTGGACTCAATTTTGGGCTTTGGTGGACACCACGTGGACACCAAGGTGGACACCAAACCAGCCACGCAACAACGAAATTTAGTTTATCAGATGACTCGGGGTTTTGGTGTCGACCTGCCCCGGGACAGAGCTAAAAGCGCACCCGTTTGTAAAGCTGCACATCCTTGAGGTTTGCACTTTACCGGTCCAGGCGGATTGAGCCTCAGCTGGGAC
>DATDHZ010000074.1:0-30452 GCA_036521315.1 Acidobacteriaceae bacterium
CGAAAGACAACATCTACGTGCTCGAGAAGGCCCGCGAAGTCGGCCAGCACTGCCTCTCCGGCGCGCTCCTCGATCCCCGCGCGCTGCGCGAGCTGCTGCCCGGCTTTGAGAAAGAAGCCCCGCTCGACGCCGAGGTCACGAAGGAATCCGTCTGGTACCTCACGCGCAAAGGCCAGCACAAATTCCCCGTCGTCCCGCCCCCGCTGCGCGATCACGGCAATTACGTCGTCTCGCTGAACAAGCTCGTCAAATGGATGGGTCAAAAAGTCGAAGAAGCCGGCATCACCATCTTCACCGGATTCGCCGGCTCCGAGCTGCTGTGGGCCGATGAAGGAGCCTACGCTGCCGCCCGCGTCGCCGGCGTGCGCACCGACGATAAGGGCGTCGACAAAGAGGGACAGCCGAAAGGGAACTTCGAGCCGGGCTACGATCTGCGCGCAAAGATCACCGTCCTCGCCGAAGGCACCCGCGGCAATCTCGCGAAAGAACTCATCCAGCGCCTCAGCCTCGAAGATCCCGGCCATGCGCAGACCTACGGCCTCGGCGTCAAAGAGCTGTGGGAGATCCCCTCCGGCCGCGTCGCAAAAGGCGAAGTCCTCTACACGCTCGGCTATCCCCTCACCAGCCGCGAGTACGGCGGCGCCTGGTTCTACGGCATCAGCGACACCCAGGTCAGCGTGGGCTACGTCACCGGCCTCGATTACCAGGACCCCCGCACCGATCCCCATCACGTCTTCCAGAGCTTCAAGGAGCACAAGTTCGCCCGCCGCATTCTCGACGGCGGCAAGATGGTCCGCTACGGCGCCAAGACCCTGCCCTACGGCGGTTGGCTCACCATGCCGCAGATTTACGGCAATGGCTGGATGCTCCTCGGCGATTCGGCCAGCTTCCTCAACTCGCAGCGGCTCAAGGGCATTCACCTCGCCATCAAGAGCGGCATGCTCGCCGCCGAGACCGCCTTCAGCTCCATGCTCGGCGGCGACACCTCGGCCTCCGCGCTCAGCTCCTACAAAGATGCGGTCGACGCCAGCTGGATCCGCGAAGAGCTCTGGCCGGTGCGCAATTTCCATCAGGGCTTCGAGCATGGCCTGCTCGAAGGCATGGTCAAGGCCGGCGTTCAGCAGGTCCTGCGCGGCGGCAATCTCGGGCCCGACGCAAAAAACCATGCCGGCTATACCCGCATGCATAGGCTCGACGCCACCGGCCCCGCCGATACCGGCCGCGCCCAGATGATCGGCAACGCGAAGGGCGACGGCAAGCTGACCTTCGATCGATTAACTGATCTCTATCATTCCGGCACTCGCCATGATGAGGACCAGCCCGTCCATCTCGTCATCGAGGATTTAAATATTTGCAGCAGCCGCTGCGTTCGCGAATACGGCAATCCCTGCCAGTATTTCTGCCCGGCCGCGGTCTACGAAATGGCCGATACCGAGGCCGCCACCGAGGCCGGCGTGGTCATGCAGCGGAAGGAGCTCCGCATCAATTTCACCAACTGCGTCCATTGCAAGACCTGCGACATTATGGATCCGTATCAGATCATCACCTGGGTTCCTCCTGAAGGGGGTGGCGGCCCCAATAATGAGGGAATGTGAAACCAAAGCGCTTACCGGGTTGCGGTTGCGTACACCTTTGGCCCGTGAGATAGTGAGAACGGAAAATCCCGCATTCTGTCCTTTAGAAAAACAAGATCGACAACTGACCTTGCGGCAGAATCGGGAAACACCTGATTCTCGGCTAGCTGCCTTTCGCATTTGTGTATTTGCCGGATTCCCGGCAAATGCAGGGGAACGAACCGTAATCCCGGAAGTGGGGAGTTCAACCTGGCCGCTTTGCAATCGGCTCAGGCGCGCAGCCCGCAGCATGTTGAGCGTTTCATGGGTTGGGATTCAACCACGACTTCGGGCCATGATGATGGACGGAGGGCAATCGGATGAGGACGAAGATGCTGAAGTGTCCAGGTTGCTTTGACAACAATGCCATTCGGCTGTCGCATTTCCGCTGGCGCGATTGGCCTTACCGGTTGGTCGGCATCCGCAGCTACCGCTGCATGCTTTGTTATCAACGCTTCCGCGCGTGGGGCAAGCCGCCCGCCACGGTTGAGTTGGAACATCACAGAAAGCATCCCGACCGGAGCCACCGCCCCCGCAAGGTCGCCTGACGCTGGCTTTGGGTGGCTCGCATCGAATAGAGTGAGCCCATGGCCCCTCTTGTGATCCCAGCTCCGCAAGCCCGCGAGAACCATGCTGCGTCGCGCGTTCTGCGGGACCGCCACGGGCGGGCGATCACCGATCTGCGCATCTCCATCACCGACCGCTGCAATTACAAATGCGTCTATTGCCGCACCGGCAACGACGGCGCCGTCTACGCCGATTTGCCCATCGATGACTACCTCCGCATGGCGCGGGTTTTCGTGCATCTGGGCATCGAAAAGATCCGCCTCACCGGCGGCGAGCCTCTGCTCCGCCGCGGCCTGCTCAACCTCCTGCGTGAGCTCGCCACGATGCGGACGGTGAGCGGTGATCCCCTCGACCTGGCGCTCACCACCAATGGCCACCTCCTGGAAGAAATGGCGGAGCCCCTGCGCGCTGCCGGGCTCAGCCGCATCACCGTCAGCATGGACGCAGTCGATCCTGAAAAATTTGCGCGCATCACCCGCGTGCCGGGCAGCTACGACCGCGTTCTGCGCGGCGTCCGCGCCGCAAAGGCCGCGGGACTCGCGCCCGTCAAGGTCAACTGCGTTCTGCTCCGCGGCTTCAACGAAGACCAGATCGCCCCCTTCGCCCGCTTTTCCCGCGAAGAGGGGGTCATCGTCCGCTTCATCGAGTTCATGCCGCTCGAAGAGGGCCGCACCTGGACGCCGGAAGTCGTCGTCGGCCTCAAAGAAATCGTCGCCGCCCTGTCCGGCTTCCGCCCGGTCGTGCGCATGGAACCCAACGCCGCCAGCGAAACTGCCGTGCGCTACACCTTCGACGACGGCATGGGCGAAATCGGCATCATCGCGCCTGTCACCCAGGCCTTCTGCGGCCATTGCAGCCGCGTCCGCCTCACCTCCGACGGCAAGATTCGCACCTGCCTCTTCTCCCAGACCGACCACGATCTCTACGGCGTGATGCAGCGCGGCGGCAGCGACGAAGAGATGGCCGAGTTCATCCGCCGCACCGTCGATCAAAAAGAAGCCCGCCATCACATCGGCGAACCAGACTTCCTCAAGCCCTCCCGCAGCATGGTCCACATCGGCGGCTAACTACCCGCCCACGCGAACCGCGTCGAGGAATTCAGGACGGAACGCGAGCGCGCGGATAAAACCCACATCGCTCCAGCAGCGCTTCCACCTCTTCGCGCGAAGCGTGCAGCTTATGCGCGCCCGCAAGCAAATCTTCCGCATCCACCGGATACCAGTTCCTCCGCCGCGCATCCGCCAGCCCCGCGACATTGATCGGCTCAACAGCCTGGCGAACCTCCTCGGCAAACTGCGCCGCCTCCTCGGGCGTGCGCACCGCGCCCGCGCGAGCCATCAGCCGCTCCGCCTCCCCCGCAAAACGCGGTTCCTCGCGCAGCAGAAACCCCGCCGCCAGCTCCGGCCTCCCCAGCCGATGCGCCGCCTCCGCATAACTCACCGCTGCGAAATACAGCATCGTCAGCGCAACGAAAACAGGGAAGTTCCCCATGCTGGCGTAGAGCGCAGCGACCAGCCGCGAAGCAGCCACCATCTCCGCATCCGTCTGAGCAGCGTATTCCGCGAGCCTCTCAGCCCGATCCGGCGCATCCAGCCCAGCCTCGAGGATGGCCGCCAGCCGTTGCACCCCGAGTAGCGTCAGCGGAAACCCCGTCGACAGCATTGGATCGACGAATCCCGCTGCCGACGGCAGCAGCGCCCACCGTCCCCCCGCAATCTGCGCGCTCCGAAATCCAGGCCGAGGAATGCGCGCAAAGGGCCGAATCGTTTCCGCCCGTGCGAACTGCTCCCGCAGCGCAGGCATGCGCCCCAGCAGCGATTTCCACGCTGCGGCGTTCCGCACCCGCCTCGACGACTCGTCCTCGCCCCCGCGACCCTCTGCACCGGCGAATCCCAATGCCGCCGCGCTTGCATCGGTGCACGCTACCCCGGCGCTGGTGATCCCGTTGTTGAATTGCAGAACCCAGATCCATCCCCCCGGGAAAATGTGGTGCACGGCGGCATCGTCAGGCGGGTAGGGAAGCGTTTCGCCCGTAGCAAACCGCGATGCCAGCCGGCCCACGCCCCTGAAATGCGAGTAGAGCGCCTGCGTCGGCGGCATGCCCGGCAGCGGCCGCTCGCCGAGTTGCAACGCGCGATGCAGAATTCCGCGCGGCCCCGTCGCATCGATCACGAACCGCGCGCGAAATGTCACAGCCTCCCGCGCCCGCTCCAGCCTGGGCAGGATGCGCACCCCGCGCAGCGTCGCTCCCCCATCATCTTCGGCAAATTCGTCCAGCTGGACCCGGTCGAAGTACGCAACGCCCGCCCGCTCCGCTTCCCGAACGAGGAACGCATCGAAGTCGGCGCGGTACCAGTGCGTATCCGCAATCCCATCGTGCGGGCTCGCCGCCACCAGCAACTGCCGCTCGCGATCCGGGAAACCCTCAGCGCCCGTCCCGCCGATCGCATGGTGACAAAACGTAAAGCCGCGCTTCAATCCGCACGCAATCTCCGGATGCGCGCGCTGCCACGTCCCCCACTTGCTGAGCGGCCGAATCGCCTCAAGCCCGTAGCGGTCGCACAACTCTTCCAGCAGCAGATTCGTCAGCGGCGTCGTCGATTCGCCGATCACGATGCGCGGATGCGTCCCGCGTTCCAGCAGGACCACCGAATACCCCAGCCGCCGCGCGATGAGCGCCATCAGCGACCCGGCGAATCCCGATCCCACAACAGCAACATCGAAGGACAAGGTCAACTGCGTCCTCCGCACTCCTCGCAGCCGATGCGCGGCGCGACCACCTGCGAAAGGTTCATCGCGCGCAGTCGCGCAACCCGTGCCTCGCAGCAGCCGGAGCAATCGAAAGCGCGCGGCAGGTCCCAAACATCCGCGAACACCCGCCCCACCCCAATCCCGTAATCCACCGCATCTTCCAGCGTTGCGAGCGCGGGCGGAGCAAAGTCCCCGCTCGCCGCCAGCGCCTCCATCGCTCCGTTCCCGCCGCGCGTCGGGATCAGCGTCGCCGCCGTCGCCCCGCAATCGAAGCCGAAATCCAGCGACCGCTCCGCCCAAAGCAGCGCCTCGCGCTCAAACGGCGGCTGCACCAGGAGGAACACCCTAAGCGCAATCCCCTGCCTCCGCACAAACTCCGCCGCCGCGCGAAACTGCCCCAGCGTCAGCCGCTTGTTCAGCTTGTCCAGCACCTCGGGATTGGCGGTTTCCAGCCCCATCGCAACCTCCATCTCGGCAGGGAGCAGGTCGCGAAACCGCAGCACAGCATCCCCAATCAGAGCCGGGTGGCATTCCACGATCACGCGGTCGAAGCCGCGAACAGCCTCCGCAATCGCCAGATGATCTTCAGGCGGAATTGCCCGCGGATCGAAGAAGCTCCCCGCGTTGTAGAGCTTGATCGCTCCCCGTCCGTCCCTGCCCAACTGAGCCCCGCTGGCCGCCAGCTGCTCCAGCGCAAATTCAATCTGCGCGGGAATCGCACCCGCCGGCGTCGGCTCAGTCAGCGTATTGCGCCACAGGTCGCATTCGACGCAGCGCCACGGGCATTCCCGATTCGTCAGGAAAATCGTCGTCACCGGCACAATCGCGCCCGTTCCATCCGGCTCTTCTTCGCGGAACAACGCCGCCGGACGCCACGGATCGAGATCCTTCCGCGCCGCCTCCCGCCGCTGCGCCAGAATCCAGCGATCGCGTGCAGCGGTGTCGCCCGGATAAACCGTCGCCTGAGAGGTTGACGAATGGTGCAAGGGAGTCTGCATCGGGGGGCTCAGGGCGCGAGCCGCAACCGCGGCGCACCCTGCTCTTTGTCAAAGTATGACCGATCCCCGTCAGAGTATGATTGGCTGCCGCCGAATTCAACCGAGCGGCGCCAGGGAAAAGGAGATCGAGAGCAGGAGGTACCCCATGCCTCATTACATTTCGCTGCTGAAGTTCACGCAGAAGGGCCTTGAGGCAATCAAAGAGTCGCCGGCGCGGCTCGAAGAAGCCGGCAAAGTTTTCGCGACGCACGGCGGCAGCTTGCAGCACGCCTGGTACACCACCGGCCAGCACGACCTGATCGTGGTCACCGAGTTTCCCGACGAAGAAGCCTACTCCCGCGCGCTGCTCGCCACCGCCTATCGCGGCTTCGTCAACGGCGAAAACATCCGCGCCTTCACCATCGAAGAAATGAAGAAGCTCCTCGGCGTGTGAGAGACGATCCTGACGGGTGCCCCATTCATGCCCGGTTTGCTTGGGTGGCGAAGTCCGGTTTTGTCTTTGTATCAGGGCACGACCTCGGTCGTGCCGTAAAGCTCCCTATTGAACCGGGCTTTTAGCCCCTGAATCTTTGAAAGGGTACGGCTTCAGGCGTGTTGGACACGCTCTGCAAAAAGCTCGGGCTATTGAGCCCTGAGGGATTCGGCACGCAAAACCCTACGCATACAGCCCCAAAAACCTCTGCCGATAGTCCGCTTCCCGCGCCGGCGTATGCCGCCGCAGCGCATCCACCGGCATCGCCCCATGCTGGAACCGCCGCTTCGGAAACACCGGCATCTTCATCCCCGTCAGCGCCTCGACGCCGCGCGACACAATTTCGCCCTTCAACTCATAGAGCCGTTCCACCGAGTAATCCGTCATCTCGATGAACGGAATCGCCTCGGCCACCGCAATCACCGCCGGCCGCGTGTAAGGGCTGAACCCCGCAAACCCGCAATGCCGCGCCGGCGCATACGTCCGCGCGTACGACCGCGACAGCCCGCCCGAATACGTCAGCGAGTGCTTGATCTTCCCCACGCCCCACCCTTCCTGGTAGAGCATCGGGTTGTGGATCACGCTGCGAATCGTCAGCTCCGGATTCTCCTCAAGGGGATAGTCCTTCAGGTTCTCGTCGCCCCCATCGCCATCCAGCAGATGTTTCCACTCCGGATACCGCGCGCGAATCCCCCGGCACAGCGCCAGCGCCATCGTCGCCGATTCAATGTCGAGCGGCTTGTAGTCCTCGACGATCCGAATCGTTTCGCCCACATCGAGCGTCGCCGCATCGGCTTCAACCGCCTCGAGGAACAGCCCCAGCCCCAGTGCTTCGAGAAACGCCCGCGCCTGCCGCAAATCCGGCCCGTCCCCCAGGTCGAGCGTGAACGCCTTAAGCCGCGCCGGGCTCATGCCCAGCTTGCGCAGGCAGTGGTACGCCACCAAAAAGACGCTGCCCGAATCGATCCCGCCCGAGAAGCACACCCCGATCGGCGCATCGCTCGGCAAGCCCCGCAGCCACTGCGTCACTTCGTCCGCCAACGCAGCCACGTAAGCACGCCCAATCGCGCTCGTGTCCGCAGGCAGCGCCGCCTCGGCATCCTGCGGCGAACGCGGCGTGAAAAACCGCGTGTACACCGGGTCGGGATCGGGGCAGCCGATCAGCTGAATCTCCACCACATGATGCGCGGGCACCATCCGCGTGTAGCTGGGATGAAACTGGTCGGCAAATCCTTCTGCCTTGAGCCAGTCGAAAATCGCGTCAATGCGGTGCGCGACAATCAGCGCCGGTCCCTCCTGCCGCTTCGCCAGGAAGTACCGCATCGGCCGGTCGAGCGACCGCGCCATCTTCACCGTCTTGCCGGCGCGCGCAATCAGCGCAAACGACCCATGAATATGCTGCACCGCCTCCGCCGGCCCCACCAGCAGAATCCGCCGCGCCTCCTCAATCGCCAAATTGTCGATCTGGTTCGCCGCCGGATCGGTCAGGTCAACGACGCGCTCGATATATTGGTGATGATCCATTGTGCCAATCATAATCGGGACCGGGTGCCACCACTACATTGGGTGCCCCATCCTTGTCGCCCGCTTTTGGCGACAGGGTGGGCGACGGCAGCGAAGCCCCTCCGCGCCTCTCTATAATTGACCGCGAATCATGACCGGGAAAAAAGGCTCGTTCGCCCTTCTGATCGTCACTCCCTGTGCGCTGGCAGCCGTGTTCACGCTGACCGCGGCCCGCCCCGTGGCCGCCGGCCAGCCCCAGCCCGCCGCCGCCAGGACCGCCGCCCGCCTCAACGGCATCGGCGTCGCCCTCATGAACCAGCAGCTCACCGAGAAGGCCGCCGCCAAGCTCGCAGAAGCCCACGCCGCCGATCCTTCCTCCGCGATCCCTATCCTCAACCGCGGCATCGCGCTCCTCTACGAGCAAAAGCTCCCCGAAGCCGAGCAGCAACTCCGCGACGCCGCGAAAATCGCCCCCGCAGACCCGCGCCCCTGGTACAACCTCGGCCTCACCGAGATGGACGAGGCCAACCAGAAGGCCGCCACCGACGACATGCGCAAGGTCCTCGCCATCGATCCCAGCGACGCCGACGCGCACTACTTCGTCGGCTCGCTCGACCTCAGCCTCGGCAATTTCCCTGAAGCCATCAACGAGTTCGAAGCGGCGCTCAAGCTCAACCCGCTCCACTGCTCGGCAGAGTTCGGCCTGGCGCGCGCCCTCCAGCGCACCGGCAAGACGGAAGAAGCCCACGTCCACCTCGCCGCCTTCCAGCACCTCACTCAGGCGAAGATCGCCTCCCCCCTCAGTGTCGGCTACGGCGAGCGCGGCCGCTACTCCACCATGGAGGAAATGCCCGTCCCTGCCGAGCCGGTCGCGCCCATGATCCCCGTGCAGTTCGTCCCGCAAACGGTGAAGCGCTTTGCGCCCTCGCACGTCGAGATGGGCGCAGTTCCAGCAGGCTCGCCTGCCGGCGGCGGAGCCTGCATCCTCGATGTCTTCGCCCCCGGCTCCCAGGACCTCGTCGCGATGACCGCCGGCCAGACCTCCGGCGGACATGCCATCCAGGTCTACAAAAACCTCCACGACGGCTCCTTCGAGCAGGTCCCCGCGGCCCAAACCGGCCTCGACGCGCAGGGCACCGGCACCGCCTGCGCCGTCGGCGACTTCGACAACGACGGCCTGCCCGACCTCGCCGTCTCCCTCAGCGGCCGCGTCATCCTCTTCCACAACCTCGGCAACGGCAAATTCGAGGACGTGACCGCCAAGGTCGGCATCGAGCAGCGCAACAAGCCCGCCGGTCTCACCTTTGTCGACTTCGACCACGATGGCGACCTCGATCTCTTCATCACCGGCGCTCCATCCGACGACGGCAAATCCGGCCCCAGCGTCATGTGGCGCAACAACGGCAACTCCACCTTTACGGAGTGGACCGGCCCGACCGGCCTCGCCGGAAGCGGCGCCACAACGCAAGCCGTCCTCTCCGACATCAACAACGACCGCGCCGTGGATTTGCTCGTCACCGGTTCGCAGGAAAGCCCAACCGCTTATCTGAACCAGCGGGAAGGCGCGTTCAAGGCCATGTCCCTGTACGCAGACGCCGGCTTATCCCCCACGCGCGGCGTGGCCGTCTTCGACTTCAACAAAGACGGCTGGATGGACGTCGCCGTGACCCATGCCGGCGCGCCCGGCCTCACGCTCTGGCGCAACATTGACGGCAAGCATTTCGAGCGTGTTCCGCTGCCCCTCCCGCCAGGCGTGACCGGGGCGCGCGGCCTCACCCCCATCGACGTCGACAACGATGGCTGGATCGACCTCGCCGCCATCCTCGAAGTGAATGGCAGAACCGAACTCCACGTCTTCCGCAACCTCGGCCCGCAAGGTTTCAGCGACGTCACCACCGCCCTCGGCCTCGACAAAGTCCCGCTCCAAAATGCGCGCTCCGTCATCGCGGCCGACGTCGACGGCGACGGCGCAGCCGATCTCATCGTCACCCAGGCCGACGCCCCGCCCGTGGTCCTGCGCAACGTAGGCGGCGCCAAAAACCACTCCCTGCGCATCGCGCTCACCGGCCTCGCCGACAACAAGACCGCCATCGGAACCAAGGTCGAAGTCTTCTCCAACGGCGTATGGCAGAAGTTCGAAGTCGCCGGCGGCAGCGGCTACCTCAGCCAGGGTTCAACCGCCATCACCGCTGGCCTCGGCCAGTCCTCCACCGTCGACGTCGTCCGCCTTCTCTGGCCCACCGGCGTCCCGCAGGACGAAATCAACATCGACGCCGCGAAAGAGCCCCACGGCGAGCTCGCCCTCAAGGAGCTCGACCGCCGCGGCAGTTCCTGTCCCACGCTCTTCGCCTGGGACGGCCACAAATATCAGTTCGTCTCCGACGTCATCGGCGCAGCCGTCATCGGCCACTGGGTCTCGCCCACCGCCACCAACCAAAACGACCCCGACGAGTGGATCAAGGTCGACGGCAACCAGCTCCAGCCGCATAACGGCCTGCTCAGCCTCCGCTTTGGCGAGCCCATGGAAGAGGTCAACTACATCGACCAGCTTCGCCTCGTCGCCGTCGATCACCCCTCGGGCGTTCAGGTCTATCCCGACGAGAGTTTCCTCAGCGAGCGTCCCTTCGCCTCCGGCAAAACCATTGCTGTCTCCGCCCCGCATCCCGTCGCCGCCGCGTGGGACGACCACGGCCGCGATGTCTCCGCGCTCCTCGCCTCAAAAGACCACCGCTACGTCCGCGGCTTCACCAATCTCAGCTACGCGGGCTTCGCGAACAGCCACGCCCTCACCCTCGATCTCGGCGCCTGGTCACCCAACCGTCCGCTGCGCCTGCTCCTCGATGGCTACATTGAGTACTTCAGCGCCAGCTCCATGTACGCCGCGTGGCAAGCCGGCCTCCAGCCCATCCCGCCGCGCGTCGACGCCCAGCTGCCCGACGGCTCCTGGCAACGCGTCATCGACGACATGGGTTTCCCCGCGGGCCTCCCGCGCACCATCGTCGTCGACCTCACCGGCAAGCTGCCCCCCGGCACGCGCAAAATTCGCATCACCACCAATCTCCAGATCTACTGGGACCAGGCGCGCGTCGACAACGCCCCCGACGCCGCTGCTCAGGTCCGCCAGACCGAAGCCCCGCTCGCCACGGCGCACCTCGCCTTCCGCGGCTACCCGCAGCAAATCGAAGGCAAGACCCCGGGCGACCTCACCTACGACTACAGCCGCATCAGCGCCACCGGCCCCTTCCTCTGGGCGCGCGGCGTCTACACCCGCTACGGCGACGTCACGCCGCTCCTCACCCACGCGGACAACCGCTACGTCATCTTCGGAACCGGCGAAGAAATCGACGCCGAATTCAGCGCCGGCGCGCTCCCGCCGCTACCCGCAGGCTGGACCCGCGACTACTTCTTCTACGCCAACGGCTTCGTCAAAGACATGGATTACTGGGAAGCCTCGCCCTTCACCGTCGGCCCCATGCCCTTCCACGCCATGAGCACGTACGCCTACCCGTCCGCCGAGCACTATCCACGCGGCGCCGCGTCCGACGCCTACTGGCTCCACTGGAACACCCGCTTCGAAACCGGCAACCGCAATCAAACCTGGGACTTCCACTACCAGCCATCCAACGAGAAACCGCTTCAATAACCCGCTATTGGAGAGTTGTCATCCTGAGGACCCTGAGCAGAGCGAAGGGGACAAAGGATCCGCGGCTGCCGTCGCTCATAGGTTGAGGCCCCGCGCAAGGCCGAAGCGCCCGCGCCGGAGGCGCAGCGGAGAATAGCCCAGCGTTTCAACGCTGGGTCCGGTCACAGTAAGGCAGTCGAGTCCCGGAGGGACGGCGCCGAGGCCCATTCAAGCCCAACCCTGGTTGGGTCGGGCGCATGGCAGAACTCGCTTCCAGGCAAATCGCGTTTTTGCTTTTGTATCAGGGCACGACTCAAGCGCCCATTGAAAACAAATAGCTTCCTGATTTCTCAATTACCCAGATTGCCAGGATTGCCACAATTGACAGGTCGGCCGCACAAAAACGCACAAATCTCGGCAACGAACGGCTACGTACTGACAGAACGAAACGTCCGAGATGCCGACCATCCATCCGCGATGCGATTGATACCATGTACGGCAACGGAGAACGCAGGCAGGGAGTGCAACTGTGCTTGCGGTTAAACAGCTTTCCTCTTCTGATAGATTCCTCGGCTTACTGGCAGGTGGATTCTTCATTTGGTTTTCAATAAGGGGGGTGTCCACTGGCGAGATCCCGCTGAAATTTACGACGCTGAGGCGATCAGACGGAGCGCCTCTCTTCTGGTTTGGTGTAGGGATGAACCTAATTATGGGAATCGGATGTTTGCTGGGATTTATCTTTGGAATAGATGTATTCAAAGAACTATCGGGCAGGTTCTAGCCGGCTGTGGGCGAATAACCGGCTTTACGGAAGTTTCAGGTTTGGCGGAAAACGTCGGTGGCGATAATTGGCCGCACAAAAAACGCACAAAACTTCTTCGGCAGGTTGTTATCTGCTCACCTTAAAAGACTTACACAGCAACCTTGCAATCAGGGCACGGCTTCAGCCGTGCCGAAACCACCCCGGGAAAAAACGGGCTTGAGCCCCTGCGGGTGCCCCATCCTTATCGCCTTCTTTGGGCGACCGGGTGGGGAATCTCCACTCCATTTGTCCCCACCCCGCCGACTCAGTTAACGTGACCACAAGGAAAAACCATGGACTCCCTGCCCGCCCTGCACTACGTCTTCTACTTTGCCGCGCCCCCGGAAAAAGTCTGGGAAGGCTTCGTCTCCCCGGAAACCAACCGCATCATCTTCATGGGCGCCGAGCTCGACATCCAGCCTCGCCCCGGCGGCAAGATGAACTACGTCGGCCCCGGCCCCGACGGCCAGCCGATGGTCTACGTCCGCTGCCACATCCAGGAGATCGAGCCCCCGCGCCGCCTCCGCTACACCTTTGCCATGGGCCCGTCGCCCATCGCTTCCACCGTGACCGTCGAGCTGACCCCGGAATCCGAAGCCACCAAGGTCGCCGTCACCCACAACGGCTGGGACCCTGCCGACGCGAAAACCCATGCCGAATGTACCGACGGCTGGCCCCGCATCCTCTCCCGGCTCAAGACGCTCCTCGAAACCGGCAAGACCTTCAAACCGCACTAAGGGAGCGGCGTTGAGGTCTGCGGATATCTTGCTGAGAAAGACACTCTGGCATCCTGAGCGAGCGCGCCGAATTGGCTGCGCGCGCAACTGCGCGCAGCAGGAATTCAGGCCGCGAGTCGAAGGACCCGCATTTCCCCGCGTCCACTCCCCACGAAAGCGCCAGGAGCGGCTGCGAGTGCAGCGAACCCTGCTGTCCGCTGTCCCCCCTACCCCCGATAACTCCGCTGGTACGTCTGCGTAATCCGGTCGTGCCACCCCAGCGCATTCTCGTCGAACAGGGCCCACAGGAACCCGAGTCCCAGAGCCAGCCCGGAGAGCAACAGGAAAACGATGCGGACACGCATGGCGCGCCGCGTCGGGTTCTCGTCCTCAAAGGTGCACAGCGCGATGCGCGCATAGCGCATGCCCGGCGTCGCCGCCGACAGCGAGAAGAACACAATCTGATACAGCACCCCCATCGCCAGCAGAGCCAGCCCCGCGCCGGCCAGCGCGGCCCGTCCCGCTGGCGGATGCGTCGTGCACGCGGCAAAGACCAGAACGAAGATCAGGAACGCGGTCAGCGTGAGCGCTGCGTCGACCACACCCGCCATTACGCGGTCTCCCAGAGGAGCGACGCGAAGCGATGCGTCGCCCAGGTGCGACGGATGAGCGACGGTTTGCGGCTCGCGCACAGGTTCCTCGCTTTCCAGGTAGATTGATTGCCATTCTGGCACCGAATCTCGGGTTTGTCTGCCCAAAACCGGCGCCGCCTCCCGGCTCCTCGCAGCCTCTCTCATGCCTTCGCGCTCCCGATCGACGGTGCGCGTCGTGCCTTCCGCCGATCGATGACTCGCGTCCATGGCGGCGGCGGGAACGGCCCGGCTCCCCGCGGCGGCGGCCCGGCTCTCGCCTCCATCCTCGTCCCGCAGCGGTCCCTCCGCCAGCCTCGGCCGCGCTTTCCTCGGCGCAATCAGTTCCCGCGGAAATTCCAGCACCCTCGCCGGCAGCAGCCGCGTCGGCTCAACCACTGCCGCCTCCAGCGGCTCGAAGAATTCTGACTCTGCCCGCCACACCGCCGCCTGGGCATGCGCCTGCGCCGGTGTCGAGCGTGGCGCGGGCAATGAATCGGCGCTGACCGAGTAGCGGATCAGCTCAGGCTGCCACGGCTCGGCTGATTCCTGCGCAGGCTCGGCCGCTCGCTCCACGGCCACTCGTCTGGCTGTGCGCGGCGCGCGAACCTCATCGGCAAGCGGTGCCTCCGCCGTCGGTGCACCCGTCGCTTCGGGACCAGACACAGCCTCCTCCGCCGCTTCCGCTCGGCGAGGCGCGCCCGGCTTCGCCACAGCCGTTGCCTCGGCCGCCGCCCGGGCCGCGGCTTCCGCCGCCATCGCTTCACGCCACGAGGGAATCCGCGCATACCGCTGCGCTACCCGCGCGGCAATCTGTCCTGCCTTGCCGGCCGGCGCATCGAAAGCGTCTTCCATCCCCGGCAGCGCCACCTGCTCGGCGATCATGCGCGACCGGCTGCGATGCGCCCGCAGCCGCTCGCTGGCTTCGCGCTTCCAGGCCGGGGTCGCAGCAGGCACGGCAGGCGGACTCACAGGCAGCGGCAGATTCGACATCGATGCGCTCAATGCAAAAATCCTCTTCGACGCTTTTCGCGGCTGCTGGTCATCGAAACCATGCAGGCGCAATCGCGTCTGTGTACGTAATGCTGAACCCGGCGTCGGAAAGAAGGCTGCGCAGAATCGTCAGATTGTTGACCGCTGAAGGTCTCCAGCGAGTGTTGACCGCATCATGAGCGTTGAGCAGGCACATTACCGCGGCGGCAGCGCGATGCCGGCCGGCGCGGCGTCCATCCCGATGATGTCAGTCAGCCAGAGCAACGGGTCGGGTGCGCGGAAAACCCCGGCATTTCGCTTTGCTATGCTGGAGTTGCCGCGCGCAATGAGAACCCGCTTGCTTTGGTGTATCACGCTGGTCCTGCTGTGTCACCAGCACGGCTGGGCGCAGGCGGTAACCACGCAGTTTCCCCCACCCAACTTTCCACCCGTGCGCGCCGCCAGCCTGGCCGCCGGCCTGCCCGACGATCCCTCCCTGCAAAGCGCATTGCCCGAGGCCCACGTCGTCGCCCAGCCTCCCGCCGGTGTCCCCGTCAAACTGGTGGCGAATACCCAGAAGCGCCAGAGCCTGGCAACCAGCAACCTCTACACCCTCGACGGCGACGTCGTGATTTACTACCGCAACTACATCGTCCACGCCGACCACGCCACCTACGACGACAACAGCGGCGTCGTCATCGCGAAGGGGCACCTGATGATCGACGGTGGCCCCGACGACGAGCATTTCGTCGCCAGCCACGGCAAGGTCAATGTCTATCAGGACAGCGGCGAATTCTTCGACGTCATCGGCACCCTCGGCGTCGCCCGCACACCCCGCGGACGCCTCGTCTACACCGCGCCCAATCCTTTCGCCATCACCGCCCGCGAGGTCCTGCAACTCGGCCGGCGCCACTACAAGGTCATCCACGGCACCATGACCTCCTGCGCGCTCCCCAAACCCGACTGGCGCGTGCTCGCCGAAGACATCGAGCTGAACAACGGCATCGCAAAAACCGCCAACGGCTTCTTTGAGTTCTTCCGCACCCCCGTCTTTTACCTGCCCTATATCACCCATCCCATCGCCGACCAGCGCAACTCCGGCTTTCTGCTCCCCTACTTCGGCAACAACACCACCAAGGGATTCGTCGTCGGCGAAGGCTATTACCAGACCTTCGGACGGAGCGCCGATCTCACCATGGCCACGCAGTTCTGGTCCAAACGCGGCTGGGCCCCCAACGGCTTATTCCGCTATCGCGGGCTGAATCAGGACTTTGTCACCGCGCATTTTCACAGCCTGCTCGATCGCGGCTATGCCGAGCCGAGCGGCACAAAAATCAACCAGGGCGGCATCGACATCGCCGTCGACGGCCGCCACGACTTTTCCCCGCAGACCACCGCCAGGGCCGACGCCGAATATCTCAGCTCCTACGTCTATCGCCTCGTCTTCGAGGAGGAGTACGCCATCGCCATCGACTCCGAAGTCAAGTCCCAGGCCTTCCTCACCCACCAGGATCGCGACACCTGGGCCAGCCTGCGCATCAACCGCTACCAGAATTTCCAGAACGCGAACATCCCTGGCGACGAGGTCCGTATCCTCCATCTGCCCGAACTCGACTTCGATGCCGCCGATCGCTGGCTCGGCGATTCGCGCCTGATGTGGGGCTTCAACGGCTCCGCCGTCGCCCTCTCCCGCTACGACTTTCCCAGCTTCCGCACCAGCGCCTCGATCCCGCGCGTGGATTTCTATCCCCGCCTCGCGCTGCCGCTGCATTTCGACGGCTGGGATTTCCGCCCGGAAGCTGCCCTGCGCGAGACCGCCTACGGCAAAAGCCAGGACTCCGCGAGTCTGGAGCAGATCCCCATCGTCCGCAAAGAGGGAATCACCCGCACCGATTTTGAAGCCGGCTTCGAGTTCCGCCCCCCCGTGCTCGAGCGCGATTTCTCCGCCCCCTGGCTCACCCATCTCCTCGGCGGCACAGTCCGCCACACCATCGAGCCCGACCTCCGCTACCGCTACGTCACCGGCATCAACGACTTTCGCAACATCCTCCGCTTCGACGACACCGACGTGGCCAGCAACACCAACGAAGCCGAGTACGGCGTCACCCAGCGCCTCTTCCTGCGCCATCTCGCCCAGCATCCCTGCAAAGGCGACGACGCGCTCGGCCCCGCCAACCTCTGCGGCGGCGACACCCGCGACTGGATCACCTGGCGCGTCGCGCAGAAGTACTACTTCGAGCCCGACTTCGACCACGCCATCACCCGCGGCACCCCCAATCCCCTCGACACCACCCTCGATTTCACCGGCGTCGACTTTCTCACCCGGCCCCGCCACAACACGCCCCTCATCTCCCGCCTGCGCATGCGCACCACCACCGGCTCCGACGTTGAGTGGGATCTCGATTACGACTTCAAGGAAGGCAAGATCGCATCGAGCAACGTCTTCGCCGGCTATCAGAAGGGCCTGAACCGTTTTCAGTTCGGCGACTCCTTCGTCAACGTGCCCCTCGGCTACACGCCCCTCACCACAGCGCCGCCCGTCACGCTCCCCTCGCCCGATCAGCGCAGTCCCTTCAACCAGATTCACGTCACCGCCGTCCACGGCGCGGTGAGCAAGCTGGGCTGGAGCGAGGGCCTCAGCGCCGCCTACGACCTCGTCCACCAGCAACTGCAGTTTGGCGCGGCCCAGGCGCAATACAACTGGAACTGCTGCGGCATCGACTTCCAGTACCGCCGCTTCTCCCTCGGCTCCATCCGCGACGACACCGAATACTTCTGGAGCATCAACCTCGCCGGCTTCTCCAACGTCGGCGACCTCACCCATCGCATCAGCCTGTTCTAGGGTGTATCGACATAGAGGGACGGCCGGCGACGGGAGCCATTTTTGCTCAGATCGAGAAGCGAGGAGCGACAGATACCGGGTGTATCTTAGTGACGAGCGACGAAGAGCTGGGGAAAAATGGCCCCGCCCCTTCGGGTTGCGGGAAAAATCCGGCCACACTTCGTTGTCGTCCTCGACAGTGGGGTCGCCACAGCCTTCGGACTCCGCCTCGCCTGGCCGAATTTTTCCTGCGCAACGCCGACCATCCCTCTATGTCGATACACCCTGGTGTCCGTCCGTGAATTCTGCTCCAGAACCCATCCCTGAACTTCGCCACATGGAGAGAGGTGTCATTCTGAGCGAACGGGGCCCCGAACGTATTGCAGTTCGGGGGTGGGGAGCGAAGAATTCGCGGTTGCTTTTTTCGATTCCACGAATCCGCGTGCCCCATATCTGCGCGATTTTCGCAGATGTGGGATTCCACGAGTCCGGGTGCCCCATCCTTGTCGCCGTCCTTTGGCGACAGGGTGGGATCCCCACGCAAGCCCGCCGTTGGCGTGAATAGCTCTGGGGCGCCCACAACAGATTGTCATCCTGAGGAGGGAAGCGACGAAGGATCCGCGGGTGCTTTTGCTCGCGATCGGTCACGGACATCCGGGACAACACACCGGGACGTATCGACAACCAGGTTCATGAATAATTGCTCAATAGAAACCCTCTGTCATCGAGCGAGCCCTCCAACCCTCCGTCATCCTGAGCGAGCTTTCCAAATTCGTTGCGCCGTGCTTTTGGGCGCAACACATCATTCAGTCGCGAACCGAGGGACCTGCATTTCTTTGTGACGCGGTTCTTCCCAATCCATGCATCCGGTGCCGCGTAAGCGGCACGGCGGTAGAAGCCCCGGCCTTCAGGCCGGGGAAATCACGCAGCAGAGTAGAAGGGGCTTCAGCCTCGGGGTTGCTTCTGCATCACGCTACGGCCTCGGTCCTGCCCGCAAACACAAGGCAAACTGCGATAATTGAATCCAGGCAAGCTCGACTAAAAGGGGCAAAGCAAGCTGGTCGTCCCGCGCACGACGCGCCGGGACGAATCGTCATTCCACCCACGTGGCAGCAGACACACCGGCTTCAGGCCATAAAGGCGGCAATTCTTGTTCAACAGGTTCTTTGCTTTGGGCGCACTGCTCGCGGCTGCAGCCGGATGCGTGGCGCAACAACCGGCTCCGGCGGCCAAAGCGGTCGATAACTCGCCCGCGGCGGCAGCCTCGCTGAACCGCAAGATCGAAGTCATGATCCGCTCCGAGCTCAACGTTCCCCCGCAGTACGAAGTGGCCATCGGATCGCGCCAGAAGAGCGACCTCGCCGGCTATGACACCCTCCCGGTGACGTTTTCTCTCCCCGGCCAGCCCGCCCATTCGCAAACCGTCGACTTCCTCATCTCCACCGACGGCAACACCCTCGCCCGCCTTTCGAAGTGGAACATCGGCCCCGATCCCGGCTCGCTCCTCCCCACCGAAGGACGCCCCATCCGCGGCAATCCTCAGGCGAAGATCACCATCGTCAACTTCGACGACCTCGAGTGCCCCTACTGCGCCCGCATGCACGCCGAGTTTTTCCCTGAGACCCTCGACCGCTACAAGGGCCTCGTGAAGTTTGTCTACGTCGACTACCCGCTCGTCGAAATCCATCCCTGGGCGATGCACGCCGCCGTCGACGCGAACTGCCTTGCTGCGGAGAGCGACACCGCCTACTGGAACTACGTCGACTACCTCCACGTCCACGGGCAGGATGTAAGCGGGCCCGACAACGATCCCGCCAAATCCGCGGCCGCCCTCGACAAGCTGGCCACCCAGGAAGGCGACCGCGATCACGTCGACGCGGCGAAGCTCACCGCCTGCCTCGCGAAACAGGACAACAGCAGGATCGAAGCGGAAATGAAAGCCGGCGACAAAGTCGGCGTCAATGCGACCCCCACGTTCTTCGTCAACGGCGAGCGCTGGGCCGGCCAATTGGACGACCAGGAACTGTGGGCGATGATCGACCGCGCGCTCGTCGCGCAGGGCATCACGCCGCCTCACCCGATTGCGCCCACAGCGGCAACCCCCGCAATGCCCAGTCACAGCGGGAATTAAATTTCACCGGAGAGCCGTGACCGCATTATTCTGAATCTGATGCGCCGTCCCCCCGATCCGCGGCGCTGTAACAGGGAGAAGATTTTTGCCATCTCGACCGGTATTGCAGGGCGTTCCGTTTTCCCATCGTAAATTTCATCTCGCGGGATTGGCCGTGGCGCTCCTTGTCTGCGCCGGCTGCCAGCGCGCCCACGATGCCAGCACCATGGCCACCGTGAATGGGAAACCGATCCTCCGCTCCGAAGTCGAGCAGGTCTTCCAGAACAACCTCGGCGAATCGCAGCAGCAGCCCTCTGCAGTCCAGGCCGGCATCATGCGCCTCAACATCCTCCGCCAGCTCATCGACGAGGAGATCGTGATGCAGCAGGCGGCTCGCCAGAATCTAACCGCAACCGATGAAGAAGTCTCCGACCGGCTCAACGAGCTGAAGGCCCCCTTCACCCAGGAAGAATTCAACAAGCGTCTGCAGTCGCAGCACCTGACCCTCGACGACCTCAGGCGCGAGATCCGCCGCAACCGCACCGAAGAGAAGCTCTTCAACAAAGAGATCACCTCGCGCATCAACATCACCGACTCCGATATCAAGTCCTACTACAACGACCACAAGGCCGAGTTCAATCTGATCGAGCCGCAATACCACCTCGAGCAGATCGCCGTCACTTCGATTCCCATGCCGCCCCAGCAGGTCGGCAATCTCCAGAACAGCAAGGCGATGAACGACGCCGACGCCAAACGCAAAATCGAAGTCCTGCACAACAAGCTCGAGAGCGGCGACGATTTCGGCACGCTCGCCATGAATTTCTCTGAGCAGCCCAATACGTCAGGCAATGGCGGCGATATGGGCTTTGTCTCCGAGTCGCAGCTCAAGGCCGATCCCCAGGTGTACGCGGCCGTTTCCAAACTCTCCCCCGGTCAGATCACCGACATCCTCCCCGAGTACGGCGGCGGCAATTCAAAGCAGCCCATCGGCTACGCCATCTACAAGCTCATCGACAGGGAAGCGGCCGGCCAGCGCGAGCTGAACGACCCTCGCGTGCAACAGACCATCCGCCAGAACCTCCGCGACAGCCGCGAGCAGCTCCTCAAGAACGCCTACCTCGAAATGCTCCGCAACCAGGCCCGCGTCGAGAACTTCTACGCCGAAGAAGTCTTCCGCAACGGCGCCCAGTAGGACAACGGCCTCAGAAAAATTAACCCTCCCCTGTCATCCCGAACCCGAAGCGGAGGGATCTGCGGTTGCTCGTGTCAGCTCCAGCCTTCCGCACCGCAGCGAAGCGCGCCCGCCTGGGTGCCCGGTCCTTCACTTCCCGAACCCCCGCCCCGGCACAACCCCCTTGCCCTCCTGAATCGTATGCAGCTGCCCCGCCGCCAGGCCCGGATAGCTCTCCTTCGCCCCGCTCGGCCAAAAAATCTCCACATCCGCCGTCTTCGCATCCCCCAGCCCAAAGTGCAGCCGTGGATCGTTCACCGAGAGATAGCTGCACTGGCTGGTCAGCGCCTGCGCCTGCGTCTTCCCCCCGTAGTGCGCCAGCACGCGCGCTCCGATGGCGCTCCGGTTGCTCTTCGTCCCCACCAGGCGAACCTTCATCCAGTCGTTCTTCGGCGGCGCATCGTTCCGCAGCAGGGACGGCGGTTCGTTCCGATTCATGATCAGAATGTCGAGATCCCCATCGTTGTCAAAATCCCCGAACGCGCAGCCCCGGCTGCTGTGGACGGCGCTGATCCCGGGCCCCGCCTCCTCCCCAAGTTCCGCAAACGTGCCGTTGCCCCGGTTGCGAAAGACCACGCGCGGCGTCAGCGCGGCAAACCGCCCCGGAAAATGCCGCTCCAGTTCCGGATACACCGAGCCGGTAACCATGAAGATGTCCGGATAGCCGTCGTTGTCCAGATCCACCAGCCCCGTGCCCCAGCAAATATACCGCCGCTCCTCTGAGACCCCGGACTTCACCGAATCGTCTTCGAAATAGCCCTTGCCATCGTTCAGGTACACCCCGGTCGACTGGTTGTAGAAGTGCGTCTTGACCAGGTCCAGATGGCCGTCGAGCGTGTAATCGCCGACCCCGACGCCCATGCCGCTCATCCGCTGCCCGTCCATGTTCACGGCAACGCCGCGCAAAATGGCTTCTTCGCGAAACGTCCCGTCATGGTTGTTCATCAGCAGGAAGCTGAACGTGGCATCGCACGCGACAAAAATGTCCGGCCAGCCGTCCTCGTCAATATCCACCGTGACCGCGGTCAATCCGAAGGAGCCCTGCAGGTTCGCGATCCCCGACTCTTTCGAAACATCGGTGAACGTGCCGTCGCCATTGTTGCGGTAGAAATATTGCCGCGGCGCAGGCAGCCCCATGGGACCGCAGTTCACCGGTATGCCTTCGTAATTGCAGTTCGGCACCGACATCGAAGGCTTCGGGCCGTGCTCGATGTCCAAATCGATGTAATTGGCCACAAACAAATCGAGCAGTCCGTTGCGCCGCGTCTCGATAAACGTGCACCCCGACCCGTAATGAACCCCCGGCTGCAGCAGCCCCGCCTTCTCCGTCACATCGGTAAAGGTGCCGTTGCCATTGTTGTGGTAGAGCTTGTTTTGCCCGTACGCCGTCACGAAAAGATCGTCGTAGCCGTCGTTGTCGTAGTCCCCCGCGCAGACTCCCATCCCCCATCCCACATCCTTGAGTCCGGCCTTCTCGGTCACGTCGGTGAACGTGCCGTCGCGATTGTTGTGGTAGAGACGATTGCTGTCGCCCGGCGGAATATCGCCCAGCCGCCGCCCGGTCAGCACGAAGAGGTCCATCCAGCCATCGTTGTCGTAGTCGATGAACGCCACTCCGCACCCGGTGATCTCGAGGATGTAGCTCGCGTCATGCGGATCGCCGTACCAGGTCGGCTGCGTCAATCCGGCGGCCGCGCCCACATCGACAAATCGTGAGAACGGCGCAGGCGCAGGATGAACGGCCTGCGCGGCCTGTTCCGCGGCGCGTATCCCCCGCGGCAGCAGCAGCGGCGCAAGCGCGCCGGGAGCGCAGCGCAGAAGGCGTCTTCGGGTCCACAAATCTCGGTTCATCGGCGCTGTGAAGGTCGGTCCGTTTTCAGTTCTTCGACGTTTGATTCTTCGCGTCGGCCAGCTCATGGCTCAGTTGCTGCGCCTGCGCGTCGCTGGGATCGATGGCCAGCGCCGTCTCGACTGCCTGGCGCGCGTCGCTGAATTTCGACTCGACTCCCAGCGTGGCCGCCAGGTTGATCCACGCTTCGGCAAATCGGGGTGCTGCGTTCACCGCCGCCCGGAAATGCCCCTCCGCGGCTGCATAATCGCCGCGCTGCGATTCCAGATAGCCGAGTTGGTTCTGCGCCAGCGCAATCGTCGGATCGATGGCGATCACCTGCTCCAGCGCCGTGCGTTCCCCGTCCAGATCGCCGGCTTTGTCCAGCGCCGTCGCCAGCCGGTATCCAATGAGCGCATTTTTCGGAGCGGCGGTAAACGCTTCGCGATAGAGATCGATCGCGTGCTGCGTATCTCCCTTATCGAAAGCCTGCGCCGCTTCCCCCGCCTTGCTTACCGCCAGAATCGTGTTGTTGTTCTCCTTCACGATCTCCTGGTATTGCTGCATCTCGCTGCGCGCCGCGTCGGTCTCGCCCAGCGCGCGCAGCACATTGGCCAGCTCAAAATAAGTTTCCGGCTCGGGATTGCCCAGATCGATCGCCTTCTGCAGCTCCGCTTTCGCCCCCGCGGCGTCGTGCAGGCGGGCCAATGCAATGCCCAGATTCGCATGGGCGCTTCCATGATTCGGCTGCAGCGTCACCGCTTCCGCCAGATGATCGCGCGCCGCCGCGTAATCGCCCTCCTGCCGCTCCAGCACTCCATTCAGATAGAGAGTCTCAAAATCATGCGGAGTCTCGGTGAGCAGTTTCTTGCCCACCGGGCCGGCCGGCGTCCAGTCTCCATTCAGCACCAGGCTGTGCAGATAGGCGAGCTGCACCCCCACATCGTCCGGGTGCGCCTTGTACGTTTGCTCCGCCAGCTTCTCCGCGTCCAGCGTGCGCGTCACTTTGATGTACAGCGAAACCAGCGTATTCGCCAGCGGAACCGAATCCGGATACGTCTTCATCGCCTTGCTCACGGTGTCCACCGCCTGCACCGGCAGCCCCGCCTGGCTGTAAGCGGCCGCCAGCTCCAGCGTCAGCTTCTCGTCCAGCGGCGCCGACCGCAGCAGCGCGATCACCGCGTCGAATTTCTGCTGATCCATCAGCGCGTCGCTCAGCCCGTCCAGCGCCATGGCCGATTTGGGATCGATCGCCAGCGCCGCTCGCCACTGCGCCTCGGCCTCCGCCAGCCGGCTCACGTGGACATACACCGAACCCAGCAGCAGATGCGGCTTCAGCGCCGTTCCGTCCGCCGCCGCCGATCGCTGCAGCGGAGCCACCGCATCGTCGAACTTGCCCTGCTCGTAATACGCCAGCCCCAGCAGATACGTCAGCTGCGCCGACCTGGGTTCGAGACGAACCGCCGACTGCAGCGCCTGCGCCGCGCAGGCAAAGTTCTTCTGTCCGCCGAACCAGTTGCCCAGTTCCGCCCACCCGGCTGCCGTCGGATGCGCCCTGACCTTCGCTTCCAGCGCCTGCGGTCCGGTGCACGCCGCGCGCGCCGGCGCCGCCGCCAGCGCGAACCACGCCGGCACCATGAGCCAGACCAGGCGATGCACGAAGCTACGAGGGGACAAAGCGAAATTCCGCAGAACAGCCATTGCGCGAGGGATTGTCTGTGGGCTCCAGTGCCTTAACGATACGCAACCCCACGCGGCAGGATCAAGGACTATTCGCGCCCCGTCCCGCCGCCCGTACCGCCGCCCGGCCGTATCGCAACTGAACCCATCTGCGAGAAAGAGAGGAAGTGCCATCCTGAGCGAGCCTTCCGCATTCGTTGCGCCCGTTGTTGGCGCAACAATAATTCCAGCCGCGAGCCGAATGGACCTGCATTTTCTCCTCATCGGTCGAAAATTCCAGTCGCGAGTCGAATGGACCTGCATCTTTCCTGAGGCGTCCCAACACCGCACGCCTAATCCGGAAATCCCTCCCCCGCCTTAACCACCCGAATCTGATGATCCGTAAAGTGCAGATGCCCGCCCGGCAATGTCGTCTTCGGCATATGGCAGCTCACGCATTGCGACGTCGCCACCGGACACCTCTTCGCCTTGCCTGTGCTCGTGGGCTTCGCCGCCGCCGCATGGCACGCCAGGCATTTGCTGTCGTAGAAGGCATCGTCGCGCACCAGCTCCTTGTGCGGATCGTGGCACGCGATGCAGCTGATCCGTGGATCGGTCCCGTTGAAGCACCGGCTGTTCGCCAGCCGATACGGCTGGAAGCGCACGTCCGGCAGCCCGCGCCATCCATTGCGCACCACCGTCTCCCACGAGCGGTGGCACTGCCCGCAGAAATTCGAGATCGACTCCGACGACATGTCCCTGAGCCGCGGCGGAGCCGTGCTGAAATCCCCCATCGACGCGTCCTCCGCATGATCCAGCGCTCCCTGATGGCAATGCGCGCACGTCACGCCCGGATGCAGCGTACTCAGCGTCAGCTGATGGTTCGTTACCGCATTCGTCGCATGGCAGCCGAAGCACAGCTTCGTGTCCATCGCCGTCAGCTCGCGCCCCATCGCTTCTTCCAGCGTCTGCGGCGTCAGCCGCTCGTCGCCGGTCGTGATGCCCAGCGCATTCTCGCCGGGATAGAAGCTCACAATGCTCTCGTAGAACTTGCCGTTCCGCTCGAACACCCACGTCTGCGCGCCCGCCCCAAACGCCCACTGGATCGGCAGCGTCAGCGTGCTCTTCCCATCGGTCACGGAATAGGTGCTTTGCCCGTTCTTCGTCTCCACCGTCCAGGTGTAGGGGCCGCTGTGGAAGTGCAGCAGCGGATGCTCCGCCAGCACAGGATTTGCCTCCGGCAGCTCCACCGCATGCGCCATCGGCGTTGCCGTCTCCATCGCCGCACCGCGATGGCACCCCGCGCACCCGTTTCCGGTCTGCGTCTGCGCCCCGGCCGCAGCCGCCGCAGCGCAAATCAAAATCCCAGCCATGCGGCCCACCACCGAAAGCCTCATGGCGCCGGAGGCTCCTCGTGCTGCTGGCCCATGGCCGGCGCCGTCCTGGCGGTGCGGTCGGTCATTTGCAGGCACAGCTGCCGCTCGCGGCGCGCATCGTCCTCCCGCCCCAGCTCCGAGTAATCCCGCGCCAGCGCGATATGCACTTCGAGGTTCTCCGGATCGAGCGCCAGCGCCCCTTCCAGAACCGGCGTCGCCCCTTTCGCATCGCCCGTCTCCAGCAGCGCGCGCCCCAGCGCCAGCTGCGCCAGCGGCAGCCTCGGCGCGGCCGCCGCGGCTTTCTTCGCTTCCGGCAGCGCGGCCGCCGGCTCGTTCTCCATCAGCAATGCCCACGCCAGCATGGTCTCCGCCACAGAATCCGCCGCATCCCCCGCCACCGCCCGCCGAAATTCCGCAATCGCCGCGTCCGGGTCGGTCGGGTACACCAGGTACCCCCAGCTGTAATGCAGGTTCGCCGCCGGCAGGTTTGTCGCAGCCGCATACCGCTCAAAAAATTCCTCCCTCGCCTGCGCAGCTCCTTCCGCATCGCCGCCCATCAGCCGGAACACCGCGTTCCCCGCGGCGAAGCACTCATCCCGCTGCGCCGCATCCAGATCCCCAGGCATCTGCGGTATCCGCAGCGCCGCCAGCCCCACCGCCATCATTAGTTCCTGGTTCGACACGCCTTTCTTCGCAAAATCTGCATACGCCGTGAGCGCCTCCTCAAAACGGCCCAGCCGCGTCAGCAGCAATCCTTCGTGATAGCGCAGGATCTGCGCGTTCCGCGCATCGTCGGCGGCGCCCAGGGCAAGCGCCTGCTGGATGTCCTTCAGCGCCGGCTCGTACTCCCCCAGCTCGAACTCGCAAAGCCCGCGCAGCGCCGTCGCCGGTGCGGCCTTCGGAACAAGACCAAGATAGTGCGTGAACGCCCCAATCGCCTGGGCGTACTCATTGGCGGCATAGTGAAGCTGGCCCACATACCACCAGCCGTCGGGCCATCCAGGATTCCGTTGAAGCGCCTGCTCGTACAGATCGGCGGCCCGCGCGTTGTCGCCCTGCTGGCGAGCTTCCCCGGCCTGAGCCGCCAGCCCCGCAATATCCTGCGGCGCGCTCGCGCCAGTCGCCCCCTCCTGCGCGGTGGCTCGAACACCGAACACCAGCGCGGCCAAAGCAATCAGCATCGGCCAGGAATAATGTAGACCTCGCCGCACGGCCTGACCGCTCCCTGACAATCCTCTGCTTTGCACGGTGGAGACGCTCCGTGATCGTAGCATGCCGCGCCGTGCCGGCGGTAACCACCTGCAAGTCGGTTGCCAATGGTGCCGCGCAAACGCCAATCCGCGGTTTCAGGGAGGCCGGAAGCCCGTAGCCAGACGCCGAGCCTGCTCTAACCACCCCACCTGGCGTTACTTGCGCGGATGCCTATTTTTTTATTGACAATGCTCTGCCAGACAGCGTAAAAAATCACGTCAGCATTGAAGTAAAGCGTTTAATCGCGGCGAACGGGCCTCAAGTGGGTCGCCGTGGTTAACTGTTCACGCTGATGATTGGTTCGAGTTTGCTGAAAATAGGGCTCCCAAAACAAACAAAGGCGCCAACGCAGCGCCCGAGTGAAAACAACAGCGAACGATGCAAGTTGCAAGTTCTTATGCACGCTTCACAGGAGGCACAGGTATGAATTCCATTAGACGCCGGGCATCGGTGTATCTGCGAATGCCGGGCTCGCTGCTCATCCTCTCCGGACTGCTGATCGCCGCGATGGTTCTCTTCACCGCGGTTCCGGCTCACGCCCAGCAGCTCACCGGGACTTTGAGCGCCACCGTTTACGACACCACAGGCGCCGTCATTCCCGGTGCGCAAATTACCCTGAAGAACGCGGAGAGCGGCGACACCCGCAAAACCGTCTCTGACGGCTCCGGCTACTTCACCTTCGCGGCTGTTCAGCCAGCCACGTACACCATTTCCATCACCGCCAAGGGCTTTACCACCTGGGAACTGAGCGGCATTGCCATGCACCTCGGCGATGCGCGCACCGTCCCGAATATTGCCCTGAAGGCTGGCGCCGAGAGCCAGACCGTCGAAGTCGTCGCGGATAAGAATGTCGAAGTTCCGCTCGACACTCCGGAAATCAGCACCACCATGAATGCCGAGCAGATCGAAGATATGTCGCTCGGCGGCCGTGACGCCGGCGAACTCCTCAAGATGATGCCGGGCGCTGCCTTTACCAACGGCCTCAGCCAGGGCTCCGCTTTTAATCCCAAGGTCACCAGCACCAACACCGGCCCGGTGGGCAACTACTCGCTCAACGGCACACAGCCCTACGGCTCCATGGCCTACATGCTCGACGGCGCCAACCTGGTCGACCCGGGCAACGCCGGAACGCAGATCGCCAACATCAACGAGGACATGGTCTCGGAAGTCAAGGTCCTCACCGGCAGCTACGACGCGTCCTATGCGTACGGCCCGGTCATCTTCGAGGCGTTCAGCAAATCGGGCGGCAAGAACCTCCATGGTGAGGGCTATTTATATGCCCGCAACTCGGCGCTCAACTCGTGGGAGTCGTATACGAAAGAGTCCTACCTCTCCACGGTCAAGAGTTCCAACGGGACAGCGGCGCAGAACGCCGCGCTGGCGAATACCCTCTTCCCGTACGAGTACTTCTACTACCTCGGCGGCAACGTCGGCGGTCCCGTGGTTCTTCCCTTCGTCAAGTTCAACCGGAACCACGACAAGCTCTTCTTCTGGGGCGGCTATGAGTACATGATCCAGCACCCCAATAATCCCATTCAGTACTTCAATGAAATGACGCCGGAGCAGAGAACGGGTCTCTTCTCCAACACCGAGACCTTCCCCGAGTCCAACAACGGCAACTACTCGTATGCCTACAGGGTGCCGGACGGCAGCGTGCCAGCCAATGCGACCAAAGACTCGGCCGGCGATCTCACGATCCCGGCACAGGACTTTGACCCGAATATCACTACCCTGGCCAATCTCGACTGCAAGAGCAACATCTACTACCCGTGCCCGAACATCACTCCTACCGCGGGCAGCGGCTGGGGTAACTACGCCTACTCGCCCAGCATCCCGCAGAACCGCTGGGAAGCCACCGGCAAGCTCGACTATGCCATCACCGAGAATACGAAGTTGAGCGGCACCTACGCATACCAAAGCGAGGTCGATCAACACCCGATCACCATTTGGTGGGCGCCGCCGAACACCCTGCCCTACCCGGCTCCGGTTTCGGCCGACGTCAATGCTCAGGTCATCCTGGTGAACTTCACCCACCAGTTCAATGCCACCACCACCGACGAAGCCGTTTACACCTTCTCGCGCTTCATCAACCCCAACCACCTCGGCGGCGACGCCGCGAACCGCTCCACCATCGGCATGAACGTCACCGGCCTCTTCGGCCACACGGCGGCGCAGATGCCGAACATCAACGGCCCCTGGGAAGGCGCGCTTTCCAGCTACGATCAGGAACCGTTTGACGGTCCGTTCGGCGGCGGCGGCTTCGGAAAGCTCGCGCACGTACCGCAGTTCTACGACACGGTCAGCAAGGTCATCGGCAACCACACCGCCAAGGCCGGGTTCTACTGGTCTCAGCCCTACAACAGCCAGTCCACCGGCTCCGATCAGAACAACAGCAGCAACGGCCAGTTCACCCTTGGGTGGCCTTCGAACTACGGCAGCAACAACGTGGTCTCGGACTTCCTCCTCGGTCGTGTCGCCAACTACGAACAGCTCGATAACACGGCGCTCGATAACTTCCAGATGAACCAGTGGTCCATCTGGGCGCAGGACTCCTGGAAGGCCAGCAAGCAGCTCACCCTGAACCTCGGCCTCCGTCTCGATCACGTCGGCCAGTGGTACGGCGAGCCCTTCGGACAGCAGGTGTGGTCGCTGCCCGGTGCTGGATTGCCAAATGCTTACGTCGACTCCGCTTCCGCTCCGGCCAACACCGGCCTGACCTGGCACGCCGCCGACAAGAGCATTCCCGCCTCCGGTTTCTCTTCACCCCTCTTCTACCCGAATCCAAGAATCGGGTTGATCTATGACCTGTTCGGCACCGGCAGAACCGTGCTGCGCGCCGGATTCGGCTCCTACCATTACCAGGACTCGGTCAACGAAGCGACCACCGGCAACGTCGGCTCCGGCCCCAAAGGCGTCATCAACTTCTCCACGCCTCAGGCCTTTGAGGGTTACGCCAACATCGCCGCTGGCGGTTCGCCTCCGGCCGCAGCCCAGGAGAACTGCTGGTTGTGCGGTGGCAACCTTGCCGGAGACCTGAACGGAGATAACCGGTCGCCGAACACCCTCGACTGGAACGTGTCGGTCGATCAGGCGACCAAGTGGCAGTCGCTCGTCGAAATCTCCTACGTCGGCAACCACACCACCGGTGAGGAATTCAACGGCGGCAACGGCAACATCAACAACCTGAACAACATTCCTCTCGGAGCGCTTTGGGGCAAGGATCCCATTACGCAAACCTACATCTCTCCTGCCCCGCCAACCTGCCCGACGAATAAAACCCAGGGCACGCCGGGCTACAACAACAACGGTAATATCCCGTGCGAATCCGGCGGCGTTTTCTATTCGCAGGCTTACACGGAGAATCACTTCTACCCGATGCACAACTACGGTCAGGCTCTGTTGCTGACCCACCAGAGCTACGAGAAGTACAACTCGCTGCAGGCTTCGTGGCGGAAGAACGGCGCCAAGCTGAACTTCCAGGCCAACTACACCTTCAGCAAGGTGATGGGCATCTGGGACGGTGACACCTCC
>DATDHZ010000075.1:0-5203 GCA_036521315.1 Acidobacteriaceae bacterium
CCGTTCGCCACCGCCACTTCGATCTGCCGCAGCAGGTTCACCACCTGCTCAGGGGTATGCTTCCTTCCTCGTGCCATCTCCGGCTCCTTTTGCTCCAGTTTCTCTCATTCAAACTGGTACAAAATTCGCCGGGCACTCCAGTCGGGGGTGCGCCTCCGGCGCGGCGATCGCGAGAGGCAAAGAACTGTGGCGCTATCAACAAGCCAGATTCGGGTTTGCCTGGGCCACTGGTCATTCGGCCGTTTCGTCGCGATCGGAACCGCTCTTGAGCGGAGACGATCGCAACTGGGAAGTTTCGGGGGGCTGTGTGGGGGCGTGTGCAGCGCCGTCCCTGCGGGACTCGGGGAATCATGGAGGACCTGACCCAGCGTTCAAACGCTGGGCTGGTCGGGGGTGCGCCTCCGGCGCGGCGATCGCGCGTCCGCGACGGCTCGGGTCTCGCCGGTCATTCTCCGCGGGGCGCGGCGCAAGCGTATCGCGGCAATGAACACGATGCGACCCACAAGAACCGCGACGGCGTCGTAAATAATGTTCAGAAAGCGGTGTTGAGCGGGGTTTGTCGACACCTCGATCTCGAGCCAAAGCCAAGCGGCTCCGAGTAGCCCGAAGATCGGCCAAACAACCACGCGCAACCGCAGATTCCATCCATGAGTGCCAATCATTCTGCATGACATTCTCGGTCAGGTCGGCGTGTGCATCGAGCACATGCGTAGCCGAAAGGAGGTATTTCCCGCGACTCGGAAGTTTCGGGGTAGTCGTCGATGGCGTTTTGCGTTGCCCGAAGACCGTGACGGAGAGGCAACCGCGGATTCTTCGTCGCTTCGATCCTCAGAATGACACGGCGGTGAGGGGGTGGGGAGGGGACTTGACAAGTCCCTTATTCGATGCGTACAGTACGTACCAACTGGTTGGTATTTTATGAAAATGATTGAAACCCATCACGAATCGAAGAAGCGGCTCATGGCGGCGGCTTTCGATGTCATCCGGTCGAAGGGGTATACGGCGACGCGGGTGGAGGACATCTGCGAGGCGGCGGGGGTGACGAAGGGCAGCTTCTTTTACCACTTCAAGAGCAAGGAAGAGCTGGCGTTTGAGGCGGCGAACTACTGGAGCACGGTGACGGGCGAGTTGTTCCGCGAGGCGCCGTATCACGCGCCCGCCGATCCGCTGGACCGCGTGCTCGCCTACGTCGATTTCCGCAAGGCCCTGCTCCAGGGCGAGCTGCCCTACTTCACCTGCCTGGTGGGAACGATGCTGCAGGAGGTCTACGGGACCTGGCCGGTGATTCGGGATGCGTGCGCGGCGAGCATTCGCGGCCACGCGGCGACGCTCGAGCCGGACATTGCCGCGGCGATGGCGAAATACGGCGTCCGCGGTGCGTGCACGGCGCAGAGCCTGGCGCTGCACACCCAGGCCGTCATCCAGGGCTCATTCATTTTGGCGAAGGCGAACGGCGGCGCGGAGGTGGCGGCTGAGTCGCTCGACCATCTGCACCGCTATCTCGAGCTGCTGTTCGGTAGGACGCCGCAGGCCACAGAGCTCAGGGCCCAGAGCGCAGAAAACGGCGCGGCGGCCGCTGGGCAGGGCAGAGAGCTCAGGGCGCCGAGCGCGGAAAACAGGCCACCGGCCGGGAATCGGCTTCTGAACGGTCACAACGAAGAACGCAGTCATCGGGCCAGCAAGATGACGAAATCTCAACCCGAGGAGGAGAAGACCATGGCAGCAACCCAGGAAGTGCGGCTGACGGAAAAGGCGGACACGAAAGAGTGGCCAGCGATGCATTACGTGTTTATCGAGCGGGTGGGCAGCATTCCGCAAAACGCGCCCCAGGCGTGGACGGAGCTGCACCGGCTGGTTCCGGAGATCGAGCAGCACAATCCGATCACCGGATACATGAGCCTGTACCGGATGGACGAGGGCGTCTACCGCGCCGGGGTGCGTGTGGCCGAGAAGCCGCAGCATCTGCCGGAGGGCGTGCGCTACGAGAAGTACGCCGGCGGTAAATTCCACCGTTTTGTGCTCACCGGGCCGTTTTCGCAGCTGGGCCCAGCGACGGGGCTGGCGGTGGAGCGCGTGCGCGAGCAGAAGCTGCCGCTGCGCGACGACTACAACATCGAGAACTACGTGACCGATCCTCGGGTGACGCCGGAGGACCAGCTGATCACGGAGATTCTGTTTCCGGCAGGGTGAAAGCAGGGCTCAGATTACAGGTTGCAGGTTACAGGTTGCAGAGAGCGACTGGTGAAGAGGAGAGACGATATGGCGACAGCGACTTGGCACGAGACGGGCAGGCAGACGCGGGATGAGGCGGCCGTTCGGGAAGTGATCGCGGGGATGGCCCAGGCACGGTTCAACAAGGATGCAGCGGCGATTGTCGCTCCGTACGCAGACGATGCGGCGGTTTACAACCTGGCGCCGCCGCTGGAGCACCGCGGCGCGAACCAGATCCAGACGCAGGCGTGGCTGGACACGTGGGAGGGGCCCATCACGATCGAGCCGCGCGGCTTCCACGTGACGGTGAGCGGCGATACGGCCGTGGCGTGGGGCTTCATGCGTATGGAGGGGACGAAGATCGATCCGCCGGCGAAGCCGAACTTCTGGATGCGCGAGACGCTGGTGTTCGAGCGGCGCGGCGGCCAGTGGATCATCGTGCACGAGCACACCTCGGTGCCGTTCTACATGGACGCGAGCACGCGGCCGGCGTTCGATCTGCAGCCGTAAAGGAGGCGGGTCTTGCCTCAGGGGCTTGAGCTGTCTGGCTCAAGCCCTTTTGTATGCGGGAACGCATGGGAAATGAGGCAGCGGCTGCGGCGACAAGACCGAGCAGGTCCATGGCCGGCTAACTTCAGGGTGGCCAATGCTCGCCCAAATCGCAAAGCAGGGCCTTCAGGTCGAATTTGTGACGTGGGTCAGATTGAACCCGCAGGCTTGTCGGGTGGATTCTCTGGCTTCTGAGCTACAGATGTGCCTGGATTCCCCCGTCTCCAGATTCCCGGTCAAAAGGTTCCCGCTGCGTGGGCAGCGGGGGCCCCGCGTTTTCCCGGGATTACCATCAGCCGGCTCAATCACGCGAGGATTTTGCGGGAACAGCGGACGTGCCTGCGGAGCAATCGGAAGATAGCAATGGCGCCGGCAAGAATGGCCCTATCATGTGCCGATGAACAGAGGGCCCCAACTGCGAGCGCCGAGGGGTTGGCGCCGATACCTCCCGGACGCGCTGGGCCTGCTGCTGCCCCTCTTAGCGCTGTCAGCGCTCCTGCATTGGCATCTCGCCTGGGTGCTGGCGTGCGCGGCAGTGGTCCTGTTCTGGAGCTGGCTGGTCGACGGAATGCTACTGCTGCTGGCGTGCGACGCAGTACGCGGCTCCATCCTTCGGTGGTGGTCGCTGCACCACGAGCAGGAATCCGGCAATGACTGAAAGATAGTCTTATTGCGGGGTCGGGGCAATGCATCGCGGACCCGGGCTGATTTGTCCACTCAAGCCCGATGGTTGAGGATGCCGCCGGGGCACGACCGATGCCGCGCCTTTTCCCAATCGGCCTAAGAGACCAGTGGCGCGCGGCCTGTCCCGCCGGTTTCTGCTGCGGGAAACCTCTCGACGGTGACCACGCCTTCGGGCAGGCCGGCGTAGGCGCGGGCGCTGCCAGATTCCCAGTCTTCGGGGGCGGCGACGAGCCCGGCCTTCACCGCGGTTCGTTGCGCGCCGGGAAAAGCAACCGGGGATCCTTCCGCTGTGCGTCAGGATGACAAAAGCAGGGTCGAGTTCAGCTTAGTCTCCGGGCTGCGGGGAGTCGCTGATGCGGCGTGGGCTCAACCGCGCTTTCGTTGCGCGGTAAGATTAGGGATCATGGTTCACTCGCTGCTCAATGCGGCTGAAGTCAGAGACAAATTCGATGGCGCCCGGTGGGGACGCGCTGCCTTGATTCTTGCTGGGGTGAATCTCGCTGTACTGGTGTTCAGTGTGCAGGTCCTCGGTCCGCTGGGAATCAATCTGCATATCACCTACGGCGATCGGCTGCCACGCTGGGCCCACCTCTATCCTGGGGACCTCGCGCTGGCGGCTGGGATTCCACTCATCGCCGCTGTCATTGGACTCTTTGCCGACAAGAAGAAATCCGTGGCTGGTTGGGCGCTCGCCGGTTGCCTCCTGCTCTTCATCGCGTATGGGTGTGCCGCGGAATAGGTCCGTCCCGGCGTCCGAGGATTTGGAATCAGGAATCTGCTGCGGGAAACCTCTCGACGGTGACCACGCCTTCAGGCAGGCCGGCGCAGGCGCGGGCGCTGCTCCACTCCCAGTCTTCGGGGGCGGCGACGAGCCCGGCCTTCACCGGCTCCTGGTGCAGGGAAGCGATGGCGGCGGCGACGGCTTCCGCTCCGAGGATGTGGGTATCGGAGGAGCGGCGTTCCCAAACCTGCTCGTCGAGGCGTGCCGAGCTGTTGTAGCGGCGGCGGTAGCGAGCCTGCAGCATTTCCATCGCGTTGGCGCAGGTGTCGACTTCGGTCTCGCGCATCAGCAGCCGGAAGTGGCCGGGCATGACGACGTACGCGACGATGGCGAAGCGGAATTTGACGCGCACTTCTTCCAGCAGGCGCGCGAAGACCCTGCGATGCTTCTCTTCTCCGAGCTTCGGCTGCTTTTGAAAGCAGGTGCAGGTGATGAGATGGAGGTGGCCCTTTCCGTAGACGGGCTCGCGGGATTTCGGCATGACCTTTAGTGTAGGCCGCGAGTACGCGGCGTTCTGTGCTGGGCCATGCGCCGAATCGTCCGATGGGGTGGCGTCTACGGTTGCGCGGCTCTTCCGCGCAGGCCCCAAAGAAGCATGAGCGTGAAGACGACGATCACGATGCCCACGCTCATGAATCCGGCGGTGACCAGGCTCTCCCGCCAGGCCGCGGCCTTGAGTCCGGGAGCGGTGATCGGCGAGAGCGCGCCCGTGCCGAAGATGGCGGCGAGCGTGGTGAAGAACCAGTTCGCGTAGGCGCTGTAAAGCGCCATCCAAAAGGCGGCGGCGCGGGTGTTGCGGCTCAGGCGGAGCGATGGCCAGATGGCGCCGAGGGCGAGCAGCAGAATTCCATTCATGACGCCTTCAAGGTGGGCGGCCAGGCCCATGCGCACGTTGGCAAAGTGCGGTTCGGCAAAGCCGGTGAAGAGCCCGAGCAGAAACAGCAGCATTCCATGCCACATCAGTCGCCTGTCGGCGGT
>DATDHZ010000076.1:0-27892 GCA_036521315.1 Acidobacteriaceae bacterium
ATGCTGAGCGGCACACCCCCCACCCATTCGCTCTCCAGGGCGGGGAATCGTGCCGTCTGCCCCCGGAATCTGTGAACGAAAGCCACGATTCAGGACGCGAATCGTGTGGAAGAGAGCGCGGCAAGTTTTGGTATAATGTGCGCAGCGTAAGCATATCGGCTGCCTCACTCCTCAGTAGCTCAATGGCAGAGCATTCGGCTGTTAACCGAAGGGTTGTAGGTTCGAGTCCTACCTGAGGAGCCAATCCCTCTGAGAATCAACCGCCTGGAGATGGCCTCAGTTCGAAGCTCATCGATCTTCGCCGAATTGCGCCGAATTCAATTCCCATAGCCTGAACGCATCCGCCGCATGCGCCACCGGCTCCCCTCGAACGGCTCTATCTTAACTGCCCGACTGGGTGATCCCGGCAAGGCCGCGGCTCTCCGTGCTGGGGCCAGTCCGCGATCGATCTATCGATCTCCCAGTCGAATTCCGGAAGCAGGCAGACGAATTTCCATTAGGAAGTTAGTGTGTCTATTGCAAATTGACCGTAACGATTGAGCAGTCATCGCCGGATTCAGAAGGCAGCTTCGCGAGTGCTTGTGGCTCTGCTGTCAGCATTTACGCGAGTTCGTGCAGAGGCTGTATGCTGTTTTCGTGGCCGTTTCACTGTTGAAATCCGGCACCAGGAGCAAACATTGCCGAAAGCCAAGATCAAGCGCCTTTACCTCATTCCAATCCTCTCAAAAGGGTTCGATGTGCTTGAGCTTCTGGAGCGCTTCAACGGGCCGATCAGCCTGGAGGATGTCTTCAAGGAAACCCACATCTCAAAGACGAGTGTCTACCGTATTCTGAAGACCCTGGTGCATCGAGGATACGTGGCCCAGACGCAGAACGGCCAGTATCGCCTGGTGGCGAGGCCTCGACGGCTGTGTTTTGGATTTGCGGTGCAGAGCGCGGATCTTCCATTTTCACAGGCTGTGTCGCGCAGCGTAATGACAGCCGCGGCCGCAGCCGGCATCGAAATCCTCCTGCTCGACAATCGCTTCGACCCGGAGACCGCGGTGCGGAATGCGGAGGAGTTCGCGGAAAAACGCGTAGACCTTGTGCTCGAATTTCAAGCGGAGGAGTCTGTTGGCCCGCATGTGGCCAACATCTTCAAGAAGGCTGACCTTCCGGTGATTGCCATCGACATCCCTCACCCCAATGCGACCTACTTCGGCGTGGACAACTTCGAGTGCGGCATTGAAGCCGGGACGATGTTGGCGCAGCATGCGTTGAGAAAGTGGAAGGGCAACGTTGACTGGGTTCTCGGAGTGGGCTTCACCGAGGCGGGCAGCTTTGTGCAAAGTCGAATCACAGGAGCCTTCGAGGCGGTGAAGCAAAGGCTTCGTAACCTGTCGCCCGAGCGTTTCGTGCAGATCGACGGGCGCGGCTCACGAAATCCAAGCCGGTTGGCGGCCAACGAGTTCCTTGAACAGAATCCGAAGAGCCATCGCATCCTTGTAGCGGCAGCAACCGATTCAAGCGCTCTGGGGGTTCTGGATGCTGCGCGACAACATCGACGCGAACAGGACATCGCGGTTGTGGGACAGGATTGCATTCCCGAAGCACTTGAGGAAATGAGCTCTGGCCAGAGCGCTCTGATTGGCAGTGTCTCGCATCAGGCAGACACCTACGGTCCGCGCCTCATACAGTTAGGGGTCTCCATGCTTCGCGGCCACGCTGTACCTCCTTACAACTACGTGCGCCATAAGGTGGTTACGCCTGAAACGCTGAGCGGGGAACGAGCAAGGGGGGACAGGGCAGCGGCCCAGCAGGGGGAAGAGCGCGCCCCGCAACATCACAGGGCGCCAGCGGTTTCGGAGTCTACGAGGTCCTCGGGCCGAGAGGTCGAGACTACGAAGCCATCCCCAGTCCGACCAGATTAGCCGCCGCGATAATAACCAGAACACCGGCCCAGAGGAGGCGAAGGGAGTGAGCCTTCACATTGGCCCACTCGCCAAGTGCCAGCCCGACGAGGCTTCCGCACAACACATAAATGCTCATATGGAGCATCCAGTTAACGTAGGAAAGATGCCTGGGGATGTTGGCTGCGCCCCAGGCATAGAAGAAGAACTGGAGATACCACATGATTCCAGCGGCAGAAGCCAGCAGGGCGTTGCGGGTCAGGATCGGACTGGGCAGGTTGAAGTCGTGGCGCAACGAAAGTCGAGGGAGCGCTGCCAGCCGAATGAAGCAGTAGGCGAAGTTGATCACTGCGCCTCCGCCCATGATGATTACGTAGCTCGGCAGAGCAGCATAAAGAGGATTGATGTGGAGTGAAAGCGCCGCGGCCTGCATGGGTTGTGCAGCATCGATCGCAAACGACATCCCTGAAGAGAAGATGCCGCACAGCACGGCCAATGATAAGCCTAGACCCACGTTGAACTCTTCCAGATGCCCTTTCAGCTGAAGTTCCTTCTGATGACCGGCCCAGGAAACCATGCCCACGCCGATGAGAGCCACGAACACGCCCGACATGGTGATCAGCCCGCTTCGGGTTGTAAACAGCATCGCGGCCTGACCGTGCATGAGGGGCGGCACGAGCGTGCCGACAACCAGTGTGACGCCTATGGCCACGCCAATTCCGAGCGACATTCCGAGGTAGCGCATGGTCAGGCCGTAGCTCACGTTGCCCACGCCCCACATTGCGCCAAAGAGCGCGACCTTCAGCAGCAGGGGCGTTCCCATTTCTGCGTAGAAGCTATGGAAGTTGGGCAAGAGCATCAGGCTGACGCCGATCGGAAGCAGGACCCAGGAGAAAATGCCCGCCAACGCCCAAGTCGTTTCCCAGGACCACTTCTTCACTCTTTCGATGGGCGCGTAAAACGACGCGGCCATGCTGGCGCCGACGATGTGCCACCCGATCCCCGCGGCAACTGAGGTCATTCAACGTCCTCTCTTCGCATCCCCGGAGACCGGGTGCGCCATCATACTCGATCCATTTTTCACCTGAGGCCTCGAAAAGAACAGACAGCTTTGCGATGGTGCCGGGGCGAGCAATTTGCCTGGGCGATTAAATCTCGAGATTACCTGACGAAACAGTTTCGGGATGGAAAATAAGGGACTCCAGCTGCCACAGTCGACCGCTCAGCGGGAACCCACAGCGATCACCGATGTCCATGAACGTTCGCCTTTCTCGGGGAAGGGAAGAGGCGCCGGTTAGTTCGAAAGAGAACTAATTTTCCTTTCGAATCATACCTGTGATAAGGTGTTTTGCGCATTTCGAAATGCGCATGGGGTGGAGCTCTGTCCGCCCGGCGAAAAAGGCGCAGCTTCACACGATTCCCGCGCGACCCCGAAAGGACAAGAATATGGGACACCGTTCCGGACGACTGCTGGCAGCGAGCCTGATCATGGGTGCCGGGTTTGCGGCGGCTATGGCGCAGAACTCGGCGGACACGCTGAAGAACGGCTTTGAGAAACCGCCGTCCAGCGCACTTCCCCGGGTGTGGTGGCACTGGATGAACGGGAACATTACCAAGGAGGGCATCCAGCTCGACCTCGAGTGGATGCACCGCGTAGGGGTCGCGGGATTCCACAACTTCGATGCTGCGTTGCAAACGCCGCAAGTGGTCGACAAGCGGCTCGTGTACATGACGCCAGACTGGAAGGATGCATTCCGCTATGCGACGACTCTGGCGGATCGGTTTGGCATGGAGGAAGCAATCGCGGGGTCGCCAGGCTGGAGCGAATCGGGCGGACCCTGGGTTCCGGCAGCACAGGGAATGAAGAAGTATGTGTGGAGCGCGACTTATGTTGAAGGCGGGCAGCCCTTCACGGGTCGGCTGGCGCACCCGCCGGCGAACACGGGAGCCTTTCAGAACATGCCGATTCGCGACGCGTTGCGCACTGCGGAGAACGAAAAGCCAGCCCCGGAGTTCTATGGCGACTCGGTGGTGGTTGCGTATCGGCAACCGAGCAGCGACGTTTCCATCGAGAGTCTGAATCCCGCGATGACTGCGAGCGGCGGCTCGCCCGACTACGCCATGCTGACCGACGGCGACGTGGCCAAAACGACGGAACTGCCTATTCCGTCACCCGGTGAAAAGGCCTGGATCCAGTACGCGTTTCCACAGGCAGCCACCATTCGAGCGGTGACGATCGTGACAAAGGACCCGAACCGGATCGTCGCGATGATCTCAGGAATGGGCGCGCCTGAGAAAGAACTGGAGGCCAGCGACGATGGACAAAGCTGGCAGACGGTGGCCAAACTGCCCGGGGGCGAATCGCCGGAGCTGACGGTTTCGTTTCCCGCCGTTACCGCCAAATATTTCCGAGTGTCGTTTCAGCGCACACCGCCTCCGCCCCGTCCCGCCTGGGCCGAGGGCATCGACCCGTCGTCGTTTGGATTTCCGCTGCCTCCGCCGCCAACCCATTATGAGATTGCGGAGCTGGTGCTTCATCCCGGCGCCCGCGTCAATCATTTTGAAGAAAAGGCCGCCTTTACTCCCGAACCCGACCTATACGGCTTTGCAACCGCGCCGGTGGCGCCTTCCGATGTGGTGAATCAGTCCGACGTAATCGATCTGACCTCGAAGATGGGTCGGGACGGCACCCTGGACTGGACGCCGCCGCCGGGTCACTGGGTTGTGCTGCGCTTCGGCTACAGCCTGCTCGGGATCACGAACCACCCGGCGACCGCGGAGGCCACCGGACTGGAAGTGGACAAGCTCAACGGTCCCTTCGTCCGCAATTACATGGAGAAATACCTGGACAGCTACAAGGAGACCGTGGGCGCGGGGATGATGGGAACGCGAGGAATTCGCTACATCGTCAACGATAGCTGGGAGGCGGGCTCGCAAAACTGGACCGACAACATGATCGAGCAGTTCCGCAAGCGGCGCGGGTACGATCCGATGCCGTGGATGCCGGTGCTGGCGGGTGAAGTGGTGGAGAGCGCGCAGGCGAGCGATCGCTTTCTGTGGGACTTCAGGAAGACGATTGCCGATCTGATTGCGGATGAGCATTACGGCGTGCTGGAGGATGTGATCCACGAGTGGCACATGGGGCATTATGGAGAGTCGCACGAGAGCGGCCGTGCGTTCGTGGCTGATGGGATGGAGGTGAAGAAGTTTAATGAGGTCCCGATGAGCGCGATGTGGACGCAGAGCCCGGGAGTGAATCACGAGCAATACGGATACAACGCGGATGATCGGGAATCGGCGTCGGTGGCTCACATTTACGGACAGAATTTGGCGGCAGCAGAATCGATGACCGCGGCGGCGGCGCCGTGGGCGTGGTCGCCGGCGACGCTGAAGCCGACCGCAGACCAGGAATTCCTGAACGGCATCAACCGCATCGTGGTGCATGAATCGACCCACCAGCCTCTGGTGAATGAGAAACCCGGGCTCACGCTGGGGCCTTTCGGCCAGTGGTTCAATCGCAACGACACCTGGGCGGAGCAAGCCGGCCCGTGGGTCGAATATCTGGGCCGTACCAGTTACCTGCTGCAGCAGGGCCATTTTGGCGCGGATCTAATCTATTTCTATGGCGAGGATTCGAACCTCACAGCGATCTTCGCGAACAAGTCTCCCGATGTGCCAGCCGGATTTGGTTTCGACTACGTCAATGCCGATGCGCTGATCCATGCGCTGAACTTCACGGACGGGCGGATCACGACGCCCGGAGGCACGACGTACCGACTGCTCGGACTCGATCCTTACAGCCGTTCCATGTCGTTGCCGGTGCTGCAGGCCATCGACAGGCTCGTACGCGCGGGCGCTGCGGTTGCCGGCCCCAAACCCACGGACGATCCCAGCCTCGCCGACAATCAGGCGGAATTTCATCGCCTGGCGGACGAGTTGTTCGGAGACGGCACGGGCGTGCATCAGGTGGGCAAGGGCAGAGTGTACGCGGGCGAGAATCCGGGCGATGCGTTGCAGGCGATGCACGTCGCGCCCGACTTTAATTACACAGGCAGCGAAAATCGGCTTGAGTTTGTGCATCGCAAATTGGCGAACGGCGATTTGTATTTTGTCGACAACCGCAGCGATGCCGGTGCGCAGGTTGAGGCGACGTTCCGGGTCGCAGGGAAAACGCCTGAATTGTGGTATGCCGAAACCGGAAAAACCGAGCCGGCGTCATTCACCATTGCCGATGGGCGCACGACCGTGCCACTGAAGCTGGAGCCGTGGGGCACGGTGTTCGTGGTCTTCCGCAGGGCGACGCGTGAGACGTCGCACACGATGCCCGGGACAAAGGAGACGCAACTTACGACGGTTACCGGACCGTGGGCGGTGAGTTTCCCGCCCAACTGGGGGGCGCCGCCGTCCATCACGCTGGATACGCTGGCGTCGTGGAGCGACAACCGCGATGAGGGCGTGAAGTATTTCTCAGGCACCGGGTCTTACACAAAAACCATTGATGCACCGGCGCGCTGGTTTGGCAGGGGCGCGCATGTGTGGATCGATCTGGGCGACGTGAAGAACCTCGCGGAAGTGAGCGTCAACGGGAAGTCACTGGGAATCGTGTGGCACGCGCCGTACCGCGTGGACGCGACGACGGCGCTGAAGCCGGGGAGCAACGAGCTGACGATCAAAGTAACGAATGCCTGGGTCAACCGGCTGATCGGAGATCAACAACCGGACGCGACCAGGAAATACACGTTCGCCGACGTGAAGCCGTACAAGGCAACTTCGCTGCTGCTGCCGTCGGGGCTGCTCGGGCCAGTCACTGTCATCGCGCGCAGTTCCGCGGAGTGACCGGGAAAAGGAGGGCGCGGGAATGCAGAGAGTGGCTTTTTTGCTGCGGCTGAAGCCGGGTACGGGCCCAGCTTACGATGAAGCGCACCGTCGCGTGTGGCCAGAAATGCTCAGGCTGCTGAAAAGCTGCGGGATTTCTGACTACAGCATCTTCCGCCGCGACGAAATGCTCTTTCTGACCATGCGAGTCGACGTGGATTTCGAGACGACATGGAGAAAGATCGAAACAGATCCGGTGAATACGCGGTGGCAGCTGGCGATGGGAGCATACTTCATGCCGCTGGACGGTGCGCGGCCGGGGGAGCGCTTTCCGATGATGGAAGAGGTGTTTTACCTGCCGTAGCGCGGCGCCGCGTGTTGTGTGGGCCTATGAGGCTGATCTTCGTCGGAGTAGTTTGCCGGCATTGCTGCCGCCTTAGGGCGCACCCACCTTTTGTCCAGCTTTCTCTTCCCCGTCAAGCCCTGGGATCCCACGGTCTTCGTGTCGGCGCCGGGTCGTCCTCACCGGGGTCGGGCTGCTCGCGGTGTGGCTGCCGGCCGCGCGCGCATACGAAGCCGATGCCATGCAGGCGTTGCGCGCGGAATGAGGCGCCCCTCAAATGGGCCGGTTCAGTTATCTTTCAGCGCAACGGTGAAGTGCCAGGTTCCCGCGGGGATCTGCCACGTAGTCGAACCGCCGGGGCTGGTGACGGCGCGGATGTCCGGCGACTGCGACAGCGGCGCGCCGTTGAGGGCGAACTGCCCCTGCTGATCGCGGCTGAGGTCAAGTTGGCCGCTCGCATTGGGTGGGACCGTGAGGTCCCAGGTGGCGTTGGAGCCGTGGACGGTCCATGAAGAGTGGATTGGACCATAGGGCGAGTCGAAGGTGAAGTTGAGCGAGCCCAGCTTTGCGTCGAAGTTGGGGTGCAAGCGGATGGTGTGGAAGCCTGCATCAAGGGCGTCGGCATCGATGCCCGCGGCGTAGCGGTAGATCCAGTCGGCGACCGCGCCGTAGGCGTAGTGATTGTAGGAATTCATGCTGGGATCGCCACGCATCTTGTCTGCGTTCCAGCGCTCCCACATGGTGGTGGCGCCGTGCGTGACGAGGTAGCCCCACGACGGATATTCGGTCGAAAGCAGCAGGCGCCAGGCGACATCCGCATGCCCGGTGTCCGCAAGGACGGCGAGGAGGTACGGAGTGCCGAGGAAACCGGTGCCGAGACGCCAGCCGTTTTCCTGGAGCCTCTGCACGAGGCGATTTGCGGCGGCGCCGCGCAGCGAGTCGGGCACAAGGTGCATATAAAGAGCAAGGACGTAGCCGGTTTGCGTGTCACCGGAAGGGACCTTGTTCGGCACAAAGATGCGGCCGAATGGCGACGGTCCGTTGTCAGCGCCCGCGATGAAGCCGTCGTTGCGCACGAAGGCAGCGGCGAAGGCCTTTTGAATATTGCCGAAGAGTGCCGCATATTTCTGTTCGTCTGCGGTGCGGCCGGTGGCACGGGCCATCTGTTCCATGCGGGAAACGTCGTAGGCCCAATACGCTGTCTGCACCAGCACCGCCTTGGTTTGTCCTTCCGGTGAGAGCCAGTCGCCAAAAGGGATGCCGGCATCATGCTCCCACAGAAAGCCTGGATTACTGTGCTCGACAGCACCGAGGTACGTCGACATCGCTACCCAGTTCTGGTCGATGATGCGCGTATCGCCGGACTGCAACCATGAAGTCCAGGGAATGATGACCCCGGCGTCGCTCCACCCGGCTCCGAATCCCGCGTTGGGCACCGAGGTGCCGGGAGCATAGATGCCGTACATGGGCGTGCCAACCTGCGTGCCGCGGAGGTCGGCGGCAAACTTGCGCGAAAACGGCGCGAGACCCATGTTGTAGGAGGCAGTCCGCCAGAAGACTTCGGCATCGCCCGTCCAGCCAAGGCGCTCGTCGCGCTGCGGGCAGTCGGAGGGCACGCCGACGAAGTTGGAGCGCTGACCCCAGAGGATGTTGCTCCACAGCTGATTGAGCATAGAGCTGCCGGTGGCGAGCTGCGTGTGGAACGGGGCGGCAGTGTGAATTACTTTGGCGGTGACGGCGGAGATGTCAGGTTTGGCGGGAAGCCCGGTGAGTTCGACGTAGCGAAAGCCGTGGAACGTAAAGGACGGCTCGTAGTCCTCGTCTCCGCGCCCTGCCATGGTGTAGTAGTCCGTCGCCAGTGCGGTCCGAAGGTTTTCAGTGTAGATGGTACCGTCCGGGTTGAGGACTTCTGCAAACCGCAGACGAATCTTCGTGCCGACTTTGCCTTCTGCATGAAGATGCGCGAAGCCCGCCATGTTCTGGCCGAAGTCGTAAACGTAGACGCCGGGCTTTGGTTCGGTGAGGGCTTTAGCGCGGAGCGTAATTTCAATGCGGATCGGCTGATATTCCTCAGCGACGATGGCGGTGTCGATGGGCTCAATGGTCTGAACGGAATACCAACTCGCGTCGTTGAACCGCGGCATGGCCCAGCCTGGCTGCTCGAGGCGCGCGTCGTATGTTTCGCCGTCGTAGATCTCGGCCTTTTCGATGGGGGAAGGAGCGGCCTTCCACTCAGAGCCGGTAACGATCCACGCGTCGGAGCCGTCCTGATAGACGATGTGCAGTTCACTGCGCAGAGCAGGCGGCGTGTTGCCGTAGTTATAAGGCTCCTGGGTCCACTCCAGCGGCGTCGTGTACCAGCCCGGCGCGAGGTATGCTCCGATCGTGTTGTTGCCGGCACGGAGGTCGCCGGTGACGTCGTAGGTCTGATAGGGGACGCGTTCGCGGTAGTCGGTCCAGCCTGGCGCCAGGATCTGATCCCCGATAGGATGGCCATCGATCCAGAAGCGATAGGAGCCGAGCGCGGTTGCATAGAGGCGGGCGGTGCGGATGGGCTTCGGGACGGCAAACTCCCGGCGCATCATCATGACCGGGTTGGTGGGCCAGGGGCGCGCGTTGAGCGGGCCGGTGAACTGACCCTGCGATTCGGCACGGATCGCGTGCGGCCAGGAGGCGTCGTCGTAGCTCGGAGCGAACCAGGAGCCGGTGGCGTTCAGCGTGGCCTTCCAGGTTCGATTGCTGACGATCACCTGATCGGAGCCGTCCTGGTACCGGACATACAGGCAGGCGCTCATGGGCGTGCGACTGGCATTGCCGCCGGGCGTGCTATCGCCGATGTCGAAGAGGGTCACGTCGACGGCCAGCAGATTGTTTCCCTGCTTCAGGGCAGCAGTCGCATCGCGCTCGACGTATCTCTTCCAGGCCGTTTGCTTGTAGGGTGGCAGCGGTTCGGCGAGCAGGATCGATTCGCCGTTGATCCATGCTGCAGCGGTGTCCTCGCCGGTCACGTAGAGGTGGGCGAACCGCACGGGGTGGTCGACGCCGAAGGCGAACCGGAAGTCGTGATGCGTGTCGCCGGATTGCCGGTAGTTGTCCAGGCCGCGGTTGGAGATCCAATCGGCGCGGGATTCACGAATGCTGCGCAGCTCCCGCTCCTCGTAGCCGATCCACTGGGCGTGCCACGCGTCACCCATCAAACCCGTTTCCCACCAGGCAATGGCGCTCATGGGGTAGGCGGCGCCGTCCTGATCCCAAACCCGAACGCGCCAAAAATAGCGATGCTCCGGGTCGAGGGACGGACCGGCGTAAGCAACGGCGACGGAACGATCCGATTCAACGCGGCCGCTGTCCCAGATGTTCGCGTGCCCGGCGAGCAACTGTTCCCGGCTGCTCGCAACCTGGATCTCATACGCGGTCTGGAGCGCGCCGGCGTGCGGGTCGACGAGTTGCCAGGAGAGGCGCGGCTGCGGCGTGTCGATTCCGAGCGGGTTTTCGAGTTCTTCGCAACGCAAATGGCCGGGCGGAAGCTGCGGCGGAGCCGCGAAGGCCGTAGCATCAGAGAGGGCGATGGCGAGCAGCAAGGTGACGGCGAGGGAAAAGACGGCCACCAGCTGATTCGCGAAATAGCCAGGAGCGGATTTCATGACGCCCACCAATTTCATAGAGCTGGGTAAATCATGTCAATAGAAAAGAGATGTGTCATCTGAAACAATGATTATCCGATTCCGGCCAGGCTAAGAATTGGCTATTCGGTCTGCCACGGCTTGCTTCGGCTGTTCTGCGGCTGCAGCCCAGGCAGCATCCGGCACGATGAGGTTCGATTGGGACAGGACGGCGCTTGTTTCGCGATCGACATTCGCCAACATCAAAAGAAAGGTGCGGGATCGCATCTCGTCATCCTCACAGTTCGCGCGTGGTTCCTTCTTCCGATGGCGGCGAAGATCAGCTATACGTTCAGGGGTTCGTGACGCCGCAGGGGCGGAAGATTCGAATGGTGAACAAGAGCAATGATGAAGAGACGGTCGGGGTTCCGGCGGGCGTTGGGCATGCCGAGTTTTTCACGGTGGACGAAGCAACCGGAGATGATGCGCCGCGCACGGAACCGCTGAGCGGATCGAGCCTCACGTTTGCACCGTTTGCCGTGACCGTGTTGAAAGCAGAGTAGAAGAACGATGGCGAAGAGAAAACTACGTGTGGGGCTTTGCGGCATCGGGCTCGATGCGTACTGGCCACAGTTTGCAGGGTTGCGTGAGCAACTGGAGGGCTATCTCAATCAGGTGCAGGCGCGTTTGCAGGGCTTCGGCGCGGATGTCGAATCATTCGGACTCGTGGATTCGCCCGAACGGAGCCGTGAGGCCGGCCATGCCTGCCGCCGCGCGGACATCGATCTTCTGTTTCTCTACGTCACCACCTATGCGCTGTCAGGGACGGTGCTCCCGCTCGTGCAGCGGGCGGGAGTGCCCGTGATTGTGCTCAATCTGCAGCCGGGCTCGGCCATCGATTATGACGCATTCAATCGTCTGCCGAATCGCACGGCGATGACTGGCGCCTGGCTGGCGTGGTGTTCGGCGTGCCCGGTCCCCGAGATCGCGAACCTGATGCGCAGGGCGCGAATTCCGTTCCATCAAGTGACCGGAGCGCTGACCGACCAGGCGGTGTGGCAGGAGATCGAGGAGTGGGTGGCGGCGGCGACTGTGAAGAGCGCGCTTGCACAGAACCGGCTTGGACTGATGGGTCATTATTACGGGGGCATGCTCGATGTGGCAACCGATATAACGCAGGTGTCGATCACGTTCGGCAGCCATGTTGAGATCCTGGAAGTCGATGAACTGAGCTCGTTGCGCGAGGAATGCAACGACGAGGAGATTGCGCTTCGGGTGCAGCTCTTCGCGGAACACTTCGCAGTCCAGCCCGACTCCTCTGCCACGGAACTGGCGCGCGCCGCTCGCACGTCGGTGGCGCTGGACCGTCTGGTCGCCGACCACGATCTGCAGTCGCTGGCGTATTACTACAAGGGAAGCGGGGTTGCGGCTAACGAGGACACGATGAGTTCGATCATCCTGGGGACCTCCCTGCTGACGGCGCGCCACGTTCCCGTGGCTGGCGAATACGAAGTGAAGAACGTCATCGCGATGAAGATCATGGATTGTTTCGGTGCGGGCGGGTCGTTCACCGAATACTACGCGCTCGATCTCACCGACGACATTGTGCTGATGGGCCACGATGGGCCGGGGCACATCGCCATCGCGGAAGGAGGAACGCGTGTGCGGCCTCTCGATGTCTATCATGGCAAAGTGGGTCGCGGGCTCTCCGTCGAAATGTCGGTGCGGCATGGGCCGATAACGCTGCTTTCGGTTGTTGACGACCGGGAACATGGCTTTCGCCTCCTGGTTGCGGAAGGGACATCAGAACCGGGACCAACTCTGGCTATCGGCAACACCAACAGCCGCTACAGGTTTTCCACTGGAGCAGCCAGATTCGTTGCGCAATGGAATGATCAGGGGCCAGCGCATCACTGTGCTGTGGGTGTGGGCCACATCGCCGGAAGGATCGCGAAGCTGGCGCGGCTGCTGGAGATCCCGGTCGTGCAGGTTTGCTGATTCGGTAAATCGGGTCAGGCAAGGCATTTGCCCCACCGAGCTGTGCCGAGCCCCCGGCGAACGGTTTCGCGACTCTATATAAGGATACGACCGGCATGGTCCAGGATTACTCTGGAACGCCTGACAGTGTGATTTCTCTACGAAAGTAGAAAACACCAGGGGACTTTGCCGGCGCGGATGGGCTGGCAATCCAGGTCGCGGCCCACTTCGAAGCCACCAGATCCGAATTCAGTGGCGGCGTCTGCGCCTGAGCAGGCAAGAACCAGATTCCCGGCACAGCACCAGGAAGACGGCACCGGACTGCAGAGTGGCATGCGGTGTCATTCGATGGTTTCTCATGTGTCCCTCAAAACAGGAGCCGCTCACGGCTGCGCACCGGCATCAAGATGCTGCGGCGTAATCTCGTCTGCCGCATCGGGACTGCGCAGCGTTCCGGGTATCGTCTGGTGGATCTTTCGGAACGTCGTGAGTGCCGTCTCCGCTTCCTCTCGGTTTCCCGTCGCCCGGTCCGCCTGAGCCAGACGCCACCAGGCAACCTCATCGTCCGGACGCAGCCGGGTCGCGCGTTCCAGCAGCGGGGCCGCATCGGCGGCTTTGTCGCTGCTGAGGTCGATTCCTGCCAGCCCGACCAGAGCCTCTTCAAAATCAGGATGCCGCTGCAAAGCGAGTTGATACTCTCGGACGGCCTCCTCCACTTTGCCGTTCTCCGCTTCGAGGTACGCCAGCTCATACGCTGCGTTACCATTGCCGGGGTCGAGCGTCAGCTCTTCGGAAAACTCGTCGATTGCGGCATCGCGGTCCTCTGTTTTTCCCGCATCGCGAAAGCGCCCCAGGTACACCTGCCCCAGCCGATAATGAATCCCCGGCCGATTCGGGTCCATCACCAGCACGTGATTGAAAGCAGCAATGGCCGCATCCCAGTTCTTCTGGCTCTCATTTGCCTCTCCCTGAGCCTGCAGCATCCAGATCGATCCCGGCGCCGTATCGTGCAGCTTCTCCATCACTGTGTACGCGTAGCTCCCGTACACTCGGCCTGTGTGATAAAGGACCTCGGGATCGTTGGGGAAGGCTTTGTTCAGAGCGAGCGAGGTCTCGACTCCGTCGGCGTCCCTGCCGAGATTGCCGTAGACGCGAAGCAGTTCCAGGCCGCACTGGCGTCGCACTTCAGGTTCCGCCGTCTGATGAAAGCCCTTTTCCAAATGCGGCAGAGCGTCAGCAAACTTGTCCTCCTCGGCCAGCGACAGCCCGAGCAGGCTGTCCAGCTTCGGCAGGCCCGGCTTCAGCCGCTGCGCCGCTCGGATCTCAGCAATGGCCCGCTCATATTCGCGCCGTTTGAAACAGATGGCCGCGAGGGTGGCATGAATCTCGGCGACCGCTGGATCCAGACGCGCAAGCTCTTCGAACTTCTCTTCAGCAGCCGCGTAATCGCCATGAGCCACAGCTCGCTGTCCAGAGGCGGCAAGGGACGCCGCATCTGCGTCGGCCGATTGGCTCCAGCCCGATATAGGTAACGCACAACCGAGCAGTAGCAGCAGGCAGATTCCCGCACTTTGACCCTTCATGCGGATAAGTCTATCTCCAAGGGATAAAGATCCACTACGCTCATCGTCCATCACGGCTGTGCGTAATCGCCGTTCAGGGTCCGCACCTTCACGCCCGGCCTGCCGACCTTGACCGCGAGATCCTGCCAGGTATCGGGCGAGTCTGCCTTCTGCGAATCGAAGATCATCGAATACCACACCGACGCGTCCGCGGCGCATTTCTGGATTTCTTTCGCAACGTGGTTGCTTCCGACCGCGACGATTTCTCCGCTGGGGCCGCAAAGACCCCTGGCGCCAGATTGGGGGATTGGGGCCGCCACGCTTTGAATGCGTGGCGGTCAGAAAGCACCTGTTCAGGCGCCCAGTCAGAATGTGAGCTTGCCACTGAACTGAATAATACGGGCCGGCGCCGCGCTGTTAATGAACCCAGCGATATTCGGCGCGTCGTTAACGCCATTGTCAATGGACGATCCGCCGCCGGAGCCGCCGCCAGCATAGGCGCCGGTATTGACCACGTACTGGTGATGGTTGAAGGTGTTGAAAGTATCGAAACGAAGGTTGAAATTCACGCGTTCGGTGATCGGGAACGACTTCGTCAGACCCATATCCCAGTCGTTGATCCCGGGCTGTCGCAGGAAGTTACGCGCTGTGTCCCCAAAGGTACCGGCCAGGGGCTGGCTGAAGCACGACATGTTGATCCGCTGGAAACCGCCCGCCCCTTTTTGAGGATTGCAGCTCATGACGCTATCGGCCCGCTGCGCCGGGGTGTTGTCCAGGCCGTCGGCATCGTTGGCAGTGATGCTGAAGGGGAAGCCGGACTGGAAGGTCGTGATACCGCTCAGCTGCCAGCCCCCAATCGCCTCATCGGCCGCGCGGTTAATGCCACTGGCCAACTGCTTTCCGCGGCCGAACGGCAGGTTGTAGATGTAGCTGGCGACGAAGCGCTGGTCCACATCGAAGTCTGACAGTCCGTAGTCCAGCTGCGGACGAGTGTTGTCCATAAATCCCTGGTATCCGGCTCCCGATGCACCGACCCCGGCGGCGGCGGACTTATCATCTTTGCTTTGCGACCAGGTGTAGACGGCGGTCACCGCCAGGTCCCGGGCGCGATGCTGCAGGTTGATGTTCATGGCGTTGTAATGCGAGTAGCCATGAAAATCGCTGTCAATATATTCGTCGGTGAAATTCGGATAGGGCAACCGGGTGCTGGTCGGGCACAGATGTGCCGCGTCCGCCGGATTTGCGTTGCAAAACGGGACGTCCGCCGCAGGCAGGTCGGTCGGCTGCGCGATATTGTGCCGGTTCAGCAAGTGGACTGCGTGGGTTCCGATGTAGTTCACTTCGAGGGTCGTGTTGTTGGTCAGCTGGCGTTCCGCCGAACCGTTCCACGACTGCACGTAAGGATCGAGCGGGTTTTCTGACTCGATCACAGCGATAAACGACAGCGTGGATACCGGAAAGGGTCCCAGGGTTCCGTAACTCGGAAACATCTGGTTACTCAACTTCGGCAGGGTCGAGCTGGTAACGGGATTGTTCGTGAGCCGAATGCTGTATGGGTAAATATCGGCAGAGTCGTCGATCTCCCGGCCCTCGAAGGAGTCGAAGAAGATGCCATATCCCCCACGAATCACGGTCCTGTCGGTAAGCCGATAATTCAATCCAAATCTGGGAGCAAACGGCGTCTTCAGACCGGAATGGGGAACGGAGCCGCAGTAGCGCAGGATCGGTCCCCCGTTGTAACCTACGCCGGGTGCAACGCCGTCGGTCTTCAGCTTGGGATCGGCGAAACACAATCCACCCTGCGAGTTCGTGGTATCGAGCCAGAAGAAGTGGTTGCTGGCCTCATACGTTGCGGGACGGTAATCCCAGCGCAGACCCAGGTTCACGGTCAGCTTCTGATTGACCTTCCAGCTGTCTTCCGCGTAGGGACCAAAATAGCCGAAGACGTGATCCTGCGGGTTTCCAGCCTGGCTGGTGGGGCTGAGGGGGCCGGGGAAAAAGCCCCCCGCACCGCTGTAGTAGCCGAGCAGCATATCGGCGACGGCGTTGCCCGTACCGCAATAACCGGTCGCGTTCGGGCAGCTTGATGTTGGATCAGTCGGCGAGATGGGTTCGTTATTGGTCTGAATACTGGTCGAACTGAAGCCCCACTCGCCGTAGAAGTCGTCGTCCAGGTTCCGGACCAGATGCCAGTGCCGATAGTCGAAGCCGAAGGCAAGGCTGTGCCGGCCATGAACCGTCGTAAACGAGTCGGCAAATTCCCACGCTGGATTATCCGACCCGGTATAAGCGTTTACAGGTCCACCCATGCCGCTGTAACTAGTGAGGCCGATGCTGGGCCAGGTCTGTTGCAATCCCGCGAAGTGAGTAAATGTGCCGGTCTCAGCCAATTGCTGGATCGCGGCGGCAGGAGGCGCGGGTGCGCCCTCCGGCGCCTGAGCGTCCAGATAACCGAAGCGGAAGTTGTTCACATTGGACGCGCCGAAATTGATGGTGTGCGAGACTTCCCAGTTCTTCTGGGTTTCGTATTGCGTCTCAATGCCGTAGATCAAATTACTGCTGTTGTAGAGCGAGCTGTTTGCGTAGGTCGAGTAGGTGCCGCGGCCGAAGATGGTGCCCAGTTTGCCGAGACTCTGGTCGACGCGGTACGTCTGCTGATTAGTAGTCAGAGGCGTTCCGAAGTTTACGAAGTAATTGTTCGTGCCTTCCGGCTGATTAGCGACCGTTGGCGCTGGCCAGTAGTTGTACTTAATTGCCATCTGCGCCAGCCGGGACGTGATCTCCGCGGTTGGGATCTGATTTTGCGGAAAGGGCAGACCCGTGGTCGGATCGACCGGCATGCAGTTGTAGCTTTTGCTCAGCAGAGCTGCACACTGAGGTGTGCCATAGGCCGGCAATGGACCTCCGGGCAGAGAAACGCCATTGACAGTTCCCAGGTTCGGGTAGGTCTCGTTGGCAAAGTTCCCGGTCAAGACTGCCGGATTCGGAACCGACGCGATATCCTGAGAGCCATTGATGATCCGCCAGCCTTCATAGTTCGCCATCCAGAACGTTTTGTTGCGCCCGTTATATATTTTCGGTAGATAGACCGGCCCATCCGCCACAAAGCCGAACTGATTCTGGCGCAGCACAGGGTTGGTCGTCGCCGTCGCAGAGTTGATCTGGTTTTGCGTTATGAAAGGTTTTGCGTCATACGCATCGTTGCGGTTGAACTCAAACAACGCCCCGTGCAGGCTGTTGGTGCCGCTCTTGCTCACCAGGTTGATCTGGCTGGCGCTGAACCCGTATTCGGCCGAATACGTACCGCTCTCGACCTTGAACTCCTGAATCGCGTCCTGGGACAGAATCACGGCCGGCGTGACCAGCGCCTGGTCGGTGTTGACCAGCCCGTCCAGCGTGTAGTTGTTCCCTTCCGGCCGCCCGCCGTTGATGCTGACTGCATTCCCCTCGCCCTGGCGCATGGTGCCCTGCTCGCCGCCGACCGTTACGGCACCGGCCCCCACCAGCAGCAGCTGCATGAAGTTGCGTCCGTTCAGGGGCAGTTGTTCCACCTGGCGCTCGCTCATCAACTGCGATATTGCGGCCGTGTCGGTGTCCAGGCTTACCTCCTGTGCCGTCACCGACAACGTCTGCGTAACCGCCCCCGGCTTCATGGTGACGTTGACGCGCAAGTTCTGATCCACCGTCAGTGTCAGACCGGTCGTGATCGACCTCTGAAATCCCTGTATTTCCGCCGTGACAGAGTAGCTGCCCGGGATCAGCGAGGGGGCCAGATAGTCACCGGCAGAACTCGTAGTGGTGATGAAGGGTACGTTGGTGGCAACGTTCGTGATCGTGACCTTTACATTGGGAATCACCGCGCCGGTGATGTCGGTCACCGTTCCCAGAATCGTTCCCGTTGCCCCTGCCTGCCCGAACATCCAGTTTGGTGCACACATCAGGAAGAACAGCCCCAGGGTGATTCGCAGTGATCGCATAACCGGTCTCCTGTTCTAAGGGTTGCTGCAGATTCATCGCAGGACAAACGTTTGGGAAATGGGGTCGTTGCCCGCTTGTCCGTCTTTCTGAATTCGCCGGAACACTACTCGCAAAACTTCACCGATGTCAAGAGGAACTTTGTTTCTCATTTGAAATCAAACCGGGAAGTCAGGCGCATCCCGTTGGCGACGCGGACCCATCGCGGGAAACGGATCTACTGGATCGATTTAGTAGAGGAGAATCGATCAGCCGAGGACCTTGCCAAAACGACCCGCGCAATTCAGCAGGAGAAATTGCTTGCTTCACATCGGAAACGCTCGAGGGAAGAAGGTCGACCGTTCTGCGGCCTTGCTCGATTCGCAAGACATCCCTCGCGAACCATGGGCTGACCACTCCCTGCGGAGAGATTCTCAAACAGCCTCACGGGGCGGATGTGGATTTTGAGGAGCACGCCGAAGGCAGTGAAGGCGCACCTGTGCCGTGAATCCCTGGGCACGGCGCGTCGGCGTGGGAGATCTTGTATGGGACTGGAGTCTTCGGGTCAGACGGTATCAGGCATAGGTGGAGAGCTGCGCGGCATTGCGCGTCGCTCGTTCCCTGGAAATGCGTTCGACGTATCCGCTCTCGCGCAACGCCCTGAGCGGATTAGGAGGCAATGCTCGACTCACTCGCCATTCTTCGAGGCCTGGTCGCACGTCGGTCCAGAATGCGGATCGCAGGCATTCCTCCGCCTCCACAATTTTGCCAGCCGCCTGCAATTGAGAGAGCTGCTCGCGATCGACCAATGCTGCCTTGAGAAAGAGCTCCTGCGCGATCATAACCGTCTGGACCATGGCTTCCATCTTGCCTTTGAGGTTGTGACTTTGATCGATCATGAAAGCGATATCCGCAGTAACGGCCGGATCGGGCTCGTTGAGGATCTCGTGGAAGATGCGGAAGACCTGGTAGGGATCGATGGATCCAATCACCAGGTCGTCGTCAGCATAGCGTCGGTCGTTAAAGTGGAAGCCCCCAAGGAGGCGAAGGTGCAGGAGCCATGCCACGACTTGTTCGATGTTCTGCGACTGGTAGTGGTGTCCGGTGTCGACCAGAACGCGGGCCTGCGGGCCTGCGGTCCTGGCAAGGTGCACCGCCATCCCCCAGTCGGCAATATCGGTGTGGTAGAAGGCGGGCTCAAAGGGCTTGTATTCGATGAGCAGCCGCTGATCCTCCCGCATCCGGTCGTGGGTCAGAATCAAAGCTTCTTCCATCCAAAAAATGCGTTTGCGAATGCTCTGCGAGCCGGGATAGTTCGATCCATCCGCCAGCCAGACTGAAATGTCGGCAGACCCCAGGGCTTTTGCCATTTCCACCGAGTCGATCAAATGATCGATCGCCATTTGACGAATGCCGGGATCCGGATTGCAGATCGATCCGAGCTTGTACTCCTGATTCTGAAAGAGATTGGGATTGATGGAGCCGGCATGAATACCATACTGAGCTTCCAGCCGCCGAACCTCAGGCACATCCGCAGCACCATTCGGCAAGTCCCACAGGACATGCAGGGCAACACGCGGAGTGGCCCCGGTCAGCGCCTGGACTTCGGATGCATCGGCAAATTTCTCCCGAAGACTGGTAGCGGCGCCAGGCTGAAGGAACTTGCCAAAACGGGTGCCAGTATTGGCAAAGCCCCAGGAGGGAATCTCAATTTGCAGGGCGTCGAGATTCCTGGCGGCGTGATCGGGAATACCAGACCAATCCATGGATGACCTCAGCGAGTGACGAAAAAAGAGAGTCTAGCCGCTTTCTGAGCAGTATTTCAATAGAAATTCTGTTTCCCCTTCAAAACGCAGTCATTACAATGGTTCGCGAAAGGGGAGCCCATTCGCCTTGTGCTGCCTGGGTTCAGAACGTACTGTGCCTATTGAAACGATTGTCCTATTGATTCCAATATGTCATGCTGAGCTTGCACGACGACTACAATGACGAATTTGCGTTTTCTCAAAGACCTTTGGGACGACAAGTCAGCTTCCGCGCTGGACCAGCCCGATCTGCTGCGGTATCGCTCCAACCTGCTCGGTGCCGATCTGCGCATTACGAATTTCAGCGGCGGCAATACCAGCTCGAAGATTGTCCAGCCCGATCCCCTCACCGGGCAGTCCACAGAAGTGCTCTGGGTCAAGGGCAGTGGCGGCGATCTCGGAAGCATTCAGCGATCCGGGTTCGCAACGCTGTACCAGGAGAAGGTGCTCAGTCTCTCGCCTCTGTATCGCGGCGTCAGCCAGGAAGATGCGATGGTGGAGTTGTATCCCCTCTGCACGTTCGGACCGAATCCGGTTGCAGCATCCATCGATACGCCCCTGCATGGTTTTCTTCCCTTCCCCCACGTGGACCATCTGCATCCGGACTGGGGCATCGCCCTGGCGGCAGCAGCCAACGGCAAAGAAAAGCTGGACGAATTCAACCGCGCATTCAGTCATCGGCTCATCTGGCTTCCATGGCAGCGTCCGGGCTTTGAACTGGCGATGATGATGCGCCGGGCGGTGATGGAGAGCCCGGGATGCGACGGCGTGGTTCTGGGCGGCCACGGGCTGTTCACCTGGGGCACAACGCCGCGGGAATGCTATCTGAGCACCCTGAACATGATCGACCATCTGGGGCAGTTTATTCAGGAGCATCTGGACCGCAAGGCCGGTGATCTTTTCGGCGGATCGGCGATGGCGGCGCGCGACGACCGAAAGGAACTGGCGCTCGAACTGCTGCCATTTGTCCGCGGATGTGTGTCTCGACAAAATCGGCTCATTGGGACCTGGTCGCAGCGTCCAGAAGTGCTGCGGTTCGTCAACTCCAGGGACGCGGAGGTGCTGGCGCACTTGGGAACCAGTTGTCCGGATCATTTCATTCGCACGAAAATTCGCCCCTTGTATGTGCCGGCGGTGGCGGGCGACGATGCGGCCACGCTGAGAAACAAAATCGAAGAAGCGGTGCAGCATTACCGCAATGAATACCTCGCCTATTACAAGGAGCACGCGCGGCAGGATTCCCCGCGGATGAGAGACGCGAGCCCCGCGGTGGTGCTGATCCCGGGTATTGGGATGTGTTCATTCGGCAAGAGCAAATCAGAAGCACGCATAACCGGCGAGTTCTATACGAATGCAATACACGTTATGGAAGGCGCGACTGCGCTGGCCGGTGATGCACCTGTTACCGACATTCCCCAGGCAGGGCCGGCCGCTCCGTGCGAAGCTTTCCAGACGTACGAGAACTACGTCGCGCTGCCAGCCGCCGAGGCATTTGGGATCGAGTACTGGGCTCTCGAGGAAGCGAAGGTTCGTCGCCGGCCCCCAGAGAAAGAACTAAGCGGCCGCATCGCGCTGGTCGTGGGCGGAGCCAGCGGAATCGGTCGAGCAGGGGCGGCGCTGGCTGCCGAGCGCGGCGCGCACGTCATGATCGCAGATCGAGATCTGGCCGGGGCCGAAGCTGTCGCCGGCGAGCTGCGCCCCACGGCAGGCAAAGAGACCGTCTTCGCAACCGTAGTCGACATTCGGAACCGTGAGTCGATCTCTTCTGCAATACGAGAGACGGTAATGCAGTTTGGCGGCCTCGATTTTCTCATCAACACCGCAGCGATCTTCCCATCGTCCGCGACGGGGGCGATCTCGGATGCTGACTGGACTACGACGCTGGATTTGAACGTCACGGGAAACTACCTGCTCGCGGACGAGGCCGCAAAGGTTTTTGCCGCGCAGAAGCTTGACGGGAGCATTGTTTTTACGAGTTCCGCCAACGCCGTAGTGCCGAAGCGCGGAAGTGAAGCCTACGACGTGAGCAAAGCCGCGCTGAGCCATCTCATCCGCGAGCTGGCCATTTCCTTTGGCCCGGGCGTGCGCGTGAACGGCATCAGCCCTGCTACCGTGGTAAAGGGTTCAACGATGTTTCCGCGTGATCGTGTGATTCCATCGCTGAAAAAATACGGAATCGAGTTCGATCCTTCGGCAACCGATGATCAGCTCCGCGATTCTCTCGCCACGTTCTATGCCACGCGGACTTTGACCCATCAAACCATCGAACCTGACGACTGTGCTCGCGCCATCCTGTTTCTGGCTGCGCCTCAGACCCGCTGCACCACGGGCCACCTCTTCCCTGTCGACGGTGGTCTGCCAGAGGCCTTCCTGCGGTGAAGCCCCTCGCTCTGGTCGCGATCGATCTGGGCGCCGAAAGCTGTCGCGTCTCCCTTCTCCGCTGGACATCGGAGGGCGTTCAGCCGTCCGGGTTTCCCGCGATCACCATCGTCCATCGTTTCCCCAACGCTCCATGGGATCAGGGGATCTCCGGATTCCGATGGAACCTGAGTCTCATTTGCCACGAACTGGAAAAAGGTCTGCGTCTCTGCGCAGAACGGGCTCCTGAAGGCATTGCCAGCATCGGGGTAACCGGGTGGGGTGTCGATTATGTTCGCCTCCGTCCCGACGGTCAGCCTCTCGCCGCACCATTTTGTTATCGCGATCCGCGCCATGCCGCAGCTCTCGAAGCCGTTCACTCCATCATTCCAGCCGCGCGGCTTTTCGCCAAAGCCGGGGTGCAGATTCAGCCAATCAACACGGTGTATCAGCTCTACGCCGATAAGATCGCGGGTTCGCCGGCCGCCCCCTGGGTAATGTTGCCGGAGTACATACTCCATTGGCTCGGTGCGCCGCGCATTGCCGAATACACCAACGCAACGCATACGGCGCTCCTTGATCCCGACACCCGTTCCTGGTCGGCCGAACTCTTTTCTGCCCTCGGCCTCGACCTTGACTCCGCCCCTCCACTTGTCCCCACCGGCGCTGCTCTCGGGCCGCTTCGCCCGGATTTGCGCAGTCTTCCCGCATTCGCCGGCACCCAACTCGTCGCACCTGCCTGTCACGACACCGCTTCCGCAATCGCCGGTATTCCATGCCCTGCGGGCGACTGGGCCTACATCAGCTCGGGCACCTGGTCTCTGGTTGGCACGGTGCTTCCGGTCAGCCATCGTACCCCCGAAGTCCTCGCGTCGGGTTTTACCAACCTGGGAGCCGCCGGTGGCGGCGTCCTCTTCCATCGCGGCCTCGCCGGTATGTGGCTTTTGAGGCAGTGCCTCAACAGTTTGGATGGCAACCAGAGGTGGCAACTGCCGGATCTCATCGCGACCGCACAAAAACTGCCCGCTCCGGACGCCGTTCTCGATCTCGATGATCCCTCCTTCCTTGCGCCAGGTGACATCTGCTCTCGCATCAATGCACAGCGGGTCCACCGCGGACTGGCGCCTCTGGCCGATGGTTGCTCCGCCGCGCCGGGCTACGCTAACCTCATCTTCCACAGCCTCGCATCGAGCTACGGAGTCGCGATCGGCGGGATTCGCGAATTGACGGCGCTCAAACCCCAGTCCATCTGTATGGTTGGAGGCGGAAGTCGCAACGAATATCTCAATGCGCTGACGAGGGACATAACGGGCCTTCCTGTCGAACGCTGTTCGGTGGAGAGTTCCACCCTGGGCAACCTCGCGGTGCAATGGGGGCGGCTCGATCAGGAGACAGGTGTTGTTTCTGCTGTGACAATCGCCGATCGAGCTCGAGATCTTGCCCGAATCCAGCTGATTGCCGACCACGAGCGTTCGAACTAGCTAGCTCACCGGGAGGGTGGTTCTCAGGGCCGGTTGTCCATGAAATGCCGTGCGCGTTTTTTGCGCTGGTTGTCACGTTCGATCTCGAAGCCGAGGCGTTCAGGTAAAGCGGAGTCCGTTCTGGCCTGAGAGCAGGGCGCAAACTTCCTGGAGCCGAGAAATCTCGGAATCGATTGACGAGAGAAGCTCAGAACGATTCATGGCGAATTGCGTGCCGTCCATGGCTCGACGGATCGTAAAACCAACCGATGCTTCGACAAGGTGAGCACTGGGTGCCGACCTTGAGATCGCTCGGTACGGCCGGCGCAGCATGCAAGACGTCCGTTCTGTCCACGACCAGGTTTCCAGAAATGGCTTGGGTCAGTTGAGCGTCAATCTGACCGAGTTCACCATCTTTAAAACTTCGCCGCATTGTGCGCCGTATACGCTCCGAACGCTACAATCACTCCTTTCGACCCCGTTGAAGATATGGCTGCTCCGGCCTTCAGTCGTCGGCTGTTCACCGAAGGGTTGTAGGTTCGAGTCCTGCGTGAGGAGCCAATCCCCGCTAAAATCAAGTACCTCGAGCGTAATTGTCCGCCGCCAATTTGGATCTTGCCCGAAGGGTTGTAAGCGAGTGAGCGAATGAAAGCCAAGGCACGCGTCCTGCAGTCCTGAACGGAGTGGAAGTTTCAGGTGCTCCAGCTATTCTCTTACGACGTGCGACGAAACCCGAGGATCAGGATGTCGAACACAGTGCTTGGCGGCGACCACGTAAAGGAAGAGCCCTGCCCCTCCAGGAAGAAGATTCTGGAAACGGCACGAGCCTTTGCTCTCACTGCCTGGGAGTGAGTGTCAACCCTTTGGCGAGGACGTTCTCCGCTGACTGCGGCCCGGGTGTTGCGAGCATCTGACTGGGCCAGTGAATTTCATCGGGTGCATCGTGGAGTTCGTAGCCGAGCTGTTTCCAGGCCTGGAAACCTCCCGACAGGAGCCGTACGCGTGCGAAACCCATATTCACGAGCCTGGCAGCAACATCGATGCTTGTTTTCTGTTTGGGGCAGGTGCAGTAGAGGACAACATCGCGGTCCTTCGGCCACGCGGAAGATGCCACGGAAATCTCTTCCTGCGTGATGCGAATGGCTCCCGGAATCATCCTTGGATCGGGCAGCATGTCGAGCGGATTTCGCAGATCGATGATCGGGGGAGCGTGGCCGCCACGCATCATGCACTCAAGTTCCTGCGGCGAAATTCGCAAAGACCAGATCCGGCGGCGGAAGGCCTGCCGCTTCCAATAGAGGAAGCCAATGAGCGACAGAACGACGGCGACAAGTGCGCCAGCGGCGAAATGTTCCAGTCGGGTGAGCGTTTGCAATTGATCTTCGAGAATGCGTCCTGGCAGAAGCCAGGAGCCGAAGTCTATCGATCCATTGTCATAGGCGGCGAGCTCGCGCCGTCCACCAGAGCCGCTGAGCGTGAAGCCGCCATTCCGCGCCTGCGCGCCGTTTGCATCTGCGGCTCCGCCGAAAGAAACTGCCGGTTGCAGACCATGCCCGGAAATCTGGGTCCGACCGGGAACTGCGGAGCAGAGTCCGGCGGTCAACAAAAAGAGAACGCAGATACAGCGGCGATTCAATGTCCCATCTCCTCGACTCTTCAGAGACTGGCATGGATCATAATTCCGGCCGCAATCACTGCTGCTGCCACAAAGGCCAGAAACATCAGGAGCACGTAGAAGAGATAAATGCCGGGCTCATCGTCGGGATCGCTTTTCATTGGAGTTCCTCCTCGGTGGACCCGAGCCGTGCTGAAAAAGATGAATCATCAGCAATGACCATCAGCTGGCTTCATCGCTTCGCAACAGGAAGAGCCGGCCGAATTGCGAATCTGTGTGTAACACGTCGAACTGCACTGCGCTGCTCATCCGCAGTCCTCCAGCTCAGATTGGGGTGTGCGCTCTGCGCTTGAGCGAGGCAGAAGCCGGATGCCGCGTGCGGTGAGTTTAAGCGTGAAGCGGGTTGCACAGGGGCCGCACAGCCAAAAATGTTCAAGCCTCCTGCTGCGTGCGGAACCGTAAACATTCCGCGCATCTCCAACTTCGAAAACAAAGATCTTGCCGTCCCGCAAGTATCTGAGATCCTGCGAGCATTTCGAGTTCGCACACTTATCAATCACATGGCTCCCGTTATCTTGTGATCGTTATAGGTCTCGGAATTCCCTGCCGTCCCGCCACGATTGCCGAATGAAAAAGTCAAACCTGCTCTTCAGATCGTCTATGAGTTCCCTCGATCTGGAGTTTCGCTGGGCCTTACCGGCCCTTCTAAGCTCTTCAGCCCAGGGTCTGTCACCTTGCCTTCCACCACCACTCGGCGCTTGCCCCCGATGTCTACCGTCGAAATCTTCAGCATGGCCCTCTCGCGCCAAGCCCGGCGCAGCGCACCCAGACACCCTTGCAAGAGGGATGCCAGATCGCCTGGGCGCTATTGGGCCGACTTTTCATGTGCAGCGAGCGGCGGCGTTGTCTAAAGTGTCAAACCGAGATTCGACAACCGGCACTCGTTCGTCGTCGACCGCGGAATTCGGTGAGATCGCCGCATTCTCGTTGGACAGCCAACGTACGGTCGGGTTTGTGGCCCGCGGCGATTCTGAACCAGGCTTCTCCGGAGAAAACGCACGACCGTGCACGCAATCGAGTGGTGGAAGGCTGTGTCGCGGGTCGCGGTCATGAGGATTGCTCCTGCGGCAGATTGGTGCCCCCACTGGAGTGATTGTTCCGATGGTCGGATCTGTCATCGTCGATCGACAATTTTGACATTCAACACTCTGTACCCCGATCTGCTCATGCGATTCGCCTTCATTTCCGGAAGTTTAGCGACGAGATCTGTTTGGCATGTGGTTTGCCTCCTGGCTATGGACGCGTTGTGGCGAGCGCCCCAGCCCGTCCCCAGGATGGAGGCCTCGATGACTATCCAGCTTTGTCCAATTCGGGAAGGGGCACACGTGACGATCAAGGTCAATCTCGCGAAGCTCTTCATCGTGATTGCGGCGCCTTTCACGTTGATCATGCCGGGAGAAGCGCAGCAATTGTCGGCGCCGGATCCCCAGCCTGCGACGATCATCGGTACGGTGGTCGATGTGAATGGAGGCGTGGTGCCGTACGCCGCCGTCTCTCTGAGCGGTCCCGATGACCGGCGCAAGGTGAATGCGAACGACAACGGCTTCTTCCAGTTTGCAAACGCGAAGCCCGATGTCGACTATCACGTTTCAGTCAGCGCACCCGACTTCGCTCCGTGGGACTCGAGCCCGATCACGCTGACTCCGGGCCAATATTTCATGTTGTCGGGTATTCGCCTTCGCGTAGCTACCGTTCAGATCTCCGTCGTCGCGCTTACGCCTGAGCAGGTCGCTGCCGAGCAGGTGAGGAAAGAGGAGAAGCACAGGGTCATGGGGTTCATCCCCGATTTCTATATCAACTTCGATGAGGATCCGGCGGCGATGACCGCGAAGCTCAAGTTCCAGCTCGCACTGAAGGCTCTGAATGACCCGGTCACGCTGGCCAGCTATGCAGCGGATGCCGGGATCTACCAGGCAGGTGGCTATCCGGACTATCGCGGTGGAATGGCAGGGTACGACCAACGCCTCGCAGCCACCGTGGCGGGCAGCTACGCGCATCTGCTTATGGCCGACGCCATACTGCCCTCGCTCCTTCGTCAGGACCCTCGTTACTTTTACCAGGGAAGCGGATCCGCACGTTCTCGCGCCCTTCACGCATTTTCCAGTGCGCTCTTCGCACGGGGGGACGACGGTCGCCGCGAGATCAATTATTCCGGAATCGGAGGAGACCTGTTCTCGGGCGCCGTGGAGAATGCCTATTATCCCGCCCGCAACCGAGGAGGCGCCCTAGTCCTGCAGGGAGCGCTGATTGGAACGGGCGGCCGGATCACTTATGCGCTCGCGGAGGAATTCGTATTCAACAGACGACGTCGCTCCAGCCGTTAGAGCCAGTTTCCTGTCCCTCTGAAGAGGCGTCGATGTTATCCCTTAGGGAATATCGTTGTGAGGTCTGCCGCGCCGTCACCTGCGTTCCCGTTCATTGGTTTGTAATCCAGTGTGGCGCATCTCGTCTC
>DATDHZ010000077.1:0-5428 GCA_036521315.1 Acidobacteriaceae bacterium
GAGGACCTGCACTGGCTGGGGCTGACGTGGGAGGAAGGGCCGCAGATGGGGGGCTCGCACGGGCCTTACCGGCAGAGCGAGCGGCTGCCGATTTATGCCGAGCACACGGAGCGGCTGCTGGCGGAGGGCAAGGCGTACCGCTGCTTCTGCACGCCGGAGCAACTGGAGGCGGAGCGCACGGCGGCCGCCGCGGCGCATCAGCCGCAGGTGTACAGCGGGCGGTGCCGCGCGATTTCGATGGAAGATTCGCGGAAACGGGCGGCGGCGGGAGAATTGTATGCGGTGCGGTTGCGTATTCCGGAGCATCCGATCCGATTTCATGACCTGGTGCGGGGCGAGGTGGAGTTTCCTGCGGAGGCGGTGAGCGACCCGGTGCTGGTGCGGTCGAGCGGGATGCCGGTCTACAACTATGTCGTTGCAGTGGACGATGCGCTGATGAAGATCACGCACGTGATCCGCGGGGACGATCATGTGTCGAATACACCGAAGCAGGTGGCCATCTACGAGGCCTTCGGATGGACGGTGCCGGAGTTTGCGCACCTTTCGACCATCCTGGGCAGCGATCGCGAGCGGCTGTCGAAGCGGCATGGGGCGACGTCGATTGCGAGCTTCCGCGAGATGGGCTATCTGCCGGAGGCGCTGATGAACTATCTCGCTCTGCTGGGGTGGGGCGCGGAAGGCGGCACGCGGGAGACGTTTACAGCGGAGGAGCTGGTTCGGGAATTCAAGCTGGAGCGGGTGACGGCGTCGCCGGCGGTTTTCGATACCGGGAAGCTGGACTGGCTGAACCGGCACTATTTGAAGCTGCGGCCGATTGCCGACGTCGCCGGGCTGGCGTGGCCGTACTTTGAGCAGGCGGGATATCTTGGCTCGCAAGAGAAAGCAACTACTGAGATTACAGATTGGTTTGAGCGGCTGATTGCGGCGTTTCTGCCAGGCGTGGATCATCTGGACCAATTGCCGGCGAAGGCGGCGTTTGTGTTTGCGCTGGATTCAGCAAAGACAAGGTCCGATCCGGAGAATGCAGCGATACTCGAGAGCGATGTGGGGCAGCGCGTCGCGGGCGCCTTTGCGGCACAGGCGATGAAAGAGCCAGGGCCGATTACGCCGGAGCGCTTCAAGGCGATGATGAACGAGGTCAAGGCGGAGACAGGAGCGAAGGGCAAGGATCTGTTCCACCCGGTGCGGATTCTGTTGACGGGCGCGCACTCGGGGCCGGAGTTCGACAAGATTATTCCGCTTATGGAAGACGGCGCGGCGCTTGGGCTGGGAGTGAAGAGCGTTGCGGAGCGTGCCGCGGCGGCGTTTTGAATTCCCTAGAACAGATGAGGCACGAAGCGATCCGTGTTGCGGATGACCGGATCGCGGGCTTCGCGCATACCGAGACCGGCGGGCTCGCCGTCGATGAGCCAACTGCCGAGCACGGCGTAGTTTCCATCTTCGCAGCGCACCGGCGCGAGGCCCTGATAGACCCACGGGCCATCGGCGAAGCGGCCCTCGGTTTCAAAGGTGCTGCTGCCGTTGACGAGGGTGATGTTTGCACCTTCGCGGCCAAACAGCGGCTTGCGTACGTAGCGTGACATGCCGTGCGGGCCGTCCAGGTACGCGGGCGAGAGCAGCTCGTGGTCTGGGTACATCTCCCACAGAATGGCGAGGAGCGCCTTATTCGACCAGAGCATCTTCCAGATGGGCTCGATCCACTGCGTGCGACCCTTCTGCGGCTTATTGCCGGAGGCCATGTTGAGGAGCGCGTTCATGCCGAAGGGTTCGGCCAGCAGCGTTTCCCAGGGATAGAGCTTGAAGAGGGTCGCGATTGGCGTGGTGCCATGGCCGACAAAGCAGGCGTGATCGTTGTCCCAGCCGATTTCGTTCATCAGGATAGCGACACTGTCGATGCCGGCTTCACGCGCGGTGTCGCGAAGATACGAGATGGTGAGGAAATCTTCCTCATCTCCGTCGTGCGCAAAGTGCACGGGGGACTGCACGTATCTGGTCAGGTCGCGCCACTTGGCAACGAGTTTTTCATGGAGCGAATTCCATTGATCGTGTTTGGGAAATCGGTCCTCCAACCAATGCCACTGGATGATGGCGGCCTCGACAAGCGAAGTGGGGGTGTCGGCGTTGTACTCGAGCAGCTTGATCGTGTAGCCGTCGTAGGCAAGATCCATGCGGCCATAAAGCGCGGGAGGCTCATCCTTCCAAGTGCCACGGATGGCGGGGAGAGCTGACTCGGGGATGTGCATGGAGGCGAGACGGTTGTGGCGGAGAATGAAGTCGCCAGCGGCGAGGCACATCTTCTGCAGCTCGGTGGTTGCGGCTTCCAGGCGATCGATTTCCGCAGAGGTGAACTGCCAATACGCGGATTCATCCCAGTAGGGGCGGCCTTCGACGGAGTGATAGCTGAGGCCCTGAGAGGAGACGATGCGCTCCCAGTCAGGGCGGGGATCGATGACGTAGCGGCGCATTTTATTCTCCTGCGCTGCCGCCGGCGTGGCCGAAACCGCCGCGGGAGATGCCGGAAGCGCTGTGGCCACCGACGACAGTATCGCCATAGCCGCCGCCGCTGCGACCGCCGTAGAGGAAATGTCCGCCGAAGTGGGTGCCGGCGTTGCAGTAGGAGTCAGGCTGCTTGTGGTTCTGAGCGTCGACACAGTCGCGGTGCTCGTTGCAACCCGCGAGAGCACCGCTGGCCGCGAGAAGGAGGATGCAGGTCTGGATCTCGCGAGAGCGGCGCATGTGCGCCACTATGATGGGGCACCGTCAACTGTCTGCACAAGAGAGAAGATGCGGCGATCCAGTTACGGGCGTGGATAATGCAGCATGGCTGAAGAGGTGAATCCGGCGCGTAGCTGGTCGCGAGTGGATGGCATCGATCTGCTGCGCGGCCTGGCAATCTTTTTCGTGCTGATGAACCACGTCAACATGCAACTGCTGTTTGCGCATGTTCCCTACACGCGCGGGCTGCCGAAGCAACTGGTGTCCTCGCTGGTGTGGAACGGGCAGCAGGGCGTGCAGATTTTCTTTGCGGTGTCCGGGTTCCTGATCACGGCGACGAGTCTGCGGCGATGGAAGAGTCTTGATCGGGTCTCGGTTGGGGATTTTTACCGGTTGCGGTTTGCGCGCATCGCACCGCTGCTCGCGGGACTGCTGGCGGTCCTGAGCGCGCTGCACCTGGCGCACGTGCGCCATTTCGTGGTGAGGCCGGAGACCGGCGGCCTGGGACGCGCGCTGGTTGCGGCGCTCACGTTTCATCTGAATCTGCTGGAGGCGCGGCGTGGATACCTACCGGGTAGCTGGGATATTTTGTGGTCGCTCTCGGTGGAAGAGACGTTTTACCTTGCGTTTCCATGGGTATGCCGGTTGTTCGGACGCGGGAAGATGCTGATTGTGCTGCTGCTGACGTTTGTGGTCTTGGGACCGTTCGGGCGCTCGGTGCTGACGCATGGCAATCCGGTGTGGCGGGAGTATTCGTATCTGGGCGGCATGGATGCGATTGCCATGGGATGCCTGACCGCGATTGCGCTGAACGGGCGCGGGCTTTCGCGCAGATGGCTGCGCTGGATGGGGATCATGGGCGGGGCGCTGCTGGTGTTGTGCCTGGCGTTTTCGCGCACAGCGGAGACATTGCTGCCGCAGAAAACGGGCTTATACATGAGCGTGATTGGCATCGGGGCGTCGATGCTGATTGCGGTTACCGCGCATACGGGATGGCGCAGCCCGCGGGTGCTGGCGCCGCTGCTGCTTGCGGGACAGCGAAGCTATGAGATTTATCTGACGCATATGTTCGTGGTGATTGTTCTGGCTGGAGTGTTTATCACGACTGGGAAGCGGATGTGGGCGGTGCCGCTGTTCTTCCTTGGGGTTCTGCTCCTCGGCGGGCTGTTGGGCGAGGTGGTGGCGCGCTTCTATTCGGAGCCAATGAATCGCTGGCTGCGCAGGCGCTGGAAGGACGGAGCGCGAAATCTTGGTTCGGTCGTGGACCCTGCACGGCCGGGCGAGGCGGTCCTGCAATAGACCGATCACCGGAATGATGGAAAGCAGATCCCTCCACTGCGCCGGTCCCGCTTGCGCGGGATGGCTTCGGTCGGGATGACGAGAAATACGACGATGGGTGTCTGGTGCTCAGGCCGTGGCCAGACGGGGCACGTGATCGAGCTTCATGAGCAGCAGGGTCATGTCGTCGTGCTGGGGAGCGGTGGCGGCGAAGCGGTCGGCTTCATTCACAATGTGGCGCAGGATGGTGCCGGCGTTTTCCGGCAGGTGGGCACGGGCGGCGGCGACCATGCGCTCTTCGCCCCATTCCTGATCCTGCAGGTTGAGCGCTTCGCTGATGCCGTCCGTGTAGGCGAGCAGCAGGTCTCCGGGCTCGAGGAGCAGGCGGCACTCTTCGTACAAGGCGTCGGGGAGCAGGCCGATGACGGGGCCGCCGCCATCAAGCGGGCGGACCTCATTGTTGCGCAGGACGTAAGGCGGATTGTGGCCGGCGTTGACATAGCGCAGCAGGCGCTGGAGCGGCTCGTAGATGGCGAAGAAAAATGTGGCGTAGCGGTTGGTCGCGGACGATTCGTACACCAGGCGGTTGACGCGCGACATAAGTAGAGCGAGGTCGGCGGGACCGTCCATGGTCATGCCGCGGAGTGAGGCGCGCAGGCTGGCCATGAGCAGAGCGGCGGAGATGCCCTTGCCGGAGACATCGCCGATAGCCAGGCCGAGTGAGCCGTCGTGGAGCGAGAGGACATCGTAGTAGTCGCCGCCTACGCCCTGCGCCGGGCGGCACGCGCCGTGGATGCTGTGGCCGGGGAGGGTGGGAAGCTGCTGCGGGAACAGACGCTCCTGCACCTCGCGGGCGATCTCGATTTCGCGGTCGATGCGCTCGCGACGCGCGGCCTCGCTCGCGAGTGAGTGGACGAGCGCGCTGATCTCCAGCGCGAGGCCGGCCTGGGTGCTGACGGACTGCAGCAGGCGCAGATCGGAGGGCGTGTAGGGCTCTTCCGAGCGCTTGGCGCCAAGACTGATGAAGCCGAGCAGCCGATCGCGTCCGGCGAGCGGAAGAAGCAGCTCGGTGCCGAGGGTGTTGAGCGCCTGACGCTCACGATCGTCGGACAGGAGGAACCAGCCGTCGGGATTCTCGCGGTAAAGGGTGGCGGGCTGGTTGGAACGGGCCAGATTGCGGACGGTGGAAGAGCTTTCTTCAAAGCGCTTGGGCACATCGTCACTGAGGCCCATGCAGTGCTCGATGCCGAAGCTGCGGCCCTGACGCAGATAAACGGCGATGCAGGAAACGTGCAGGACCTCCGAGATGCGGCGGCTGACGGTATCGACGAGGGGCTTAGCCTCGGTGAAGCGGCGTGCCTGATCGGAGAGTTCGCTCAGGACCAGCTCAGCATCATAGGCCTCGCGGAAGAACTTGCGATCGAGCCAGCGCTGC
>DATDHZ010000078.1:0-57115 GCA_036521315.1 Acidobacteriaceae bacterium
TTAGTTTCCTCCCGGGAACCCTCAGACATCGTGATTTAAACAAGCTCCATTGTCTCAATTCCGCATCAAGCCACTTTGAATCATCGCACTATCCGATTTACCTCACTAAATCTAGTTTCCAAATTGACGCGAATAGGGCAAGTCGCTCATCGACGAGCAACAAGGAGCGGCGGATCCGCGAAAGATTGGGGGTACGGATGGGGGTATCGCAGCAACTCACGTAGCGCAAGTATGGTGGAATCAGCGGATATGGATCCCTGGGGGGCAGCCAAATCTTCTCATCCGTCCAACCGGGCGCTATCGAGACTCCCAACCCATCTCCTAAAGCGGTCCAGTTGATGCCATGTTGCAGTCATGCATGGCACCGGATTTGAGCGTACAATTTGGCTGTTTTTCCAGCCAATGGAGGTGCAGATGGCAGTCTACGAATACGGCGGATTCAGGTTTCACACGAAGGGCAGCCTGTCGTCGCCCGGAACAAAAACTCTCATCATCTCCAGTCACGGGATTCAAACGGGGACGACATTCACCAAGGCTTACCCTGCGGTGATCCAGTTCGCCGCACCGAAGGGGACGGTCCTGATCGCGAAACTGGGCGACGCGATCAACGGAAACGTGACCTCTTCGGAAATCGCACTGAAGTCCGGCGGCCAGCCGGACGACTACAAGCTGACCTATTACGAAAAGGATCCGGACGATAACGCGATCGACGGGCTGCTGAAGAACGATGCCGATGTGCTGACGTTTACCAAGAGCTACACGGACAGCACGACCGTGAAGCTTTCCCTGGTGCTGACGTGCCTGAAGCAGTGGGGCTTCCTGTATCCCGGGATTCTCTGCCTCTTCTGCCGCGGGCAGGTGCGGTCGCAGCGGCCGGTGGTGGACGGGAAGCCGTATGCGCCCAAGTACAGAGGCGCTCAATCGGGGACGTCACAACTGGTGAATCAGCACCAGATCAATGCGACGGCGCTGATGCTGGAGATGAAGTCGAAGGGCCTTTCCCAGTAGGGATTTTGCGACTCCCCTGGATTGGGGCTGCTGCCGGCTCTCGCCGCGCAGGCGTGGGGCTGTTCATCGGGAAAAGCTTAACCAAAGAAGACACAAAGAGCATCGAGGGGACGGCGGTTCAGGCCGTCCCTTCGATGCGCAGGATCTTCATGAACTGGTCGAAGTCTGGGCGGACGCGAAGGAGCTCGGACTCGATGGTGGTGAGAGTGGCGATGCCGATCCAGTTTTCGCTGCGGACGTAGTGCTGCGCCTGGAAGACTGTGACGTTGTTGAGGGGCTGGTGTTTCAGCATGAGTAAGGCGGCTTCCTCTGCGCCAGGAAACTCGATGGGGGCGGGGCCGGCGATCGTCGGGTTAAGAAACGTGCGCTGCATGATGGTGATCTGGGCACGGATGTAGAGGACCAGGTTGCCGGCGAGGAGCACGTCTTCGCGGAGATGGATGTTACTGGGCACGACGCCCTGCGCCTGTTTCTGGATGCCGAAGCCAGGAAGCCAGGTCCAGCCGAAAGGGATGGCGGGGACGATCCAGCGGCCGATGCGGGCGGCGGTGGCGGCTGGTGGCGGATGAGCGCTCATCGGGCTTCCCATTCACGACAGGCCGGCGGATGAATACACGGGATAGGCTGCCAGGACAATGCGGCCGAGCAGGGTCTTCATCTGCTGCTCGTGCTCGGGACCGGCGAAGGCAAAGGAGAATCCGTCAAGATTTTTCGCGAGACCACTGGCATCGAGGGCGCAGTGGGCGATGGGCGCGGGATCGCCCGCTCTGAATTGCTCCACCGCCGCTTCGATGGCGGCAAAGCGCGATTCGAGCAGAGGCAGGAGACGCTTGTGCCACTCCAGCACATCGGCCGGGTTGGGCGGCGGGGGTACGCGACGGTGAGCAACGTCGTCAATGGCGAGCCGGATCGCGGCCAGGAACGCCGCGTACGCGGCGGCGAAGCGCTCCATGTAGAGGGCGGGGATGGCGCGGAGGGTTTCCGTCACTGGGATCCGCTCTTTCCGTGCCAGGGCGAGGGAGCGACGGAATGCGGTTGAATCGTGCCGGGTTTCATGTAGAACTGCACGCCGCCGCCTTCGTAGGTTGTTTGTTTCGATGCGCGGCCCATCCAGACGTTGAGCCCGGGGCCGGGCGGAACGGTGTAGACGGCCACCTTGCCGTCCTGGTTGAAGTCGCGTTCGACCGCGCAGCCCTTGCGCCAGAGCTCCTCGTCGTTCGGGAGCCACGGGGTCCAGTAGGCGCCGCCACCGCGGCTCTCATCCTCGACAACGCGGTAGAGCGGCGTGCCGGGAGGCAGCGTGACGGGCTGGGCATCCTGGAAGTTCGGCGCCTGGTCGAAAGGCAAATCGGGCCATCCCTGCTGGGCGAGCGTGATGGGAGGCAGGCGTCCGCCGGGCGGGGCAGAGGTTTTGATGGTGCCGTTCTGCTGCAATTCTGATTGCAGGCCCTGTGCGCCGGAACCGGCCGTCTGCATGGGAACCTGCGCGCCCATGGCCTGAACGCCGGCGGCCGCGCCGGCTGCGCCTGCTCCGCCGGCCGCGCCGACGAGGACGGTCTCGCAGCCCATGAGGGCGACGTCAGGAGGGCCGACACAGGTGAGCTGATCGGTAACGCGGGACTGCATCATCTCGCCGACGATCACGGTGGGTGAGCCGAGAATGAACGGACCGCCGACATGGGGCACAACGCCGGTGACCATGGGGCACACGTGCATGTCGGTGACGCGCGAGGCTGGCATCATGCCGATGAGCACGGTGGGGAAACCGAGGATGACAATCCCTCCGTGCGCGGTCTGGCTGGTGATGGTGCAGGCGGGCATGCCCATAGCGGCGGGTCCTCAGTCTCCTTTGGCCTTCGAATAGGGATCGTCGCCAGGCCACTTGGGCGCAGTGGGGGCGGTGGGGCTGTCGGGCGAGCCGGGCGTTTGCGGCTGCGCGGGATCGGCGGGCGTGGGACCACCACCACTGTTAATCATCACCATCGTTCCCATGATGGCAATGCCGGCTTCGGTGATGCTGATGAATCCACCGGGCCCAACGATGCTGACGCCCGTCGATCCGCCGGTGATGTTGACGGCCATGCCGCCCATGAGATTGATGACCTGGCCGGCAGTGACGTTGTGGTTCTGGCCAGCCTGGATCTGATTGTTCTGACCGGAGACGAGGGAGTAATTCTGCCCCGCCTGGAGGCTGAGGTTCTGGCCCACCTGGGTTCCTGCGTTTTTCCCGATGCTCTCTTTCAAATTGCCGGAGAGGGTGTGGCTGCGGTCGCCGCCGACCTGGACGACGTGGTTGCCTTTGACGTTGAGATGGGAGTCGCCGTCGATTTCCTCGAGCTGCTTGCCTTTGACGAGGCGATGGGAATCGCCGTCGACCTCCTCGAACTGGCCGGCCTTGATGGTGGTGTGCTGTTCATTGCCGACGATCGTGTGCCAGTCGTTCTCGACGTGGAGGTCGTAGTCGCGCTCGGCGTTCATGAAAATCTGCTCTTTGCCCTGAAGATCTTCAAAGCGCAGTTCGTTGGCGTTGGCATCGCCGCCGTTCTTCGAGCTGCGAGTGAGCACGCCGGAGAGCGTGTACTGGCCCGCGGGATCGTACTTCGGTATGTTCGCGCCGTTATAGACGGAGCCGACGACGATGGGCTGGTCGGGATCGCCCTCCATGAAATCGATGAGGACTTCGTCGCCGACTCGGGGCCAGAAGTAGGTGCCCCAGCCTTTGCCGGCCCAGGACTGGGCGACACGGAGCAGCGTGTTGTCGGGGGTGTTCTCTTTGCGGTTGCGGTCCCACCAGAACTGAACGCAGACGCGGCCATACTTGTCCATGTAGGAGTCTTCGGCGGACGGCGTAACTACCAGGCCGGTATGCACACCACTGACTACGGGCTTCTCTGTGGTGATGGGCGGACGCCAGACGATGGAGGCGGGGGTCGCGGTGAAGGTGTTGGTGTAGGGCTTGGCTGCGGTTTGCGCCGTGCGGGCGCGGTAAGGCGGCAACTGCAGGACGTCGAGCTGAACGGTATTGAGGAGGTACTTCACGTTCAGGGCGTCCTGAGGATGCTTGCTGAGTGTGAAGGTGTAGCCCGGGATCATGGAGACGGCATTCGAGGTGCCATCGGCGACGACGGTGGCGGCGTCGCCGGAATCGCGGCGGACATCCATGAAGAGTTTGTTCAGATCGCCGATTTTGCCATCGGATTTGGGCAGCTTGAGATACGCGGCAGCGCTGTCGGCGTAGTCGTAGTGGAGATTGCCGTTGGTGCTGAGCGGGCCTTTGGTCGCGGCGTCGCCGCTGGCGTCGATGGCTTTGTTGCGGATGAAGCTGTGATCCCAGATGGAGTATTTGCCGGTGACGAGGGAGGATTTGGAAGCGAATTCCTGGACGACGAAGTCGTAGAAGCCGGCGCGGTCGTCGGGCTCGGGCGAGTAGCGGAAGGCGCTTTGGATGGGGCAGTCGGCCAGTTTGCTGGAGGTGTCCTGCAGGGTGAGGGTGTGGTCGCTCTGGGTGTGCTTGAAATAGTAGAAGATGCCGTGCTGCTCCATGAGACGCGAGACGAAGCCGAAGTCGGTCTCGCGGTACTGGGTGCAGTACTCCATCGGCGTGTAGGTGACGGAGGTTTCGATGGCGGGGCTGATGCTGTAGGGGCCAAGGACGGCCTTGACGACGTCGGTGACGGTTTGATTCTGGAAGACGCGGGTGTTGGTGTTGAGGGTGAGGGCCCAGAGGGCGGGAACGATCCAGGCGCGGTAATTGTTGAACTCGTTGTCGCCGCCTCCGCAGAACTCGAAGGCGGCGACGATACCGTGGATGTAGCGCGGGGTTCCCGAATCGGTGGCCTGAATGCCGACGGCAACGGCCTTTCCGACGATCTTCTTCGGATCGATGGTTGTGTCGACAGCGGCGACGAGATCGAGGCGGAAGCGGAAAAGCTGGGAGATGCCTTCGGAGCCGGAGAGGTGCTCCGGCAGAAGGACATTGTCTCCCAGCGGGCTGATGAAAGTGAGGGTTCTTGCGTCCTGTAAAACGGCCATAGCGTGCGAACTTTCTATACGGGAACTTCTTCCGCCTGTGCGGGACTGGCGACCTCCTGCGAAGTTGGCCAGGCATAGGTGAAGTGGCCTTCCGGTGAAACGGAAATCTGTACGCGTTCAGCGGGGGCTTCCTCGGCCATGCGGGAGAGCAACTGGCGGGAGATCTCCGGGAGCATGGTGTTGGAGAGGATATTGTCGACGTTGCGCGCGCCGCTTTCGACCTCGGTGCAGCGTTTGGCAATTTCTTCAAGGACGGACTCGTCCCAGGCGAGGGTGATTTTGTGGTTCTCCTGGAGGCGGCGCTGAATCTTGCCGATTTTGAGGAGGATGATTTTGCGCAGCGCCTCGTCGCGCACGGGGAAGTAGGGAACAATCATCATGCGGCCGAGGAAAGCGGGCTTGAAGATCTTGTTGAGCTCGGGCTTGATGGCGAGCGCAAGGCCTTCGCTGTCGGGCATGGTCTCCTTGTCGGCGGTGAGCTTCATCAGCGTGTCGGTGGCGGCGTTGCTGGTGAGGATGATGATGCAGTTTTTGAAGTCGATGGAGCGGCCCTCGCCGTCTTCGAGGTTGCCCTTGTCGAAGACCTGGTAGAAGAGCTCGAGGACATCGGGATGGGCTTTCTCGACTTCGTCGAGGAGGACGACGGAATAGGGACGACGGCGGACGGCTTCGGTGAGGACGCCGCCTTCGCCGTATCCGACGTATCCGGGAGGCGAGCCCTTGAGAGTGGAGACGGTGTGCGCTTCCTGGAACTCCGACATGTTGATCGTGATGAGATTGCGCTCGCCGCCGTAGAGGAGATCGGAGAGCGCGAGCGCGGTTTCGGTTTTGCCGACGCCGCTGGGGCCGACGAGCATGAAGACGCCGACGGGTTTGCCGGGATCGTCGAGGCGAGCGCGGGAGGTGATGATGCGCTGGGCGATGGCGGCGAGAGCGTGATCCTGGCCGATGACGCGGCGGCGCAGCTGGTTGTCGAGATCGAGGACGGCAGCGATCTCGTCTTTGACCATCTTGCCGAGGGGAATGCCGGTCCAGGCGGAGATGACTTCGCCGACGATGCGCTCGTCGACGCAGACCTGGAGGAGGGGGTTCTCGCCCTGGACTGTGGCGAGCTCGGATTCGAGCGCCTGGAGCGCGGCGAGGGAGGGTTTTTCGGCAGCCTTGCCGTCGCCGGGAGACTCGACGGTCTGCGCGCCGGTTTCGAGCGCGCTGCGCATGGCGCGAATCTGGCGCACGAGGGCGACTTCTTTTTCCCACTGATCTTTCAGCTGCGTGACGGAGGCCTGAGCGGCGGCGAGTTGGTCATCGATGGCAGCGAGGCGTTCGGCGTGATCGGCGCCGACGGTGGCTTCGCGCTCGAGGATTTGCTTTTGGACGCTGAGGTCGTCGATTCGCCGGGTGGCGTCTTCAAGGGCGGGCGGCGTGGTGTTCTGGCCGAGGGCGAGGCGCGCACAGGCGGTGTCGAGGACACTGACGGCCTTGTCGGGAAGCTGGCGGCCGGCGAGATAACGGTGGGAGAGGCGGACGGTTGAGGTGACAGCCTCGTCCATGATGCGGAGCTGGTGGTGCTTTTCGAGGGAGGCGACCATGCCGCGCAGCATGGTGTCGCATTGCGTCTCACTGGGCTCTTCGACTTTGACGACCTGGAAGCGGCGGGCGAGGGCTGCGTCTTTCTCGAAATACTTTTTGTACTCGGACCAGGTGGTGGCGGCGATGGTACGCAATTCGCCGCGAGCGAGTGCGGGTTTGAGGAGATTGGCGGCGTCGTTCTGGCCGGCCTGGCCGCCTGCTCCGATCATGGTGTGCGCCTCGTCGATGAAGAGGACGATGGGATGCGGAGAGGATTTGACCTCGTTGATGAGGCCTTTGAGACGATTCTCGAATTCGCCTTTGACGCCGGCGCCGGCCTGAAGCAGCGCGAGGTCAAGCGAGTGGAGCTGCACGGGGCGTAGCGCGGGGGGCACGTCCCCGGCAGCGAGACGCAGTGCGAATCCTTCGACGACGGCGGTCTTGCCGACGCCAGCTTCGCCAGTGAGGATGGGGTTGTTCTGGCGGCGGCGCATGAGGATGTCGATGACCTGGCGAATCTCCTGATCGCGGCCGAGAACGGGATCGATCTTGCCGGCTTTGGCATTCCCAGTGAGGTTGACGGTGTACTGATCGAGGTGCGGAGTTTTGCCGGAGCCAGCGGGACGAGGGGCATCGCCGGCAGCGGCACCGGGCTCGGCATGCGAGGCGGCGACGGATTCTTCGCGCGATTTGGATGTGACGGTGAAGAAATCTTTGCGCAGGGCCTCGACGGGGATGAGCTGTAGCTCCTTGCTGATGTCGCGGACGAGACGGGAGAGCTCATCGTTTTCGAGCAGGGCGAGGAGGGTGAAACCGGTGCGGACGCGAGCCTCGTCATATTCGAGGGTGGCGACGTTCCACGCTTCGGTGAGCATTTTGACAAGGAGCGGGCTGAAGGCGGGGCTTCGCGCATTGCCAGTCTTGAGGCGGTCGAGGCTGCGCTGGAGTTCGACGGTAAGGCGGGAGCGATCGACGCCGTATTGACGAAGAATCAGGGCGGCATCGTTGTCGGAGCTGTCGATGACCTTCATCAGGTAATGTTCGATCTCGATGTCGTAATGCGTGCGCGAGACGCACAGGCCTGCGGCCGCTTCGAGAGCGCTGCGGGTTGCGTCGTTCAGCTTGCCAATGAGGGACTTCAGATTCAGACTCATGATCCAGCTCCAATAGGTATTCTTCAGGAAACCCGGTAGGTTGCTTCATCCGGATCGCGTTGCAGGGGACGGTTGCGGACCCAGCTTACCAGTCCGAGGCGCGAGGCTTGGGCCCCCTCGGCGCCGAGTTCAGTGGGCGGAGTGCTGCTGCGTTCGAGCACGAGACGGATGACGAAATCGAATTCGCGGTTGGCGTAGAAGCGAAGCCAGGCTGCGAGCTCACGGCTGGCGGAGGCGCCGGGGAGAAAATCGCGATAGCGATCGAAGGGCATGGGGCCGAGGCGAAGGGTGACGGTGCCGTGCTGATCCCAGAATTCGTCGCCGACGACGGTGCCCATGCCGAGGCTCTCCGAGAAGACGCCGCGATCGAGCAGGCAGGTGAGATTGCCGGGCGGGAGGCGATTCCAGGTTCCGGTGAACTGCTCAACGACGACGGGGACATCGAAGTAGTCCTCGATGAGCTGCTTGAGGCCCTGCGCTGTGGGGCGGCGCTGCGAGAGGAGGCTTGCGTAGTAGAGGCAGGCCTCGTCCTCGATGTTCATGCGATGGGCGAGGCCTTTGGTGCCGAGGCCGACGAGGTCGAGGAGTTTGCGGCTGATGAGGTCCTCGCTCGACCCGGTGCGCTCGTAGGCGATGTAGAAGCGGTACTTCTGCCAGGCGCGATAGAAGAGCGAGATGATGCGGTGGTTGAAGATGTCGAAGAAATCGGCTGGGCCGCGGTCTTTGGCTTTGGCGCGCTCCAGCAGGAACTCGACGTAGGGATCGGGCAGAGCGCCGACGGCGGCGCAGAGGCCCATGAAGTTGACCTGCAGCACGGGCTGGCCGTCGTCGCGCTCGGAGAGACCGGCGACTTCGCTGGCGGGGAAGGCCAGAGTGGGAACGGAAGAGAAGCGGACCACTTCAGAAGAGGGAGTCACGAAGAGACCGACGGGATTGCGCTCCGGGTAGAGGCGCTCGATGAGCCGCACGGCCTGGAAGAAGCGGACGGAGTACGGCTCCTGCTCGAGGAGAGCGCGGATCGGCTCGAACTTCAGATCAGTGGCTGGTAGCCCGCTTTGGGTGACCATTCGCCGAGCATCTCCTTTCGCAGATTGGTGCGCGCCACGAGCTGGCAGAAGCTGTTAATGGAGGTATAGCAGCCGAGGAAGCGGTCGAGGATGTTGGAGAAGAGATAGGCTCCGCCGCCGACAAACTGACGCTCGTCCAGCTCGATTTCGATGCGCATGCCTCGGGCGGGCAGGGTGCCGAAGGCGGATTCCATGATGGCGAAATGCGGATGCGATTTGAGACCGACAATGCCGCCGATTTGGTTTTCGAGCCAGGAGGAATCGGTGAAATTGTGCAGGCGGAGGATCTCCTGGAGAGAGCCGACGCCTTCTTCGGTGAGCGAGAGGTAATTGAGCGAAAGCTGCGAAACCAGCCGCCAGAGCTGACCGCGCGCATCGGGCGGATGAAATGTGGGCGAAGGGCGACGGAGTGCCGTGACCGGGCGGATGGCGGGGAATTCTTCGAAGACGAAGTCGCCATCTTCGAGGCCGAAGGGCAGGCGAGACGGCAGATCGAAATTGGAGCAGGAGCAGCGGACGGTGAGGACTTCGGCGTTGGGCGCAGTGAGAACGCCGTCAACATCGACGAGGGACAGATGGAGCGTGGAGGGTTCGCGCTCGCCGAGCGCGCTCATGCGGCGGATGGCATGCCAGTAGGCGCGTCCGCCTTCCTGCCGCGTCTGAAAGCGATAGGAGTACAGCGGCTCGATCGGCATGCTCTCGCGGCGCGCGGTGTTGGAGGCCATGACCTCGTCGATGGAGAAGACTTCGGTCGTTTCCTGATGGCGCACGTCGGGAATAACGCGGTATTCGTGCTGCGTGTGGCTGACGAGGATCGGCTCGGCGACTTGCGACCATAGATTGATGACCGGCGTGCAGCCGAGGCGGAGGGTACGGGGGGAGACGCCGGTTTCGAGGTCCTGGCTGCGTTCCGGGCGATCGAAACGCGAGAAGCAGAGGAGGATTTCGGCCTGGTCGGTGCAGCCGGCTTCGACGATGGCAGCGAGGCCGCTGAGCTCGAAGAAGAGGTATTTTTCGGAGAAGGTGAAGTACTCCTGCAGGAGGCGATAGCCGTCGAAGGCGCGCCTGGGATAAGGCAGAAGGGCCTCGTCTTCGCCGAAGCCCATGGGGCGCAGGCGAGCGGGGCTGATGCGAAGGGTTTTACCGCCCTTCTGGGCGGGATTGCGGACGAGGACCGAAATGCAGTTGCGGCAAAAGAGCTCGTAGAGGGTATGCACGACGGTGGAGTCGCCGGCGATGTGCATGGATAGGGTTTGCATGCCGAGCTGCGAGAAATCGGCATCGCGCCCGCACTTGAGGCGGATGCGCACGACTCCGGCTGCGCCAGGGACGCGGACCGGATCGGCGAGGCGCTCGGGCTGGCGCCATTCGCACTCGGCGATGGTGACAGGCCAGAGCTGGACAGGATACGCGGTCTGGAAGCGGCAAGGCTGACCGTCGACAAGGCGTTTGGTGACGAGAGGCGTTCGCGCGGGCACGATGAGGCCGGCGGTCTGCTTGCCCTGCTCGGGATCGGTCTGGCACTCGACGACCGTCATCGACGGGATGGGGCGCAGATAGTGCGGGGCGACGAGACCGAGCAGGGCCGAGGTGATTTCGGGGAAATCGTCGTCAACGCGCAGATGAACGCGGGCGGCCATGAAGGCGAAGCCTTCCAGAAGGCGCTCGACGTGGGGATCGTCGCAGCGGTCGGGCTCGAGGAGCAGGCGGCTGGCAACGCGCGGATACTTTTTGGCGAACTCGCCGCCGAGCTGGCGGAGATAACCGAGTTCGCGTTCGTAGTATTCGAGCAGCTCTTCCCGCATGGCCTATTTCACCTTGTACTCGCCGCTGGCGAGCTCGAGCACAGTGTCGAAGGCGATCTCTTCGGGGGCGGGATCGAGATTCATGGTGCCTTCAATGTGGAAGCGGAGGCGGCGATCGACTTTGTCGGAGCCTTCGACGGTGACGCGCACATCGCTGAGGCGAGGCTCGAAGTTACGCAGGCAAGCCTCGATGGCGAGGCGAAGCTGGCGGTGGTCGGCAGCGGAGGCGAGGCCGAGGGCGGTGATATCGGGCAAGCCGTAATTGATGACGGAAGCTTTGGCGGCGGGATAAGAAGCCAGCTCAGGCATGGGCGGCTGGCGCGTGTTCATCAGCCACTCGAGATCGCGCTTGACGGCGTCGCGGAAGAAACGCACCGACTGGGAACGGGTGGTGGGCCATTCTTCGACCGCGGAGATGCGATCGAGGATGGACTGAGTAACCAGCGGTTCTGTCGAGGCAGGCGACACGCGGCCGAGGCTCCTTTACGTCAGTGCGAAACATTCATCGCCGCCAGCGGATCGATGCGGCAGAGTCTGGAAAACAGCGCTTCCCGCAACGCGGTGTTGTCGCCTGCGGATGCGAGGCACTTGAGGAGGAGGGACAAGGGCGGCGCGAGCATCTCGTTGTCCTCCCACTCCTCGAGGCGGCGTTCTTCGATTTCCTTCACCAGCTCTTCAAGGACGGGCTGGGCGACTTTGCCCTGGCCGGAGCCGACGCACAACTGCGCAATCTGGAGGCGGCGCTGGAAGCGGGCGCGGCCACTGGGCTGCTGCGCGGCATCGCGCATGAGGAGCTGAATGGCCTGAGGGAACTGGCCGCGGCGGATGAAATCGCGGGCGATCTCAAGGACGTCGGGGGGCGCCGCTTCGGCCGACTGGGCGGAGGCAGCGGGTGCGGCAAATGCCGCCTCCGGCTCGGGCGGGGTCTGCTGGACGGCGGGCTCGGGCGGCTTAGGAATGACGTATTCCTCGAGCCACTTCTGCGTTTCCGCATTGGCGGCGGGCGTGTCGTCGTTCAGCGTCCAGGTGACAATTTCGGGGATGTCTTTGATCAGCGCCTGGAGGGTGGCGATGACGGCGGCGGCAATGGCTGATTGCCCGCCTTCGTAAGCGGCCTTCCAGACGTAGCGGTGCACATCAAGCCAGGCGCGGCCGCAGGGCTCGCCAACCGCGGAGATCGAGGCGCGCAGCAGTTCTTCCCAGTTGCTTTCGGCGGAGAGGCGCTTGAGGAGCTGGCGCGTTTCGGTGGGCGGCGAGACAAGAAAATCATAGGATGCCCAGCTGCCCTGTTCGCGCATCTCGCCGAAGCGGATAGAAGTCTGGAGAAGATAGGCGGCGGGATTGGCGGGGCGATCTCTGACGAGGAACTGAGCGATAGCCTGCACGCGGCGGACGGCGTCGTCCCAATCGGCGGGCTCGGCGGCGAGCGTGGCTTTCGCTTTGGGCCGCGCGGCTGCGGCGGCGGGCACGCCTTGCTCAGCGACGGCCTCGGTTGCGGCTTCCTCCTGAGGCTCTTCCTGAGCCGAGTCCTCGGCGACCGGATCCGGCTCGAGCTTGCGCTTCTCGTTCAGCAGGGAATTGACGACCTGGCCGACTTCCTCGAAGGCGGTGCGCAGCTTGCCGAAGGCGGGAGCGTCATCGCGGTATTTTTCTTCGCAAAAAATCTGAAGCTCACCGAGGGTTTCCTGCGAGGAGCGGCAGGAATCGGCCATCTGGACGTACCAGCTTTTGGGCGTGGAGGCGAAAGATTTGTCGAAGTCCTCAGCGGTGACTTTGCCGTCGGCAAGAGCTTCCCTGCGCTGGGCGGCTTTGGCATCGCTCGCTTCGGCATCGGCCTCATAGCCGACGGCGCGCGATTCCTTGTACTGGTAGGAGTTCAGGCCGTCGCGGGTGATGGCCGCTTCGCGCAGCAGGGCGGCGAGGCGGTTGGCGCCCCACTCGACAGGCGCGGCGCGCATGCCCACATCGCCTTCGTCGATTTCCGGATAGAGGGTGTCCCAGAACTGCGTCTGCAGATCGAGAAAGAATTTGAGGCAGGGCTGCGCGAGGCCGATGCCTTCCTTTTTGACCAGCGCTTCCGCGAGCCAGGCGGCGAGCTGGAGGTCCTTGCTCTTTGTGGCAAGAGCATCGCCGGCTAACTTGATGACCAGGTTGTGGTCGGCCTTCTTGGGAGTGGAGAGCGTGCCGAGGATGGACTCTTCGCCCTCGGTACGGGCTTCCTTGATCTGATCGTAGACGCGCTCGTAGCGAAGGCTGACACCCGAGGGATTGTCTCCCGGGATGGGATTGAGGAGATCGTCACGAAGTGGCACTTGGGGCCGCCTCCCCGGCGTGCTGGAAGCTCAGGCTCCTCATCTGAAGAAAGGGCTCTTCCTCGTCGCCAAAGCGAAGCAGCTTTAGTCCGGCCGGGACTTCTCCGTATCTTGCATCGTCGAGCCATTCGGTGATGCGGCCGAGCCGCACGGCATCTTCGGCGCTCTTCCAGGAGAGAGGCGCAAGGACAGGGAGAAGAACTTCGCCCAGGTCCTGGAGGCGGAAGTCGGGCGTGGCGTGCAGAATGGCGGGAAGCCAGAGAAGATCGCGCAGACGCTTCGGAGGTTCGGTTTCAACCGATTCGATGTGGACAAACGGAACCCAGGTGTAGCTGCCGGCGATGAAGACCTCGAGGTGCGAGCCGATGCGCGGGTCGGCGTCGGCGATTCCGTCGAAGGCGTGGCCGTTGAGAGCGCCAGAGGGGGATGGATGGGCCGAGGCGAGGGGCAGCTCGTCGCGGGCAAACATTTCCTGGCGAGTTCTCTCAGCGTGGAGGGCGGAGCGATAGAGCATGGCTCCAGCCGCGGCTTCTTTGCTGGAGTCGGAAAGGATGTCGAGTTGTTTGGCGGCGCGGTCGTAGTCGCCGGCGAAGCACAGAAGCTCGAAAAGGAAAGTGCGGCGCTTAGTGTCGAGCGGTTGTTTTTTCAGCTCAACACCAAGCGCATCGATAGCCGGCTGCAGTTGACCAGCCCGGTACAGAGAGAGCGCGTCCATGCGCGGGCCGCCTTAGGACAGCTTGTTCTGTTTCGTGTTGAAGGTCACCGGCCCGGTGCTTGCGACGTTGCCCTTCTCGTCCTGTGCGGAGTAATCGATCTTGATCTCATCATAGGAAAACGAGAGACTCACCGCCGGTACTTCACCGGCTGCCGACATCTGCAGGCTGGTGACAAATATCTCCTTGAAATCAATCTTCAGATACGGCTTTCCGTCGGTGCCCGATTTCACCGCGGTAAATGTGCCGGTGGGAACGTGCGTGCCGGCGCAGACGGACTTGAAGAATTTTGGGGTGGACTTGTCAAAATTGAGCATCATCGAGATATCGGACAAATCGGCCTTGCCCGCACCCGAACCGCCGGTTCCGGACACGGACGAAACGTTGCTGGCGCCCCAACTCCAGCTCAGGACCTGGATTTCGTTCTTGTGCTTTTCATCCTGGGATTCCCCCTGGATGCCGTCGAGCTTGAGGAAATAATCAACCGCCATTCAAAATCTCCTTTCAACCGGCAGCGGCTCAGCGTGCCGCTGCCGTTGTGGTTGGTCGCGCCTGCACAAAAGTTGTGCTGCTATTTCCGCGCCGATGCAGGCAGATCGGCCACCAGACGCAGCGAAACGGAGAGCTCGTCCAGCTGGAAATGCGGTTTCAGGAAGGCAACTGCACGGTACGCGCCCGGCTTTCCGGGGACTTCGGAAACCTGAATCGACGCTTCGCGCAGCGGAAGCTTCGCCTTCGCGGCCTGCGACGCGTTGTCGTCGAGGCAGACGTAGTTCATGATCCACTGGTTGAGGAACTTCTCGGTATCCTGGCGCGTCATGAAACTGCCGATCTTGTCGCGCATCATCGCCTTGAGGTAATGGGCGAAGCGGGACATCGCCAGGATATAGGGCAGCTGTGCGGAGAGCCGCGCGTTTGCATTGGCCGCGTCCTTGTCGTAAAGCTTCGGCTTGTTCGCGGTCTGCACGCTGAAGAAGGCGGCGTAGTCGGTTCCCTTGCAGTGAACCAGAGGAACCAGGCCCTGATCGGCCAGTTCTTTTTCGCGCCGGTCGGTAACGGCCACTTCGGTCGGGCATTTCAGCGCGATGTCGCCTTCGTCGGTGCGGAAGGTGTGCGCGGGAAGCCCTTCGACGAGACCGCCGCCCTCGACCCCGCGAATGGAGGCGCACCAGCCGTGGCGGGCGAAGGAGTTGGTGAGACGCGCCGCGAGCCCATAAGCAGCGTTGCCCCACAGGTACTTGGAATGCTCGGTGCCGTCGACGGCTTCTTCGTAGTCGAACGCATCGAGCGCCTTGGTGTCTTTGCCGTAAGGCAGGCGCATGAGAATGTGTGGAAGGGTCAGCGCGACGTACCGCGAATCGTCCGACTGGCGGAAGCTCTTCCACTTGGCGTACTCGGTGGAATCGAAGATCTTGCCGATATCGCGGGGCGCGCCGAGCTGGGTGTAGCTGCCCAGGTTGAGCAGGTCAGGACCGGCGGCGGAGATGAAGGGCGCATGAGCGGCCGAGGCGACCTGCGAGACGCGCTCGAGCAGCTCGATGTCTTCGGGGCCGCGGCCGAATTCATAATCGCCGACGAGCGCGGCGAAGGGAGCTCCGCCGAAGACGCCGAATTCCTCTTCGTAGACTTTCTTGAAGAGGGCGCTCTGGTCGAACTCCGGCGCGCGCTGCAGATCCTTGAGCAGGTCCCGCTTGGAGACATTGAGAACCTTGATCTTGAGCATGTCGCTGGTTTCCGACTGGTCGAGGAGGTACTTAATTCCGCGCCAGGTGGCTTCCAGCTTCTGCAGGGCGGGATAGTGCATGATCTCGTTCATCTGCAGGGAGATCAGGCGATCGATCTGGGCGATGCGTGCCTGGATCGTTGCTTCCGCGTCGCGCGTGAGGGTCATGTGCCCCGCGAGAACCTGCGACACGAACTCCTTCACCATGTCGCGGCCGCGCTCGAGGGTGGCCGCATCGCGATCGAATCGTCCCTGCGAGACGATCTGTTCCAGCAGGCTCTGCTCGGAAGCCTGCTCCGCAGTTTCCGTAGCGACGGCGGTCGCCGTTGCTTTTTCCGGACTCATTCAGCACCCCCGGTTTTTCCAAGTTCGCCGCGAAGCTTTTCGCGGGTTTCGGTATTGGACACGGCCTCAAAGAGCGCCTCGTCGAGCTTGTCATTGCCCTGCAGACTGCCGCGGAGGTCCGACAGGCGGGTGCGCAGGTCGAGGAGTTCCTTCAGCGGCCCGACCTGCTTGGCGATATTGTCGGGCGAGAAGTCGTCCATGCTTTCGAAGTGAAGGTTGACGCCGAGTTGCCCCGCGTTGGGATCGTCGCTCAGTTTGTTGGCGACGGAGAAGGCGAGGTGTGGCTGCATACCCTTGAGCACGGTGTCGAAATTATCGGGATTGATTTCGACAAACTTGCGGTCTTTGAGGGCGGCGAGGGGCTTCTCCGGCTGGCCGGTGAGGTCGCCGAGAACGCCCATGACAAAGGGGAGCTCCTTCAGTTCAATGGCGTCGCCAATTTCCACATCGTAGGTGATGTGGACGCGCGGCGATCGGACGCGGTCGAGCTTGTGCTGCGTGCTCTCTTTGGCCATATATCCTCCAAAACTCGCGCGCGGCGAAGGCGCGCCTGTGAATGACGAAGCGTCAGACCAGCTTACGACAACGAAAACGGATAGTTCGAAAAGAAGCCTGTGAACCGCAGAAAAAGAAAGAAAAAAAGCCTGTAGTGCACTCCTTGCCGGAATCAGTCATCAGCGCGCAGGACTGGTGCTGGGGGGTAGCGCCGTTTCAATCTTCAGGAGCGACCTGATTATTGCCCTGAGAATTAACCCTGTCAAGCGGGCAGTGCAGGCGCGGAAAAAATTATTGCAGGCGCGACGAGCAGCGTTGTACAGGCGTTCAGGACGGGTGGGGCTCGTATATCGCTGGTGTATACTCAACCCCCTGACGAGGGGATATTCATGCGACAACTGCAGCCGGTTGTTTGGTCGAAAGGGACCTTTCTGGCTCCGCAGCACCTGCAGGCACAGGACCGGTATTTCGAGGACAGCCTTAGCTTCCTGTCATCGGCCCTGGCATTTCGGAACTGGGGATTTTCGTCCCTGCAAATCGATACATCAGGACTGAGCGAGGGTCAACTCGCCGTTACGCAGGCGTCAGGGGTATTTCCCGACGGCCTGATGCTGGACATTCCGGGCTCGGATGCGATCCCGGGCTCTCGCAGCCTGGACGAGTGCTTCCAGCCGGGGATGACAGCGTGCACGTTCTTTTTGGCGATTCCGCAGGAGCGGCCCGGCGGGTTCAACGTGGCGCTGCAGCGGGGCAGCGTGAGCACGCGTTTTTTCAGTGAACTGCAAATGCTGCGGGACGAGAACAGCTCCGGGGTGGAGAAGGCGGTTTCGCTGGCGCGCAAGAACCTGCAAATCCTGGTCGAGGGCGAGCACCTGGAAGGGTCGGTGTTGCTGCCGCTGGCGCGCATCGAGCGAACCGAAGCGGGGAGTTACCGGCACGATCCGGCGTGGATTCCGCCGCTGCTCAATGTGAACGGGAACGAGCAGCTGACGGGGATTCTGCGAGGACTGATTGAAACGCTGATTGCGCGGAGCAATCAACTCGCGGGATCGCGGCGTCAGAAAAATCAGTCGCTGGCGGACTTCAGCGCTTCGGATATCGCGAACTTCTGGCTGCTGTACACGATCAACTCGCACATTCCGGTGGCGCGGCACATGCTGGAGGCGGACCGGCTGCATCCGGAGGCGCTTTTTCTGGAGATGCTGTCGCTGGCCGGCTCGCTGACGACATTTTCCGCGAAGATTGAGCCGCGTGCGTTGCCGCGCTACGAGCACGAACAGCTGGGAGCGTGCTTCTCTGCGCTGGATGCGGCAATTACCGAGTTGCTGGAGACGGTGGTGCCCAGCAATTTTGTGGCGCTGCCGCTGAAGGAGCTGCGGGATTCGATCTACGCGACGGCGATCGACAAGGATCGATATTTTGAAAACTCGCGAGCGTATCTGGCGATCTCGTCGGACCTGCGGGAGGCGGACCTGATCAGCCGCACGCCGGGACTGGTGAAGACGTGCTCGGCGACGCATATCGAGCAGCTGATCCGGCAGGCGCTGCCAGGACTGAAGCTGACGCATGTTCCTGTGCCGCCGCGCGCGATTCCGGTCAAGCTGCGGTACCAGTACTTCAGCATCGATCGCAGCGGACCCGTGTGGGAAGCGGTGACGCGGGCGCGGAACTTTGCAGCGTATGTGCCGGGAGAGATTCCGAACCCGGATATGGAGCTGGTCTTCCTGTTCGCGAACTCCGAGTGAGGTGCCGCGTTATTTGTGGCGCAGTACGAAGACGAGCACGAGGACGATCACCAGCAGCAAAAACACATTGACCAGCAGGATGAGCGGCAGGTATTTCTGCAGCGCGGTCTGCGGCGGGGCTGCGGCTGCGGGCGGGGGCGGCGGCGCGGCCTGAGGAAAGGCGAAGGCCGGCGGAGCGAGGTGTGGAGGGGCCGGCCCGGGCATGGGCGGCGCGGCAGGGAACGCCGGGCGTGCGACCGATGGAGCGGCGGCAGCGGGCGCCGCGGCTGCGGGCGCAGGAGTCGCCGAGGCGCGAAAGGCCGATGCGGAAATGACCCGGGTGAATTCGCCGGGACCGCCGGAAGCCGGCGGAGGCGCGGCGGCCGGCATACTCGGAGGGATGGCGGATGGAGACGCCGCGGCAGGTGCTGCCTGAGGCGCGGGCGCGAGAGGCTGCGGTGTAATCGGGGCCGGAAACGGCTGCGCAGGTGATGCGGGAGTGGCGAGGGACTGCAGGAGCTGCGTGAATCCGCCGGCTGCAGAAGAAGTTGGCGGCGCGGGCGCGGGGGAGATGGGAGCAGGATTCGCCGGTCTCGGCTCCGGCTCGTTCAATGCGCGAAACAGCTGCGTGAATCCGCCCTGGGCGGCAACCGGCTTTTCGGGGCTCGGCGCAGCAGACGCGAAGGGAAAGTCGTCCGTGGACTTTTGCTGCTCGGCCAGCGACGGGAAGGACGTCTCCTGAGCCGGCGATGCGGGCGCCGCAGAGGAAAACATGCGGGTGAAGGCGCCGGGCTCGCTCGAAGACGGCGGCTGGGGTGCGGGTGGCGGAGCGGCCGGGGCATCGCCCGTGGACTGGAACATGCGAGTGAATGCTCCAGGTTCGCTCGATGATGGTGGTTGCGGGGCAGGCGGAGCGGCGGGCGCAGCAGGAGCGCCGGCCGTTGAGGACTGAAAGAGCTGCGTGAACTCGCCGAGTCCGGCGGGTTTTTGCGGAGCGGGGGCGGGTGGCAGAGTGGACGGCGCGGGAGCGGGCTCCGTTCCCGAAAGCGCGCTGAACATCTGCGTGAAGCTGCTGGGGGCTTGGGAGGGTTGCGGGGCACGCGGTCCAGGCGAAGCTGCCGGAGCAGGATCGGGCGGAGAAGACGCAGGTTTTTCGATGGAGACCTGGCGGAAGATGTTGGCGACTCCGGCATCGGGCGCGCCCGGAGATTTGAAGGTTTGCAACATCCTCGTAAATTCTCCTGCGGCGGAGGAGGCGCGCACCACCGGAGGAGTCGCCGGGGCAGCCGGAGGCGCAGGCGCAGACGCAGGGGCGGGAGTGGCGGGAGATGCCGCTGAGGCAGGCGGACCGAGGAGGGATGCCAGAAGGTCGTCGTCGGTCTTTTGCGCGACCGGCTGGCCCATTTTGCCGAAGGCGCCGGTGATGCTTTCCGGCTCGGACGAACCGGACGCACTCTCCCCTGGGACGCCCGGTGCGCCGAAGGGAGTTTTGGACTCACTCATAGAAGCCGATACCCCTGAGATCCGCTTGCCGTTATCGAAGCCAAGGGTACATCGCCGATTGCTTGACAGTAAAGGGAGTGCAGCCTAGGATGCACACACGCTGGAACGGGTCTGATATATAGGATCATGACTTTGCTCAATGGCAGGGGCACCGGCCGAGTTGCGGGCCGCACGTGTTGCCGTGCAAAACTGAAGGATCGGACCAGATCGGGCCGCAGCGTCATCCGCTCTCGTGCGGGCGGACGAGCGTGACCTGACCCTGGCTCGAAGGCAAGCCGCGTCTGCCCAGCCGCTGATGGTTCCTAACTGTTAACGTAAGTCCGGGTCGCTATGAGATTCCTGTCACGCGTGGTGTGGTCGGAGGGCATGTACCTCAGCCCGCATCATTTTCAGACGCAGAGCCGGTACTTCGAAGACTCGATCGCCTTTCTGGCCGCGAGCCTGTGGCACGAACCGTGGGGGCTGCTCCATCTGGAACTCGACCAAAAGGCGATCCGGAATGGGACGGCGGTGGTGCTGCACGCGTCGGGGATTTTTCCTGATGGGCTGAGCTTCGAGACACCGGAGTCGGATCCGCCGCCGCCCGCGCGCAATCTGCTGGATGTTTTCCCCCCCACCGATCCGGCGCTGCCGCTGTATCTGACGGTGCCCAGCCGGCGGGACGATGGGTTCGACTGCGATCCGGCGGCCACGCCGAACGGGCGGCGATTCTCGCGCATGCAGCGGCTGCTCCGCGACGAGACGAATGGTGTCGACGAGCGGGAGATCGACCTGGGGCAGAAGAACCTTCGCCTCGTCACAGAAGCCGAACTGGATGGGTCGATGCTGTCGATCCCGATTGCGCGGGTGCTGCGGGATGGGCGTGGTCATCTGGTTTACGACGAGGAGTTCATCCCGGCGTGCCTGCGCGTCCATGCGAGCGAGCCGCTGATGCTGCTGCTCAAGCGGCTGATCGACGCTATTGGCGAGAAGAGCGCGACGGTGCAGCGCAGCGCGCGGAAGGCGGGGCGGTTTGAAGCAGGAACCTCGGCGCTGGACGTGGCGAATTACTGGTTCCTGCACGCGCTGCACAGCGCGTTGCCGCCGCTGCAGCATCTGAGCGCGACGCGGCATCCTCACCCTGAGGCCGTTTATGTGGAGTTGGCGCGGCTGGCCGGGGCGCTGTGCACCTTCTCGTTCGATTCGGATCCGCGGCAGATTCCGGCGTACGAGCACCGCGATCCGGGGCCGGCATTTCGCGCGCTGGACGCGCATATCCGGAAGCATCTGGAGATCGTGGTGCCGTCGAACACGGTGACGCTCGATTTCCATCCCGTGGAACCGTACATTCAGGCGGCTGATGTGAAGGACGAGCGGTGCCTGCGGCGGGCGCGATGGATCTTCGGCATCCGCTCATCGCTGGGCGAAGCGGAGCTGATGCGCAAGGTGCCGCAACTGGTGAAGGTGTGCTCGGCGCGGTTTGTGCCGGAGCTGGTGAAGCGCGCCGTGCCGGGCATGACGCTGACCCATTTGCCCGTGCCCCCGGCGGCGATTCGCGCGGAGGCCGATATGCAATACTTCGCGCTGGATACGACGGGCCCGTGCTGGGAACACATTCTGCAAACGCGCAGCGTGGGCGTTTATATTCCTGGAGACATTGCGCGGCCGGTTTTTGAGATGTCGGTCATTGTGGAGGCAGGGTGATGAGTGCTCCCAGGGTGAACAGTTTGGCGCTGTGCTTTCAGGAAGTGCTGACGGCGATTGTGCGCATCCGGTTCCAGCGGCAGCAGGTGCAGGATGCGGAGAGCTTCCGCGGGCAGATGCGGCGGTCGCTGCAGTCGGCAATGCAGGAGGGGCGGGGACTCGGCTACTCGAGCGAGACGGTGCAGATGGCCGTGTTCGCGGCGGTGGCGTTTATGGATGAGAGCGTGCTCAACCTGCAGAGTCCGGCGTTCGCTGAGTGGGCGCGACGACCGCTGCAGGAAGAGCTCTTTGGCGGGCATTTGGCCGGAGAGACGTTCTTCCGGAATTTGACCTCGCTGCTGGGGCAGCAGGATTCGGCAGAAGTGGCGGATGCGCTGGAAGTGCATTGCCTGTGCCTGCAGATGGGATATCGCGGGCGCTATGCGCTGGGCGATACGGGCGAGCTGCATCAGCTGCTGCGGCAGGCGCTCGCGAAGATCCAGCGAGTGCGCGGGACAGCGCACCTGGGGCCGCTGATCGCACCCGCAGAGGTGAGGCCGGCGCGTGCACGAGATGCATGGAGCCGCGCGTTACTGGTGACGACTTGCGTGCTCGCGGCGCTGACGCTGGTGGCGCTGGGCGGCTATGAGGTGCTGCTTGGTTCGGGCGTTTCGCAGGTACAAAGTGCGCGGGTGAGCGCGGAATAGGAGAAGATCTGTGCTGCCCATCATCATTTCTGCGCTTGTGTTTCTCTTCTCGATCGTGCTGGCCTGGCTGGTGGGACCGGCGCTGGGCATGGCGGGAACGCCGCTGCTGATGCTGCGCATCCTGCTGGTCGCGGTTGGAGCGATCATTGCGGCGGTGATTCTCTTCTTCCATTTCAGGCAGAAGAGACACGAGGCAGCGGCGATGAGCGCGACGGGCGGCGAGGATTTGGACACGCTGCTGCGCGCGGCAGAGAAACGGCTGGCGACGGCGCAGAGGGGTGGGCCGAAATCTCTGGACCGGCTGCCGCTGGTGTACATCCTCGGCGAGGGGAACTCGGCGAAGACGACAACGGTTCTGAAGTCGGGGCTCGATCCGGAGCTGATTGCGGGGCAGATCTATCGGGATCAGGACGTGATTGCGACGCCGGTTGCCAACGTGTGGTACACGCGCAGCTGCATCCTGGTGGAAGCGGGCGATGCCGTGCGGAAGAGCCCGGCGCTGTGGAGCAAGCTGATCCGGCGAACGCGGCCGCGGGTGATGCGGTCGGCGCTGGGGAAAGAGGCACCGATCCGGGCAGCAGTGGTTTGCGTGAGCTGCGAGCAGTTTTTGGGCGCGTCAGCATCGGAGGCCGCAGCCGGAGTGGCGCGAGCCGGGAACACGATGCTGCGCGAGCTGGCGCGGCAGCTGGGGACGGATATTCCGGTCTATGTGGTACTGACGAAGCTCGACCGCGTGCCGAATTTTGCGGAGTTTGTGCGCAACCTGAGCAGCGAAGAGGCGACGGAGCCTCTGGGCATGGCGCTGGCGCCGAGCGGCGGATCGGCGGGGCTGTACGCCGAGAAGGCGATGCAGGCGGTGACGACGTCGCTGGATCAGGTGATCTTTTCGCTGAGCGAATTTCGCACGGAGCTGCTGACACGGGAAGCGGAATCGAAGAACCTGGACCCGGTGTATGAGTTTCCGCGGGAACTGCGCAAGGTGCGCAACAATCTGGCGAACTGCCTGGTGGAACTCTCGCGGCCGAGTCATCTGAATGCGAATCCGTGGCTGCGCGGCTTCTACTTCACGGGCGTGCGCGCGCAGATTGTGCAGCATGCTGTGGCGATGGCGGCTCCGGCAGCGCGAGCGCCGCAGGCAGATGCGGGCGCGACAAGGATGTTCAGCGTGGAGCAGGCGCAGGCCGCAACGGTGACGGCGACGCCGCAGGTGATGACGCAGAAGGTGGCGCAGTGGTGTTTCCTGCCGCGGCTGCTGTCGACCGTAGTCCTCGAAGACAAGGCTCTGGCGGCGACGAGCAAGAGCGCGCGGACGCATGTGTTTCGCCGCGTGGCGTTCGCGACGATCTCGCTGCTGCTGCTGGTGTGCCTGGTGTGGCTGACGGTTTCGTGGATGAACAATGCAGCGCTGGAGCGGAGAGTGGTTGCCGCGGCAAAGGCGCTGCCGGCGACGGCGACGCCCCCGGGCACGCTGGCTGCGGCTCAGGATCTCAACGCACTCGATCAACTGCGCGGAGCCATCGTGCAACTGGAGGGCTATAACCAGAACGGCGCGCCGTGGAGCTACCGCTTCGGGCTCTACCATGGCGATGCGCTGCTGGGCCCGGCGCGGGGCATCTATTTCGACCATTTCCGCAGGCTGCTGCTGACGAATACGCAGGCCAATCTGGTGTCGGCCATGAATGCGGTACCCGCGACGCCGCAGCCGGGAGCGGATTACCTGGCGACCTACAATCCGCTGAAGGCGTACCTGATCACGACGAGTCATGCGGACAAGAGCACGGCGGATTTTCTGTCGCCGGTGCTGATGCAGTACTGGGAGAATGGGCGCACGCCGGAAAGCGATGAGCAAGTGCAACTCGCGCGGCGGCAGTTCGATTTCTATGCAGCGGAGCTGGCGCGGGGGAATCCGTACAGCATTGCGCCTGACACGGGCGCGGTAACGCACGCGCAGACATATCTGGCGAATTTCGGCGGGTTCGAGCGCATTTATCAGCAGATGATCACGGCGGCGTCGAAGGCCGCGCACGCGGTGGACTTCAACCGCGATTATCCGGGATCGGCGGCGACGGTGGTCGATGGGCACATCGTGCCGGGAGCTTTTACGCACGATGGCTTCGCGTTCATGCAGGATGCGATTCAGCATCCGGACCGTTATTTCAGCGGGGAAGCGTGGGTGCTGGGGAATCAGGCGCCCCCTTCGCTGGACCGGACAACGCTGGCGCAGCAACTGACGACGCGCTACGCGCAGGATTTTGGCGGGGAGTGGCGCGCGTTTCTGCATGCGGCCCAGGTAGTGCATTACCGCAGCTTCGGCGATGCGGCGACCAAGCTGCAAATGCTGTCGAATCCGAATTCGCCGCTGCTGGCGCTGGTCTATACGGTGTCGCACAACACGAACGTGGCCAACGGCGATATCGCGAAGGAATTCCAGCCCACCCAGGCGGTGGTGGCTCCGCAAAGCGCTGACAAACTGGTGGGAACGGGCAATCAGGGATACATCACGGGGTTGCTGGGGCTGCAGGGCGCGCTGCAGCAAATGTCGCAGGATCCAACGGCGGCGACGAATCCAGCGGCGGCAGCGCCTGTGATCACCGCGGCCACGCAGGCGAGCACGGCGGCGAGCCAGACGGCGCAGGCCTTCAATCTCGACCCTCAGGGTCATGTGGACCAGGTGACGCTGACGCTGTTGCAGGAGCCGATTACCAACGTGAACGAACTGCTGCGAGGACGCGGCGCGCAGTCGGCGAATGCGGGCGGAGCAGGGCTGTGCTCAGCGTTTGTAGCCGTGATGGGAAAATTCCCCTTCGCTTCCACTTCGACTGTCGATGCGTCCCCTGCGGAACTCGACGCACTTCTGAAGCCCGGTTCTGGGGCGCTCTGGCAGTTCTACGACTCCACCCTCAAGCCGCTGGTAGTGCAGCAGGGCACGACGTACGTGGCCGCGCCGGGGGCACCCACGAAGGTCAGTCCCGAGTTCCTCCGCTTCTTCAATCAGGCGGCTGGGTTGTCGGCGCTGCTGTATCCAGCGACGCCGGGCGGCGGACTCACGTTCACGGCGCGCATCCTGCCTTCGCCAGGGATTTCGCGTGTGACCCTGCAGATCGATAGCCAGAATCTGGAGGGGTCCAGTGTGTCGCGGCCGTTTACGTGGTCGCCGCAGACCAGCCAGCAGGCGCAACTCAACATTACCTATGCGACTGGAACATTGCCGATTCAGTTCACAGGACCATGGGCGCTGCTTCACCTGCTCAGCAAGGGACGCCCCGGAGGCGGTCCGGGCCGGCTCGACTTTCCCGTCGAGGTGTCGGATCAGCCGATCGTCATCAGCGGAACGCCGCTGATCGTGCACCTGGAACTGTCGGGACCGAATTTGAATCTGCTTGCGCCGAACGGCTGGGGCGGGATGCGTTGCGTCGCGACCGTGGCTCACTGAGCCGAGGAAATATCTTCAGCGACCTGGATGAGCAGGCAGGTGACGTTGTCGACGGCGCCCTGCGCCTTGGCGGCGTCGATCAGAGCCTGGCAGGCCTGCTCCAGGGTCTCGCTTCCGAGGATGAGAGTCGCAATCGCTTCGGCGTCGGCGTAGCGCGTTAGTCCGTCGGTGGTGAGAAGCAGGATGTCTCCCGGTTCGATGTTCGCGGTAAAAATATCCGGCTCGACGGGATCCATCTGCCCGATCGCGCGGGTGATGAGGGACTTGAGGGGGGACGCGCCGGCCTGCTCCTCGTTCATGGCGCCGATGCGCACCTGCTCCGCGACGAAGGAGTGATCGTGTGTGACCTGGACGCAGGACCCGTTGCGGAGAAAGTAAGCGCGGCTGTCGCCAACGTTGGCAATGATGAGGGAACGGTCGTCCAGGCAAGCGGCGACCAGCGTAGTTCCCATGCCTTCCAGGCTTTCATTTTGCTGCGCCAGGGTGCGGACGCGTTCGTTGGCATGAAGGACTGAACGGTAGAGCTGCTCCTCCGCGGAGGCGGCTGATCCGTCCTGATGCGTGAAGAAGTTCAGCAACTCGGAGACGGCGGTGCCGCTGGCCAGTTCCCCGGCCGCCATGCCGCCCATCCCGTCGCACACGACAAAGATTTGCGTGGGCAGGTCGTAGCCGAAGCTGTCTTCGTTGTTGGAGCGCTGACAGCCCACGTCGCTGAGCCCGGCAACGTCGAGTTTCAGCCCGGTTTGGCCTGGAATCATGCGCAATCCACTTGGTTGAAAACCATTCAGAAGTGCCGTCACGGTTCTGCGCGGGGCCACTGCCGATGCCGGCCGCGCCTCGGAATGAGAACGCGATAAGAGTGCCAGAAGGCCAGGCCGGCTGTAAAGCGCAGAACGTGAGCACTGGATCTGTCGCGGTTGTAACGCGCGGTCTGTGTCGAGCACTATTTCGTCGCGGTTGTTCGGGGAAATGGGGTACACTCTTTGCGCTCCCCAGTTGGTCTGTCCTCCTCCGCGGAAAAATTCGAAGCCAGAGGCTGCTTATGGCGTTAGAAACAGGCCAGCGCGTCGGCGATTACGAGATCCTCAGCCTGCTCGGCGCGGGCGGAATGGGCCGCGTCTACCGCGTGCGCAATATCATCTCGGATCGAATCGAGGCGATGAAGGTTCTGCTGCCCGATTACGCAAGCGAGCGGGATCTGGCGGCGCGGTTTATGGCGGAGATCCGCACACTGGCCGGCCTCGAGCACCCGAATATCGCGCAATTGCGGACTGCCTTCCAGTTCGAGAACCAGATCATCATGGTGATGGAGTTTGTGGAAGGCGCGACGCTGGAGAATCTGGGCCGGCAGGGGCCGGTTGCCCCGGATCAGCTGCTGGAGTACGCCAGCCAGGTGCTGGGCGCGCTGAGCTATGCACACAGCCGGGGCGTCACGCATCGCGACATCAAGCCGGCGAACATCATGATTACGGCGCACGGTTTGGCGAAGCTGATGGATTTCGGCATCGCCAAATCGACGACGGACCTGCAACTGACGCGGCCGGGAACGACGATGGGATCGGTGTATTACATGTCGCCGGAGCAGGTGCGCGGCGGAACGGTCGATGCGCGTTCGGATATCTACTCGTTCGGCATTACGCTCTACGAAATGCTGGCGGGGCGGAAGCCGTTCCAGGCGGACACCGCGTACAGCGTGCTCAACGCTCACCTGAACGAAGCGCCGGTGCCGCCGCAACAAATCAATCCTCAATTGCCCGCGGGTCTGAACGAGATTGTGATGCGAGCGATTGCCAAGGCTCCCGCTGATCGGTTCCAGACTGCAGACGACTTTCGCAATGCGATACGCGGGGTGCAACAGCAGCGTGCGCAGGCTGCGGCACCGACGCAGACGCCACAAAGCGGTTTCGCGCCGGCAGCGCAGGCGGGGTTTGCGCCGGTTGCGGTGCCCGCGGCGCGTCCTGCGGCGGCAGCGAAGAGCCAGCGCGGCCTGTGGATCGGCGTGGGAGTTGCTGTGGCTCTGCTGGCACTCATTGGCGTGGCGATCGTGCTTCCTCACGTATTTGCAACGCATGCGGGACAGCGTGGGCAGCCGGCGGCAGCCACCGAAACGGCTGCGCCGCAGAATTCCGCGACCCAGCCCGCGTCCGCGGCGAGTCCGGCAGCCTCTCCCAGTCAGCAAAATCCGCCAGCGCCGCCAGCGGACCAGACTCCGATGGCGCAGCCGCCGGTGCAGACACGGTCTGCGGCAGCGAGAAGCACCGCGCCAGCGAGGACGGAGGCGCAGAGCGGTGCGGCTGGCCGGACAACGGCGAATCGGGCGAGCGTTCCGGCGGGACCTTCTGCCGAGGAGATCCATCAGGCCCACAACCGCATCGCGGATTTGAATGCGCGAGCGGCCGCCGCGAAGAGCGGGGTCGAGAGTATTCGCCGGCAGCAGCAAGCGCAGGGATACGATCTGCGCGGCGACGTGCTTGCAGCCATGAACCGGCTCGAAGGGGATATGCACGCGGCGAACCAGGCAGTGAACGGGAATGACCTGGCGACCGCGAACCAATCCATGGACAGCGCAGACCAGGATCTGGCTGTACTGGAGAAATTTTTAGGCCAATAGGAGAAAACCCACATGCGCAGAGTTGTGCTTTCGCTGATCGCCCTTCTGACTATCCCCTGCGCCCTGCCCGGGCAACAAGCAGCCACCGCGACCAAGCATCGCGTTGCGGTGCTTGACTTCAATTACGCGACGGTGATGACGGCGTCGCAGGCGGTGTTCGGCACGAACGTCGACATCGGCAAAGGCATATCGGACATGCTGATCGACAAGCTGGTGAACGATGGGACCTATCGCGTGATCGAGCGCAACGCGATCGACAAGATTTTGAACGAGCAGAATTTTTCGAACAGTAACCGGGCCGATCCGACCACCGCGGCGAAGATCGGGCACGTGCTGGGCGTCGATGCGGTGATCGTGGGCGATATTACGCAGTTCGGGCGCGACGATCAGAACCGCAACCTGGGCGGCCTGGCAGGGAACTGGCACGGCGGGGTCCTCGGCGGCATCGGCACGCACAGCGCGAAGGCGGAAGTCGGCATTACGGCGCGATTGATCGACACGAGCACGGGAGAGATCCTGGGCTCGGCGACGGGCAAGGGAGAATCGAAGCGGTCGGGCACGAATCTGCTGGCGGGCGGCGCAGGATCGGGCGGCTACGGCGGCGGAGCGGCAGGGATGAACAGCAGCAACTTCTCGGAGACGATCATCGGCGAGGCGACGAGCGATGCTGTAACCCAACTGGCGCAGGGATTGATTGGCGACAGCGGGAAATTGCCGACGTACGTTCCGCCTGCGGTGGTGGTCTCCGGTTTGGTAGCGGACGCCTCGACGTCGGACATCATCATTAACGTCGGAAGCAAGGCCGGTTTGAGGGTCGGCGATAAGCTGGCGGTGGGCCGCGTGGTTCGCGTGGTGAAGGATCCGGCAACGGGGAAACCGCTGCGGTCGATCGAGGACACCGTGGGGACGCTGACGATTACAAGCGTCGATACGGATTCGGCGGTGGGCAGCTTCAGCGGAACCGGCAAACCGCAGACCGGCGACACGGTGAAGTCGCAATAGCCGCTGGCAGAACGGCTAAAGAATTGCGGAGACGCAACCGGCGAGATGCATCTACGCGCTTTCGGCTGCATCCGTGGGCGCCGGGCCGAGCGCCTTCTCAAGAAATCCGCGCAGGACTTCCTCGCCTGTTCCGGCGACGTGATCGCCCGGGGCAGCGCCGCTCCTGCCCCACGCGAGCAGAAAGACGAGCGGAAGCCATCCGCGCGGGTCGTGCTCCATCTCCGCGCCGTACCGAAACAGCGCCCGCGAGAGCTTGACCGGCAGCTGCACCCCGGAAACCTCGTGAATGGACGGGTCGCGGCACAGCTCGGGCGGGGATGTGACCATGTACTCGCGGCAACTGAGCGGGCGGATGGGATGAATGCTGCAGCTTTCGTTCTCAAGAAAAGGGCAGGGTACTCCGGCGTGGAAATAGTCGATCGCGAGCTCTGCAGCAGCTTCTTCCTGGGTTGCCCAGTCCTGCCGCACGAGTTTGTCGATCACGCCCGCATCGCGCAGAGCGAGCAGCGCGCGATGGAATCTGGCTTCCAGTGCGCTGCGTTGCTCGTCGGGTAACGACCGCATCCAGCGGGTGAGGGCCTCGGCTTCAAAGAGGCTCACGGGCACGAGCTGACGGCAGCAGGCTCCGCATCCAGGACCGCAGGAGATGGGCGTGCCGGCTGCATTGGCCTCCTCGGCAGCTTTGGCAGTGATAGCGTTTTCCAGGTTCTGGATGATGGGCAGCAAGGCGGTCAGCGTCGTGCGGCCCGCGGGCACGACGGCGCTTGCATTCAGTTGAGCGCCACCCAGTGGCAGCGAGAAGGTGACTCTTATGCCGGGCTGGTGATTGGAGTCATCGATCATCTTGAGTGATGGGATTCGACAGGGGCAGACGACCGAGCGGGAGGGCAGGTCAGAGACGATGCCTTACCAGCCGGTCAGCTTCCAGCCGCCATCGGAGCCCTTGGTGAACTCGAAGTGTCTCACGGCGTGGCTCTGCTGCGGCGCGCCATCCTTCGGATGCACGGTGAGAGTCTCATTGCAGACGAGAGACGGGGCTTCGGGAGTTCCGTGCACATCGGGAGTGCAGTTCTCGACCACGTCGAAGCTCTTCGTGTCGTCGCACCACTGAGCGAGATTGCGCAGGCGTCCTCCATAGGCGCTGTTCAAAACGCCTTTGCATTCTTTGCCGCTCTTGCCGGACGCCTGAGCGAAGATGCCTTTGTAGGCGGCGAGCGCGGCATTGAGCGCCGCGAAATCGGGCAGAGCCGGCTGCGCAGGTTCGGCGGCCACGGTCGGCGCGGGAGCGAGCTGCGCGACGGGTTTGGAATGCACTTCTACGGATTGCTGAGCAACGAGGTTTCCGTTCGCCTTCAGCACATAGGTGGTCGAGGATTGCGGCTGAACTGGATCTGTACCGCTGGGCGCTACCTGGCCGATTCCTGAGATTTCGACGTCGGCGGCATTCGCGGTCTGCCAGGAAAGGGTGACGGACTGGCCCTGCTCAATGGAATTGGAACTGACGTTCAGCGTGCCGGTGGGCACTGGCGCCGGCGCTGGCGTTGGAGTGGGCGTCAGGGCCGTCGCAGGCTGCGGTTGCTTCGCCGCAGACGTTGGCCCGGGTTGCTGGTGCAATGCTGGCTGCGGCGCGGTTTGAACCTGCTTCTCAAGGTTCACAGAGTCCTGAAATGTGCTGCCTTGAGCGATCTGCACGGTATGTTCCGGGGAATCCTGATACCCGGGCTCCTGATATTTGACCGAGTAGGTTCCGACCGGGAGAGAGATTTTGTCCTCTGCGGTGCGGGTTCCGTAGTTTTTGCCGTCGATCATGACGCGGACCCGCGAGAGGCCTCCCACGAGAAGGAGAGCAAGATTGCCGGTTTTTGCCCCGGCGGGCGGAAGGGGCTGAGCATTGACTTTCTCGCCCATGGTTACGCCCTTGGCGACCTGAATGGTGTCTTTCCAGGGCTCGAATCCTCCCGCATTTACCTGCACTTCGTATGTGCCAGGCGCGACGGTCACCTGGAGCGAGCCATTCGCATCCGCCGTGCGCGGGGGTGCGCCGTTGATGACGATCGAGGCTCCGGGCGGCGCGCCACCGATCGAAATCCTGGTGGGCGCGGCGGTCGTGGGCGCCGGGGAGAGGAACTTCCAGGCAATCACGCCGATGGCGGCGAGCAGCACGACGGCGAGGGTGACGATGAGCGCGAGGTGCGACTTGCGCTGCGGCTGGACGAGGGTAAGCGTGCGATCCAGGGTGCCGGTGGCAGCGCCGGCGCGTTCGAGAGCCTGACGGGTGGAATCGGCGATGCGCTGCCAGTCGGCCTGAATCTTAGCGTCGACGAATTCGAGATGGGGCGCGGAGGACTGGAGACTTTCCAGAGCGGCAGTCGCATCTTTACGGAGCAAAGCGGCGCGGGCGGATTCGATTGAATTGTTGACGGACTCCAGCGACCAGGCGGCGCGCTGTTTTTCGAGATCGGCGATGCCCGCGCTGAGTTGGGGCGAGTCTCCGTAGGCGCGCTGCACGGCGTCGAGAGATTCCAGGGCCGCGGTGAAGTCGTGCTTTCCCGCCGCTGCCTTCGCTTCATCGAGGGCGCGCGCGGTGGCTTCCCGCACTTCGCGCTCGGCCCCGATGGTATGCGCCAGATCCTGCACGACGCGCAAACCCGGATTGAGCGCCAGCTGCTCCTGGAGTAATCCGAAGGCTTCGTCGTAAGCGCCGCTGGAACGGAGATTCTCGACGCGCTTGCGCAGGGCTTCAATTTTGCGCGCGAAGGCGGCCTGCTGATCGCGCGCTTCCTGCAGCAGGCTGGCGAGGGTCGCGTCGCCGGTCTGCTTTGTGGCGCCTTCCAGCAGCGCGATGGCTTCGTCGAAGCTGCCGTTACGCATGAGGTTGCGCGCTTCTGAGGTAGAGCGTTCGATAACGGCGCTGCGCTCGGCCGCGTCGCGCTCGGTGCGGGCGAGCGTGAGCAGCTGATCGACGTCGGCCCCGCCGCCGAACTCGATCTGAAACGATTCGAGGACGCCGATGGCCTTCTCAAACTGCCGCGCATGCAGGAACTCGCGGGCCTTCGTCACGGTGTCGGCGTGCAGTTGTTCGGAGCGGAGTGCCTCCAGATCTTTGCGGAGGGAAAGCTCGTAGGCGACCAGGCGCTCTTCGCCGGGCATCTGTTCGAGCGCCTTCTGAACTGCGCTGAGTGCCTCGAGAGGCGAAGTGGGGAAGAGTTCGCGCGCCTGCGCGATGGTGGTTTCCACGAAGACTCTGGCGCCGAACTTGCGGCCGGCCGTCTCCACTTCCATGCGCAGGCGGAGCAGGGTTGAATCGTTGGGGAGCTTTTCGAGGGCCCGGCTCAGGAGTTCGGTGGCCTGTTCGTAGGCGTCGGTGCGGATGAATTCGTGGATCCGCGTCTCGATCTCCTGGAGAATCGCCCGGCGCTGTTCCTGCTCGCGGAGTCGGGCGATCTCACGGCGGAGCGCGTCGGCGTCGACATTCGCGGGATCGATTGCTTCTGCATCGCCAAGAAGCTTTTCGGCAGTCGCGAGACTGCGGGCAGCCACCGCGGAGCGGGCCTGTGTGAGAAACTCGGCGATTCTGGCCTGGCGGGCGGCCTGCTCCGCCTCGCGCGCGAGAATCTCGCCGGCGGCGGCGAGCCTTTTGTTTCCCGGGTCCTCGGTGAGAGCGCGGACCACGATGCTCTGCGCGCCGGTGACATCGCCGCGTGCCCGAGCCGCTTCAGCATCGGTCAGGGCGCGGACGCCGATGTCGTATCGGCGCTTCCGGTCCTGAACATCCTGGAGTCTTGACTGGACCTCGGTGGAGGCGCTGTCGATGCTCTGCGCTTCCTTCAATTGCGCAAGGGCCTCGTCGAACTGGCTCGCGGCCAGCGCTTCGTCGGCACGAATGAGGCACTCGCGCAGGCGCTCCTCGCGGCGTGCGCGCTCCTGGTGCTCGCGCACAAACTTGCGCAGCTTGCGCACCTGGGTGTTGGAAGGATCGAGGCGGATGGCTTCGTCGAGGAGTTCGAGCGCGGGGACGAAGCGGCGCTCGGTGGTGAGGCGCTCCGCGTCGTTGAAAAGGACCGTGACGCGGGAGTGTTTGAGGTCCTCAATGACTTCATGCAGAGCGTCGGCGAAATCTTCCGCGGTGGCGTAGCGGTCCTCGGGATTCTTGGCCAGCGATTTCGCAATGATCTCGTCCAGGACCGGGGGATAATCGCGCAGGTAATTCGAGAGCGGCTTGTGCTCCTCGTTGACGATCTTGTACGAGGCGGTTGCGGCGCCGCCAGTGAATGGCTCCTCCCCGGTGAGGAATTTGAACAGCGTGACGCCAGCGGAAAAGATGTCGGAGCGGCCGTCGAAGTGGCCGCCTTTAAACCGCTCCGGAGCGATGTAGTGAAGCGAGCCGATGACCTGGCTGGTCTGGGTGAGGGCAGTCGATCCCTCGGTGTCCTGGATCTTCGCGATGCCGAAGTCGATGATTTTGGCGACGCCGTCGGACTGAACGATGATGTTGGCGGGCTTGATGTCGCGATGAATGATGCCGTTCTGGTGCGCGTAGCCGAGGGCCGAACAAACCTGCTCGATGATGTTGAGCCGGGTCATGAGGTCGACGGGCTCTCCGCTGTCGATGATCTCCTTCAGGTTCCTGCCCTCGACGAACTCCATTGCGATGTAGGGCAGGCCGTCCTGCTCACCCATCTCGTAGACGGCGGGGATGTTCGGATGGCGGAGGGTCGCGGCGCGGGCTTCGACCTGGAATCGGGCCAGACCCTCTTCGACGGCGGATTTGAGGGGCCGTTTGATGGCTACCCGGCGACCGAGGTTCTCATCCTGGGCAAGCAACACTTCACCCATGCCCCCGCGACCGAGGACCTTGAGAATTTCATATCGGCCGATTCTGCCGGCGGAGACATCAGGCATCGTTCAGCTGCACCTTCTCATGACTAAACCGCACGTTCCAGGCAGGAGCGTTCGCATCGTGGGGGAGCAACGAAATGCTGGTGAGAACGTTATCACGGAAGGCATGGGGAGGGAAATGAGATAGCGCGCTGAAGCAAGGCTTCGGTTGCCGCTCCTCTGAACATCGAGCGCTCTCAATTCAGCGCGGATGACGCGGCTTCTGGGCCGGGGGCGAACTCGCTCGACCAGAGGCCAGCAGCGGAACGAAACGGGATTGGTGGAGTCAGATTTGGCTTGACGGCCAGGGATCGCAATGCTAGATTCCCGATGAACTGTTTCCCAATTAGTCGATACGTTCTGAACGATTTTCGGTCGCGCTGCATATTCCCCCCGCGATCCTGGCTGCGCCATTCTTATAGCTCATTTCGCTCGGTTTCTGGCTCATACAGGTTTTGTTCATCCCTCTTCCCTCTGGTGCAGGGGCAGGGCGCCATTCGCCAACCCTGATGGCCGGAGGATTGTGGATATTCCTCGATGTTGGTTCGCATTCTGTCGCAACAGTGTGGAGAAGAGAAATGATCGGCACTCAGAGGCGTCGTTCGAGCCGTACTGCCGTGCTCGCCGCGGGCGTTTTATTCGCTGCCAATATCGGCCTGATTCACCTTGCCTGTGCGCAAGCCGCGGGCAGCAGTTCGCCGGTACGGCCGACAGCCCCGGCGAGCTTCGTTACCGCGCCGTCGATCGCGCTCGGTTACGCTCCGGCGGCCATGGCCGCGGGCGATCTTACCGGGAGCGGGCACACGGACCTTGTGGCAGCGGACTCCACAACGGGTGAGGTAGTCGTTTACCTGAGCGATGGACATGGCGGATTCGCGGCGCCGGTTCGCTTCACGGCCGTTGCGAACCCCCAGGCTGTGGCAATTGCGGATATTGACGGGGACGGCAGGCCGGACGTGATTGTGGCGAGCGCCACCACGGGGGCGATTGCTGTTCTGCCGGGTCGCGGCAACGGGACTCTGGGCAATCCTCGTTCCGTTGCGCTGGGATTCAACGCAGGCTCTCTGATCGCCGGCGACCTGACTGGGAATGGACACACGGACGTGGCGGTGGCCGGACTGACCACGCGCGCGGTAGCAGTGCTCGTCAACGACGGCAAAGGGAACCTCGCGAAACCTGTCCTGCTGGCGACAGCGCAACTGCCCACCGGGCTCGCGGTGAGTGACTTCAATCATGATGGCCACGCCGATATCGCCGTGGCGCAGGCGGATGGGAGCGTGGAGATCTTCCTGGGCCAGGGCGGCGGCCAATTCCGCGCGTCTGCGGAGGTGCGCGGCGTGACGGGGCCGATCACATCGATCAGCGCCGGCGACTTCAATCGGGACGGCAATGCCGATCTGGCAGTGACAGCCGCAAACGGAAATGCGGTCGCGGTCCTGCTGGGCAAGGGCGATGGCACCTTCGCAATGCCGGCCAACTATGCCGTAGGCAGCCTGCCGGCCAGGGTTTTCGTCGCCGACACGGATGGCGACGGGATCCCCGATCTGATCGTTGTCAATCGCGGCAGCAACACATTCAGCGTGCTGAAGGGCTCAGGCGATGGAACCTTTGATCCGGCGCAGAACTTCGTGGCCGGAAATGGGCCGGAAGAACTGGCTGCCGGAGCGTTCTACGGCAGCGGCCATGTGGACCTGGCGGTGTTGAACCAGGCAGGACAAACCATGAGCGTTGCCGCGGCGAACGGCGATGGGACCTTTTTCGCGGCGCGATCGTACACGGTGGGTGAGCGGCCGGCAGCGGTGGCTGCAGGGGATGTAAACGGCGACGGGCGGCCGGACCTGGTGGTTGCGAAATCGTGCTCGGCGGAAGCGTCGTGCGGTACGAGCGGGAGCGCAGTGGTGCTGCTGGGCCAGGCAGACGGGACCTACCAGATGGGCGCCAGTTATGCGCTGGGCGCGGGGCCCGTGACGATTGCCCTGATCGACGTAAATGGCGATAAGCATCCTGACCTGGTGGCCGCGAACCGCCTCGACAAGACGCTGACAGTACGGCTGGGGCTGGGGGACGGCACATTCGGCCAGGCGATGACAACTGTGCTGGCGGGCGCGCCGAGGGCCGTGGCTGCAGGCAGTTTTCACGGTAAAGGGACGATGGACCTGGCTGTCGTGGAGGACTGCGGCTCGACCAACTGCAGCGACCCAGGCCAGGTGGAGATTCTGCGCGCCGCGGGTGACGGCAATTTTCAAAGTGCGGCCTTGTACCCGGCGGGCTATGCGCCTGTTGGGTTGGCAGGGGGATCGCTCGATGGAAGCGGCAACGCAGAAATCGTGGTGGCGAACCGGTGCGGCGCGAACGCGGACTGCTCTGCGGGCGGAACGGCGACGGTCTTGCTCGGCGATGGGGCCGGGAATTTCAAAGCGGGCAAAAGCTTTGGGCTGGGACCGAATCCCGCGGCCCTTGCGCTTGGCGATCTGACGGGCTCGGGCGTGCTGGATGCGGTGGTTGCGCGTGGATCGGATAACGCGCTGGTGGTGTTCCGCGGCAAGGGAGATGGGACATTTGCAAGCGGCGTGGCGTATCAGGCTGGAATGGGACCGGGCGCGATCGCAATCGCCGATTTCACTGGCGACGGCAAGCCCGACGTGGCGGTCGTGAACTCCGGCGACTCGACGGTGAGCTTGTTCGCGGGCAAAGGGGATGGAACGCTGCAGGCGCCTCAGGCGGTGACGGTGGGCAGCGGGCCGACGGCAATGGCCGTGATTATGGGAAACTCCGGGAGCCGTCCTGGCCTGGCAACGGCGAACGGAAATCCTGGCGGTACCACGCCGGGGCAGGATGTCACGGTGCTGGCGAGTTGGTTGCCGGCCGTGCCGCTGCCGACCCCTACAGCTACGCTAACGGTGTCGCCGACTCCGAAGTCCACGGTCAATGATGCGGTGACCCTGTCGGTCGCCGTCGCGGCTCCGAAGGGGGCTGCCGGAGGGGTACCGACCGGAACCGTCACGTTCACCTACAACGATAAGGCGATCACTTCGGGGACTGGCTCGGGAGTGCAGACGATCTCCGATTGTCAGGACGGCTCTGGAAATTCCGAGGCGAATCCGGTGACGCTGGACCCGAATGGGGATGCGACCTGCCTCACCCACTCCCTGCCCGGTTCTGGGGCAACCACCGATAGTCTGAGCGCTACATACAACGGCGAAACCAACGTTTACGGAACAGCCGATTCCAATATCGTGAACCAGACGGTGGCCGCGCTTCCCGCTGCGCTGACCTTTACTGCGCCACCGCAGGGCGACAGTCAGACCGTTGGCACGGAGGTGACGTTCACGGTGCAGTTGAGCGCCGCCGCGGGTGCATTCCAGGCAGTAACTCCCAGCGGCAAAGTGAGCTTTAAGGTCAACGGCAACGCGAACACCTGCGGGTCGACGAGCCTGGATTCGAGCCAGTCGGCGAGCTGCAGCACCGCGAATCTCGTCGTTCCTTCTGACATTGTCGTGGCCTCATACGCCGGCGACCTGAGTTACACGGTGAGCACGAATGCGAGCTTCACCGAGGCAATGACCCAGGCTGGGGCGCAGGTAAAGATTACCTCGCAAACGAATCCCTCTGTGGTGAACCAGCAGGTCACGTTCACCGCAACGGTTTCCCCGTTTGGAACCAATAACCCGCAGCCCGAACCGACCGGCAACGTGTCGTTTACCCCCACGACGGGAGCGTCGTGCAGCTCATCGGTCGGCCTGTCGGGCGCACCGGCGAGCGCCAGTTGCACTTACACATTCAGCGCCGTGTCATCGGGTGAGTCGATTAAGGCGACCTACAGCGGAGATACCAATTTCACGTCGAGTTCGAATTCTGTCTCGCAGCAGGTGACTGCGGCGAGCACGACGATCCAGCTGACTCCCGCCCCGGCGAGCCCCGCAGTCAATGCGCCGGTGACTTTTCAGGTGACCGTGGTGCCGCAGTACTCGGGCGCGGCGGTGCCCACGGGAAGTGTGACGGTCACCGACACGACGACGGGCGCGACGGTCTGCCCGTCACAGAAACTGGTTGGCGGGACGCTGACCTGCCCAGCCTCGCCGGCCACGTTCGCGTTCACGACATCCGGCACGCACAACCTGCAGGTGAACTATACGAGCGGGGACAAAAACTTCACGCCTCCCACAACGGCCCCGACATTCCCGGTGACCGTGGGAACGGGCAACACCTCGGTGACGCTGACGTCGTCGTCGAATAACTGGACGGTGAACCGTGCGGTCACCTTTACAGCGACGATCACCACAGGCGGAGACACGAAGAACCTGAGCGGGAGCGTGGCGTTCAACGATACAACGACCGGGGCGACGCTCTGCACCGCTACCGTATCCGGCAGCGCTACGATCAAATGCACGATGTCGCAGGGCTTTCCGAGTGCTGGCACGAACTCGGTGGTCGCGGTGTTCGCGTCGAGCAACAACAATTTCTCGGGCGGAACCTCGAACACCCTGACGCAGAACGTCGGCGCGGCGGCAACGAACACCGCCGTGCAGAGCGCGTCGCCGACGCATCCGACGATCGGCCAATCGATCCTTTACATGGTTGCGGTAACCACCACTCCGTCGACTCCGGCAACGCCCGCGGGAACGGTCACGGTCTACGCCGAAAACACGACCACGCTCCAGAGCACGACGGAGTGCACCTTCACCCTGCCGGCGACTACCTGCTCGGGAAGCATTGCGCAGACCGGCTCGTACAGCATTACCGCGACCTTCACGCCGACCGATACCAACTTCCAGACCAGCACGTCGCTGAGCTTTTCGCTCAGCGTGGGACAGGTAGGGGAAACGGTTACGCTGAGCGGGCCATTCGCTCCGATGTCGAATTCCGGGACGGGTCTGAATACGTGTACCTCTACGCCGGTCACCAGTTTCTCGGTCAATCAGCCGGTGTGTTTCGTGGCGACGGTCACACCGAATCTTCCCGGTACGGCGCCGACTGGAACTGTGACCTTCGAACAGTCGCCATCCTCGACGACTTCGGGGCAGCCCAGCGCAGCGAAATCGTGTACGCTTGCACCGCTGAGCACGACGAAGCCGCCGCCGTCTTCGTATGCGAGCACTGCGACCTGCGGGTTTACGTTCCTGGTCGCGGGCACCTATTCAATGTCACTGAGTTACTCGGGGGATAACAATTTCCCCGCGGGTTCGTTCCCCTCCGGATCGCAAGTGCCGGCCATGGTGACGGTGAGCAAAGCAACGACGAGTTTGGCGATGGCGCCGGCGCAGGTGACCACGGTGGCTGCGGGCAATCCCGTGAAGTTCAGCGTGGTGGTCACACCGACGCCGGGTGGGGCGGCGCTGCCCACCGGCTCGGTCACCTTCTCCTCGACCAATGCGTATGCAGAGGCAACGCTGCAGACGTGTGGGGCGAGGGGCGTGGTGACCGTGACGGACAACCCGAACGGCACAGCCGTGGCCAGTTGCACGGTGACGTTCCCGCACGTGGCAACGCCGCCAGGGACATTTACCGTAACCGGGACCTATTCAGGCGATGGCAATTTTGGACCGAACACGAACACGACAGGAGTCGCGTCGAGCGTGATGGTGCAGGACGCCGGCATCAGCCTCACACTGACGCCGACGGGGAACGCGGGTGGCAATGCATCGCAGGCGGCAACCACCACCGCCCCGGCAATCGATTATGTGACGCAGGGCTTCACGAACGCGACCGACTTGTTTAACGGCGCCTCCATTGCAGGCAACGTGGTGACCGCCGGAGGGTTCTCCGACTCGCTGAGTTTCACGTGTACGGTCCTGAACTTTGCGACAAAGGCCCCAGTCACCGATCCATCCTGCAGCATTACGCCATCGGCCACCGAAGGCGGATCGGGCGGCTCGTATCAGGCGCTCACCGTCACCGTGTCGGCCTCCGCCAATGCGGCAGCGGGTCTCTACACTTTGTCGCTGCAGGCAACCGATCAGACGACGCCAACCTTTCCGGCGCTCGCGTCGCAGACGATCAATGTTTACGTATTGCCGGTGAGCGGAACGCTCGATCTGGTTGCGGGAGCATCGGGCACGGCGAATCCGGTATTCAATACGTCCAGCGCGCCTTCGGGGGCCTCGCTGGTTTCGTTCTCGTGCCCGACGGTACTGACGACCAAGGGAACGGCTGCGAACTTTACCGCGACCTGCACCGGACAATCGACGGCGGTGACCGGGGCTGCGACCACCGTCCCCATCACGCTGTCGTTCGCGGCGAAAACGACGGGAAGCGCAGCATTGGCGCATTCTTCGATGACGATGTACGCGGCCGCCTTTGCAACGCCGTTCTTTGCGACGATTGTTTGGCTGGGTTCGAGAAAATCATCGCGACGCAACTTCTTCCGTTTCCTCGGCATGGTGCTGGTGATGGTGGGAGTGGCTTCGCTGGGCGGCTGCGGCGGCAGCTACTCGGGGCCGGGTGTCACACAGAACAAGACGATTGCGCCGGGCGCTTACTACGTCGAGGTGGTGGCCAAAGACGCAAACGGAAATTCCTACTACACAGTCGTGGCCATGGTGATAACTGCCTGATGGCAGGAGGAGACGAAGCGTGTTCCTGGAACGTGGAAAGAGAAACGCTGCTACGGGCCCTGCTCTCAGGGTAAGGATGATGACACCAAAATTGCTGATGGTCCCCGCGGGGGTGGTCTGTCTGCTGACCGCTCCGCTTTTCGCACAGGTGGACTGCGCTACGTCGAAGGACCTGATCTGCGAACTGCCTATTTCAGCCTCGACGCTGGCGAATGTGACGGTGGGCGCGCCGACGGGAAGTGGCCCGGCGTTCAATAAGGCGCTGAGCACCGCGTTTCCCATCAACGCCGCGATCGCGAGCCAAATTTCGCAACTGCCCATTCCGAGTGCCAGCGTAGGCGTAGTGTCTCTGCGGCAGCCGGGAAGCGAGGTGGGCGTGCCGTTCGACAATCTCGGGCCGATTCTCACCGACCGGCCCGACACTGTGGGCAAGGGGCATATCTTCATCGGCGGCAGCTACCAGCACTTCCATTTCAATTCGATTGACGGGACGAGCCTGGATGCGTTGCCGGTAGCGTTCTCGTACACGCAGCCTTCGCCGTTCAATGCCAGCGATCAGCAGACCGTTTATGGCGGCGTTTATAACGATGTGCAGTTTCGGTTGAACCAGTGGACTGGCATTCTGACCTACGGTGCGACGCGGACGACGGACGTGACGGTGGTGGTTCCGATCAATGCGGTTTCGGTCAATGTAACGGCGTCCAAAATTCAGGCGTACGTTTTTGATTCCGTGAAGAACCAGTATTCGTCGGTTCCGGCCCCTACGACGTCTCTTACAACAACTGGAACTGCGTCGGGAATTGGCGACATCCTGATTAACGTAAAGCAACTGCTGGTGGGGCAGGAGGGCGAGAGGGTTGCGGTTTCCGCGGGCGGAAATTTGCGCGCTCCCACGGGGAAGGCATCCGACTATCTCGGATCGGGGGCTTTCGGCGGACAAGTCTACGGCCTGCTCGAATACAGGCACAAGGTTGCGCCGCATGTGCGGGTTGGGTACCAGTGGAATGGCATATCCAGCGACCTGGCGCCACCCGGCGCGCCAAAGATTCGCCTTCCTGGTGGTTTGCAATACGACATTGGATCCGACTTCCGGCTCGCGCGCACCCTCAGCGCCGATGTGGATCTGCTCGGCAGCCAGTTCGTGAACAGTCCCACCATGGCGCCAGGGGTAATTGCGCTGTTGCCGGCCTCCAATCCGGCCCCGCCGGTGACCTCCATCCCTACGGTGAATACCTTCACACGCACCTATACGACGGTGGACCTGAGCGGCGGAGCGAAATGGGCGCCCGTTCCGCACTTCCTGGTCTACGTCAACTTCCTGAAGCAGACGAACAGCGCTGGACTCCGAAGCGACGTGGTGCCGCTGGTCGGCATAGCGTACCACCGCTAGGCAGAATCGCTGGCCGAGGTAAAGTTACCCTGCCCGTCCGATGACGATCTGCGTCCATACAAACGCGGGGCAGGAGCATGTGCCTGCAGGCCTCGACGACCGGCTGCGTCTCGTGTGGAATGCCGTCTCTACCGGCGAGAAGGCGTAAGCATTGGCTTTTCCGGGCGCGGCTGGGTGCGTCGATTAGAATGAGACCGCATGGACGCCGCTGCGCCCGCGGCGCGCAGTCGCCGAAGTTTTATGCTCAATCAAAAAAGGATAGCGGTCGTCTTGCCCGCCTACAATGCGGCGCGGACACTCAAACGGACGATCGACGAAATCCCGCGCGACATTGTCGACGACGTCATCCTGACGGATGATGCCAGTTGCGACGATACAGCAGGCCTGGCGCGGCAACTGGGGATCGCGACCATCGTCCACCAGGCGAATCTCGGCTACGGTGGCAATCAGAAGACCTGCTACGCTGCTGCGCTGGAGCGGGGAGCCGACGTGGTGGTGATGCTGCATCCCGACTACCAGTACACGCCTCATCTGGTTCCAGCGATGGCCTCGATGATAAGTTCTGGAGAGTACGACTGCGTTTTGGGCTCGCGCATTTTGGGAGGCGGCGCACTGCGAGGCGGAATGCCGCGGTACAAATACGTTTCGAATCGTGTGTTGACGCTCGCGCAGAATCTGCTGATGAGCCAGAAAATGTCTGAGTATCACACGGGGTATCGTGGCTGGAGCCGAACCGTGCTGGAGCGGCTGCCGCTGCTGCGGTGTTCGAACGACTTTGTTTTTGATAATCAGATGCTGGTGCAGGCCATCTATTTGGGTTTCCGCATCGGCGAGATTTCCTGTCCGACGAAATATTTTGCCGAGGCGTCGTCGATCAACTTCCGGCGCTCTGTGGTCTATGGACTGGGCGTGCTGCGCACGGCCGCGGAGTATCGGTTGAAGAAGTGGGGTCTGGCGAATCCTGCGATTCTGTCAGACGTACCGGAGTACCGGCTGGGGGCTCATTCGCAACGCAGCGGCGGGTCTGTCGTTCACTCTGAGCGATGAAAGGCCCCTTGTCGGCGAGTGAGGTAGCCAGCATCGCGAAGGCTGCGTGATGGGTAGAGTGATCGATTTTCGATCTTCTCCGCTGTCACCCTTTCTCGGAGGATGGGCGCTCGACCCGCTCTCCGTCTCGCGCAACAAAGTGGTGAAGCACGCGCTGGGTGAGGATGGACTCAAGAAGCTTTGGGCGTGCGAATCCATGGAAACGCGCGCCGAGTGCCTGGCTGCGGATCCGGATCTGGCGGCGCGCTACGATACCCTTCGCCGGTCAGGGAATGACAACCACCTGGTGGTGACACTGCAGACGGTGACGTTTCACTGGTCGCGGGCCGGATTCCCGGAGGGTAAGGTCACGGTCTATCCAGTCCTGCGAGTCTCTTTGGAAGGCCGAAAGGCGATCGTTCACACGGTCAACGGGCCTGAACGCGGGAACCAGCCGATCTCGTACGTTTTCCGATTCAGCAGGCAATGGCTGCTGGTGAGTGAACGATACACGGGCCGCGCGGCGCTTTATTTTCCGCGGTCTCCTGTGTTTCGGTACTACTCGTTGAACTGACGTTTGTACGACAAGCGAACCAGTCTTACCTGTTCTTCCTCTTCCGGCAAGTCTGCTGTTCGTGTGTGATCGCTCCGGCCGGAATCCTTTACCATTGCACGCCGGGATAGAGGCTGGGCAGGCGGTCGACGCGAAACTGGTTCACTTTCGCTGTCGTGCCCTGCCAGATGACCTGGGAAGCGGTGGGGTCGAGCTCCTGCACCATCGTTCCGGGCAACGGGGCGCAGAAATCGACATGGATATCGCCGTTGGCGAGCTGCTCCGTCTCGCCGCCGAAGAAGCTGAAGTCGCTGGGCGGCGGCACGTAATGCGTGACAAGCGTGGCTGTCATGTCGGTTTCGTTGATCTCCAGCACGTCCATCGTGGAGTAGCACTGCGCACTGGTGGGGGCGAGGGGCTTGCACAGTACCTGGCCGGTGGGCGGCGGAAAAATGCGGTCGTTGCCGTTGTCCATGATGCCAAGCTTAAAGATGCCGGTGGTGTTGGGAGTAAACCAGGACAGGCCGTGCTGCGCGTAGAACCAGTCAGTGGGATCGGTGCCGCCGATAAGCTTGAAATCTCCGCCCTCGCCGAGGCGCCACAGAACCTTACCCGTTCCCTGACCATCGTTGAAGTCGATCTTGATGACCCAGTTCTGATGGCGCATGGAGAGCAGGATATTGTGATCGTCGGCTGAGTAGAGCAAGTCGTTGGAGTGCGTCCAGTCGGGGAAGTTCATGGGGCGGCGATTGATGTCAAGATGGTCGAAGCTGCTCCACACCCAGTCGGGATTCATGTTCTGATCCACATCCACGAGGACATCGCCCAGGACGCCCACACTGCCGGATTCGCCAGACAAATTCGCGAGGGTTTTGGGATAGGCGGCGAGCAGGACCCAGTGGCCGTTCGGCAGGGGCAGGACCCAGTGGTGAAAGCTTTTGAGCTGATAGGGGCTGCCATCGGAATCTTTGAAGCCGTTGGCGGCGAGCGCCTTGTTCAGCGTGTCCATGCTGATTTCGCGTATGGTGGTGCCGGCCAGATCGACTTCGCGCACGACGTTGATCGTGTTCGGCTCGGTTCCGGCGGCACTGGCCGTGAGGGACGAGAGATAGCTGATCGTCATCAGCATGTTGCCATCGGGCAGGAGCTGGATGCCCTGGATGGTATCGAGCGTGGAGCCCTCGTATGTGTAAGTCCACAGCACGTTGCCCTTCAGGTCCGTGGCGAAGGCCTCGGTGAGCGTGTCGGGCAGGATGGTGTTCCACATTTCTATTCCCGGTGACGGATTGCCGGAGCTGGTGATTTGGACGGGGCTGGTTGTCGGCGGCGTGCCGGTTTTCAGCGGCAGGCCCGAGCCGAAGGTATCGTGGTCCACGTCGGTGAATGTCGCGCCGTCATCGAGCGCGACCCTTCCCTGCATGTGATAGAGCGTTTGGGCGAGCATGCCGGCCACTTCAATTGTGACTGTGCCGCCATAGGGAGTGGGCGTGGCAACCTGCCACGTGTTACGCCCGTATTCGGTGGTGGGGCCGAAGCGGACGGAGACCTTACCGGGAACGGGGAGGTAGATCGAATAGGTGTCGACCTGAGGATTGCTGGTGGGATAGATGACGCCGAAATTGATGACGGAGGCTACCGCAATCGCATAGTTCTTCGCCGGGGAGGAGACGAGAGCCGCAGTGATGCGGAAATTGGCGCTCTGCGGCAGGGAAGCGGGAGCTGTGTAGTTGCCGGACGAATCGACGGTGCCCAGCGAGGCGTTGCCCCCCGCTACGTTATCGACCATCCATTGCAGCGCGCCGCCATTGCTGCTGGAAGCGGTGAAGCGAACCGACTGTCCCGGCGCAAGAGCGACGTACTGCGGCGCGATGTGGACGGAGCCGACGTTGACCGCGATGGGCGGAGGCTGGGTGGGCGCCGGAGTCGGTGGCGGAGGTTCGGTTCCCTGGCTGACACCGCAGCCGCTGATGGCCAGAGCGGCGAGGAGAGCGAACGCGAGCGACGCGATACGCGCGCGTGGATTCTTCACGGGAGGACTCCGGCGGATGCGCTCGTCCGGCCGGCAGGAACAGGTGGGGACGCCGGCGGGCGAAGAGAAGACGCAGTGCAGATTGCCATCCGGATAGCGGAGACCGCGGTTACGATCGCCGGGAACGAGCGCGAAGCGCCGGCATCCGGACTAGCCGGCGCTTGCGTGTGGGTTCAACGATCCGGTTAAAAGCGAATTCCAATGGTCACCGGAATGATGCCTTCTGTGCCTTCTCCCTCCTCGGTTTTGGAGGGCTTGGGCGAGTCAACCCAAACGTACCGCGCTTCAAGGAAGAGCTTGCCGTTGCTGTCCTGGCCGAAGGCTTTCCAGTAGAAGCCGAGACCGGCATCGGCCGCCGCCTGCGTGCTGCTGAAGGTAGCTACGGTGACCGGCTGTGTGACGTAGTAGCAGAAGTAGTAGCACTCTTGACCGGTCTGGAGGTCGGTGAAGTTCGTGACTTTGCGGCTGAAGCCTGCACCGCCCGTGATGTACGCTCCGTTGGTGCGGTGGTTGTAGTAGTAGAAAACCGGATCGAAGAGGAAGAGGTGGGAGTTGATATTGCCGCCCTGCACACCTGCATTGGCCAGCGTCGATCCCGGGATCTTCATGCGGTCAAACTGGTATTCGAACAGTACTCCGACTCTCTTGCTGAAATTCCAGCCGCCGCCCACGTCGAGGTTGTAGCCCCAGGTTTCGTAGCCGTGCGTGTCGTTGCCGATGGGAGCGCTGAAGCCGCCGCCGCCCACGAAGGCGAAGTGACTCGCTTTGCTTTCGTAGCCGGGATATTGCGGAGACCTCTGATTGCCGTACTGGGGCGAGGCGAGGGCCTTCGCAGCGGGCGCCGCAGCGGGCGTGCCGCCGAGAAAAGCTTCCGGGCTGAGCAGCGCCTGCAGGTTGGAGGTGGAGTAGGTCTCCGAAGCTGAGGAAGTGTCGGAGGCTGTGGCTGTCTGCGCTGCCGCGCTCAGCGAAAAGCCAATGGCAAGGGCAGAAGCAGCAATCAAAGCGCGCCGCATGAGCGGGCGGGGACGATCACAGTTCGCAACCATTTGAGAACCCCTTTTAAGGTTTGGCTGAAATGATGAAACCGATGGGAGACAAGCCGAGGCCTGCCTCCGCAATGTATTGGACACTCGAAATTGCTCTAAGTTGCACCGTACGATGCATTTTGACGCATATTGGCTGCAGAAGGACCCATCGCCGGAACCCATGGTACGCCGAAAAGGGGGCGTCGCGTTCCGCCGGAGAGTCACCGGCGCAGCCAGGGCCGCGCCGGTCCAGGCGGAATGGGTTAGCCCTGAATGTCGAATTGCTCCGGCGGAAGAGCGGGGTCGCTTTTCACAATGATGGTCTTCTCGATCATCTCCTCGAGCTCGTTCAGCCATTTTGCGTTGTTCGCCTTGAGCACCTTGACCACATCGGGATGAACGCGGAGCATCACGTCGTTGCGCTCGAAATGCCGCATCATCTTCCGCATCTCGATGTAAATCTCGTTGGCGACGGTAACCGGGCTCTTCACCATGCCCGTCCCGGTGCAGATCGGACAAGGAACGCTGAGCGTCCGTTCCAGAGACTGCTTGACTCGCTTGCGGGTGATCGCGACCAGGCCAAAGTCATTGAATTGCAGAACCTTGGAGGGAGCGCGATCGGCCTTGAGCGCGTCTTCGAGAGCCGCCGTCACTTTCTGCCGATTGCGGCGCTCATCCATATCGATGAAGTCGATGACGATGATGCCGCCGAGATCGCGCAGCCGAATCTGCCGAACGATTTCGGGGATAGCATCGAGATTGGTCTTCAGGATCGTGTCTTCGAGGCGCGCCGTCTTGCCGACGTACTTGCCGGTGTTGATGTCGATAGCCACCAGCGCTTCGGTCTGGTTGATGACGATGGAGCCGCCGGACTTGAGCCAGACTTTGGACTTGAGGGCTTTGCTGATCTCTTCCTGGATGCCGAACTGCTCGAAGAGCGGCGTCTCTTTGGTGTACAGCTTGACGCGGCGCACCAGCGAAGGCTGGAAGCGGTTGAGGAAGCGCACAATGCGCTCGTACTCCGACTCGTTGTCGACCCAGATCGTCGAAAAGTTGTCGCTGACCTGATCGCGCAGGATGCGCTCGACCAGGTTCAGGTCGTGATAGATGAGCGCGGGCGCCTTGGCGCTGTCGGAGCGCTGCTTGATTTCGGTCCACAGGTTGATGAGGAACCGGATGTCCGCGCGGAGATCGTCCTCACTGGCGCTTTCCGCCGCGGTGCGGACGATGAAGCCGCCGGGCGCTCCGGCCTTTTCGCTGATGAGGATGCGCTTCAGCCGCTGGCGTTCCTCGTCGGAATCGATTTTGCGGGATACGCCAACGTGGTTCACCGTCGGCATAAAGACCAGGAAGCGGCCCGGCAGCGCGATATGGCTGGTAATGCGCGCGCCTTTGCGGGCGATGGGCTCTTTGGCAATCTGGACAAGGATTTCCTGACCCTGCTTCAGCAGTTCGCTGATGATGGGCAGATCGGAGGTCTGCATGTTGGGGCGGCGTCCGTGACGGCGTCCCGGCTGGCGTCCCCGGCCTCCGCGGCGATCGAACTTGCTTTCACGGCGGCCTTCGCGGCGCTCGCGGACCGGCGCTGCTCCTTCGGAAGCTGGTTCTTCGGCGGTTTCCGTTCCGGCTTCCTCGAAGTCTTCTTCTGCTTCGTCCTGAACAAACTCGCCCTCTTCTTCGGCTTCGGCGAAGCCGTTGTCGAGGTCAGACGTCTCTTCGTCTTCACCGGCATCGGCGGGCGAAGAGTAGTCGAGACGCGCATCGATATGGACGTCGCGGAGGGCATCGCCGGCGGTCGCGGCCTGGTCCAGTGTCTCCTCTTCCATCTCTTCGGGACCGTGTTCGTCGGCCTCACCCTGGATGGGATCGAAGTCGTACTCGTCTTCGTCGATGGTTTCCTCTTCGAGGACACCCATTCCGGGCGCGTAGCCGAAGAGCTGGCGGACCACTTCGGCCTCGGGCGAAGCCGTTTCACCTTCGGCGATCGACGTGTCGGATTCCTGAGGCGCAGCAGCCCGGCCGGCCTCGGGTAACTGCTCTTCTTCCTCGATCTCCTCCTCTTCCACCGGCCCAGTGAAGCGCATCTCGCTGCGAGCAGTCTCCACGCGGTGGGAAGCGGACGCTTCTTCGGGTTCGTACTCGTGAACTTCTTCCTCGATGACCTCGGGGTCGTGCGTCGCAAGATCGGCTGCCGCGGCGATTTCCGGCTGCGCGGCTGAGGCTGCGGGAGCAGCTTCAGCGTGAGGTTCGGCGGATTCGGCTACGGCCTCCTGTTCAGGAATCGGCTCGGCGGACTCCAGCGGCTCGGCTGACCACGCGCTTTCCGGCTGCACGGGCGGCTCGGGTGTTTCGGCGGTGGCGGAGGAATGCGGCGCCTGGTCCGCGAAGCTTGATGCAGAGTCGAAGCCAGCATCCGATTGGAGGACGACGGTTCCGCGATCGGCGGGCATCCCCTGGCTCGCATCGGCAACAACGGCGGAGGGTTCGCGGTGCCGGGAAGGCCGCGATTCGGAGCGGCGATGGCGCGAAAGGGATTCACCGGGAAGCACGGCGCCGCCATCCCACCCCGTAGGCACTTCGACTAAGGTGGAGGGCTTCGCTGCGCTGGTCGACACAGCCGGACGGCCGGGAGTGCCGGAAGCGGCCGGTTTCGAGTCTGACTTCGTTTCCGCCCTGGTTTCAGGACGGCCGCCGTATTTGGAAAGGGACTCGCCGGGCAGGACGATGGGAAGGTTCTGGGCTGCGATGCCGCCGGGAGCTCCGCGTTCGGGCATAGCGACTGGCTCAGCCGTGATGGCTTCGTCGACAAACTCCGGCGAGGAGAGGCCGGGAGTTCCGGAGGGCCGGCTGGACGGGCGATCGGAGCTTTGGCGATCGTCACGGGAATCACGGCCGCGGAAACGGCGACCGCGGCGGCCACGCCAGCGGCGCGTGCCGGAGTCTCCCTCGTCTTCGCCATGCCGCGGTTCGCGTTCTGTCCGGCGCGGAGCGGCTTCGGATGCCTGGAGATCGGAAGTCTCCGATTCCTGAGGCTGGGGACGCTGTTCCCGCGATTCGCGGCCTTCGCGCTGCCGGCGTCCGTTGCCATTGGTGCCGTTCCCGCGGCGATTGGGCTCGCCGGAGTCCACATGCTCGAAATCGGCCGAATCTTCCTCCTGTTCTTCGAGGAAGTCGGTGACGTACAGGAAAGCGTCGCGTTCCAGCCCGAGGTCGACAAACGCCGACTGCATGCCGGGCAGAACGCGGGTGACACGGCCCTTGTAGATAGAGCCGGCTAAGGTGTATTCGTTTTCGCGCTCGTAGTAGATTTCCGCGAGCTGATCGTCTTCAAGAATTGCAAGCCGTGTTTCGTGCGGCGTGCTGGAGATGCATATCTCTTTTGCCATTTCGCCTCAAAAGTGCCGAGGCGGACCCAACCGGATTACCGGAAAAGACCGGGTGTGGCGGAGGAACGACGTGAAGGATTCGCGCGGGAACCGGCGCCGCTGCCTGCACAGGCCACACTGGGGTGCGGCGGAGAGACAAGGGGTGCGGGTTCGCTGAGGGAATTCCTGCTGTTCGGGGAGTCGTTCGCGCGCAAAGAGTTTGTGACCGCTTCAGCCATTCCAAGTGGCGGGGTCGTTACCCGTCTCAACGCGCCCATTCCTGATCCTGCCCGGCCCGTTTGATCCACCTGGCCGGTTAGTATTTCGTTAACTCAAACCTGCGCCCGCTCTGCATCACCCCGTTGAGGGACCCGATATGCGGGCCTTGCTGGTACTTACAACAAAACTGTTCGGCCGGATCAGTTCACGAAGCGGCTCATGCGGACATTCATCACCATGCCCAGAGCGAGGAACGTGAACAGTACCGACGATCCTCCGTAACTCATGAGAGGAAGAGGAAGGCCGGTGACCGGCATCAGCCCTAGAACCATCCCCACGTTGACGGCGATCTGAAAGATCAGAACCGCCGCCACGCCCATGACGAGAAACGCGCCGGGAAGGTCTGCGGCTGTCTGAGCGTTCTGAATCAAACGCATCAGTATCAAAAAGTATATCAGGAGCACCAGGATCGCGCCCACAAAGCCGTGCTCCTCGCTAAAGGCCGCGAAGATGAAGTCGGTGTAGGGGATCGGCAGAAAGTCGCCCTGGGTCTGGGTCCCGCGATTCGTCCCGCGTCCGAAAACGCCTCCGTCGCCAACGGCGATCAGAGATTGCCGGATCTGGTATCCCGACCCGCGAGGGTCGTTGTCAGGATTGATAAAGCTGGAGAGCCGCGCTTTCTGATAGGGCTTGAGGACTTTGCCGCTCTTCCACACGACGCCGGTTCCCAGCAGGATGATGAACAGGAGCACGCCGCCTTTTTTCCAGTCGATCCCGCCGAGGAACAGGCCGACCAGCAGGACGGGGCTGTACGTGAGCGCGGTGCCGAGGTCGGGCTGTTTCAGAACCAGGAGCATGGGGACGGCCACCAGCGCGATGGCTTTCAGGATATCGCCCCAGGTAAGCTCTTTGCCCGCTAGATTGGCAAAATAGCGGGCCATCACGACGATCAGGACCACCTTGACCCACTCCGATGGCTGAAAGTGGACGCCCCCGGGTAGGCGGATCCAGCGCTTGCCGCCCAATACACGCGTGCCGACAGCGAGGACGGCCACCAGGGAGACGAGGCAGAAGGCGTAAATCCAGTAAATGGCGCTGAGCAGCTTGTGATAATCGACGACCGACATGACGAACATGAGGGTGAGGCCGCCGATGATCCAGAGGATTTGCAGCTTCTGGAAACCGTGAAACTTGGTGTGCAGCGTGGCGCTGTAAATCTCCAAGACGCTGATGACCGAAAGGAGCATCACGAAACCGAGGAGCGTCCAGTCGAAGTCGCGGAGGGAGAGAAAGCGGCGCATAAATCCAATGCAGGAGCCGGCGAAACGGGCCTGCGCAAGACCTTCTGGCGAGGGGATTCTGAGTTGATTATCGCATTTCTGGGCGGCGGGCCGTCCATTTCCTACGGAGTTGCCTTCGGGCCGGAATCGGTGCGGCCGGTGCGGTTCAGCTCCCGATAGAAGCCCAAATCCTGGTCGCGGAGCATCTTGGTGATGTACGCGATCTGCCCATAATGCAGGCCGAAGTGCTCGATCACCTGGTACACGGCTTCGAGGCCGGTCACGTGGTAGCCCTGGATTTCGTAGGGGGCGCTCAGTTCGGATTCGGTGAGGCGGCCGAGCACATCGAGACCGGCGGCGACCGTCGCGCCGAGTTTCTCGATCAGCGCCGCGCCGGTGAACTCGCCCTGCGCGGCGAATTCCGCGGGCCGGTCACGGTGGTCGGGATGCCGGTTGAACGAATCCACGAGCCACTGGCGCATGTTGCCGTTGAGGTGCAGCACGAGATTGCCGACGGAGTTGCTCGAGGGATTGGGGCGCCACCAGATTTGCTCGTCGTTGAGTGATTCGACGCAGGCGTGCAGCCGCGGCCAGTATTGCGTCCCGAGTTTGGTGCGCGAGAAGGCGAGGAAAAGGGCAGTGGGCGTGCGGTCGGATGTCATGATGTGCTCGTGTGGTCCAGAATGATTTTCCACCCGGTCCCCTGTTTTTCGAAAACGAGCGAGAAGATGCCCTGCGCGTCGCCGCCGCCGGCCTGGGTCCGGGTGAGGTGGAAGTGGCCGGTGACGACGGCGTGATCGGCGCCGAGCATGCGGACGTTCAGGTCAGTGAAGTCGAGATGCCCCATGGCGTCGGTCGAGGCGTAAATGCGCTGATAGCGCGCCAGGATCGGCTGATAGCCCTTCTCCATGGTTTTGCCGATGAAGGTCGTGTCGGGCGAGTCGGCGTAGCCGTGCATGAAGGTGACGATGTCGCCGCGATTCCACGCGTTTTGCTGGTCCGTGAGCACCTGGCGAATGGCGTCGGGCGCCTGCGCGTGCAGGGCTGGCGCGAGCAGCGCGAACGCGAAAAGGGCTGGCAGGGAAATGCGGAGGATGCGGAGCATGGCGGCCTTTCCGTAAGGAAATGCGGAGACGATTCACTATACCGGCTGGAAGGTGGGTATGCGGGCGGTCGCATAGACTGGGATGACGTGCGCTTATGAAGACGTGGCATCCAAAATTCCTGCGGTCGGCGACGTCGGCCGATCACTTTCCTGCACCGGACGCGCCGGAGATTGCGTTTCTGGGACGATCGAATGTCGGGAAATCGAGCCTGATTAATGCGCTGCTGGGGTCGAAGGAGGCGCGCGTTTCCTCGACGCCGGGGCGGACCAGGGCGATCAACTTTTTCGCACTCACCGATGCGCCCGAACGCCAGCAGCCGCAGATGATCTTTGCGGATTTGCCGGGCTACGGGTACGCGAAACTCTCGAAGTCGATCTCGGCGGAGTGGCCGAAGTTCATCGAGCCTTACCTGCGGGACCGGCCCACGCTCGCGATGTGCGTCTGCCTGGTGGACAGTACCATTCCGCCGAAGGAGAGCGATGCTCAGCTGATGGAGTTTCTCGAGCTTACACGGCGAAACTATGTCGTCGTGGGGACCAAAGCCGATCGACTGTCGGGCAACGGTCGCGCGCAGGCGCTGAAGAGGCTGCGGGAAGCATTTGGGGCGGAGCTTGTGCTGCTGGCTTCGGCGAAGACGGGAGCAGGGATGAAGGAGCTCTGGGGCGAAATAGAGCGGGTGGCCGGAAGCGAGTGAACGGGTGAGCGGGTCGGCGAGTCAGCCGGCTGCGGCTGCGCTGATACTCTGGAAGGTCATGCACGACTTAGGTTTTGTAAGAGCCAATCTGGAGTTGGTGGAGAAGAAGCTGCGCGATCGCGGGGCCGAGCCTGCGGCGCTGCTGGGGAATTTTCGCGAGCTGGATCAGCGGCGGCGTGAGCGCATTACCGAAGCGGAGCAACTGAAGGCGCAGCGCAACAAGCTGAGCGAGGAAGTAGCTCGGCTGAAGAAGTCCGGGCAGGACGCGAATGCGGTGATGGACGAAACGCGGGCGCTGAAGACGCGCATGGAGGAACTGGAAGCCGCGGCGGCGGCTGCGGAAGACGAGATGCGTGCGACGCTGACCAGCATTCCCAACCTTTGCCGCGACGAAGTTCCCGTGGGGCGCAGCGAAGAGCAGAATGTCGAAGTCAAGTCGTGGGGTGACAAGCCCACCTTCAGCTTTCAGCCGAAGCCGCACTGGGAAATCGGCGAGCAACTGGGCATCCTCGATTTGAATCGCGCTGCAAAGATTTCCGGAGCGCGGTTTGCAGTGTACTGGGGCGATGGAGCCAAGATGGAGCGGGCGCTGATCGGCTTCATGCTCGACATGCACACGCGCGAGCACGGCTACACCGAGGTGCTGCCGCCGTTCATGGTGAACAGCAAATCGCTGTTTGGGACTGGGCAGCTACCGAAGTTCGCCGAAGATCTGTTCCGCTGCACCGACGCCGAGGCATTCGCGGTGGGCCAGTATCGCGACAACGACCACTGGCTCATCCCAACAGCGGAAGTGCCGGTAACCAACCTCTATCGTGACGAAACGCTCGACGAGGCGAATCTGCCCATCCTCCTCACGGCGTACACGCCGTGCTTCCGCTCCGAGGCTGGCTCCTACGGCAAGGATGTGCGTGGGATCATCCGGCAGCACCAGTTTCAAAAGGTAGAACTGGTGAAATTCACGCGTCCCGAAGACAGCGATGCGGAGCACGAGAAGCTGACGCGCAACGCGGAGACGATCCTCGAGAAGCTCGGCCTGCCCTACCGGCGGATGCTGCTGTGCACCGGCGACACCGGTTTCAGCTCGGCGAAAACCTTCGATCTGGAAGTGTGGCTGCCGGGGCAGGGACTGTATCGCGAGATTTCTTCGTGCTCCAATTTCGAAGCCTTCCAGGCGCGGCGCGCGAACATCCGCTTCAAGCCGAAGGGGCAGGGCAAGGCGGCCTTTGTGCACACGCTGAATGGCAGCGGCCTGGCGGTGGGACGCACCTGGCTGGCGATCCTCGAGAACTATCAGCAGGCGGACGGAACGATCAGGGTTCCAGACGCGCTGGTACCCTATATGGGCGGACAGACGACGATCGGTCCGCGCGCTGGGTTGTGAACCGATGAGCGTGGGCAAGACGCTAAAGAGCTATCTGTGGTGGACGCACGAGCGGGGCAGCGTGCCCTACGACGTGATGGTGACGCTCATCCTCGCGTTCATTTTTCTCACACCGCGGTGGATCCATTATGGCGACCGGCCCAAGGCCGACTGGCCGACGAATGAGGTTCGCGCCTCCGTCAATCCTTCGGGAGGCATGATCTACGAGATCCCCGTCGAAGTGGTGGCTGCGGGTGGCAGCCCGACGAGCGAACAGTTGTCCAGCGCGATTGTTCCCGTCTCGGGTCCGGTGGTGATCGATCGCTGGGAGCCGGTGCGCGAGATCGGCGGCGGCATTGTGGCGTGGCGCGTGTGGGGACATCGGCCGGATCAGGCGCCGAATCCGGCGAACAGGTAAGCGGCCAGGCCGCATCCTAAACGTTCAGGAATCGCAGGAAAGAGCCTGAATTCATGAAAACGAACATGCGAAAAATGGGAGTGGCCCTGGTGCTGATAGCAGCGTTATGGGGCGCGGAGGTATTGGCGCAGAGTTCCGCACCGCCCGCGAATCTGCAGGCTGTGATGAGCCAGATGGACGCTTCGGCGCCGAAGTTCCAGGATGCGGAGGCGGACATTTCCGTCGATCTGTACACCGCCCTGGTGCAGGAGCATCGCACGCAGAGCGGCACGAGCGCCTTTCGGCGAGCCGGCGGCGCCATGGAGATGGTGATGCATCTGGCCGCCGCGGCCGATCAGCCGGAGACGGACCTGCTCTACAGGAATGGCGAGCTGGACGTCTATCAGCCGGCGCAGAAGCAGGAGACGATTCTCTCTGCAGGCGCGAACCGCGGCGAATACGACAGCATGCTGGCTACGGGATTTGGCGCGACGAGCAAGGACCTGAACGCGGCCTGGACGGTGACATTCCAGGGAATGGAAGCCGTGGATGGCGTGCAGGCGGCGAAGCTGGACCTGGTGCCAAAGGACCAGAGTATTCGTAACAATTTCAGTCACTTTATCATTTGGGTCGATCTGTCGCGGGATATCTCGCTCAAGCAGGTCATGGTGCAACCGGATGGCGATACGCGAACGGCGACGTACACGAACATCCGCTACAACCAGCATCCGGCGGCAAAGATGTTCACGCTGAAGGTGTCGGGCGGCACGCAGGTGACGCACCGGTAGCCGGTCACGGCCGAAGGTTCGCGTCACCGTCCCGGCTTCCATCCTGATTCGGTGCGGTCGCGATGCCGCACGGCTGCTTTCCTGAGAACGATTTGCGGCTTCCTCCGCTACCATGGACGCATGCTGCGCGTGAAGTTGCTGGAGCCGGAGGCGCGCCTGCCGGTCGTGGCGCATCCGGGCGAAGACTTGGGCTACGACATCTTCCTGCTGGAGGGCGCATCGCTTGCGGCGCACGCGACCACGCGGCTGCGCACCGGCATTGCGGTTGAGGCACGGCATCCGGAAACCGGAGCTCCGCTGGGCCTGCTCGTTCGCGACCGATCCTCCATGGCTGCTCGCGGCCTTGCCTGCACCGGCGGGGTCATCGACGCAGGTTATCGCGGAGAGGTCCTCGTCGTGATGACGAACCTCAGCGATTCACCGGTTGCACTCAGGCCAGGCGAGAAGATCGCGCAAATGGTACCGGTGCCCGTTCTCACCGGGCTGGTGATGCAGGTGGCAGATTTGGAAGATTCTCAGCGGGCAGAGAAAGGGTTTGGCAGCTCAGGACAATAGCGCGCTTCTAGCCGGTTGAATCAGCTGCTCCCGGGATCGGGAAAGTGGAGGCGCGGGTCGGAATCGAACCGACGCATAAAGGTTTTGCAGACCTCCCGAGACGTTTTAGTGCATTTTGTCGGGCTTTGTAAGAGGCTGGAAAAGAAAGAACTTAGCCGTTTCGTCTGCAAGTGCCTACAAAGGCCAAAAAGCACGTACTACCCACAAAAGTCCCCACAGTGAACCGGCCTGTTTCGGATGCGCGAACGGGCCGGGCGATTTCCGCGATTTCCCCTTCTCAGATTTCGGAATCGCCGCGATTGGCGCGGCTGGATCGACAGTTTCGCCCCTTGTGAATGCGGAAACGGAAATGGCGGCCTGATTTTCTGGCGCTAGGGCAGGGGAGGGGTGGCGCGTCACCCCGTAACGAGCAGGGTTGGGGAAGGACCCGCGCGCCTGTTCCGGCCCTTCTTGACGGAGAATCCGGCCCTTAAGGGCGCTAAATCGCCATCGCAAGCGCGCTGGAATGCGATGTGTACCCCAGCAGGCTGCTGAAAAAGACCGTTTGCCGCCAGAATTCTTCCTTGTCGCGGCTCGGGTTCAGCGGATTTATCGCTTCGTTGCAGGTTATTCCGGTGCCTGGCGGAGAGGAAGCTGTCCGCCGGGAATACCTCGGCCCCGTCAGGCGGCGGACGGGATAGGAACCAGCCTTCGTAGCCGCACCAGGTTATAAGCCGCGGCGGCGAAGGTGAATATCCATCCCACTCTGAATAACCCTCGATGTTTCAGTTTGCGCAGCAGCGCGATGTCCTTCAGCCAGCCGAAGCACTCTTCGATCCGCTTGCGCTTTCTCTGGCTGACAGCATATCCGGGGTGTCGCGTGGTGCGAGCGTCGATGGCGAGCAGTTCCGCGCCCATGATCAATCCGTTGCGGTTCTCCACCAGCAAACTTCCGCTGTAGCTCAGCTTCGCCTCCCGGCCCCTCGCCTTGCGCGCCAGCAGCGCATCCGGATCGGTCTTCGACTCGTGCGTCTGGTTCGACCGCTTCT
>DATDHZ010000079.1:0-4112 GCA_036521315.1 Acidobacteriaceae bacterium
GAATGCGTTCAGCCAGACGAAGGAGCGGATCAGGTGCGCCGGCGTGATCAGCGGCTGGAGTAGCAGGTTGAACTTCGGCGCGGCGCCCACAATCGTGAGCACGCACAGCGCGGCCATCGACAGGCTCACCAGCGGGCCCACAACCGCCATCTTGATCTGGACAGAAAGCTCGTTCGAGCGCTCGACACTCTCCGCATTTGCGAAGGACATCAACCCGCCGATCGGCAAGAGCAGCATGCTGCGAATCTGCAGCCCGTTATAGGCCGCCGCAATCGCCCGGCCAATCTCCCGGGTCAGCACCGCAAAAAACAGCAGCATCCAGAGCATGAAGCCATGCCACTGCGGCATCTGCAGCACGCTCGCGTAGCCCATGCATACACCGAGCAGCAACAGGAAGAAGGTATGGATACGGATATCCATGCCCCACCAGCGCCCCAGCGGAAATGACCAGCCACGCATCGCTTCATTGTATGCGAGCGCCGATTGCACTCTCTGAAGGCACTCAAGCGCCAGTAAGTGCCCAAAGGCGCAATCGCCCCGGATGGCCAGTCCGTGTTCTTCTGTTCCCATGCGTGTCATCGCCGGCACCTATCGCAGCCGCCCGCTCACCGCGCCGCGCGGCACGGCGACCCGCCCCACGAGCGATCGCCTGCGCGAAACAGTCTTCAACATCCTCGCCCCACACATCGAAGGCGCGTGCTTCGCCGATCTCTACGCCGGCACCGGAGCGGTCGGCATTGAAGCGCTGAGCCGCGGCGCAGCACATGTCACCTTCGTCGAGAGCGCCGCGCCCGCCGTCGCTGCACTGCGCGCAAATCTCGCTGCCCTCAAAATCCGCGAAGGCTTTCAACTTGAACAACGGAGTGTGCCGGTCGCCTTGCGCAACCTGTCCCGCCGCGATCCACGCTTCACTTTCGTCTATCTGGATCCGCCCTGGGAAGACGCTATCGCCTACACAGAAACTCTGACGATGCTGGCACAATCTTCCGCCGCGCTTCTCGCACCCCGGGCCATCGTGATCGCAGAACACGCCCGCCGTGGATCTGCCACCATAACGGATACGTACGGTGTCTTGCACCGCTATCGAATTCTCGAACAGGGTGACGCCGCACTCAGCTTCTACCGGCTGAAAGCGGACTAAAACTTCGGGCCGCCGGTATGCCGCCCCGTTTCAAGGTCGATCGCAAACTCCATCTCTGTATCCGTCCGCATGTCCCACCCCCATCCGTGCAGTTCCGTCGCCGTCGCATCGCCCAGCCGCATCCCCTCCCAGGAGAGCCGCGCTGTCTGCCATCGCCGCCCCGCCGCACCCCACGCCTCGAGCGAATGAAAGCTTACGAAGACCAGCAGCCCTGCCGCAGGAATTGGCCGCACCTCCGTCACCGGCCGGTATTCCAACTGCTGCCACCGCTCCGGCGCGCGGCTGTCAATCATGTACCCGTAGCCACCCGCCACCGCGCATACCATGGCAGGATCGGGGCAGCTCCAGATGCCCGTCGGAACCGCTGGGCTGGCAAAGCCCAGCGCGCACGTCGCCAGGAACGCCTCTCCCTCCGTCGGCCGAACCATCATTTCTAGAGCGCCGCGTTCTACCTCCTCCACTTCCACGGGATACACAAAGTGCCGCCGCGGCAGGATCATGGGCCGCGCCGTCAGCACCTCCACTGTCCAATCCGCCGGAAAGCTCCGGTCTGTGATTGCCAACCCCGCCACCGCCATCCCCGTCCCTTATGCGAATCTAACAAGGTCGCCGGCCGGTAGCGGCCAGCCATCAGCAGAATGTCCCAGGAGGCCGCCCCACCATGCTCGCCCTTGTCCAGACCCTCTACACCGCAGAAGTCACAGCCCAAAACGGCCGCAACGGCCACGTCCGCAGCTCCGACGGCAGCGTCGATCTCGATCTTTCGGCTCCGCCTGCGCTCGGCGGCAGCGGCAAGCCAGGCGCCAATCCCGAGCAGCTCTTCGCCGCCGGCTATAGCGCCTGCTTCATTGGAGCCATGCAATACCAGGCCATGCAGCAGAAGCTCCGCCCCGGCGACATCACCATCGATGCCAAGGTCTCCATCGGCCCCGCCGAGGGCGATAACGGCTTCACCCTCGCCGTGGCGCTCGATGTCAACGTCGCCGGCCTCGATCAGGCCGCCGCGGAAAAGCTGGTCGCCGATGCCCACCGCACCTGCCCCTACTCCAACGCCACCCGCGGCAACATACTGGTCAAGCTCACCGCGCACGGCAGCGCATAGAGGACACGACTGAAGGCCCGCTGCCAGCGCATCTCTCCTGAATCAATGAGATAACATCCGTCTGGAGCCGTCCCGCGCAGCGTCAGCGCGAGGGGCGGAATCTGCTGTTTCAGCAAAGTGTGGGGGCTATGGGACGTTGAAAGCTGTGCGAACCACACTAAGACAACGTTCTCCAGCGGGAACCCCGTAGCCAACCGGCGCGTACCACCCTTCATGCCCCGCCGTTCTTGGTTGATACCGGGCAGAATCGGAAGCAGGGTGGTGGATGCCAGGCAAGAACTCCACTGCGGTCAGAATCATCCGGCGAGAGGATGCGCGCCTCCCGAAAGCCGCGCCTGCCACAATTACCCTACTTCCGCACTATGATGAAGACGCTCCCGGCCGGGCACCGTACGTGACCTTGCCCCCGGGCTTAACGATGACCAGCAAGACCTTAACCCGCTTCCTTTATCTCGCCTTCGGTCTCTTCATCGTGGCGAGCATGACCTTTTACGTCATGCAGACGGCCGCGGTCTTTCAGGAGCTGATGCATCGCGGCGAGCACGCCCGCATGCCCTTCCAGGTCGATGACGATCTGCTCACCTTGAGCGACCTGAAGCCCGAGGCCATCGCGGCCGGCCTCAAGTCTGGGGACCGCCTGCTCGAACTGCGCGGCGAACCCTACCGCAGCCACCAGCAGATGATCGCCATCCGTGGCGGCGGCAAGGGATTTGTTCATGCCGGCGACTCACTCGCGCTGCTGGTTCGCCATATAGATGGCTCGGTCCATCACGCCGTCATCCATACCGTCGGCCGCGAGGCCTCGCCCAAACACTTCAACGAAGACTGGATGATCAGCCTGCTGCTGGTCGTCCCGCCGCTCATCTGCCTGCTCATCGGCTACTGGGTGGCTGCCGCTCGCATCCGCGATCCGAATGCGTGGCTGCTTCTCATCCTCTTTGCCGCTCCATCCACCTTTGCCCACACCCCAAACTGGTGGCCCGGAATCTGGGTGAGTTGGCTGGGCGGCTGGTTTGAGGCTCTGCAGTCGCTCATCGCGCCCGCTCTGCTGCTCTTTGGCATCTATTTCCCGGAGCGCTGGCGTGTCGATCGTCGTTATCCCTGGGCGAAATGGCTGCTCCTTGTGCCGCTCAGCGCCGCTGTTGTTCTGATTTTTGCATCCTTTGTAATCGAGAACTTCGCTGCCCCCCAGCTCGGTCAACTCGGCGACCGTATGGGCACATGGCTCCAGCGCGGGCTGAACCCGCTCAACCTCATCTGTGTCCTCGTCTATGTCGTCGCCATTCTCGACAAGCTGCGCTCCGCCACGACAGCAGATGCCCGGCGCCGCATGCAGGTGCTTGCTGCCGGCTCCATACTCGGCATCAGCTCGCTGGAACTGGTCTTTTATGTGCTCCCGCACTTCCATATCCAGCCCAACGACCACCCCTGGGTCACCCTCGTCGGCTTCCTGCTCTTCTTCGCCGCGCCCTTCTCCTTCGCCTATGTCGTCGTGGTGCAGCGCGCGCTCGATGTTCGCCTCCTGGTGCGCATGGGCACCAAGTACGCGCTCGCCCGCTATACCTTGCTTGTCGCCGAGTTCGCCTTCGTCGCCCTCATCCTCTTTCACTTTGTCTTCCCGCTCGTCCGGCACAAGGAGAATTTGCCGGTCGCCATCCCGGTCCTCATCCTCATCGCCGCCGGACTCATTAAGCTATTCGCCTCGCACGACTCCATCAGCCACCGCCTGCAGCGCTGGCTCGATCGCAAGTTCTTCCGCGAGGCCTATGATGCTGAGCTGGTCCTGAGCGAACTCTCCGATCAGGCACGCCGCTTCACCGAGGCTAAGCCCCTCGTCGATACCGTCAGCCGCCGCATCTCGGAGGTCCT
>DATDHZ010000080.1:0-239908 GCA_036521315.1 Acidobacteriaceae bacterium
CCCACGCCCAGCTTCGGCCCGCTCAGCAGGTAGTTCCAGTCGCGCATCCAGTAGCCGGATCGATCGATGCGCACCGGCTTGCCATTCCGGATCAGCGTCGCCTCGACCGTGTGAAATCCGCGCCCACTCGCTGCTCTCGCAGGCAGCGTGAGCCGATGCGCGTCGGGAAACGCGCCGGTCTGGTCGTACAGAACGCTGCCCCCCTCATCGGTCACCCGCACGCGAAGAGCATCGCCGGCCGGTTGGTCCGCCATCGGATCCGATGGCTTGAATCGAAACTCCAGCGCCTCGCCCGCCACAAACAGCGGCACGCGCGGCCGAAAGACAAATCGATCGTTCTTCCGGACAGCCATCTCCGCCAGCATCGCCAGCAGTTTCGCATTCGAGAAGAAATCTCCATCCGGCTCGCACGCGACAAGGATCCATCGGCCGCCCACAAACCGATTCGCATTGTGATCCAGCGAAAGCACCGGCGCGGCCAGCTTGTGCCCGTCGCGCTCGCCCCACGCCAGCGTCGTCAGGTCCATGTCCTCGCCGCCGGTCGCGCCGCCGCTCGTGTCGTAGTTGACCACGCTCAGCCGCACCACGGGACTGAACGCGCGCTTCCAGCCAAAAGCGGGCAGTTGCGGAAAAACGTCGGTGTTCGCAGCAAACGTCACCGCGCCATCTCCTGAAGTGCCCGGAGTTTGCTGATAGCCATCGATAAACAGCTCCAGCGTCTGTGCGACGCTTTCACTGCGCAAATGCCAGCCGCTCCCATCCTGATACGCGGCCCGCGTGAAGGCTTTGCCGCCCAGCACCATCAGATTGCCGCCGCGATCCAGATACTCGAGAATCGCGTCCCAGTCCGCCTCCGGCCACGCCGATCCATACGGCAGCACGAGCAGGTCAGCTTTGTTCAGGGCAGATGGCAATCCCTGCGCGTCGGCAAAATCCGCATCGGGAAACGCAGTGCGCAAGGCTGCGTCAGCCGGAGCAGGCGCATCGGCCGACGGAAAGCCTGCCTGCCAAAACACGACAGTCGTCGAAGCAGACGGCGCGGCTAAACTGAAAAGTGGAATTCCAAAGAAAACAGCAGGCAGAAGAAACCGGGAGTATGCGCGCATCGCGAGCTGGGCCTTTCCGAAACGCGTTCCAGCGTACCATGCGGCTGACGGCCAGAAACCTGCGGGAACTATTGCGGTACGGAAGGTGACCCGGGAGGCGTTGTCGTTCCGTTAGCCTGCTTCACCGGTTTCGCAGCATCGGGAGCACTCTGCTGCGCAGCTGGTCTACCCTTATGAAAAAGGTGCTGAGAGATGTCCGGCCAGAATTCCACAAATTCCGATCCGATCGCTCCCTCTGCCGTAACCGTCAGCGCTCGCGTAATCGTTAGTGTCACGCCTCGATCGCTCGCCGGGTAATAGAGATTTGAAATCGCGCCGCCGATGAAGTTACCGCCCACATTCGCGTAGTTGGGGCCCCAGGTGCCTTTGTCGCGCTTGCTCCAAACGTTCGTCGCTGCTGAATACAGGGCGCGGTGCATGAATGTTCCCGTGACTTTGCGGAAATAGCGCGGGTCTTCATGGAGCAGGCTCGGCAGCACCGCATTGCCCCAGAAATTCCCGTCGAAGGTATCCGCATACGACGCGCCAAAGCGCTTCCCGTATCCTTCCGCCCCTTGTCCGTATTCGGGGAACGTATTGTCCTCCTGCTCGAGACCGGCATCCACGCCCGCGGCAACAAACACAAAGGGATCGACTGAGCTGCGCAGGTCCAGCTGAAACTTCTGTTTCCAGGTGAGCGGTGCTGCGTTTTGGTCATACGCCGTATTGAAGTTAGGGACGACGCCCAGAATCCGCTGCTTCTCTTCTCGCTTCAGTTCATCCTGCGCCTGCCGTTGCTGATCTTGCGTGGTCTGCGCACTGGCGGCAGGCGCCTGCTGACCATTAGCACTCCCGGATTGAGTACTGGATGACTGGCTCGGATTGGATGGGGTTTGCTGCTGGGAATTTGACTGCGGCCCATCCGGCAATTCTGTGGCCTTTTGCGCGCAGCCCATGGCACCAAAGACGGCAGCGGTCGCAGCGAAAAGGAAGGAGCGCAGAACAGGGTACTGGACTGGACGTTGGCTGGGAGTCAGAAAAAGCTCCGGTAAAAAAGTGCAATTCAGGTTCGTATTGCAATCGGGGCCCAATTCATCAAACGTTTCGCCTGGATAAAAGACGCGCAAACCGCCGGTAAGTTGATCTTTATTTTGCGAATTCTCGCCCTAACCGCTGTGCCATACTGGCTGCTACTCTCTGCCCTGAAATGTCTGCCTCACCGAACCCCGATTTCATGCGCCGAGCCATCGCTCTTGCGAGCGGGAACGTCCGCTCAGGCAGAGGTGGCCCCTTCGGCGCCGTCGTCGTGAAGAACGGCGCCATCGTCGGCGAGGGCGTCAACCGCGTCACCGCCGAAAACGACCCGACGGCCCACGCCGAAGTGTCCGCCATCCGCGCCGCCTGCCAAGCGCTCGGCGTCTTCAGCCTGCAGGGCTGCGCAATCTACACCAGTTGCGAACCATGCCCGATGTGCCTCGCCGCCATTTACTGGGCCCACATCCATCGCATCTGGTTCGGCAATACCAGCGCCGACGCTGCGCGCGCCGAATTTGACGACGCAGTCCTCTATCGCGAGGTGGCTCTGCCCGCCTCCCAGCGCTCGATCCCTTCCGCGACGCTTCTGCACGATGAGGCCTGGGAATCCTTCCAGCTTTGGCTCGATTCACCGAATCGGATCCCTTACTAGCGCCCCCGGGATCAACCGCACCAGCAAGCCCCCTGCTCCCTCTGCCCCGTGCATCTCACAGCGTGAAGGCCGTGACGAAAGCTCCCGCAACCTCTGCCGCCGATTACCTGCCCCAGCGTCACACGCTGAAAGCCCTGCGCGAAGCCGCGCGCGATTGCCACGGCTGTCCTCTCTGGGAGCACGCGACGCAAACCGTCTTCGGCGCGGGCGACGCGCATGCCCGCCTCATCCTCGTGGGGGAGCAGCCTGGCGATCGCGAAGACCAGGAAGGCAAGCCCTTCGTCGGCCCCGCCGGATTACTGCTCGATCGCTGCCTCGTCGAAGCCGGCATTGATCGCAGCGAAGTCTACGTCACCAACGCCGTCAAGCACTTCAAATGGGAGCCGCGCGGCAAGCGCCGCATCCACAAGAAGCCGAGCGCCCGCGAAGCCGCGGCGTGCCGCCCCTGGTTCGACGCTGAACTCGAGGCGGTTGAGCCGCAGCTGATCGTGTGCCTCGGCGCAACCGCCGCGCAGATGCTCCGCGGCCGCAATTTCCGCGTCACTCAGGATCGCGGCAAGGTTCTCGACGCCCCCGGTCTGCCGCCCGTGCTCGCGACCGTGCATCCGTCATCAATCCTGCGCGCGCCCGACGAGCGGGCTCGCGAAGAGGCCCGCGCCGGGTTCATCCGCGACCTGCGCGCGGCCGCCGCTTTTCTTCGCCAACAAAAATAAAAGGGCGAAGGCGGCGAGCGGCCTTCGCCCCTGCTCCTCTGCCAATTACGCCGCGATGGCTTCGTCAAAGCGGATCAGGATTTTGTTCCAGCCCTCCTCGCGCCGGTCGAACTTGTCGTAGGCCTCCGGCGCGTCCTGAATCTTGATGTGGTGGCTCACGATCCGGCCCGGATGCGCCTTCCCCTGCAGGATCAGATCGCGCAGATACTCGTTGTACTTCTTCACCGGGCACTGCCCCATGCCGATGGTGACGGCCTTGTCGAACAATTCCCCGATCGGAAGCGGATAAATTCCCTGCTTCGCCTGCGCATCCTTTGCGCCGGGATCGGGCGTCATGTAGACGCCGATCAGGCAAATGTTTCCTGCCGGATTGACGACCTTTGCGCAATACTCGATCACCTGGGGACCGCGCTCTTTATCCGGCTTCTTCTGGTCGTGCGCCTGGTAGCCGACCGCATCGATGGCGCAATCCACGCCTGCCAGCTTTTCTGCCTCGCCGGGACGCAGGCTGGCCTGATGCGCCTTGTTCTTCTGGCGCAGCTTCTTAATCTGCTCCACCGGATCGCCCTCTTCGAAGTTCACCGGGGTAGCGCCGAGTTCCCGCGCCTTTTCCAGCCGGCTGTTGACGCGATCGACAACGTAAACCTCCGACGCCCCGCGCAACAAAGCGCAGTGAGCCGAAAGTAATCCCACCGGACCCGCGCCAAAAACCGCCACCGTCTTGCCCGGCGTCACCGCGGCCAGTTCCGTCGCGTGATACGCGGTGGGGAAAACATCCGACAGCAGCAGAAAATCGTCCTCATACTGATCGCCCGGCTTGCCCGGCAGCTTCAGGCAGTTGAAGTCGGCAAAGGGAACCAGCACGTACTCCGCCTGGCCGCCCTGGTACGGCCCCATCCCTGCGTAGCCATAGGCTGCATGCGGTTGCTGGTTCATCGTCAGGCAGGCATGCGTGTTCCCGCGATAGCAGTTGTGGCAGTATCCGCAGGAAATGTTGAACGGCAGCACGACGCGGTCGCCTTTGCGAATGCTCTGCACCGCTTCGCCCACTGCGTCGATCACACCCATGATTTCGTGGCCCACCACCGTTCCTTTCTTCAGCGGCGTTCTCCCGTCGTACATGTGCAGATCGCTGCCGCAAATGCCTGACGTGGTCACACGCAGGATCGCGTCGGTGGGCTTGTCCAGTTTTGGTTTCGGTCGGTCCGATACCACCATGCGGCGCTCGCCCTCATAGCTCACAGCCTTCATCGCAAACTCCTTGAATTGTCTGGAATCGACGTACGCGCGCGCAGGCTCCGGGACCGGAGTCAAAAGACGTTCCATTGCAGCGCACCTTCTTTAGGATGCGAAACACAAAAAGGCCGAGGCCCGTAAGGACCTCGGCTGCACGTGTTCAGAGAGGCCCACTTGGTTACATCATCTTTGCGAACTTTTGCCGCCGCGCTTCCCATTCCTCGGTCGAGAAGAGCCGGGGGCCGACGTCGATCAGGCGCGGAATCATATTGAAAATGGCGACAGGGTTCCAGCGCTTGCCTTCGCGGGTGCGGAATCCTTTCTCATTTAGGTCGCTGGCAATACTCGAGAAGGAGAAATCCTGCACCAGCATCTCCATCATCTGCAGCAGCGTCTGGTTCTCGCCGGGATCGACTTCCAGCCGCTTGCAATCGTCGGAGATGCGCAAGCCATACGGGATCTCCTCCGGATAGGCTCCCTCCGTCGGCCGCTCTGAATCCGGCAGCTCTCGCCGCCATTCGAGCGACACCAGTTGCCAGCCGGCAGTGACCCGCTGCTGCACGATCTGTTCCAGCAGGGGAGCCGTGATCATATCCCGTATCCGTTCGACGTACGCCATCTGCCGCCTCCTGAGTGACGAGTGATGGAGCACGCGGTCAGCCACGGGAAATCGCGCGAAACCATGGCCTTATCTCATTGAAGGATTGAGGAGTGCGATCAGAGAGGCGGCCCCTCAAGGCGGGTTCCGTGTCCAGTTTCGCGGAAGGCTGTCCGGTTTCGAACGCGCCTGCGGCAAGCAGCGGGCACGTTACCTGCGCGAGGACCGGTTTGTTGCAGGGATTGCCGTTAGAGAGGGGGATTCACTTTCTCGTCATCTTACTTATCGATGTAGTTAACAGAGCAATCCGGGCCTGGAAAAGACCCGTGAACCGGCTCAACACCGGCCCGGAAACGAAGTGGAGGCGCGGGGTGAGGAACTGCGGCCTGGGCGTCTAATTCACGAGGACGGCCCGATAGCGAACGTGGTTCTTCCTCACGCGATCCAGTGCCTGGTTGGCGTCGGCCATGCGGAAGCTCTCCGTCTTCGCGGCGACCTTGTGGCGAGCCGCAACGTCCAGCATTTCCGCGATCCGCGCCGGACTCCCGGTGTTCGATCCGCACAGGCAGCGCGCTCCCGCAATCAGCGGGAATCCGGGCACAGCCACGGGTCCGGGCGGCACACCCACCAGGCACAGGGTCCCATGCGGACGCAGCGCGGCAACGTAGGCTCCCCACTCCTGCTCCGCGTTGATGGTCGAGAGGATCAGATCCTGCGATCCCTCCACCGCCCTCAGCGCCTTGTTGTCACGCGAATGCACGAAGCGGTGCGCGCCCAACGCCAGAGCTTCTTCTTCTTTGGCCGGCGAAGTTGAGAAAGCGGTCACGTCCGCCCCAAATGCCCGTGCGAACTGCAGCGCCAGGTGCCCAAGACCGCCGATCCCGATCACGCCCACCCGGGATGCCGGATTGATCCCAGCGCTGCGCATCGGGTTGTACACCGTAACCCCTGCGCACAGCAACGGAGCGGCCGTCTCGCTGTCCAGCGCCTCTGGCAGCTTCATCGCGAATCGGGCGTTCACCCGCACCGCCTCCGCGTATCCGCCATGCCGTCCCACGCATGTGGGCTGCGCCTGCGCGCAGAGATTCTCCTCCCCGCGCCGGCACCATTCGCAGTGGCCGCAGCTATCCGCCTGCCATCCAATCCCGACGCAATCGCCCTCGGCAAAATGCGACACCACCTCGCCAACCTTCGTGACCGTACCCACGATCTCATGCCCGGGAATAAATGGAAAATGGCTGGTACCCCAGTCGTTGTCGATCAGGCTGATGTCGCTGTGGCAAACCCCGCAGTGCGTGATCTGCACCTCGATATCCTGGGGACGCAGATCGCCGGGATCGTACTTGAAGGGGAGCAGCTCGGCTCCCGCCGCATGCACGGCTAAACCCTGAATTGTCGTCATGGAATGAAGTTCCTCGAACTGCGGCAGCAGGTTTCAGCGGAGTCCCCATTCTACAGGCTGGCTCCTCCGCCATGCCCCACCTGGCGCCTACTGGTCTTCCACCTGAAGGGTCACCACCTGCTGGCCGCTGACTACGGCATCCATGGGCAGAGAGGCCATCGGCATCGCGGACTCCCCGTTCAGCACCATGCCCTTGTTCTCTTTCAGCGGTTCCAGCACATTCGCCATCGACAACGGCAGGCCGGTCAGGGTGTGGCCATCCACGGCCGCCTGTACCTCGGGCGCCAGCAGCGTCACGTAGAGCCGATCGCTCGGATGCCGGCTGTTTAGCTGCGCAATCGTCGCCGCCATATCCAGCGGTTGCGCGTTGAATTGCGGCGGCTGCAGCAGCCGGTCCAGCGTTCCGCCGTCGCTCACCAGCAGACGCACCGGGCCCTCCGGCAGGTTGGGCGGCAGCGTCACCGGGACCCGCACGTTGTACGCGTCGCCATGCCACGGCCGGATCGTCGCCTCAACCGTGACCGTGTCGCCCGGATGAATCTCCACCTTGCTCGCCTGGGCGCTTTCAATCTCCGCCGTCAGCCGCCGCGGAATGGCGGCAATCTCCAGATCGACGCTCTCGATCGGAGTGCGCCGAGCCGCGTTGTCATAGAGCCTGGCAAAGCGCTCACCCAGCGCCAGGGCCGCCTGCACATTCGCCGGAACCGTGTCCGTCGGGGCCACCAGATTGTCCAGCTTCACCGTCGGATAGCCGCTCAGCTTCACCGCGCCCTCTACCCGGTAGGTGGTCAAAGCGGAATACGCGTTTTGCTGCATCAGCCCCTGAAAGACCGCGACCATCACCGCCATCGGAGTCACCTGCGGCTGATCGATCACCTCAAAGTGCAAAGCATCCCCGCTTTTGGGGCCATCGTCCACAGCGCCGGCGGTCACATGCAGCGTCACCGGGATCATGCGCGCCGGTCTCCCGAACTCACCCATCACCCCCGATTGCCGGTCCTCAGTAATGGATCCGATGGTCTCGGTGGTGTTGATGATCTTGAAAGAGTCGGCAGGCGAGGGCAGCGTTGCCACCACATCCGCCTTGGTCATCGGCATCGACACCGGCCCGAACTGCGTGATCGGGTGTCCGCACGCCAGCACTCTTTTCGGATCGACATACGTCACTGTGCAGGTGGCCGCGATGTCCAGGTCGCCCCGGATGAGCACCGCGCTGACCGCCGACCCCGGCGCCAGAGGATCCGGCTGCTTCTCGTCGCTCTCCGATCCGCCAATCCCCTCCACGGGCACCAGCCCTGCCGGAGCATGCTCTTTCCAGAACGCCAGCGCCGCCGGGCTGAATCCGCTGAACACCAGCGGGGTATCCATCGGCTGCATCAACGGCCCACCTGCGCCCACATTACTCACCGCCGTCGCGTTATGAAGTCCGGCGTCCGACGACCCCTGAACGCTGTACGCTGAACGCTCAACGCCGCCTTCGGTGCTCTCCGCCCTGAGTTCTGTGCTCTGATCCCGGCCTGCGTCCTCGACGCCCAGCATTTGCTGGATCGGCGTAATCCCGCAGATCGGCTCTTTGCTGAACTGGCCAATGCGGAACGCCAGCGCGCCCACCAGCCGCCCGTCGATGTAGACCGGACTGCCGCTCATGCCGGCAACCACTCCGGTGTACTCCGGCTTCGCGCCCTCCAGCCTTGCAAGGATCATGTCCTGCCGCGGCCCGATGGCGTTGTGCAGCACGCCCAGAATCTCGACCGCCATCGGCTCGGGCTTCGTCCCCTCAAAAACCGTGTACGCGACCCCCTGCTGGCCGCGATGAATCTCGCTGAGGGGATAGAATTTCGTCACCGCCGGCGGCTTCGGCGGCAGGCTGGCAAAGGTTTCGGCAGAGGAGGCCGGGGACTGCGCCCATCCGGCAGAGCACGCCAGAACCAGGGCCAGCGGCGCCCAAAGGGGCCGCCGGATATCTTTCATGCGTTGATACACGTCCATAGACTATGCTGCTCCCGCGCTTGCCGCAAAGGCGCGCCGGATTGAAAATCGTCCCAGAGGTCCCTCGATGAGGTATTCCCGCTCCATTTTTCCGGCTGTCGCCGCTGCCGTCCTGCTCACGACTCAGACGCTTTTTCCCACCCAGGGGTTATGGGGACAGAGTACGACCGGCTCACAGCAGCAAACCCAGCAGCAACAGCAGCCGCAACAGCAACAGCAACCGGCCGATCAAACGGCGCCCGAAGCCGGAGGCCCCGGGAACGACACGGGAGTGATCACGATCCCCAAAAAGTCCACGACCGCCCCGCCGCCCCCTCCGCCGCCAGCCGCGGTGAAGAACCCCCCGGGCCTGAACAACTATTCGCTCCGCGTCGATGTGCCTGTCGTGAACGTCGATGTCGGCGTCATCGCGCAGAAAACCCATCAGTTCATCCCCAATCTGGAGCAGGACAACTTCCGGGTCTTCGAGGATGGCGTTCCGCAGCAGATCGTCGCCTTCCGGCAGGTGAAAGCGCCGATCACGGCCGTGCTGCTGCTCGAATTCGCCGCCAACAGCTACCAGTTCATCTTCGATATGTGGAACGCGGCCGTCTCCTTTACCCAGCAGTTGCAGCCGAATGACTACATCGCCGTCGTCACCTACGACATGCACACCACGATCCTGACGGACTTTACCCAGAACAAGATGGCCATTCAGGATGCTATTCGCTCGCTGCAGATTCCCACCTGGAACGAGACGAACGAGTTCGACGCCGTTTACCAGACGCTCGATCGTCTCTCTCGCATCGATGGCCGCAAATATGTCGTCCTGGTCTCCTCCGGCCTCGATACCTTCTCGAAGATCACTCTCGACAAGGTCATGCAGAAGATCAAGGAAACGCCTAACGTCACCATCTTCACCATCGCCACAGGCGGCGCCGGCGTCATGGGCGCCGGCAATTTCGCGAGCGGACGCATGAACAGTATCACCATGCTGCAGGCGCAGAACGAGCTGCAGACTTTCGCGCGCATGACCGGCGGCCAATACTTCGAACCTCGGTTCGACGCCGAATTTCCCGACGTCTTCACCGACATCAACAACCAGATTCGCAACCAATACCAGATCACCTACAAGCCCTCCAACACCAAAATGGACGGTACCTACCGCCGCATCCAGATTCAGCTCGTCGATCAGGAAGGCCATCCTCTTCGCATGGAGGATGAGAAACACAAACTGCTCAAATACCAGATCATTGCCCGCGACGGCTACAAAGCGAAGCAGCAGGTCGAATAGCGGTTAGCAGCCGGCACAGAGCAGTCAGCCCGCTGTTGCAGGCGTGCCGATGGCATGCCCATTCGCAATCCGGTGACTGGCTGGCTCGCTGTAACCTGTAACCTGCCACCTGTTCCCTTTCTATGGAACCCCTTCTTGTCGCCCTGCTGGGCCCGACCGGCAGCGGCAAAACCGCACTTTCGCTCGCGCTCGCCCGGCGCTTTCAGGGCGAGATCGTCAGCTGCGACTCCGTCGCCGTCTATCGCGAAATGGAAGTCGGCACCGCCAAGCCTTCCCTGGCGGAACGCGTCCAGATTCCGCACCACCTGATCGATGTTCTGCCGCCGGACCGCTTCTGCACCGCCGGCGACTACAGCCGCCTCGCCCGCCAGGCACTGAGCGAAATTGCGGTCCGTAATCGCCTGCCCATCGTCACCGGAGGGACCGGACTCTACCTGCGCGCCTTGCTCGAGGGCCTCTTCGCCGGCCCGCAGCGCTCCGAAGAGCTGCGCGACCGCCTGCGCCGCAGTGCGCGTCGCCACGGGCCCGCATGGCTGCATCGCCTGCTGCGGCGAATCGATTCCGCGTCTGCCGCGCGCATCCATGCGAACGATCACCCCAAGCTCATTCGCGCGATCGAAATCTGCCTTTCTGCCCGGCAGCCCGTGACGGAAGCCTGGGCCGGCGGCCGCGACCCGCTCACGGGATATCGCATTCTCCGCATCGGTCTCGATCCGGCCCGTGCCCTTCTCTATCAGCGCCTCGACGCCCGTGCCGCGGAGATGTTTGCAGACGGCCTCATCGAGGAGACGCGCCGCCTCCTCGCGCAATACGGCGATTCCCCCCGTGCATTCGACGCGCTCGGCTACCGCCAGGCGCGCGGCGTTCTTCGCGGTGCATCAACCGAGGCTGAAGCACTCGCCGCCACGCGCCAGGCGCATCGCAACTACGCCAAGCGCCAGCTCACCTGGTTCCGTCGCGAGCCGCACGTCCATTGGCTGCAGGGATCCGGGGAGGATCCCGCCGTCCAGTCCCAGGCCACAGAACTGGTCGAGAAGAGTCTGTGATTCCATGCCGGCATCAGGTCCGATGACGACGCCCTCTGCCATTCCGAGCACCGGTGAGCCAGCATCGCGACTGCGGAGACCCCGCGCCCGGACTTCGCGCATCGCTCCCCTATTGCTCACTCCCATCGCTCTCTTCATCCACGGCTACCATCCCTTCGCGAACGACGCTGGCCTGTACATCGCCGGGGTCGGTCACCTGCTCGATCCTGCGCTCTACCCGCTCAACGCCGTCTTCGTCACCGCTTTTACCCGCTGGTCGGTGTTTGCCTGGACGCTGGCAGCCCTGGTGCGCCTCACGCACCTGCCGCTCCCGTGGATTCTCTTCGCCACCCACCTCTTCTCCATCTTTCTCTTCCTCACCGCCTGCCGCCTGCTCGCGACGCGCCTCTTCGTCGCCGAGCCGGCCCGCTGGTGCGCCGTCCTTCTCGCGGCGGCATGCTGCGCGTTGCCGGTTGCCGGAACCGCGTTGGTTCTCCTGGATCCCTATGTCACCGCGCGATCCTTCTCGACTCCGCTCGCGCTGTTCGCCGTCGCAGCATGTCTCCGTGGCGCGTGGTTGCGCTCCGCACTCCTGCTGACGCTCGCAGTGCTGATCCACCCTCTGATGGGCGCGTATGCCGTCGCCTTCGTCACCCTGCTCACGCTCATCAATGCCGGCCGCCTCCGCCCTGCACTCGCTCTCAGCGCTGCCGCATGCGCAGCGGCCGCCTGTGCCTTCGCGATGGCTCGCCACGCAGCCATCTGCGAGGCCTACCGCCAGGCCGTCTCCCTTCCCGCTCGGACGTTTCTCTTTCTCGCCCGCTGGCAGTGGTACGAAATCCTCGGGCTTGTGCTGCCCCTGCTCCTCTTCGCCACCGCCGCGCACCGGCTTCCGCGCCGCAGTCCCACGCAATCCCTCTGCCTCGCCGCCGTTCTTCTCGGCAGCACAGCGGCACTCATGGCGGCGCTCTTCGTTCCGCCTGCAGGACCGTATCTGCTCGTCCCGCTCCAGGTCCTGCGCAGCTTCCACATCCTCTACGCCGTCGGCATGGTTCTTCTCGCTGCTCCGCTTGCCACGCTGCTGCGACGCTCCCGCTTCGCCGGAATCGGTCTGCTGATTCTGATTTTTGCCGCGATGTTCCTCGTCGAGCGCGTCTCCTGGCCCGGCTCCAACCGCGTGGAATGGCCGGGAATGCGGCCCGCCAACCCGTACGAGCAAGCCTTCCTGTGGATCCGCGGCCACACTCCCGCCGATGCTGTCTTTGCTTTCGATCCGGAGCTTGTCTATCAGCTCGGCGAAGACGAGCAGGGCTTCCGCGTCCTCTCTGAACGCGATCAGCTCGCCGACGATAAGGATGCCGGGGTGGTCGCCGTCGTGCCGCGTCTGGCTCAGCGCTGGGCCGCACAGCGCAATGCGGAGACCTCCGTGAATCGCATGTCCGATGCCGAGCGCCGCGGCCGCCTCATGCCGCTCGGAGCCACATGGCTTCTGCTCCCGCCCGATGCGCAGACCAGGTTCCCCTGCCCTTACCGCAACACCGCCGTCCAGGTCTGCCCAATGCGGTAGGAATCCTTCCCGGCATTGTGCTCCAAAATGCAAACGGCTCAGGCTTCCGCGCCTGAGCCGTCCAATCCCTAAACCTTATTTACAAACCGCTGCTTCACTGCACCGTCAGCGCCACGCACACCGCGCCGGCGCAGTTGGCATCCGACGAAGTCGCCTGGGTGATCGCCGTCCCGTTCGAGGAGTACGCGGCAATCACGATCGTGTAGTTCCCCGCGCCCGTCCCATAATTCGGCGACGGATGGTAATGCTCGTAGGAGTACCGGGCATTGCAGGCACTCAGCCCCAGCGATCCAGCCGCCAGCAGCATCACGAGCCCCAGCACCCGCAGCGCGCCAAAATGCTTGCGCCGGATTGCGCCGACGCCGGCCAGAGCCAGCAATCCCGGAATGACCAGCGCATAGACCGCGCCGGATCGCCCCACGGGAGCCGGATTGTTTTTCGAGTTCCGGCCCGACAGCGCGGTGGTGGTTAGCTGCATTGCGCTGAGCGCCGTTCCGTTGGCAGGCGGTGCCACCACATTTGGATTGAAGTTGCACGCCGATGCCGCCGGCAGGCCCGAGCAAGACAGGTTGACCGCCTCACTAAAGCCGTTTTGCGACGTGATCGTCAGGTCCACCGTGCTGTAGTCGCCCGGTGTGAGCGTGAGCGATGACGGGCTCGCCGTCACGGTAAATCCAGCCAAACCGGTTGCAGCGGGCATCACCGACGCGCTCGCCGAAGAGGCCGCAAAGGCTGCGCCTCCATGATAAACAGCCGTGATGGACCGCGCCCACGCCGGCGGATTCGTCAGATGCAGCGTCGCCGCCCCACCCTGCACGAACACCGACCCCAGCGATCCCTTCGCCGTCTCAAAGCTCACCGATCCCTCTGAGATCGGATTCCCCTGCACATCGGCAACCTTCGCCGTCAGCGACAGAGCTCCGGCATCCTGCTGCGTCGCCAGGTGCGTGCGCGTAGCCACCTGGGCCTGCGCGCCTGCGTTAAGCGCCAGGGCGGCCAGCGTCGCCAAAATTCCTGTGCTGCTGAGCAGCCGAACAGCCGGCCGCGAGGACAGATATTTCCGAAACAGCAAAATCATGCGTGAGGAACTCTCTTCAATCAGACCGTCCGCGCAGGAATTTGGCTCTCGCGGGCACGAAATATTCGTTCACCCAAAAGAAGCCAATCGGTCCCTGCGCTGGAAAGCTTATTGTATCTGAGCGACCGCGCAGGGGTCGCGTCGCCCCGCGGTTCCATCGCGCGGCTCCAGTCCTGCCATACCCAACGTGAACGGCCGTCGCGCTTTACCCCATCCCCGGCGCAGTCGCTCCGGCCAGCGGCGGCCACAGAATATCGCCCAGCCGCTGATATCGTCCGCCGTAGAACAGCAGCGCGTATTCGCGGATCGCTGTGCTCAGCGGGCCGCCAACGCCGATGCCGACCACGAACGCAATCCCGGCCGCCAGCACACCGAATCCGACCCCCAGCAGGATGCCGATCACCGAGACCGCCCCCGTCGCGCCGGAGAAGGTCGCGTTAATGCCAACCTCGACGATGGCTGTCGATGCGAAAAAGAAAATGGCGGGAATCAGAAGCAGGAGGAACAGCGCGATCATCGCCACCATCGGCAGAACGATGCGCAGCAGCGCATACCCGAAGAACTGCCCCTTTTCGACCCGAATGCGCGCCCACACCGCTCCCCACGCTTCGCCGGCGGTCGCGTTCTCCAGCGCGTAATGCGGCAGCATGAGATCGCGCAGCACCACATCCACTGCCAGCCCCAAAAGAACCACCAGCAGGATGACGGGGATCAGCGGCAGCACCAGGGCAACAATGGCTGCGATATCGGGGCGCCCCCCTGCGTGCACGCTCCGAATCACCGCCAAAATACGGGCGATGAACGGCAGCGCGAGCACCGCCACCAACGCCAGGAAACACAGCCCCACCATGATATTCAGCCAGAAAAACCGCCCTGCCTGGGCGCGATACAGCCACCAGCCCGGGCGAATCTCTCTCGTGTTGGGGATCAGGCAATGGAAGTAGGCAAACCGCAGGCGCGTAATCAGGTAGAAAATGAAGCACCCCACAACGACCGCCAGCGCCAGCGCCGCCACGATTACTGCAATCCATCCTGCGTGCTGCCACACCGGCGGGTAGATCGTTCCCGAAGAGTGTGAGGTCTGGCTGTGCGAGCCGGAGTAGTTGGAGTTTCCCGCCAAACCTTCGGTGATTACGGCCACCAGGCACAGTTTCAGGTACGTTCCCAGCCGGAAGGGCTGGAACAGGAACTGCTTCGTCCGTCGAATCGCGGGGGAAACCGCGTCCGCAGCAGAGACAGGGAACATAGAAAGAACCCTCGGCGTGCGCGATTCTACTGCAAAAACGAGCTTCTCAGGCTTTTTAATGTGGGCTCGTACAGTACCCCGAAAACACCCAACACTTCATCAGGCCGGTCCTCGGAGTTAGGATCGTAGGTTGCGCAATTCGCATTTTCGAGGCGATCCATCATGGCCACAGCTTTATCGCAGCGCCCCCAGCTCCAGTACCTCACCGCCGCCATGGACGAACTGAAGCAGAAGGGCACCCATTTCCGCCTGCGCATCCTCGACGACGCGCAGGCCCCCGTCTGCACCTACGACGGCAAGCAGATCATCAATCTCGCCTCCAACAACTATCTCGGGCTTTGCAATCACCCTAAACTGAAGGAAGCCGCCATCGAGGCCACGCGCGAATTCGGCGTCGGCCCTGGCGCCGTCCGCACCATCGCCGGCACCATGAAAATCCACATGGAGCTGGAAGAAAAAATCGCTCGCTTCAAGAATGTCGAAGCCTGCGTCGTCTTCCAAAGCGGATTCACGGCGAACGCCGGCACTGTCTCCGCGATTCTCGGCAAAGAAGACTTCATCATTTCCGACGAGCTGAACCACGCCTCCATCATTGACGGCGCTCGCCTCTCCCGCGCCAAAATCAAGGTCTTCCGCCACAAAGACGTCGCGCACGCCGAAGAGATCCTCAAAGAGGTCCACGACGAGCCTGGCCACAAGCTGCTGATCACCGACGGCGTCTTTTCCATGGATGGCGACATCGGCCCGGTCGACAAGCTCGCCGGCCTCGCCGAAAAATACGGCGCCATCATGATGGTCGACGACGCTCATGCTTCCGGCGTGCTGGGCCGCAATGGCCGCGGGACGATTGACCACTTCCACTGCCATGGCCGCGTCGATATCCAGGTCGGCACGCTCTCGAAAGCGATCGGAGCCATCGGTGGCTACGTCTGCGGCTCAAAAGACCTGATCGACTTCCTCTACCATCGCGCTCGGCCGTTCCTGTTCTCGACCTCGCATCCGCCGTCGGTCACCGCGACCTGCATCGCGGCCTTCGATCTGCTCGAATCGGAGCCGGAGCGCATCGAGCGACTTTGGGAAAACACCCGGTACTTCAAATCCGAGCTCGGCCGTCTCGGCTTCAACATCGGAGGCGTCAACACGCCGGCCAGCGAGACGCCCATCACACCCATCATCATCGGCGACGGCCGCCTCACCATGGATTTCTCGCGGGCACTCTTCGATGCCGGCGTTCTCGGCACCGGCATCGCTTTCCCCACCGTCCCTGAAGGCAAAGCCCGCATCCGCACCATCATGACCAGCGAGCACACAAGAGAGCAGCTGGATCAGGCGCTCGAGATTTTGGAAAAGACGGCAAACAAACTCGGAATCCTGAACTAACCTGGGTGCCTCATCCTTGTCCGCAGCATCATCGCGGACTAGGCGGGATTCGACCAACTGTGCCCTGCAACCCGTCACCTGTAAACTGCGGCCGCAGACCTAATCCCTGTTCCCTAACCGCTGTGCCCTGCCTTCAGTCAATCCAGCTCGACAGCACAATCATCGCGAGTCCAATGATGCTCACGATGTGGCTGCCCGTAATCGCCTGCCCGAAGCACAACAGCACGATGCCCAGGCCCATGATGAAATGCGAGTCGGACCGATAGGCGCACATTGCCGTCGGTTGCACCACCTGCCCTGCTGCCTGATTCGGATATTGCGTCCCTGGGGTTGCCATAATTCCCTCCTGTCATACTCAGCATCCCTCCGCCACGCTCATCCTGGCAGTGCCCTTCGTCAGCAATCGCGCATGACAAATGTCAGCCGCAGCCCCGCCGACTCTTTCCGTGAGGTCGTATCCCTGGCGCGCCCTCTATACTGAGGTCAGGACCCTTGCTTTGCTGCATCTCGACCGCATCCTCGCGCAAACTCGCGCCGATCTGGCCCAGCGCCGCGAACGCGCGCCTCTGCCGCTCATGGAGCGAGCTGCCGCCGCCCACACACCCCGCGGATTCGCCGCCGCCCTTCGCCGCGCGGCCGCCTCCGGCCCCGCTATCATCGCCGAGCTCAAAAAAGCTTCCCCTTCGAAAGGCCTCATCCGCCCCAACTTTGAGCCCGCGTTCCTCGCCCGCGACCTCGAATGCGGAGGCGCCGCCGCGCTCTCCGTCCTCACCGACGAGCCCTTCTTCCAGGGGACCCTCACCAACCTTGACCTCGCCTCTGGCGCCACGCAAATTCCCTGCCTCCGCAAAGACTTTATCGTCGACGAGTATCAGATTGTCGAAGCCCGCGCCCACCATGCTGACGCCATCCTGCTGATCGCCGCCGCGCTCGGCGACGAGGAACTCGCGCGCCTCACCGCCTCCGCCCACGAGCACCAACTCGATGTCCTCTGCGAAGTCCACACCGCCGAAGAGCTCGCCCGCGTTCGCGACCTGGGTTGCGATGCCTACGGCGTGAACAACCGCGACCTTCGCACCTTTGCCGTCGGGCTGGAAACTTCGCTGCGCCTCGGGCCCCAACTGCCAAAGCACGCCGTGCGCGTCGCGGAAAGCGGCATCCACACGGCTGCCGATATCCATACTTTGCGCGGCGCCGGTTTCCACGCGTTCCTCGTTGGAGAATCCCTGATGCGGGAAGCCCACCCCGGCGTGGCCCTCGCTGCGCTGCTTCAGTCCGCAGCATCTTCCGGACCGGAACCCGCGGCCCTGCCCGCACGCGCCTGACCCGCTATGTGGATCAAGATCTGCGCCAACACGAATCTCCAGGACGCGCTCCGCGCCGCCGAAGCCGGAGCCGACGCGGTGGGCTACGTCTTCGCGTCCAGCCCGCGCCAGGTTACGCCGGGCCAGGCCGCCACCATCGCGCCGGAACTGCCCCCCGACGTGACGCAAATCGGTATCTTTAACACCCAGGACTTCGAGGAGATTCAATTCGCTCTGCAGACGGCGGGCCTGCACGGGGTCCAACTCCACGGCGAGCTCGACTTCCAGTTAGCCGAACGGCTCCGCAACGCCTTCGACCCGAGCTTTTTCCTCGTCCAGTCGCTGCACTGGTCCCTCGACCGCGATCCCGCTGCTTCCGAACGGACCCTCCGCGACGAGCTTCGCGCCATCGGCCGTCACCGCGCCGCCGATGCCGTCCTGGTCGACACGCGTACCGCAACAGCCTCCGGCGGCACCGGAAAGGTGTTCGACTGGGAGCGCGCCCGCGACGTTCTGGCCGCCGAATCCGGCAAAGTGCGCATCATTCTCGCCGGCGGCCTCACTCCTGAAAACGTCGCCGAGGCGATTCGCGCTCTTCGCCCCTGGGGCGTCGACGTCGCGAGCGGTGTCGAATCCTTTCCCGGGAGAAAAGACCCCGTGCGCCTCCACGCCTTCATCCGCGCCGCCCGCGCCGCCTTCGCCGCCATCGAAAATGTCCCGCCTGTGACCCAGAGCCTGAGCTGACTGCATCCTGCGCGGCTGGGAAACGACGATCCCTGCACCCTGTGACCGGCAACCTGAAACCTGTAACCTATATCCATGGCCACCGCGGCAAAATCCATCGCCGGACGCTTCGGCGCCTATGGCGGACGCTATGTCCCGGAAACCCTCGTCGCCGCCCTTGACGAGCTCGATCTCGCCTACCAGGCAGCCCAGGACGACCCGGATTTCCATCTTCAGCTGGAATCGCTGCTGCGCGACTACGCCGGCCGTCCCACGCCGCTCTACTGCGCCGCGCGCCTCACCGAATCCCTCGGCGGCGCCAAAATCTACCTCAAGCGCGAAGACCTGCTCCATACCGGGGCGCACAAGATCAATAACTGCCTCGGTCAGGCGCTCCTCGCCGTGCGCATGGGCAAAAAGCGCATCATCGCCGAGACCGGAGCGGGCCAGCACGGCGTCGCCACCGCCACCGTATGCGCACTGTTCGGACTCGAGTGCGTCGTCTATATGGGCGACGAGGACATGCGCCGCCAGGAGCTGAACGTCTTCCGTATGCGCCTGCTCGGCGCGGAAGTCCGCGGCGTCTCTTCCGGCTCGCGCACGCTGAAGGACGCCATCAATGAGGCCATGAGGGACTGGGTCACCAACGTCCGCAGCACGCATTACCTCCTCGGCAGCGTTCTCGGCGCGCATCCTTACCCGGCCATGGTCCGCGACTTCCACCGGGTCATCAGCCGCGAAGCGCGCGCGCAAATTCTCGAGAAAGAGAACCGATTGCCTACCGCCATCATCGCCTGCGTCGGCGGCGGCTCCAACGCCATTGGCGCCTTCTACGAATTCATCCCCGACAGGAACGTCCGCCTCATTGGCGTCGAGGCTGGAGGGCGCGGCCCCGCCCTCGGCGATCATGCTGCCCGCTTTCAGGGCGGATCGCCCGGCGTTCTTCAGGGCACCTACTCCTGGGTCTTGCAGGATGACGCCGGCCAAATCGCCCTCACCCACTCCGTCTCCGCCGGTCTCGACTATCCTTCTATCGGCCCGGAGCACGCTGCGCTGCACGATTCCGGCCGCGCCGAATACACTTCCGCAACCGACGCCGAAGCTCTCGATGCGACGCTGTGCCTCGCCCGTACCGAAGGCATCATTCCCGCGCTCGAATCCGCGCATGCGGTCGCCGAGTGCCTCCGCCTCGCGCCCACGCTCTCACCGCGCGATATCGTGCTTGTCAACGTCTCCGGCCGCGGCGACAAAGACATGGGCATCCTCACCCGCGAACTGAGCCTCACCGGAGGCGAGCCGCAGAAATGATTCGTTTCCCCAATCGTCCTGGTCTGGTCGCCTACCTCACCATCGGCGACCCCGATCTCGCCACGTCGCAGAAAATCGCAATCGCAGCCATCGACGCGGGTGCTGACGTCCTCGAGTTGGGCGTGCCCTTCAGCGATCCCGTCGCCGACGGTCCCGTCATCCAGCGCGCCAGCGAACGCGCCGTGCGCAACGGCACAAGGCTCCGCGATGTCCTCGCCCTTGCTGCCGCCCTCCGCGTCGAGCGCCCGGCTGCCGGGCTCATTGTCTTTTCTTATTGCAATCCGATCCTGCGCTTTGGACTCGAAGAGTTTTGTGCCGCCGCGGAGCAAGCCGGCGTCGACGGCGTCCTCGTCACCGACATGATTGTGGAAGAAGCCGCAGAATACCTGGACGCGATGCACCGCTATCATCTCGCGCCCGTTTTTCTGGCCGCGCCTACCAGTCCCGACGCGCGGCTGGAGCGCATCGCCGCGGCTTCCGAGGGTTTCGTCTATGCGATCTCGCGCACCGGCATCACCGGCGCGCGTGCCCAGCTCGCCGCTGACGCCGAGCAGCTCGTCCGCCGCCTGCGCCGCTTCACGCAATTGCCTGTCGCCGTCGGATTCGGCATCTCTACGCCCGAGCATTTCGCCGCAATCGGCGAATTCGCCGACGCCGCCGTCATCGGCAGCGCGCTGGTCGCCGCGATCGAACAGGCGGGACCCAAAGAAGCTCCGGCCGCGATCGCTCGATTGATTCAGGGCCTGCGCGGCGCAGCCGTGCCGGCCCGATAGGCTCCTGCCTATTTCTCGTTCCACGGTCTGCTTCAGTGCGCTCCGTGTCCGCTGTGGTCAGGCACAACGCGCATTGTTCAATCCCCGGCCACCAGGTTAAATAACGTCATGGACATCGAAACCTTCCGGCGCGAAATTGACGAGCTCGATCGGCAAATCGTCCTGCTCATCAGCAAACGCGCCGCCGCCGCGCAGGAAATCGGCCGTCTCAAACGCCAGACCGACCTGCCCGTCTACGAGCCGAATCGCGAGCGCGTCATCTTCGACAATGTCCGCTCGCACAATCCCGGGCCGCTGCCCGATGCCGAGCTCGTCCACATCTACGAGCGCATCATCGACGTCATGCGCGCCCTCCAGCGGAACGAGCTGGCCTCAAGCCCCGGCGTGCCGGCCAGCGACTCCCATCAAAAAGAGATCTTGAAACGCGAGACAGGAAAAGACCAATGATCGTTGCTATGCAGGAACGCGCGACGGAAGACGAGATTCAGGCCGTCGTCGAGCGCATGATGGAAATCGGCTTCAACGTCCACCGCACCACCGGCGCGGTGCAGACCATCCTTGCCGGCGTCGGCACGCCAGGCGCTTTCGAGCACAGCGAGTTCGAAGTCCTCGCCGGCGTTGCGGAAGTCATCCGCATCTCTTCGCCTTACAAGCTCGCCGGGCGCAGCTTCCGCCCCGAAGGAACGGTCGTCCGATTCCCCAACGGCGTCTCGATTGGCGGAAATGAAGTTGTCGTGATGGCCGGCCCCTGCTCGGTCGAATCGCGCGAGCAGATCCTTGCCGCTGCGCAAATCGTTCAAGCCGCGGGCGCAAAATTCCTCCGCGGCGGCGCGTTCAAGCCGCGCAGCTCGCCCTACTCCTTTCAGGGACTGGGCATCGACGCGCTCAAGCTTCTGCGCGAAGCCGGCGACACCCAGGGCCTGTTGGTTGTCAGCGAGGTCATGGAGATCTCCCAGATCGAGCAGATGCTGCCCTACGTCGACCTCTTCCAGGTAGGCGCGCGCAATATGCAGAACTTCAATCTGCTCCGCGAGCTCGGGCAGATCCGCAGGCCTGTGCTCCTCAAGCGCGGCATCGCCGCCACCATCGAAGAGCTGCTCCTCTCCGCGGAATATCTCCTCGCCGGCGGCAACTATGACGTGATCCTCTGCGAGCGCGGCATCCGCACCTTCGAAACCTACACACGCAACACCATGGACATCTCCGCCATTCCCGTCGTCAAGAAGCTTTCCCATCTGCCCATCCTCGGCGACCCCTCGCACGGCACTGGCCGCCGCGACAAAGTGCCGGCCATGGCCCGCGCAACGGTCGCTGCCGGCGGCGACGGCTTGCTCATCGAAGTTCACCCCAACCCCGACAAGGCGCTCTCTGACGGCGCCCAATCGCTCTTCCCCGAGCAATTCACGAAGCTGATGGACTCGCTGCGCTTGATTGCTTCGGCCGTGGACCGCACGATTTGATGGACGGGGCGCACCCCATTCAACCCGAGGCTGGCTTGACTGGGTCGTGCGCTCTGGGGCCCTGGCCTTTCGCCTGAAACCAGCCACCGGACCCCGAGCCCTGTCACCTGCAGCCCGTAACCTGTAACCTGTACCGTAACCTGTCACCGTGATCCAACGCATCACCATCCTCGGCACCGGCCTCATCGGCGCTTCTGCCGGTCTTGCTCTCCGCGCCAACGGGTTTTCCGGCGTCATCGCCGGATGGGATCCGGACCGCGAAGAGCTAAACACCGCGCTGAACCAGGGCGCCATCACGGTCACGGCCGATGATCCCCTCACCGCCGCGACCAGCAGCGACCTGATCCTGCTCGCCGGTCCCGTCTTCACGATCCTCGAGTGGCTCGACCGCCTGGCGCCGCTGCTGCGCGACGATCAGCTCGTCACCGACGTCGGCAGCGTCAAGGGCGCCATTTGTGCCCATGCGCGTGACAAATACAATGCCCCTGGCTCTCCCGGATTCCTTCCCGGCCATCCCATGGCTGGCAAAGAAGTCGGCGGGGCGGCGAATGCCGATGGAAATCTCTTCTCCGGCTCGGTTTGGCTCTTCACCGAACCGTCGCACCCATCGTTCTCACCATCCCAGAGCCCTCGCCCGCGCGAAGGGGCTTTGGCTCCCCAGGTGAACGAATCAACCGCGCAGACCGTCGCCCGCGAATGGCGCTCCTGGGTGGCATGGTTCGGCTGCCGCATCGTTGATATCGACCCCGAGCGCCACGATCTGATCTGCGCGTGGATCAGCCATCTGCCGCAGTTCGTCTCCACCGCGCTCTCTGCGCTGCTCGAAGACGAATTCGCCGCCGATCCCGACCTGCTCCCCATCGGCGGCCGCGCGCTGCGCGAGATGACGCGCCTCGGATCAAGTCCATTTTCTATGTGGCGTGACATTGCCCATACCAACGCCGACGCCATCGCGCACGCTCTCTCTGCTCTCGAGCAGCGCCTCGCCCACCTGCGCGAGAACCTCAAGACCCCCGAACTCCGCAACGAATTTGACCGCGCCAATCAGTTCCGCCTGCGTAACCCGCGCTGACCCCTGTAACCTGTCTTCCATGGTTCGCCGCGTTGTTCTCTGCCTCCTCTCCGCCGCGCTCGCCGCCTCCGCCCAACAAACTACGCTCCTCGTCGATGTCGACCACCGTCCGCAAATCTCCCTCGACGGCCCATGGCACTACATGCCCGATCCGTACCATGACGGATGGGGCTCGAACCCGGATCATCCCACCCCTGGCGGCTACGCGAAGAACCTGCACTACGTCCCCGGCGGCCCCCTCGTCCAGTACGACTTCTCTCGCTCGCCCACGCTCCACGTTCCCGGCGACTGGAACAGCCAGGACAAATCGCTCTTCTACTACGAGGGCGCACTGTGGTACCAGCGCGACTTCACCTGGCATCCCAAACCGCACACGCGCGTTTTTCTCCACTTCGGCGCAGCCAACTACGCGGCCTGGATCTACGTCAACGACGTCTTTGCCTGCGCGCATCAGGGCGGCTTTACGCCCTTCGACTGCGACATCACCAGCGCGGTGAAGGACGGCGATAACTTCATCGTTGCCGCCGTCGATAATTCCCGCGAGGTCCCTCGCGTGCCCACTCTCAAAACCGACTGGTGGAACTACGGCGGACTGACGCGCTCGGTATCGCTCGTCGAGGTGCCGGAGACCTACATCGATGACGAGTCGCTCCAGCTCCATCGCGGTTCTTCAACGCAACTCGACGGCTACGTCCACGTTGACGGGGCTGATGCAGGCACGAGCGTCACCCTCCGCATTCCCGATCTTCACATCGAGAAAGTAGCGGCCACGGATACAAATGGCCGCGCGGCCTTCTCCTTCAACTCTCCCGGCCTCGAGCTCTGGTCACCGGATCATCCGCGCCTCTACCACGTCGAAATCGAAGCCGGTCCCGACCACCTCACCGACGACATCGGCTTCCGCACCGTCGCAGTCCGCGGCGACCAAATCCTGCTCAACGGCAAGCCGATCTTTCTCCGGGGGATCAGCTTCCACGATGAAGCTCCTTATCGGACAGGCCGCGTCTCGTCCGACCAGGACGCCGCAACCCTCCTCGGCTGGGCGCGTGAGCTCCACTGCAACTTCGTCCGCATGGCCCATTATCCGCACACCGAGAACGAGTATCGTCTGGCGGACAAGCTCGGCATCCTGGTCTGGTCGGAGATCCCCGTCTACTGGGCCATCGACTGGACGAATCCCGACACGCTCGCCGTCGCCAAACAGCAACTCCACGAGATGATCCGCCGCGATCACAACCATGCCGCTGTGATCCTGTGGTCGCTCTCGAACGAAACGCCGGAAAGCCCGGCGCGCGATGCCTTCCTCCATCAACTCGCCGAGCAGGCGCGCAGCGAAGATCCCACACGCCTCATCACCTCCGCCATCGTCACGCATTTCCACGGCACGACCGCGGCGCTCGACGATCCGCTCGGCCAGGATCTCGACGTGCTCGGCTATAACGAATACCTCGGCTGGTACCAGGGCTCGGCAGCCGATATCCCGAATTACACCTGGCAGAATCCGATGGGTAAGCCGGTCATCATCAGCGAATTCGGCGCGGGCGCCAAAACGGGCCTCCACGGCCCCGAGACGCAGATGTTCACCGAGGAATATCAGGACAACGTCTTCCGGCAGCAGTTCAAAATGTTGGCGAACATCCCTTTCCTGCGCGGTATGACACCCTGGGTGCTCATGGATTTTCGCTCGCCCCTGCGTCCGCTGCCCGGCATCCAGGACCACTTCAACCGCAAAGGCCTCGTCTCCGACCAGGGCCAGAAGAAGAAGGCCTTCTACACCCTGCAGGACTACTACGCACACATGTCAAAGTGATCCGCAGGGAGAACCGATCGTCATTCCGGGCCATGAGTGAGTCAAAGAGCCACATGATCGATTCGAATGTGAAAATATTTCCGAAATGAAGGGGTTCTTCACCTGCGAAAGCTGTAATCGCATCTTCGAAAAGAGCCGCAGCGACGTGGATGCAGAGCAGGAGTTGCGAGATCTTTGGGACAACACCCCCGTCGAGGATTGCGTGGTGCTCTGCGACGACTGCTTCGCTGAATTCATGGCAATGATGGAAGGTCAGCAGTCAAAACCTAATTGAGAGGTACGCAGCAGGCTCGGCTGTACCCTATCCGCTGCACCTACCCCCTGTCTTTACGCCCCCAAATGCCCCAGCCAAATTCCAATCACATACGTGGCCACACCTTCCAGTGCGCCCACCAGTGTCATCTCCAGCCCCGAAGCCCACCAGCTGCGCACCGTGATGAGGGACTTGGCCGCACCCACAGCGAAATGCGCGATCAGCGACACAATCGCCGAGACAATCACCGCCGGATAGCCGCTCATGAAGAAGAACGGCACGATAGGGATGAACGCACCCACCGCCGTTGAGAGCGCGCCCGACCACGCCGATACCAGCGGCTGGCTCAATCCCTCCTCGCTCATGTTGAGCCGCTCCGCCGCCAGCGCCCGCGTAAATCGCTCCTTGTCTTCGGCCAGATGCTCCACCACGTGATCTGCGTCGTCCCGCGGAATCCCCTTGACCTGGTAGTACAGCGACAGCAATTCGCGCGCCTCCGGCCCGTTCATCTCGATCGCGTCGCGCTCCCGCGCCAGCTCCGCTTCGTAGATCTCGCGCTCGCTTTTCGCCGCCAAATATGCGCCGGAGCCCATCGACAATGCGCTGGCAATCATGCCGGCGATGCCCGACAGCAGGACCCAGTGGCTGTTGCCCAGCGTCGCGCCCGAAACGCCCGAGACGATGCCGAAAATCGCCCCCAGTCCATCGTTCACGCCATAAATGGCGTCGCCGATCCACCCCGCCGTCTGCCGCCCGCCACGGTTCCGTTGCAGCAGAAGCTCATTCAGCTCCTGACGCGCCAGCTCTGAGCTCACCATCGGCTTCGGATAGCGGTGACGCACCAGTTCGCTTAGTTCGCGATAGTGCTCCTGTTCGTCCGCAATCACCTGCTTCAGAATCTCAACGCTTGGCTCATCCCCCAATTCCTTCAACTGCATGCCATACCGCGCAATATCGCGGCTCTCGTCGATCTCCAGCCGCCGCAGCGCCATCTGCGGTCCGCCCAGCCGATTCACGAGCGAGTCCGCATCCCCTGTCAGCTTGCCCTCATACTTCGGCAGCTCCGCGCCCAGCTCGCGGATCCGCCTGGCCCATAGCGCCGCGTGATGCGCCTCCGCCTCCGCCATATGCCGCAGCGTCTTCTTCCGCACGGAATCCTCGTCGCGCTCGGCCAGCGTGTTGTAGGTGTAGTAGCCGCGCATCTCCGCCTGCCAGTTCTCGCACAGCGCCTCCAGAATCCTCTGTTGCTTTTGCGCCGCAACCTCCGCCATCCGCGCTACCCTCCAATCCGATAGCTGAATCCGAACCGGCCAATCTGAATCAGAGAGCGGGCCCCAGGCGGCCACACGCGTATCTGCTCGACGCGTGTCGTCCCAGGAATCAGCGCCGCCGGCACCGAGCCGACTGGCTTGCCCGTCGCCGCCTCAAAAAAGTGAATCAGCAGCCCGTCTCCGCTGTGCTCATAGCCGATCACGTACTCGCCCGCCGCCAATTCCACGGAATCGCCAACCCGCAGCGGTACCTGTGTCAGAAAAAAATGCGAGTATTTCCCCTCAGCCGAATATCCCGCGGTGATGAGCACCACGCCGGCAATCGTTTGCCCATGGCCGTTCGTGATGCCCGAAGCCGACGTCATCTCTGTCTCGATCCGCTCGGTCACCACCGGCGCGCGCGGCGGAATCACCGACTTCAGCTCCGCCTCGGTCGCCGTCCGCCACTCCGCCGCATGTCCATCCTGCGTCCACGCGCACCGGCCGCCCGCCAGCAGTACGGCCAGCGCGACCCAAACCCTTCCCTTCCAAAGCCGTTTCATCATGCCCCGCGCCCCACCACCTGTAACCCGTGACCTGTCACCCGCAACCTGGTTCTTACTCCAGATGCACCAGCCCCCGCTGCAGCGCTGTCGTCGCCGCCTGCGTGCGATCATCCACGCCCATCTTGCTCAGCAGGCTGTTCACATGCGTCTTCACCGTGGCCTCTGAGATGAACAGCGCATTTCCAATATCCTTATTGCTCTTCCCCGCCACGATCAGCTTCAGCACTTCCAACTCCCGCGCCGTCAGGGTCGCGCCGCTCATCCGCTCGGCCAGCTTCTCCGCCACCCGCGGCGGAATGCGCGTCTTCCCCGCGTGCACCGTGCGGATCGCCTCCGACAGCTCGGCCAGGTCCATCCCCTTCAGCAGATATCCCTTCGCCCCCGCCTGCAGCGCGCGATAGATATCCTCATCGCCGTCAAACGTCGTCAGCACCACGATGCGCGCTCCTGGATATCCCTCCCGAATCCGCGCAATCGCATCCGCGCCATTCATCTTCGGCAGCCGTAAGTCCATCAGCGTCACATCGGGACGAAGCTTCCGGTGCAGCTCCACCGCCTGCTCGCCGTCCGCAGCCTCCGCCACCACCTCGAACCCCGGAACAGTCTTCAGCAGCGCCACCAGCCCCTGGCGCACGATGTGGTGATCGTCGACTATCAGAATCTTGATCGTATCCGTCATAGGTTACTTTTCTACCGTCTCTCTTCAGCCACTCCGCGTCCCGCGGTTGCCGCTCTCGGCGTTGCCGCGCTTAAAGGCAGTTGCAGCCGCACGCGCGTACCAGCGCCGGCCTGGCTCTCCATCGTCAGTCTTCCGCCGATCGCCTCAGCCCGCTCGCGCATGCCGGTGATTCCGTAGTGCCCGCTTGCGCCGTCCGGCGGCGTCCCGGAAAATCCCTTCCCATCGTCGCGGATCTCCATCTCCAACATACCTTCGTCGAAGCTGAGCCGCAGCAGAATGTTCCCTGGCTCTCCATGCCGCACCGCGTTCAACACAGCTTCCCGCCCGATACGCAGGACCTCGCGCTCCACCCCTGCCTCCAGCGGACGATACGTCCCGTTCACCTGCATCATCGCCTTTGTTCCCGCTCCGGTGCGGGCCGCGGCTTCCTCCGCCATCGTCAGCAGCCGCGCCGCCAGGTCCTCCTGCGCGGCGGCCTGCGAGCGCAGTTCCCAAATCGACATGCGCGCCTCCTCGAGGCTGTTCCTCACCAGCGCTCGCGCATATTCCAGCTGTTCCCTGGCCACCTCGGCCGACGACTGCATTAACTGTGCAATCAGTTCCAGCTGCACGCTCACCGCCACAAATCCCTGCGCCAGCGTATCGTGAATCTCCCGCGCAATGCGGGTCCGTTCCCCCAGTACCGCCTCGTACTGCCGTTCCACCCCAAGCAATCTCCGGCGCCACGCTGCGTAAGCCAAACCAAGAACAGCGATCACCGCCAGCAGCCGGAACCACAGCGTCTGATACACATGCGGCTCGACCGTCAGCTCCGCCATCGCCGCCGCATCGCTCCAGACGCCATCGTTGTTGCGCGCCATCACGCGAAACCGGTACCGTCCATGCGGGAGGTTGGTGTAATACGCCACTCTCCGCGTCCCCGCATCCACCCATCCCGGATCGAACCCTTCCAACTGGTACCGGAACGCCACCTTCTGTGGCGCCACAAAACTCAAGCCCGCGTAGTCGAACTCGTAATGGCTGTGCCCGGGCGCAACCCGCAGCCCTCCCACCGTGGCCGGCGCAGAATCCTGGGCCACATCATCCACCAGCACCCGCTCCAGCGCCACCTGCGGCGGCACGCGATTCAGCGGCATGTGTTCAGGATCGACACGCGCTATCCCTCTCAGTGTCGCAAACCAGAGTTCGCCGTTCGCCAGCCGCAGCGCTGCAGGATGTCCCCCGCTTGAGCACTCGCTGATCCGCATCCCGTCCGCCACGCCAAAGCGCATCACCTCAGGCGCGGCGCCGCCGTTCGCCGCGCGGCCGAGATCATCCCGGCTCACGCGGTAGACGCCGGTATTGGAGCTGATCCACAGGTACCCGCCGGCATCTTCAAGGATGCCGATCACGCGCTGCGGCAGTTGCGCGTCCCCGAGGCGCACAATCTTCCCTGCCCGCATGCGGTTCAGCCCGCCGTCGTTGGTACCGATCCACAATGTCCCATCCGCATCAGCACGAAGCGCCGTTACCACATTGCTGCTCAAGCCATCTTTGGTCCTGAAATTCCTGAGGCGCCCGTCGCGAAATTCCGTCAGCCCGCCCAGCGTTCCGATCCACACATTGCCGTCACCGTCCTCCGTAATCGCTCCCACCAGGTCGCTGCCCAGCCCATCCAGAGCCGTCCACGTCGTGAATGCCCCGTTCGCGTACTGCGACAATCCATGCCGCGTCCCTGTCCACACGGTTCCGCGCCGATCGACAAAGACGGACCGCACAAAATCATCGGCCAGCCCATCGGCCGTGGTGAACACGCGCGCCACCCGGCCATCGTGGAGAAAGTCGAGCCCATCCGGCGTGCCGACCCACGCATCCCCATTCGCCGCCGCAGCCACCGCCAGGACCACATTGCTCGACAGCCCCTGGGCCGTTGTCAGCGGATAAAACCGTCCGTCACGGAAGACATTCAGTCCGCCGCCTTTCGTCCCCACGCCCACATGCCCGTTCGGCGCCTGCGCCAGGGCCAGCACATATTCGTCCGTCAATCCGTCCGCCGCCGTCAGCGCCGAGAATTTTCGGTCGCGCAACACCGCCAGCCCACCGGACTCCGTCCCCAGCCAAAGATCACCCTCGCGATCCTCCGTCATCGCCAGATAGACATCGCTGCCGCGGAGCAACTCCGCCGTGCCCTCAGGTGCAATCCGCATCAGCCCCTGCGTGGTTCCCGCCCAAATCATCCCCTCCCGGTCGCAAAACAGGAAATCCACCTGCACCGGAGGGCCGACTCGTTTCATTTCATTTGAAACGGCATAAAGCCCAGCATCCGTGCCCACCCACATGCGTCCCTGCGCGTCCCGCACGATTGCGTTCACGGTTCCGGCAGATTCCGGAAGGTCGATGGTGTGGCAGTCGCCTCCCGCCGGACATTCTTCAACCTCCCGCCCCTGCGCCCACCAGGGGCGCCCGCCTCTGTCGAAGGCAAGCGCCGTTACTTCGCCCTCGGCGCCTCTCCCGCCAAACGCGCCGTTCGGTTTCGCTTCACGCAGGCCTTGCTGCGTGCTCAGCCACAGCTCGCCATCGCCTCCCTGCACCATTACGCTTTTCTCAGTCAGATCGGCATCGAGCGGCACACGGGTCAGCCGATCGCCTTCTACGCGGAACAGCCCCGACGCCGTCAGCGCCCACACCGTTCCAGCCCCATCCTGAAAGGTGCGCCAAACTTGAGTCGGTGCGCCGATCGCCTGCATCTGCCCATTGCGCAACCGCGCGAGTCCGCCCGACGTGCTCACCCACAGCACGCCACTGCGATCTTCCATCAGCCCGTCAATTAAATCACTCGGGAGTTGCGGCGTATTTTCGTGCGTCAGCACTGCAAACGCGACGCCGTCGAAGCGCACCAGCCCGCCTTCGGTCGCGATCCAAAGGAACCCATCGCGCCCCTGCACGATCGCGTGCACGGTGTTTTGCGGAAGGCCGGAGTCGGTCTGCCACGACTGGTACCCGTACTGCGCCAGCGCCGTATGCGGATCGAGCGCCCGCGCGGCCGTCGCGGCGAGCACGAGTCCGCACAGCGAAACGGCAGCGGCCCGGAAGTTGAACATGGTTTGAGGCTCTCAGGGAATGCTAATACCAGGGGCTGGGACCCGTCTGCTCCACCTCAGCGGCTTTTGCTCCGGATGATCGATCTCTGGTCCGCACCTCTCTTCACCTGCACCTTCTCCGCAGCCGCCGGCCCAATCGTGAAAAGCCCCATCGCCGTCTCAATCGCCACCGTCTGGTCGTAATTCCGCTTCATCACCCGGACGGCTCCCCCGGGCTCGATGCCGGTCTGGTGCAAAAACCGCAGGAGCTTCGGATCCCGTTCGTACAGGCTCGTCACCGTGTACTGCGCGCCCTCCGCCACATCCGCCAGCGCGCGTACCCCGCGCCGCATCCGCTTCTCCGGCGTCTCCGGCAGCACCGCGTTGCCATGCGGACAAGTCCCCTTCTCCCCCAGCTTTTTCATCAGCAGCGCCTCGAACGCCGGCGACACGGCATGCTCCAGCCGCTCTGCCTCGTCGTGCACCTCGTACCACGGCATGCCAAACACCTCCGACAGCATGCGCTCGATCAGGTGGTGCCGCAGCGCCGTACGGTACGCCGCTTCCCGCCCCTCCGAGGTCAGCCGAACCACCCCGTCGGCCTTCACCTCGACAAAGCCGTCGCGCATCAGCCGCCGCAGCGCCATCGACACCGCCGGCGCCGACACCTTCAGCCAGTGCGCCAGGGTTGCCGAAATGACGGTCTGCCCCTCGCTCTCGGCTTCGAGAATCGCCTTAAGATAGTCCTCTTTCGATACCGAAATGGCGGAGGTGGCTGCGCTCACAGGAGTCCTGGCTTTAGCTTACCGCCCTGCTCATTCGAATTGGTCCGGAGCCGGGCACATGCCTGGCCAGTAGATCGCGAAGTTCTTCCTGCTGCTCAGGTGTCATCGTCCGCTTGGGAACCGGTATCCCCTGACCTCCTACAAGCAGAAGCACGAAGCAGCTGTCAGTTTCGGTGGATTTCTCAAGCATGGACCACTTGATCCGGCTCTCAGCGGCCCCATCGCCACGCGCTGCTGCAATCCCAGCGTCATCCGCAACCAGGGTGTAGTCGTGGGGTTCCTTCCGCCGGTTAAAAATGCGTTCCAGCTTGTGGCGGGCCCACATGGGATTGAAAAGCCATCCGATTCCGCCGCCCATCAGCGCCAGCGAGATGACAAAGCCGGCGGAGCCATCCCCTCCGCCGAGGCTGTGCCGAGCCGTCACCAGCAGCGCCCAGAATCCAGCGACCGCGAGCAGCGGTCCGATCACGTAGGCGTACTGAACGTAAATCAAATACTTTAGTCGAACGAGACCCCCGCGATGGAGAAGCGTCACGCGATTTGCCGTTATGAAATCGTCCAGCGCTGCCGTATAGCGAATCTCCACTGATTTCTCCGCCCATATCCTATCGGAACCGCTGCTTCCCCGGCTCCCCTTTCCGCACCGCCAAAAGCTTCCCAGAGAGATTGCCTCCCGTACAATATGCAGAGCAAATTCCCAGCGAAGGATTCCGTGTCGAACCCCACTTCCGCAGCCCGCAAGCGCGTCCTTTCCGGCATGCGCCCCACCGGCAAACTCCACCTCGGCAACTACATGGGCGCCCTTCACAACTGGGTTCGCCTGCAAAACCAGCCCGAATACGAGTGTTACTTTTTCATCGCCGACTGGCACGCCCTCACCACCGACTACGCCGATCCCTCGCTGATCGCGGCCAACCGCCGGGAGGTTATCCTCGACTACCTTGCAGCCGGCCTCGACCCGGCCAGGTCCGTCCTTTTCGTCCAGAGCGACGTGAAGCAGCATGCTGAGCTGCACCTGCTCCTCTCCATGATCACGTCCATCGGCTGGCTCGAGCGCGTGCCCACCTATAAGGAACAGCGGGAGAACCTGAAAGACCGCGACCTCTCCACCTACGGCTTTCTCGGCTACCCGCTTCTGCAGTCCGCCGACATCCTGATTTACCAGCCAGGCTTCGTGCCCGTCGGACAGGATCAGGCCGCCCACGTCGAGCTCACCCGCGAGGTCGCGCGCCGCTTCAACCAGTTCTACAAAGCCGTTGACGGATCGGAGATCCTTCCCGCGCCTCAGGTCCTGCTCACGCCCTCGCCCAAGCTCCCCGGCACCGACGGGCGCAAGATGTCGAAGAGCTATGGCAACACCATCCTGCTCTCCGATCCTGAGCCGGAAGTCCGCTCCAAGCTGAAGACCATGGTCACCGATCCGGCCCGCATCCGCCGCAAGGATCCGGGCAATCCCGACAAGTGCCCCGTCGGCGATCTGCACAAGATCTTCTCGTCGCAGGAGACCCTCGCGAAGGTCTACGATGGCTGCACCACCGCCGGCATCGGCTGCATCGAGTGCAAAGGCTGGGCAGCGGACGCCATCGTCGCCCACGTCGCACCCATTCAGGAGCGCCGCGCGCATCTCGAGCAGAACCCCGGTCTGGTCACCGGCATCCTGGCCGATGGCGCCCGCCGCGCCGCAGCCCGCGCCGAGCAAACCATGGAGCAGGTCCGCACGGCTATGGGCCTCGGTGGAGTAGCCACCCAATGAGCGAACCGACCAACAATCCGCCGCCCGCGCCAAACGCGGAATCCCTCGACGAAACCGCCGCGCAAAATGTAACGCGCGAAGCGTCATCCGCTGGACGCGCAGTCCATGACGACTCCGTATTTCCTTTTTCCGTCACCGTCGGCCAGGTCTACGAGGGACCCTATGACCTGCTCCTCGACCTCGTCCGCAAGCAGAACATCGACATCTACGACATCCCCATCGCAAAAATCACGGCGCAGTTCCTCGCCTACGTCGAGCACCTGAAAGCCTACGATGTCGATACGGCGGGCGAATTCATCTACATGTCGGCGCTGCTCATTCACATCAAGAGCAAGATGCTGCTGCCGCGCTCGCCCGCCGAATCCCCTGAAGAAGCCGAGGATCCTCGCCGCGAGCTGGTGGAGCGGCTGCTCGAGCACGAGCGCTTCCGCAGCGCCGCGCAGATGCTGCAGCAAAAGCGCCAGCTCGAAGAGGCCACGTGGACCAATCCCGGCATCCGCGATTTCCGAGCGTCCGGCGAAGACGATCAGGACATTGCGGCCGACACCCTCGACCTCGTCCGCGTCTTCCGCCAGATCGTCGAGCGCGCGAAGAATCGCCCCATCCTCGACGTCTCGGAAGACGCCGTAACCGTGCGCCAGATGATTGACTTCATCCGCCGCCGCCTCATGATGGAAGACCGGCCCGTCGCCCTGTCGAAGCTGCTGGCCAACAGCCGCTCGACGGGAGCTGTGATCGCGACGTTCCTCGCGCTGCTGGAACTGGTCCGGTTGCAGGCCATCCTGCTGCGCCAGGATCGAAACTTCAGCGAAATCTTTATCCGCAAGCACGAGCAGTTCGAGCAGGTTCTCAACGACCACCTCGCCGTCCGCGACGACTGGAGCTAGCGCAGATCGGTTACGGCCGCGTTACCTCCGCGGACCCGCCTTTGTTGCAGGGATTACGGTTAGGGAGGGGGGTTGACTGATGGGTTACGTCGATCGAGGGAGAAGTGAACACCCACGGAAGAAAGCCGGATTCCGGCCGGCGAGCGGACCGAACAGCCCCGCCCGAGCCACAGTGGCTTGAGCGGGCGCGCCCAGCGAATCACCAACAACTGATCACGGACCAGTGGCTTTAAAAGTCGTAGCGCAGCGAGAACTGCTGTTCCCGCGACTGCACGAGCTGCGAGCTGTAAATCCCGAACCCGGCGCCGCTGGTCACGGCGTAGTTCAGCCCGCCGTTGCTGCTGATCGGGCTGGTGTCGAAGCGGGCCGAGTTGGAAATGTTGAATACTTCCCAGGCGAACCGCAGACCCTGGTTTTCCCAGGTCTTCCAGACTTTCGCCAGGCTGGCGTCCGGCTCGAAATAGCCGTCGCCGCGGAAGAAGTTGCGGCTGCCGCCCTCGCCCGGATACGGATAGCGGAGCGGATAGCCGCCGCCGATGCCGTTGTTCAGAAGATTCGGGTTTTGAAAGACTTCCGGCAGGCCGCCAACCAGATGCTTGTGCATCTTGATCGCGCTCCCATTGACGATCGTCGCCGGCGTCTCCTGCTGGTAGTTTGTCGCGTAGGCCAGCGGCGGCACGACGCTGAAGGGCAAGCCGCTCGACACGCGCAGAATGCCCGCCAGTGTCCAGCCCCCGATGACCGCGTTCACCGCTTTGCCGGAGTCCGAGCCCACCAGCCCTCCCTTGCCGAAGGGCAGAGGATAGATGACGTCGCCGGTCAGCAGGCTGCGCGTGTCGTAGTCCGACACCGCCAGATTCGACTTTGGCTTGAAACTGTTCGTGATGAAGCTGAAGCTGTTGGTCGTAAACTCGCTGGCCCGTTCCGTATCCGACCCGAAATCCATCGCCTTGGAAAGGGTATAGCTCACGTCAAGATTGAGGCCGTTGGCGGCCTCTTTGCGCAGCGTGACCTGCAGTGCGTTATAGCTGCTGGTCCCAATCGACGACCACGCATAGAGCGACGAAAACTGCCGCTGGTAGAAGCGCGTGGTCACATTGCCGTTGGCATCTTCATACGGCCCGCAGCCCAGGCCCCCCTCGCTCGGATCGCAGTAGGCATCCAGCACCACCAGCCCGTATGAGTCGTTCCCCACAATGGCGTTCGGCGCATAAACATTCTGGTAGATGTTCTGCGTCGCGCTCATGGTCGTCGTCTTCAGGTACGGAAACATGTCTTCCCAGTAGGCGATCGGGGCCACATTCGTTTTCCCCGCGTACGTCGCCGCAGCAAGCTCAGCGCCCGCCTTGAAGTAGTCCATCCCCGACTTGGGATCGACCAGATCCAGCGGCTCGGCCAGATCGAGTTGCTGCAGCAGATGGCGGCCGAAGGTGCCCACGTAGTCCGCCTCAATCGAGAAACCGTGCTGCATTTCATGCTGCACGGAGACGTCGTAGGCCAGCGTGTAGGGCGTCTTGATTTTGTTGTCGACGCCCCAGTAAATGCTCAGGCCGGTGTTGACGTTGTTGGGCGGCGTGAACGGATACGTGATGGTTGAGGGAATCGTGACTCCCTTCAGCGGTGGAATCGCCGTGAGGCTGGTGTAGCGCGGAGAGTTGTCTACCGAATACTGCCCGGCCGGATTGGTAATCTGCGTCGTCTGCCCGAATGCACCATTCTTGGCAAAGGTGTCGACAATCCCCTGGCCAAAGTGATCGAAGTACATGCCGGCGCCCGCGCGAATCGAGGTCTTGCTGTTGGGGGAATACGCGACGGCGAGGCGAGGGGCGAAGTTCGTCGTCTGCATGTTCCAATACGACGGCTTGCCGTTCACTTTGCCTGAAGGCGCAAAGGCCAGATCCGGCTGGTCGACAACGCCATGCAGCATTTGCATCTCGCGATTCACAAACCAGGTGTGCGTATCCACCGTGGGCTGCACCTGGTTGCCGTTCGTTTCGTAAGGCGGCTGCAGCAGAACCTGGCGCAGCCCCACCGTCACAATCAGATTCGGCCGCACCTTCCACTGATCCTGGATGTACCACTCAAACTCCCTGGAGTAGTAATTCAGGGCAACCGGTGATCCGGGCGGCAGCGTGACCCCGGACGCCCCGCCTTTCTGCACCTTGAAGTTGTATGTGTCCAGGATAAACGGAACCAATCCCGCCAGCGTTCCAACATCCTGGCTATAGTTCGTAGCATCTCCCGGGTTCACCACCGGCTGTCCAAACGCGCCCGGATCGAGATCGCTGCCCGAATCGGCAATCGATCCGCCTCCCGCGAGCCATTGAATATTCGTGTCGGCGTTTCCGTACGAAGAGCCGTTGCCGCTGGAGAAGTTGGTGATCGCCCGCAGGTCCACGCCCCAGGAATAGGTGTGGTTCCCATGATTCCAGCTCATGTTGTCGATGAAGTTGTGCACCGGCACGTGCACGATCGTGCTGCACGTTTCCGCCGTCGGCGAGGAAAGCGTGCGGAACGAAGTTACATACGCGCCGCAATCGGTGCCCGACTGGCTGAAGCCCTGCCGGATATACCCGTAGCGAAAGTCGTTGACCAGGTTGTTGGTGATTTCCCAGGTGTCGCCGGCGCCGAGGCCCTTGGTGTTGTCCCGCGTGGTGTACTCCGGCGGCTGGCCAGGGAACCAGACCGGATCGTCCGTCGTGTCGTCCTGCAGAGTGCCGCGGAAGAAAAGCTGCTGATGCGAAGTGGGATCCCAGTCCAGTCGCGCGATCGTCGTATTGAGGTTCTGCGGATTCGGCGACGAGAAACTGTACGATCCATTGTTGACGCCATCGCCCAGCGCGGACCCGTTGGCCGTGGGGTACTTGCTCAGCAGCGTCAGGATATTCGGATCCACGCCGGGACCCCAGGGGCAGGTACCCAGAGCAGAGCATTTCGGGTCTGTGGCCGCAATTTGCGCGGGCGTCTGCGTCACGGTCTGCCCCTTCGTATCCGTGTAGATCAGGTTGCCCGCCTTGAATGAGTTCGTCGGCACCAGCTGCTCGACCTGCGCGTTTTCGCGAATGTGGGACGACTCGAAATTGCCGAAGAAAAAGAATTTGCCGCGGATCACCGGCCCGCCCACATCGGCGCCAAAGGTGTTGCGGATGTATTCGCCGGGCTTGTTCGGCAATCCACTGGCGATTTCGGCATTCTTGTTGAAGAAGTTGTTCGCGGCCGTGTCCGTGTTGCGGTTGTACTCGTACGCTCCGCCATGGAAATGGTCGGTGCCGCTTTTCGTCACCAGGTTCGCCTGCGCTCCGGCTGCGCGCCCCTGATCGGAATTCGGCATGGCGGTGGTCACGCGAAACTCGTCGATCGAGTCCAGCGTCTCGCGCAGCACTCCGGTAAAGGCGAAGCCGTTACGCTGGTCGTTGTCGTCGAGGCCGTCCATTGTGATGTTGCCCTGGTCGGAGCGGACGCCGTTCACCGTCCCGGTGCGGCTGTCGCTGTCCGTATCTTCGTAGTGGCCCAGATACAGAACGCCCGGCTGCAGGCTCAGCAGATCCGGCACGTTGCGATCGATCATCGGCAGATTCTGGATGGTCTTATTGCTGATGGCATTGCCGAGCGTGGCGTCGGAGGTGTTGAGCGTCTCCGTTTCAGCCGAGACGTTGACAGTCTGCGAGACCGCCTGCACCGTCATCCTGAAGTCGATGGTGGCCGGTTCGCTCACCAGCAGCGCGCCCACTTTGCTCTGGTTGGCAAAGCCGCTGACGCTCACCGTCACCGTCCATGTGCCCGGCGTGATTTGGGAGAATTGATACTCGCCGCGCGCATTCGTCGTCGCCGTCAGCACCTGGCCGGTCGCTTCGCGAGTAATTGTCACTTTCGCGTTCGGCAGCACGCTGCCACTGGGATCGGTGACTGCGCCATTCAGCGATGTCGTCGCCTGCTGGGCTCGCAATGCTGTTGGAACAAGAAGGAGAAAGGCTGCGACGCCTGCCGCGCAAACTACGGTCCGGAAATATTTTTTCACCACTGCCCCCAAAGGAATTTGTCCTGCATGAGCCGATGCTGTGAATGCAACGTGTCTCGGTGAGAGGAAGGACCCACTCCGGCAGATCGCAGGAGTTCGGTCACAACCAACGATCGGGGTTCAGATTGTTGCGAACGGGTTGCGAACTGCGCGGAGTTTTGGTGCTGTCATAGACAGCAAATGAGGCTGCAGCGCATCCTGCCAAATTCCATGCCTTAGCCATTGCTTCCTTAAAAGATTTCAAAAGTATGAACAGAATCGAGGGTAGAGTCAAACAGTTTCCCGGCGCGCGGCTGCTCTTGCTGTGTGGAATTCACAGAAAAGACCCCATTTAAATGGCGACAGAATGACTCGGAGGGTGCGCCGAACGCGGTCGCTTCGCGCTGTCGCATTCTCAGTGAAACCATTGAGGGACCTCCGCAAAACACTGCTATCCGCGCAGGAGTCACCTGCCTCCGGTTACGTGTTGTGATTACGCCCGTACCGAACGGCCCACGCGCCGCGCCCTCACTCCAGGCGTATCGTGGAATGTAGCAAGAAATGAGGAATTCTGGCCCGCTCCGCAGGATTGCGGGGTTGTTTGGGCCGCTCATTGTGGTTCTTCCACACCAACCTCGCCGCATCCTCCTGCTCAGATTTCCTTCGGGCCTATGCACTTTCGGACGGGCAGCCCTTCTGAACGAGTGCGACAACGCGGGTTCCGCCGCGCGCCGCAGATTCATCTTCTGTTCACCTCCCGTTCATGCGTGGCCGCAAGACTCGCTGTTAGCGTGGCAGAACCATCCTCCCCAACCTCCTGAGGAGCACGACCCACATGGATGACGCTGTAGCAGTTGCTCTGCCTTCGCAGCCAACCGGCTCCCTGCTCGATCAAAAACTGAAAAAATCGCCTGGCGCGATGGGGATGCTGATCTTCGGCGTGGTCCTGGTGGGCGGTATAGGCTATGCCGGATCGCAGCTGGCTCGCGATCTCTCCGGTACCCACCTGCGCTCGGCCTGGCCCTACATTCTGCTCGGAGTAGCGCTGGCCATCGCCCTGGGGTTCGAGTTTGTCAACGGCTTCCACGACACGGCCAATGCCGTCGCCACCGTCATCTACACGCATTCGCTCGAGCCGCACGTCGCGGTGGTTTGGTCGGGCATGTGGAACCTGATCGGCGTGCTCACCTCGTCGGGCGCCGTGGCGTTTGCCATTCTGTCGCTGCTCCCGGTCGAGCTGATCCTCCAGGTCGGCAAAGGCGCGGGCTTCGCAATGGTCTTTTCACTGCTCATCGCCGCCATCCTCTGGAACCTGAGCACCTGGTGGTTCGGTCTGCCGGCCTCCAGTTCGCACACGCTCATCGGCTCCATCATCGGGGTCGGCATCGCCAACCAGCTCATGAATCCCCACACCGGCACCAGCGGCGTGGACTGGGGGCAGGCCGGCAATGTGTTTCAAGTCCTGCTGATTTCGCCGCTCGTCGGCTTCGGCTGCGCAGCCATCTTCCTGCTCATCCTCAAGCTGTTCGTCAAGAACCCTGCCCTTTACGAATCGCCGAAAGGCACCGAGCCGCCCCCGTTCTGGATTCGCTGCCTCCTCATCCTCACCTGCACCGGGGTCAGTTTCGGCCATGGCTCGAATGACGGGCAGAAGGGCATGGGCCTGATCATGCTCATCCTCATCGGCACCGTGCCCACCGCCTACGCTCTCAACCACGCCATCGGCTATGACCAGGTACAGAACTTCGCTGCCGTCTCCGAACAGACTGTGCAGACTGTCGCGCATGACACAGCGCCGGGCGCCTCCGTTTCGGGCGATCCGCGCGAGGTGCTCACCGACTACATCCGCACGCGCCACTACAGCTTCAATACCATGCTGGCCCTGCGCCAGATGGTGACCGAAATTGAAACTGAGGTCGTCGGCTACAAATCCCTCGGCGCCGTGCCCGCCAATCAGCAGCAGAACGTCCGCAACAATATGTACGTGGTGAGCGAAACGCTGCGGCTGATGGACAAAACGCACAATCCTCATCTCGCCGCGGCCGACGCCAAAGTGCTGAACAACTACAAAAAATATCTCGATAACTCCACGAAATTCATCCCCACCTGGGTTAAGGTAGCCGTCGCTCTGGCGCTCGGTCTGGGCACCATGGTCGGCTGGAAGCGGATCGTCGTCACGGTCGGCGAAAAAATCGGCAAATCGCACCTGACCTACGCGCAGGGCGCAGCCGCGGAGATCGTCGCGGCCGCTACCATCATCGGAGCCGATCAGTTCCACATGCCGGTTTCGACCACGCATGTGCTCTCGTCGGGCGTGGCAGGCACCATGGTCGCCAATGGCAGCGGACTCCGGTGGTCGACCGTCCGCAACATCGGCATGGCCTGGGTGTTCACCCTCCCGGCCGCTGCCCTGCTGGCCGGCGGCATCTTCTGGGTCATGCGCCAGTTCGTGTAATCCACACTTCGCAGCCCAACCAGACCGGCGCTTTCGATACTATCGAGAAAGCGCCGTTTTCTTTTGCGCGGCGCAGAGAACCCACCCCGTCGATGAGTCTTAAAGCCCGCATTGAAGCCGTCATTTACGCCGCCGAAGAACCGGTGACGCTCGCCCAGCTCGCCTCGCTGTTCCGAGACGAAGCCCTCGTCAGCCGCGCCGAGCGCATCGCGCCCCAGGCCGATCCCGAACGACCCGCGGACGATCTGCTCGCTGAGGCGGCCGACGCCGAGGCGCCCGCGTACGCGGCCGGATCGCCTGCGCCCGAGGCGCCGCCCACCGAATCGCTCGATGCCGACGTCGCGCCCATCCCGTCCGCGAAGGAGGAGCCCACCGCGGTGGCCGCCGATCCGGTCTCGGAACTGGCTGTCTCCGACGCGACCGGCTCGTTCCCGGACGTGCCGCCCGATGCGGCTACTGGGGAGGGATTGCCCAGCGAAGCGCCAGGGGCCGAAGGCGGTGCTGGAGACGAGAAGAAGGCGGCGCGCACCCGGGATCGCGAGGCACGCGATGAAATCCGCCGCCTTGTCGATGAGCTGATCGCCGACTACGCCTCCTCCGACCGCGGCCTCGAAATCCGCGAAGTCGCCGGCGGCTTCCGCATGGCTACGCGGGCTGAATATCACGACGCCGTTCGCGCCTTCGTCAAAAGCCTGAAGCCGCCGATGAAGCTCTCGCTGCAGGCGCTGGAAACGCTGGCCGTCATCGCCTATAAGCAGCCCGTCACCGCTCCGGAAATCGGGGAGATCCGCGGCGTCGACTCCGCAGGCGTCCTCGGCTCGCTGGTCTCGCGCAAGCTGATCACGACCGCGGGACGAAAGCAGGTCATCGGCCGCCCGATCCTTTACAAAACGACGAAGGAATTTCTCCTCCGCTTCGGCCTGAAAGACCTGAACGAGTTGCCGTCCATCGAGGAATTCGAAAAAATGGCTACCGAATTGGCCGAGTCTGAAGAAGACGCCGCCGCTATCGCGCCCTCGGAAAAAGAGCTGCCCTTCGCTCAAAACGAAATCGCCGAGCTGGAGGATGCTCCAGGGGGTGATGGCGAAGGCGATCCGCCGTCCGCGCCGGAACCCATGCAGGATCCCAGGCCCGATGTGCCGGAGCCGCCCATCGGCGAACCGCCGCCCGAGGAGGATCCTGCGAGCGGTCCCAGCGGCGGCGATCCACCTCCGCCACCGTACGAGCGCCAGTCATGACCGCTGCCGCGGCAGACGAGAGCCGCCCCCGCGAAGCCGAGAACGCGGGCAGCGCGCAGGAGCGCCTCCAGAAGATCATCGCGGCTGCGGGCATCGCCTCGCGCCGCAAGGCCGAGGAGCTGATCCTCGCCGGCCGCGTCCAGCTCAACGGCCAAATTGTCACCCAGCTCGGCACAAAGGCCGATCCCGCGCGCGACCACATCCGCGTCGACGGCAAGCTGCTGCAGGGCCCGGAACGGCCCCGCTACTTCGTTGTCAACAAACCCAAAGGCTACGTGACGACTGCCAGCGATCCCGAAGGCCGCCCCACAGTGATGGACCTGATCAAAGCCGGGCCCCGCGTCTTCCCGGTGGGCCGCCTCGACTATTCGAGTGAGGGGCTTTTGCTCATGACCAACGACGGCGCGCTCGCCAATGCGCTGACCCGCGCGGCCGCGCGGGTGGAAAAAACTTATCTTGTCAAAGTGAGCGGCAAGCCCTCCGAGTCCGCGCTGAACCAGGTCCGTCACGGCGTCATGATCGAGCGCGGCTCTCAGATCCAGGGACACGGGCCCGCGCGCAATGCCGGTGCGGCCGCTCGCCGCCCCGAGCCCAAAGCTGCCCGCCACAATGAAGGCCGCGTGATGACCGCGCCCGCGCGCATCCGCCTGCTGCGCGATGCCGAGAATCCCTGGTACGAGATGATCCTCATCGAAGGCCGCAACCGCGAAATCCGCAAAATGTTCGAAGAGGTCGGCCATCACGTCGAAAAGATTCGCCGCGTCGGCTACGGCCCGCTCGTCCTTGACCTCGAGCCGGGTCATCTTCGCGAGCTCACCGTCGACGAGGTGGAAACGCTTCGCCGCGCGGCATCCGGAAAAGGCCAGCCCAGGCCATCCAAAACCCCGGCTCAAAAGGCGCCGCGCCCGCCGGCTCCGGCGCGCCTGCGCAAATCGCGTCCCCCAACCTCCCGAAAATCCGGCAACCGGCCCCCACCTCCCCGACAACGCGGACGCTAACCGCTTCGCAATCATCCTTTCAAGAGGCATCTCCATCCTTCGATGGAGAACCACTCCCATCCTTTTACCCTTGCGTGACGCCCATCCTTCCGCCGATGCTGTCCATGCCGGGCCCAACGGCTCGGCGCGCTCCACCCGTCCCAAATTCCCAGACGCCGGACGGCTCCCCATTGGTACTTCGCCCTCAGGAGGCCAGCCTTCCATGACGCGAGAAGCGTCTCTGTTTGCCAGCACCACCCGCGCCTTTGCCTTCTGGGCAGGATGCCTCGCCGTCACCATCGGCGTGCTGCTCCACGTCCCAATGTTCCTCATGGGCCGGTATAACCACTACCACCTCGCCGGCATGCCGATGGGCAAAGGCATGCTGTTCGGCATGTACCTCATCGTTGCCGGCTTTGCCGCGACCGCCTGGGGACTGATCCCCCGCCACGCCTCCAAACCGGGCTCGTGGGATGAGATCGCTCCGCCGGAGGACTCGCCCCTGACCGCCGCCCACTGGATTCAGATCATCCTGCTCGCCGTGGCGCTGATCATCGACATCATGAAAGCGGCGACTCTGGGTTTCGTCGTCCCCGGCATGCGCGTGGAGTACCACATCACTTTTGCCCACGCGGCGCTGGTCCCGCTCTCGGGCCTTACGGGGACCACCATCGGCAGCTTTCTATGGGGCGCGCTTGCCGACTTTTACGGACGCCGCGCTTCCATCCTGCTGGCCGGAGTCATCTTCATGGGCACTGCCATCTGCGGCGCGATGCCCTCGTATAACTGGAACATCTTCATGTGCTTCATGATGGGCATCGGCGCGGGGGGCATGCTGCCGGTGGCCTACGCGCTCCTGGCCGAAATCATGCCCACGCGGCATCGCGGCTGGTGCCTTGTTCTCATCGGCGGCATCGGGACGGTCGGCGGCTACTTCGCCACCAGCGCGCTTTCGGCGGTTCTGCAGCCGTACTTCGGCTGGCGCATCATGTGGCTCATCAATATGCCCGTCGCGCTGATCCTCATCGCTGTGAGCCCTGTGCTGCAGGAGTCGGCACGCTTCCTGCAAAGCATGGGCCGCATGGATGAAGCCCGCGAAACGCTTGCGCGCTTCGGTATCAGCGTCGAGGCTGGCCGCGCCTCCGCGGCTCCGCCCGCCTTCACGCCTCCCGCTTCGCCGGTCAGCATCCGCGATTTGCTCGGCGTCACCGCCGCGCTCACTCTGGCCGCGCTGGCGTGGGGATTCGTCAACTTTGGCGTGATGCTCTGGCTTCCGGGCAGCCTGGTTGCGGAAGGCCGCAGCATGGGCGCCGCCAGCGCGCTCATTGCGCGATCCACCCTCATTGCCATTCCCACCATCGCCATCGTCACCTGGCTCTACAGTGCCTGGAGCACGAAACGCGTGCTCGTCCTGGCCATCGGCGTCACCACCCTCGGGCTGGTATGCGTGCTGCTGCGCGACCGCAACGGCTTCGGGGCGCTCGCCAATCCCATCTTCATGCTCTCGCTGCTGATCGTCGGCACCAGCGCCGTCATCTCCATCCTGCTGCCCTACGCCGCGGAAAGCTATCCATTGCGGGTGCGTGGCCGCGCCACCGGCTGGGTCGCGGGATTCAGCAAGGCTGGCGGCCTCGTCGCCCAGGGTCTGGGGGCACTGGCGCTGGTTCCCGCGCTTGGACTCGCGGCGGGACTGGTCGCCATCCCGTCGATTCTCTCCATGCTCCTGATCGCTATCCTCGGCAGAGACACGAAGGGCCGCGACCTGCGCGAGCTGGAAGCCGGCGCCGCGACCGGAGCCTTCGCCGCGGATTAGCGCTGTGCTCTGAGCCCGTGCTCGGCATCCTCACCCGCTGCAATTCACAGCAGCGCGCAAGCGCGCCCCTGTACCCTGCATCCTGTTCGCTGTACCCTGTCTTTATGGCCAAAGCCACTTTTGCCGCAGGATGTTTCTGGGGGGTCGAAGCCCAGTTCCAGCAACTTCCGGGAGTGACCGCGACCGCCGTCGGGTACGAAGGCGGCACGCTCGACAACCCCACCTATCAGCAAGTCTGCACGGACCGCACGGGCCACGCCGAAGCCGTTGAGATCGACTACGATCCCGCGCAGATCCCCTACGAGCGGCTCCTCGACGCCTTCTTCGCGCTCCACGACCCCACGCAGCTCAACCGCCAGGGACCCGACTGGGGCACGCAGTATCGCAGCGCGATCTTCTTCCATACGCTCGAACAGGAAGCCGCCGCGAAGGCGGCCATCGCGCGCCTTACCGCCGAAAAGCGATTCGCGAAACCCATCGCGACCCAGGTCGTCCCCGCGCAATCGTTCTGGCGCGCCGAGGAATACCACCAGAAGTACCTCGAGAAACGCGGCGCCCTCAGCTGCCACTCGTAAGGCTCATGCGGCGCGCATCGCGTCGCGCCGCACGAGGAGCGCAACCGTCACCCCGATACAGAAGAGCAGCGCCAGCACGCCGCTCACCCGCGACGCCACGGTCATCGCTGCGTGTGCATGGGGTACTCGCGTCAACGGCAGCACGACGAGGTTCATCGCCAGGTAAACAATCCCTCCGTAGATCAGCCCGCAAATCACCGGCCTCTCGACCAGCAGCCGCCAGCGCAGCGCAGCCGTGGCATACACCGCGGTCCAGGTGAGTGCGATTGCGTAGTGGATCGCCACGCCCAGCGCCACGCTCGCCCAGCCCGCGTGAAACGCCCACGGCCCCGTGAGCCCGCTCGCAATGTACTGGAAAATCTGCGCTGGCGTGATGTGGCGGAACGCGTTGAAGACGATGTTCTCGGTGATATCGAGCGTGCCTGCGATCAGCCCAATCCGCAGCACCGCGCCCACCGCCCGTCCCACCTGTCCCTGCGCCATCGGCTCAGTCTATCCATCGATCGAGGTTCGCTCCATGGCCACCTGGTTGAGGGACTGGCCAGAATCCTGGCATCCAGCGAGAAGTGACGCGAAGCGCGCCAGCCGGACGGCTAGTCCGCCGCCCACTCGCCCTTGCGCAGCACCGGCTCCGCTTTCCCGTCGGCCGCAATCCCGTCCACGTCCATCTCGCCGGACCCGATCATCCAGTCCACGTGGATCAGGCTGTCGTTGGCTCCCTTCGCCGCCAGTTGCTCCGGTGTCAGCTTGTCGCCATCAATCAGGCATGTCGAATACGCCTGCCCCAGCGCAATGTGGCACGCGGCATTCTCATCGAACAGCGTGTTGAGGAACAGCATCCCGCTTGCCGAAATCGGCGACGAGTTCGGCACGAGCGATACTTCGCCGAGCCGGCGCGCGCCCTCGTCGGTGTCGATCATCTTCGTGAGCACCTGCTCGCCTTTCGCTGCATGCGCTTCCACAATCTTGCCGCCGGCGAACCGCACCGCGATCCCCTCGATCATCGTTCCCTGGTAGGAGAGTGGTTTCGTGCTGCGCACCACGCCGTCGACCCGATCCTTATGCGGCGTCGTGAAGACCTCTTCGGTGGGCATGTTCGGGATGCAGTAATTGCCGTTGCCGGCGGGCGTGCCCCCGCCCAGCCAGAGATGATCGTCGGCGAGGCCGACCTTCAGGTCCGTCCCCGGCCCTTGAAAGTGCAATGCCGCATACCGCTTCCGATTCATGCGGCCGGCCCACGCGTGCAGCTTGTCGTCGTGCTGCTTCCACGCCGCCACGGGATCGGCCTGGTCCACGCGGCTCGCCGCAAAGATGGCATTCCACAGTTTCGCCAGCGCCTCTTCCGCCGGCAAGCCGGGAAACACCGCCGAGGCCCACGCCGGCGTCGCCGCCGAGACGATGGTCCAGTTGATGTCGTGCCGCGTGATCAGCTCGAGCGCCGGCCGGTACGCCCTGGACAGCGCGCGGTTCGCCCGCCCCACCTTCTCGGGGTCCTCCTTCGACAGAAGGGAGGGGTTGCCGCCCGTAATCGCCAGCCGGGCCGCGCCGTTCTTGTAGGCCGCCGCCATCCCCTCGTAGAGCCAGCCCGCTGCGGTGTCGAAGCCCGCCTCGGCGCCATATCGATAGCGCGCCAGCGTCTGCTCATCGTCGGTGAACAGCGTCGTCACCAGCGACGCGCCCGCCTTGTAGGCGTGCTCCGCGATCTTGCGCGCCAGGGGCAGCGCCTCGACGGACGCGGTCATCACCATTTCCTGTCCGGGCGCGAGGCCCAGCCCGCTCTTCACGGCGACCTGCGCCAGCCGGTCCAGCTTGGTCTCAAAGTTCTCAACGCCCGCAGGCGTTTCCGCAACAGCCGTCCATGTGCTCATAGCTTCTATTCTCCGCTGCCACGCCGCGCGATGGCAACGCGGGGAATGCCCTGCAAATCTTTCACGAAACTCACTTCGTGCCACTGTCTCAGCAAATCCGCCAAGGCCGCCTGTTGACCATGGCCAATCTCCAGGAAGAGCCATCCTCGTGGAACGAGCACTTGCCATGCCTGCGGAATCAGACGCTCGTAGACTTCGAGGCCGGTCGGGCCGGCGAAGAGCGCCCCGCGCGGCTCATAGTCGCGTACCTGATGCTCCAGGATTTCACCCTCCGCTACGTAGGGCGGGTTGGAAACGACGACATCGAATCGCTCGCCCGCGATCGCGCTCAGCAAGTTGGACACGGCGAACCAGACCCGCTCGACGACACCAAGTCGAACCGCATTCTCTCGCGCGATTTCCAGCGCCGCCGGCGAAACATCGACTGCAGTTACGTGCGCATGTGGGAGCAAGTGGGCGAGGGCCACTGCAATCGCCCCGGAACCCGTACCCACATCGCAAATCCGCAACTTCGCGTTTTGCCCCACCCGCCGGAGGGTCTCTTCCACCAGATGCTCCGTTTCAGGGCGTGGGATGAGCACATCCGGCGTCACGCGCAGCGACAGCCCGTAGAATTCCGTCTCGCCCAGGATGTACTGGATCGGCTCCTGCCGCGCCCGCCGCGCGATCCACGCGTCGAACTGCGCCTGCTGCTCCGCGGTCAGCTCAGCATCGCCGTGCGTCAGCAGCCATGCCCGATCGCGGCCGATAGCACGTAGAAGCAGCAACTCCGCATCGCGGCGCGCCGTCGCGACGGGCGCCAGCTTCGCCGCCGCTTCATCGAGGACTGCCTTCACGGTCAAGGCCCGCATGTCACTCGGCAGCATCCGGCGCGAGCGTGCGGAGGTCTCTCCACCCATACGCCACCTCGGGCAGCGTCACGCCCGCAATTGCAATGTCCTGCTCTCCGACCGGCACGCCGCCCATCCGCTCGTAAAACCCGCACGCCGGGTTATCCTTCAGCCCCCACACCACCATGCTCCGGAAGCCCCGCCCGCCGAGCGCCTGCGCCATCCGCCGCACCAGCGCGGCCCCCGCCCCGTGCTTTTGATGCGACGCGAGCAGATAGATCGCTCCCAATTCGCCATCAAACCCCTCCACCGGGTGCACCATTGCCCCGCCTGCCGCAAATCCAAAGATCCCCGCCTCATCCTCCGCCACAAACACGATGGGACCATTCTCCTCGGTGAGCCGCTCGCGCCAGCGCGCTGCGCCGTCTTCCGCCTTCAACCCATCGATATATGCCTGGGGAATGATCCCCGGATACGTCGCTTTCCAGCTCTCGAGATGCACCCACGCAATGCGCTCTGCATCTTCCAGCGTGGCTTCGCGAATCTGCATAGTGTGTTCTCAGGTGTTGATCGCTGGTGGCCGGTTCCAGGTTCCTGGCTGCTAACCGCTGCCTGCTAACTCCTAATTGAACGCTTTCCCTGCGGCCTGTTTACGCCACGGCTCCGGCTTCCGCCTTCAGCCGCTCGGCGTTGAAGTGCGCCGTCAGAGCGTCGATCACCGGCTGCAGCTTGCCTTCCATAATCTCTGCCAGCTGATGGATGGTCAGCCCGATCCGATGATCGGTCAGCCGATTCTGCGGGAAGTTATAGGTCCGAATCTTCTCGCTGCGGTCGCCCGACCCCACCTGCTGTTTGCGCTCCTTCGCCAGCGCCGCCTGCTGCTTCTCCATCTCCATTTCGTAGAGACGCGCACGCAGCACGCGCATCCCCTTCTCGCGATTCTTGATCTGCGACTTCTCGTCCTGGCAGCTCACCACCGTGTTCGTCGGGATGTGCGTGATACGCACCGCCGAATAGGTCGTGTTCACGCTTTGGCCGCCCGGTCCCGACGAGCAAAACGTGTCGATGCGCAGGTCCTTCGCCTCGATCTTCACATCCACATCCTCGGCCTCGGGCAGCACGGCCACCGTCACCGCGCTGGTGTGGACGCGTCCCTGGGTCTCCGTCGCCGGAACGCGCTGCACACGGTGCACGCCGCTCTCATACTTCAGCTGCGAATACACCTTGTCGCCTTCCACAATCGCAATCACTTCCTTCAGTCCACCCACCGACGACTCTGACGACGACAACACCTCGACCTTCCAGCGATGCTGCTCGGCAAAGCGCACGTACATGCGGAAGATCTCCGCCGCAAAGAGCGAAGCTTCATCGCCGCCCGTCCCGGCGCGAATCTCCACCACCACGTTCTTCTCATCGTTGGGATCCTTCGGGAGCAGCAGCAGCTTCAGCTCCTCTTCAAGCTTCGGCGCGCGCTCCTCCAGCTGCGTCAGCTCCTCCTGCGCCATCGCGCGAATCTCCGCATCGCTCTCGTTCAGCATGAGCCGCGCATCGGCAATGCCCGTCTTCACCTGGCTGTACTCGCGAAACTTCTCCACCATCGGCTCGAGATCCCGATGCTGCTTCGCAATCTTCTGATACTTCTCGTGGTCGCCAAGCACCTCAGGATCGGCCATCTGCCGCCCCAATTCTTCGAACCGCGCTGCAATCTGCTCCAACCGCTCAAACATAGAAACCTCCCGGTGCTCACACCGGCTCTTGTGACTCAAGCTCAAAAATGAATCTGGGGAAAAAACGACGCAGATCAGGCTTATGCGGCGGGAGCCGCTAGAGAAGGACGCCGAAAGTGGGGCGCGGCTGCATCATTTCTATTCTACCGAATCGCAAGCCTGATCCAGAACCAGAAAGTATGCTCCTCGTGCGTACCATTCTTCATCAAATGCCGGGTGCCCCATATCTGCCAGCAGTGGGCAGACGTGGGAAGCGCAAGCAGACCGTCGCCTTTGCCTTTCTGTACCCTGAACCCTGTACCCTGCACCCTGTGGCATGGCCCTCTTCCACCAGTTCGCCGAGCTCTGCGACGCGCTCGCCGCCACGACGAAAAAACTCGAGAAGCGCGCCCTTATCGCGGATTATCTGCACTCGCTCCCGGTCCACGATGCGGGCCGCGCCGCCCTCTGGCTGGCCGGCGCGCCGTTTGCGGAAACCGATCCGCGCGTCCTCAACATCGGCGGAGCCCTGCTGCAAAAAGCCATCGCCCAGCTGGCCGCCGCCACGCCCACTGCACTCAGCTCCGCCTACCGCCGCACCGGCGACATCGGCGCGGCTGCCGCCGATCTTCTTTACGGACACGCACCCGACGCGCCGACTCTGGCGCTAGCTGACATCGAAACCGCCTTTGCCGCACTCGCGGAGGCACGGGGCCCCGCGCCAAAACTGCGCGGCCTGCTCGATCTGCTGGCCCGCGCCACACCCGTCGAGGCCAAGTACCTGATCAAGCTGGTAACCGGCGACATGCGCACCGGCGTGAAGCAGTCCCTCGTCGAAGAAGCCATCGCCGAAACGTGGCCGCCTGCCAGCGCGACGGCCACCGAGGCTCAAGGAGCAGAAGCGCCGAAGGCAGTCGCCGCGATGGCAGTTGCCCCCGCCGGCCATGCGGTGAGGCGCGCGTCCATGCTCCTCGGCGATCTTCGCGAAGTCGTCGCCCTCGCCACGCTGGGCCGCCTCGCCGACGCCCGCATGAAGCTCTTCCATCCCCTCGGATTCATGCTGGCCAGCCCCGTTCAATCGACCGAAGAGGCTATCGCGCGATTCACCGAAGAAATCGAGGATGAGATCGCCGGAGCGTCCGAAACATCGGAGAGCGCCGATTCCGCCACTGGATCCAAGAGGGGAACCGCCGAAGAGGGACTTGCATTCCGCTCATCGATCCTTCTCGCCGCACAAACCGAGGACAAATACGACGGCATCCGCTCCCAGCTCCATGTCTCGGGCGAGCGCGTGGTGCTCTACTCGCGGAACCGCGAAGACCTCAGCGCATCCTTCCCCGAACTCACCGAAGCCTTCGCCGCCATTCGCGAGACCGCGATCCTCGACGGCGAAATCCTCGCCTGGAATCCCGCCATCGAGCGCGCGCTTCCTTTCGCCACTCTCCAGCAGCGGCTGGGACGCAAGCACGTCACCGCAGAAATGCGCCGCCACGTTCCCGTTGTCCTCGTCGTCTTCGACATCCTTTATCGCGACGGCACGCTGCTGCTCGACGAGCCGCTCACGCGCCGCCGCGCGATTCTCGAAGAGTTTTGCGCCCGCTGGTCGGTGTCGACCACGGCCGCACCCTCTGCCGGCCAGTCGCATCTCTTCGAAGCGCCGTCCGCCGCGACCTTCGCCCGCCTCGTCCTCGCGCCGGCCACACGCCTCGCGTCCGCGGAAGACCTGGATCGCGCCTGGCTCGAAGCGCGCGTGCGCGGCAACGAGGGCGTCATGATCAAGTCGCTCGCCTCACTGTACCAGCCTGGCCGTCGCGGACTCGCGTGGCTCAAGCTCAAGCGCGAGCTCGCCACGCTCGACGTCGTCGTCACCGGCGTCGAATACGGCAATGGCCGCCGCGCCGCGGTCCTCAGCGACTACACCTTCGCCATCCGAGATCCGGACGCTGCCGACGCTCCCCTCAAGAACGTCGGCAAAGCCTGCTCCGGCCTCACCGACCAGGAAATCGCCGACATGACCGCCTGGTTCAAGGCGCACACGCTGGTCGATTTCGGGCATTTCCGCACCGTCGAGCCGCACATCGTGCTCGAAGTCGCCTTCAACAACGTGATGCGCTCCACCCGCCACGCCTCAGGCTTCGCGCTGCGCTTCCCCCGGATTTTGAGAATCAGACAGGACAAGCCCGTCGAGGAAATCGACACCTTGCAGCGCGTCGAAGAAATCTACCGTTCCCAGCCCGACAAACCGATGGATGAACCGGATTGACGCGGGTCCCCTGACATGTGTCCCGTTCGAGCAGGTTCTGGGTGGCCGCCCTCTAACGGCTCACCGCAGATCCGGACCCGGATACCTGCTCCCTGTACCCTTTTCCTGAATCCAACCGAAGAGGAGTTCTCACCGATGCCCACAACCGCCGCCCCCAACGCCGCCTCCGCAGGATCCGTCAACCTCGGCGATCTCCGCGTCCACCGCCTCGGCTACGGCGCCATGCGCCTCACCGGCAAAGGCATCTGGGGACCACCGGCCGACCGTGAGGCGGCACTGCAGACCCTCCGCCGCGCCGTGGAGCTGGGCGTCAACTTCATCGACACCGCGGACTCTTATGGACCCAACGTCAGCGAAGAGCTGATCGCCGAAGCCCTGCATCCCTACCCCAAAGGTCTGGTCATCGCCACCAAGGGCGGATGGGGGCGCGTCGGCCCGGCGCAGTGGGTCCACAACGCCAGCCCGAAGCACCTCGAGCAGGCCATCGACGGCAGCCTGAAGCGTTTGAAGCTCGACCGCATCGACGTCTACCAGCTCCACGTCCCCGATCCCGCCGTGTCCTTCGACGCGTCCATGGAAACGCTCGTCCGCGCGCGCGAGCAGGGCAAGATTCGGCACCTCGCGCTCTCCAACGTCACGCTCGAGCACCTGCAGCGGGCCCTGAAGCACACCCCCATCGTCTCGGTGCAGAACCGTTATTCGTTTGCCGACCGCGAGTGGGACTTCCTGCTCGATTTCTGCGAGAAGAACGGCATCGCGTTCATTCCCTGGGCGCCGCTGGGCCAGGTGCGCGAAGCCCACGACCTGCTCGACAGAATTGCGAAGGAACTTGCCGCCACACCGCTCCAGGTCGCCCTTGCCTGGCTCTTGCGCCGCTCGCCGGTCACGCTGCCGATCCCTGGGACGTCGTCAGCCGAACACCTCGAAGAAAACGTCGCCGCTGCCGCGCTCAGACTCCCCGAGGCAGCCTTCAAACAGCTCCACGCCGTCACGCCGCCGCCGGCGAGTCTGCGATAAGGGAACAAATCGGGTGCCCCACCCTTCTCGCCCGCTGTTGGCGACAGGGTGGGATACCGCAGCAGAAACTACGCCGCCGTCCACGAACGGACTGCACAAGCCCGTATTCTCAGCCCCATCACCTAATCCCTATTCCCTATTCCCTGCTTTTCCTGCTACTCTAGCGGGTTTTCGCATCTTCCTATTTGCGAGTCCTCATGACCACTGCGACCCATTCCGCCCCTGCCGCTGACCGCGCCGCTACCTTTCCCTTCACCCTCACCGACGACCAGGAGGCCCTCCGCCGCGAAATCCGCGACTTTGCCGCCCGCGAGATCGCCCCCAACGTCCTGCGCTGGGACGAGGCTTCCGAGTTCCCCCACGACGTGGTGAAGCAGCTTGGGGCAATGGGTCTGCTCGGCGTGCTCTTCCCTGTCGAACTGGGGGGCGCCGGCCTCGGGTACGTCGACTACATGCTTGCCATCGAAGAGCTTTCCGCCGTCGATGGATCGATCGGCATCATCGTCGCCGCCCACAATTCGCTGTGCACGAATCACATCTTTCTCGCCGGCAGCGACGCGCAGCGGCAGAAGTACATCCCCAAACTCGCGTCCGGGCAGTGGCTCGGCGCCTGGGGACTCACCGAGCCCGGCTCCGGCTCCGACGCCTCGGCCGCCCGCACCACCGCCGTCCGCAAGGGCGACCGCTGGGTCCTCAATGGCAACAAGACCTTCATCACCAACGGTCATTACGCCGATGTCTCCGTCGTCATCGCCGTCACCAACAAAGAGGAGGGCACGCACGGCCTCTCCGCCTTCATCGTCGAAAAAGGCACGCCCGGCTTCCGGCCCGGCAAAAAAGAAAACAAACTCGGCCTGCGCGCGTCTGACACCTCCGAGCTCATCTTCGAGGACTGCGAAATTCCCGCCGAAAATCTCCTCGGCAACGAAGGCGAAGGCTTCGTCGATGCCATGCGCACGCTCGACGGCGGCCGCATCTCGATCGCGGCTCTTTCGCTCGGCATTGGCCGCGGCGCCCTCGATGCGTCGGTCAAATACGTTAAGGAGCGGCGCCAGTTCGGCAAGGCCATCGCGGAGTTTCAGGGCATCCAGTGGAAGCTCGCCGACATGGCCACGGAGCTCGACGCCGCTCGCCTGCTCACCCTGCGCGCCGCAGTGCTCAAGGACGCGGGCCAGCGCGTGACGCGTGAGTCGAGTATGGCCAAGCTCTACGCCTCCGAGGTCGCCGTCCGCATCTGCGACGAAGCCGTTCAGCTCCACGGCGGCTACGGGTTCATCAAGGACTACCCCGTCGAAAAGTTCTACCGCGATGTGAAGCTCTGCACCATTGGCGAAGGGACGTCGGAGATTCAGCGCATGGTGATCGGGCGGGAGATTCTCAAGGTTCACCCGTCGCGAGGGTGAACATCTGGGCCGATGCGCAGCGACGTCGCTCTGCGACAAATTGGGAAGATGTCCGAGCCAATCTCGCCCAACTGAAGCAGCAAATCGCCATGTGATCCGGCTTTGGCGGTCGTGGTATCCGTCCTCGTGGGCTCTGCTGCCAGCGCCGGAGCCGCATCGCTGATGAGCCCCACGCTTCAGCGTGGCGGCAGACGATTCCAATTGACGCGAGCCCCGGAGGGGCGGCGCAGAATCGCCGGCGCCCGCCTTGTCCCCAAACCGCCCCGTGCGCCGGTTTTGTCAAGAGGGAAGCCTCAAATCCAAAGTAATGACGCGTGATAACAAGGCACTTACACCTCAACTTACGCAAACAAAGTTGGCGTGGTTTGCCTCTGACTTTGGTATTCTGAACTTAGGATAGAAAAACAAAAAAGCCTCGCCCTCCCGCGGAGCTTTTCCTCTTTCCGCCCAACCTTGTCGAACCGGAGTGCCCCATCCTTGTCCGCTGCCCTGTCGCGGACAGGGTGGGCGCGCTCCGTAAAAGGACCTGCGCATGACAGAACTCACTGCATCCATCCCAATCCGCAAAACCGTCCACCGCGGCCGCTCCTTACAGTCGAGGGGCCGGCCGCGGCTTTGATGTCAAACTCGATAACACCCCTAACTTGCACAATCCACGCCACCCTCGCATGTCACACACCCAGGGGGGTGGGGGGCGACCGGCGGATTCCGCCGCGCTGCGGAGGCTCGCCGCCTTGCTCGTCCGCCGGGTCGCGGCCAGCCCTCCCCCGCCCGTCTCGCGCTCTGCCCCGGTTGGGGGATTCCTGTTGTAACCTCCGCCGCTCTACATTTCCGGCATGGCACGGTTGTCCGAAACCAACCAGGAAGACCACCGGCGGGGAACTTCTCCATGTCCAAACAGACAAACTCGCATGGCCGTCATCATTCGACGCGACGGCACACGCAGGGAAGTTCCCTTCACCATCGTCCTTCAGCCCTCCCGCCGTCCGCTGCAGAACACGTAAACCCTGGATCACCCGCTGGGCCGCTCGCATCCGGCCCCACCCCTGTTACAACTGAACCCAAACTGGCCGAGCTTCGCGGCCGAGCCGAAGCCGCCCTGCGCGAACGCACGCGACCGCTGCCGCAGAGAATGGCTGAATTCCGCCGTTTGCTCGGCGAATCGCGGCTTTGCAGCCCCGGCTTCGACAGCACGCGCCGCCTTCTCGAAGACAGCTTCTAATCTGCGTGAATTGCCCCGCTCCGGCTCTCACTGCGGTTCCGGCACCTCGATATGCGAGCCAGCGTAGATGCGCTGCTCCACGGGCCGGTAATCGGAAGGCTGCGCGGTCATGATGTTGGGCACGAACGTCTGGGGATTGCGGTCGTAGAGCGGAAACCAGCTGCTCTGCACCTGCACCATGATGCGGTGCCCTTTGAGGAAGACGTGATCGGCGGCATGGAGCGAAAACTTGTATTCCTCGGGCGTGTTGGCCGGAATCGCCTCAGGCTTCTCGTAGCTCGCGCGGTAGCGGCCGCGGAAGATCTCGTCGGCGATCATCAGTTCGTATCCGTTCGGATTCACCTTCGACCACGTCTGCGCTGCCGGATCGATGCGAAGGCAAGTCGCCCCGCAGTTCGCCGAGGGATCTGGCCCCTTATCCGCATCGCCCGGGAATACATCGACGAGCTTCACCACCCAGTCGCTGTCCGTTCCTGACGTCGAAGCGATCAGGTCGGCAATCACGTTGCCGGTCACCGTCACGTCGTGATCGAGCGGAGCCGTCTCGAACGTCGCCACATCCGGCCGCCCATCCGCCAGCCGCTGATCCTCCACCAGCCACGTGAACCACTGCGACCCGTTGCTGTAAGTCGCCTGCACCGGGCGCTCGCGATACGGCACCGGATTCGCGGGATCGGACCGGTACGCCTTGTACGCGTGCCCGTCCGCCGGCTTCACAAAGCTCGCCGTCCCGTCCGAGCCTAAATAAAGATCATGTTCGGTTACATTTTTTGGCGGCCACTGAGAGTAAAACTTCCATCGGTCCGACCCCGTCTGGTAGGTCGCCGTGTTTTCCAGCTTGAACCCCGGCTCATCCTTCAGGTAGTAGGCGAAAAACGGCGCCTCAATCCGCTGCCGGAACTCATCGCCCACCGGCTCGCCGAAATTCAGCGGCCCCAGATGCCGTTCCGTCGCCGCCCAGCTGCCGTGCCGCCATGGCCCCAGCACCATGTAAACGCGATGCTCCGGATCGGCCGGCTGGTTATGCTTTTCCAGCGCCTCATACTCCGCCTGCGGACCCCACAAATCTTCCTGATCCCACCATCCGCCCACTTCCAGCGTCGGCACTGTCACCGTCGTCTCATGCGCCTGCACCGCGCGGCTGCTCCAGAACTCGTCATACGCCGGATGAGCGAGAAACGCCTGGCCGGTGGGCAGGTCATCCACAGAACCTTTGCCGGCAGCGGCAAACGAACCGGCATTGAGGAAGAAGGTGTACTCATCTTCATGGATGTTGCTCGGTGTGATTTCCTTATTCGACTCCACGCCCATCACATAGTCGTACCCATAGGTCTCGCGGAACGCCCCGTTGTGAAAGAAGTCGTCGCCCAGCCACACGTCTGTCATCGGCGCCTGCGGCGAAATGGCGCGCACGGCGGGATGCGGATCGATCCCCGCCTCCGCTGCCAGGAACCCCGGATACGAAATCCCCATCACCCCCACGCGCCCATTGTTATGCGGCACGTGCGTCAGCAGCCATGCCACCGTGTCGTACGTATCCGTGCTCTCATCCACGGCCTTTGGATCGTGGTGGTCGGCCAGCGGCCGCATCATCACAAACGTGCCCTCGGATTTGAACCGCCCGCGAATGTCCTCCATCACGAAGATGTATCCGCTCTGCGACATGGCCGGAAACGCCGCGTTGATTGCATCGCTCGTCAACCCCGCGACGCCGTACGGCGTTCTCTCCATCAGGAAAGGCAGGTTTTCATCCGTATGCTCGGGCCGCAGAATCACGGCGTGCAGCTTCACCCCATCCCGCATCGGGATCATCGCTTCCTCGCTTGAGTACGCGCGGAAGTGATTCGGCTCCGGCGTCGACGAAACTTTATCGTAGACATCCGTCGATCCGCCGTACCCCAGCTCCATGCCTGTCACTGCGCCGTTCGCGCCTGTCAGAAATGTGAACTGCGTCTGCCCGCTTTTGCTGAGGAATACCGTCGCCGACTTCGCGGTCAGGTCCCCGTGCCGCAATCGTGGGCCCTCCGTATAGAGATGGTCGTGGTCGCGGAACACCGAGATCGGCGCGTCCGGCTCGAGCGCTTCGCGATACTGTCCCACATAGCTGTCGAGAGTCGCTTCCGCGACATGCACGGGAGCGGCCGCCTGCTGACCTTGAACTCCGGCCGCAAACCCCGCACCCAGCAGAACAGGAAAGAGCAATAGACGTAACTGCCGCGCTGGCAAATGCATGGACAAATAGTAATGCCGGATACCCACATCTGCCCGAATTGCGAGTTTTGGAATTCCACGAAGCCGGGTGATCCATCCTTGTCTGCGTGCGCCGTTCGCAGAGACACGCATGGGATTCACACACGCCGGGCGCCACTCACTAAAGCCTGCCTCTCCTCATCTACACTGAATCACAACCCATGAAAACCCAAGGAAGAATCAGGCCTATAGCAATCGCCGCATGGATTGCTGCCGTTCTCTTCGCCTCCACATTTCTGAACCTCGATCCCCAGGCTGCCCGCGCTCAGCAATCACCCCCTGACCACCAGCAAAGCGGCATGGCCACCGGCGGGGCGCATCAGGCCGTCTACGACGCGGAGCACCGTCCGATCACGGCGGGCGGATTCGTTAAGTCCGGCCCCATCGTTTTCGAGGACATTGCCAAAGCCGCGGGGCTGACGACGTGGCATCACACGTCGGGCACAAAGGACAAGCCGTATATCGTCGAGGCCAAGGGGCCGGGCGTTTGCCTGCTCGATTACGACAACGATGGGTGGCTCGACATCTACCTCGTGAACGGCTCGACGCTCGATGCGATGAACGGCAAGGCCGCGGCGCCGCATGCCGCACTCTTTCACAACAACCATGACGGCACATTCACCGACGTAACGGAAAAGGCTGGCGTGGCCAACGAGCGCTGGGGCTATGGCTGTGCGGTGGCGGATTACGACAACGATGGCTGGCCCGATTTGTACGTAACGAATTACGGGGAGAACCGGCTGTACCACAACAATCACGACGGCACGTTCACCGATGTCGCCGTGAAGGCCGGCGTGCAGCTGGGCGCCTGGTCGACGGGCGCGACTTTCGGCGACTACGATGGCGACGGCCGGCTCGATCTTTTCGTGGCCGGCTACATCCACTTCGACTTTGTGCATCCGCCGGTGTCGGGATCACGCGCGGTGAATTACGCCAGCTGCCAGTTTCGCGGCGTTCCCGTGATGTGTGGGCCGCGGGGACTTCCCGGGGAACGCGATCATCTATTCCACAACAACGGCGATGGCACATTCACCGATGTGAGCGAGAAGCTGGGCGTCGACAACAAGGCGGGATACTACGGGCTGGGCGCGCTGTTTGTGGACGTAAACGGGGATGGCAAGCCCGATCTGATTGTGGCGAACGATTCAACGCCGAACTATCTGTACATCAATAAGGGGAACGGCACCTTTGAGGACGACAGCTATCTCAGCGGGCTGGCGCTGAATTCCGATGGGCGCGAGGCAGCGAATATGGGCCTGGCTGCCGGCGATTATGAGAACAACGGGCACGAAGACATCGTGAGCACCACGTTCTCCGACGATTACGACATCCTCTTCAATAACGATGGCAAAGGCAACTTCACGGATGTGAGTTATCAGGCGGGCATCGCCGCCCCGACCATCCCCTTTGTTGGATTCGGCGACGGCTTTCTCGATTACGACAACGATGGCTGGAAGGATTTGTTCATCGCCAATGGCCATGTCTATCCGGTAGTCGACGAGCATCCGGACTGGGGGACGACCTACGCGCAAAGGCCGCTGCTCTTTCACAACCTGAAGAATGGGAAGTTTGAGGAAGTGCCGGCGGTGGAAGGTTCGGGGCTTGCGGTGGTCGTGGTCGGACGCGGCGCGGCCTTCGGCGATCTGTTCAACGACGGCAAGATCGATGTGGTGATGAACAACATGGACGGCGTGCCGGTGCTGCTGCGCAACGTGAACACCGATCATCATCACTGGGTGGAGATGAAGCTCATCGGCAGGGGAAAGAGTCCACGCGACGCCGTCGGCGCGACGGTCTATCTGACCGCGGGCGGGATTCGGCAGCGCGGCGACGTGCTCTCTGGCGGCAGCTATTTGTCGTCGAACGATCCGCGCGTGCATTTTGGTCTGGGCGATGCGAGCAAGATCGATGGCGTCGAGATTCGCTGGCCGGATGGAACGGTCGAGCACGTACCGCTGCCCGCCGTCGATCGCATCTTCACAATTGAAGAAGGCAAGGGGATCGCCGGCAACGCTTCCGGCGCAAAGTGAGCTGCCGCGACCGGTGCCTCCAGGCTTCTTCGATCTACTGCAACGGAATGCGATAGAGATTCCGTCGCACCGTCTGCTGCGCATACGCATAGAGCGTAGGGCTGGCCGCAGCGTCCAGGGCCTTCAGCGCCGGACCCAGCTGCAGCCGCTGCGCGTCGGCCCGCGAAGCCAGCCCCCCGGCCGGAACATCCGGCAATCCTCCCGGCGACTTCAGCCGCAAGGTAAGGCTGTCTGTGCCGAGCAGTGCGTAGTCCTGCATGTAAACCGCCGTTCCATCCGTATCCCAAAACAGCTTGCAGAAATCCGAACACATCTGCCGAGAGCTGCTGCCATCAGTGGCGAACGCCACAGTGGAATAGGGCCACTGCTCATTGGAATTCGGCACGGCCGCCATCATCCACTTTCCGTTCGGCGAAACCGAGACGAGATCGAGGATGCGCTGCGCAACGATTCTGCGCCGCTGGCTGCCGTCGGGCTTCATGCGATAAATGCCATTCGCCCCACCTTCCGATGAACGGAAGATGAGATCGCCGTCCGGGAGAAAGAAGGGAGCATCCTCGTTCACGCCAGCTGTCAGTTCCACCGGAGCGGAGCGGCGGCTGGTGGGGGCGATCCAGAGGCTCAGCCGGCCATTCGCGTTGCGGCGCACCAGCGCCACCAGCTTCCCATCCTGCGAAACCGCGTATGCGTGAACCGGGAAGCCGGGCACGACTTTGTCCATGCGCCCGGTGCCCAGATCGCGCACCCAGAGCTGCGGCTCCTGGGTCTGCCCCTCGGTCTTCGTGAAAAAGAGGCTTTTGCCATCGTGAGAAAACGAAGGCAGATCGGTGTCGCCTTCGGAAGCGACGGGATGGTCGCCCTGGCTGTCGTGCAGCCACACCGTGGAATTCTGCGTTCCCACGGAGGTGATCAGCGATTTCCCGTCGGGCGCCAGGGCCAGCCCGACCTGCGAAGTGGGCCCAAAGGTCAGCTGCTGCGGCTGGCCGCCGGGAAAGCGCTGCCGCCAGATGTGATAGTCGTCGGTCTTCGCCGTCACGTAGAGGTATCGGCCGTCGAGCGACCACGCGCCCGCCAGACATTCGCCGTTGGGTGGACCCACATCCTGAGGTGGCGCGCTACTCCTGAGCGAAACCACCCGGCACGGCCCAATATTGCCTTCGTTATCCATTTCCACCATCAGCAGCCAGCGGCCGTCAGGCGAGAGCCAGGAGTGGTGGGCCATGCTGCGGTTGCCGGCGGGCAGATAGAGATCGCGGCTGTTGGCGCGGCTCTCGTCGCTGCTCACGACGCCCATGTGCAGGCCTTTCTTAATCTCGGAAAACATGAGTCGCCTGCCCCCTTCGATCCACGTAAGCGAAGAGGAGTTCGGCAGGAACAGGTGCGGCTCACCGCCCAGCACCGGCACCTCCCATGTATCCCAGGGTTCGGAAACGCTGTAAACCACCTGCGTGCCGTCCGGAGTAAAGGCGGGGCTAAGCTTCCAGTGCCCGTCGTGGGTGAGCTGCACAGGCTCGCCGCCGGGCAGCATCTGCACGTAAATCTCGCCCAGGCTGATGAACGGATCGCTGGCCCGCACAAACGTCAGCATCCGCCCGTCGGAAGAGAGAGCCGGATAAACGGCGGCATCGGTAAAAAAAGTGAGTTGCTGCCACTGGCTGCTGTCGGCCAGGCGCGGCGGCGCGGCACGGCGCAGCAGAAAGAAGACGCCGGCCAGCAGCAGGACGAGAGCTCCGGCCGCCGCCGCAGCGAAACGCGGCCATCGGCGCGGCGGCCGTGCATCCGCGGTTGCGGCAAACGCTCCCGTAGCCTGTGCGCCGCTGTCTCCCGCAATGCGGCGCAGATCCGTGCGCAGTTCGGAGGCGTGCTGGTAACGAAGGTCGGGATCTTTTTCGAGCGCCTTGACGACGACCCGCTCCAGCTCTGGAGAAACTTCGGGATTGAGCCGCACCAGCGGAGGGGGATTGCGATTCAGCACCGCGTCGCAAATTACTGCAGCATTTTCGCCGCGGAAGGGCTCCGTGCCGCAGGCCATCTGATACAGCACCGCGCCAAAGGAAAACAGATCGCTGCGCGCATCCGCTTCCCGGCCGCGCACCTGCTCCGGTGACATGTACCCGACGGTACCGAGCACCGCGCCGGCCTTAGTCAGGGCGACCTCCTGAGCATCCTGCGTTGCGGTCTGCGCAGCCGGGGAAACCGCTCGCAGCACGGTGGCGATGCCAAAGTCGAGAATCTTAGCGCCGTGCGGAGTGAGGAAGATATTGGCCGGCTTGATGTCGCGATGAACGATGCCGGCATGGTGCGCGGCATCGAGGGCTCCGGCGATCTCGATGGCCGATCGCAGCAGCGCCTCCACGGGCATGGGACCGGCCAGCAGGGTACGGCTCAGAGTCTGTCCGTCCAGCAGTTCCATGGCGATGAACGGACGTCCCGAAGCTTCGCCGATCTCGTAAATCGTGCAGATATTCGGATGGTTCAGCTTGGAAGCGGCCTGTGCCTCGCGCTGAAAGCGGGCCAGCGCTCCTGGCTGGCGGGCAGCCTCATCGCTGAGAAATTTCAGCGCGACCAGGCGGTGGAGCGAGAGATCTTCGGCCTTGTAGACAACGCCCATCCCGCCGCTGCCCAGCTGGTCGAGCACGCGGAAGCGGGAGATTGTCTCGCCAATCATGCGTGGGGCGCCCATCCGTGGCGCGAGATTTGCAGAATTGAGCAGGCCTGCGCGCTGAGAATGATGGTGATTGTATGAGTGCGGCTGGCACGAGTCAAAGGCTCGTTAACGTCGAAGTTTGCTGGCCTGCCGCGGAGTCCGGGTCCCTCTGCAGCGCCGGTTCCTTCTTCAGGCACAGGCGGGAATCGAGAGAAAGCTGAGGATCGGCCTTCAGCATTCCGTGGCGAGGCATGCCGCAGACCGGGCAAGCTTCGGCTTTCAACGTGATTTCGGCCCCGCAGCACGCACAGAAAGCAGCCATTCGATCCTCCCGACCCTGTGCTTTCGATGATGCGGATTGTGGAAGGATTCCGATTTCCCTTGTCACCGCAAATCGAATATAACGGGGCAGGGACAGCATGAACATTCGGGAAGTTGCGCGGCTGGCAAAGGTCTCGACGGCGACTGTGTCGCGAACCATCAACGGTTCGGACAAAGTGACGCCAAAAACCAAGGAGCGCGTGCAGCGCGCGATTGAGGAGCTGCGCTTTTATCCGAACACCTGGGCGAGGGCGCTCGGCTCAGGGCGCAGCAGCCTGTACGGGCTGATCATCTCCGACATCACGAATCCGTTCTTCCCGGAACTGGTGAAGAGCTTCGAAGACATGGCGGTGCAGCACGGGCAGGAAGTGCTGGTGGCCAATACGAATTACGATCCGGCGCGGATGGAAGTGTGCGTGAGCCGCATGCTGCAGCGCAAAGTGGACGGCGTGGCCATCATGACCTCGGAGATGGAAGAACGGCTCATCACGGAATTCGAGAGCCGGGGCATCCCGCTGGTGTTTCTTGACACGGGCAACGTGCGGGAGATGGCGAGCAACATTGTGGTGGACTACGCGGCAGGCGTCGAGGCGGCGGTGGAGCATGTGACCGGGCTGGGGCACCGGGAAATCGCGTTCATCGCGGGGCCGGCGACGCTTCGTTCGGCGCGCATCCGGCGGGAGGCGTTTTCGCGCTGCATGGACCGGAAGAAACTCAGTGCAGACTGGATCGAACAAGGAAACCATCAGGTGGACGGCGGCCACGAAGCGATGGCGCGGCTACTGAAGGCGAAGCGGAGACCGACGGCGGTCATCGCGTCCAACGACATGACGGCCATTGGCGCGCTGGGAGCGATCCATGAACACGGACTGCGCGTGCCAGAAGATATTTCCATTGTGGGCTTCGACGATATTGCTCTCAGCGCCTTCACCCAGCCGGCGCTCACCACGGTGAAGCTGTCGCGCGCGGAGATTGCGCGCCTCGCGTTTCGCTCGCTCTACAGCATTCGTATGGACAGCGGGGTGGGCGCGGAGTTTGTCGTGCAGCCCGCGCTCGTGATTCGCAGTTCCACAGGGCCGGCGCTGCATCGCAACGGCAAGCCGAAATAATCGTGCGGTTGACCGTGGCTGCGTCCAGCTGCGGTCCGGCGCAGAAGTCCAAATTGACTGCATCGCGCGCTCTTTGCCGCGCATCATGAACTCAGATCGAACGCAATCAACCTGCAGCATCATTCTGCTTTTCCCGGGAATCGTGTGCCATCCAGTGATTCGACCAGCGAGCTGCTGAGCCGCCCCAATCCTGCCTCCGCCTGGGTTCCCAGGGCGAATCCGTGGCTGATTGCGTTTGTCGTCTCGCTGGCGGCGTTCATGGAGGTGCTGGACACCAGCATCGCGAACGTCGCTCTGCCGCACATTGCCGGCAATCTTGGAGCGAGCGCTGACGAAAGCACGTGGGTGCTGACGTCGTACCTCGTATCGAACGCGATTGTTTTGCCGCTGACGGGCTGGCTGGTGACTCTGGTAGGGCGGAAGAAGTTCTTTGTGATTTGCATCGCTGTATTCACGGCGAGCTCGCTCCTGTGCGGGATTGCGCCAACGCTGCCATTCCTGCTGATCGCTCGCGTGATTCAGGGTACCGGGGGAGGCGGCCTGCAGCCGATGGCGCAGGCGATTTTGGCGGACACGTTTCCGCCGCAAAAGCGCGGGTTGGCTTTTTCCGTCTACGGGATGACTGCGATTGTGGCTCCGGCGATCGGACCGACGCTGGGTGGATGGATCACGGACAATTACACGTGGCGCTGGATCTTCCTGATGAATTTGCCGGTGGGCATCCTGGCGATGTTTCTGGTGACGGTGTTCGTCGAGGATCCGCCGTTCCTGACACGGACGACGGTGAAAGAGAGTCGCGTCGATTATTTCGGCTTCGGATTGCTGGCGATTGGGGTCGCGGCGCTGCAGATCATGCTCGACAAGGGGCAGGAGGACGACTGGTTTGGATCGCACTTTATCGTCACGCTTTCGATCGTTGCGGCGATTTGCCTTCTCACCCTGGTCGTCTGGGAGCTGCGCGTGAAGGCGCCGATCCTCGATGTCCGATTATTCGGAAACCCGAACTTCGCTAACGCCAGCGTGATGATGCTGATGGTGGGCGCGGCGTCTTTTTCGACGACGGTGCTGATGCCGCTGTATTTGCAGACACTGATGGGCTACACGGCTGAGAGCGCGGGGATGGTGCTGTCGGTGGCGGCGCTGATTTTGCTCGTGGAACTTCCCATCGTGGGGCGGCTGACGGGGCACATCCAGGCGCGCTATCTGATGGCGTTTGGATGGGGCGTTCTGACGCTGGCGATGTTCTACTCGGTGCGACGCATCGATCTCGAGATGAGCTTCGCCGCCGCGACGTGGCTGCGCATAGCGCAGTACGTACCACTGGGATTCATCTTCATCCCGGCGACGATGGCGGCGTATATCGGCGTGCCGCAGGAGAAGAGCAACGCCGTCGCGGGGATGATCAATTTTGTCCGCAACATTGGGGCGAGCGCGGGAACGTCGGCGGTAACGACTGTCCTGGCGCGCCGGGCGCAGGTGCATCAGGCCATGCTGGCGAATTACACGGCACTGGACAGCAGGCAATTCCAAAATGCGAGTACCGCGCTGCGCGGATCGCTGGGACACGCGATCGGCGGGCAGGCGGCGGCCGGCGCGTACGGACGACTGTACGGCGAGATGCTTACCCAGGCATCGACGCTTTCCTACCTCGATACGTTCTGGCTGCTGGGATTCGGCACGGGCATGATGTTCCTGCTGTCGTTCCTGCTCAAGAAGAACAATCCGCGCAAGCCAGAGGTGGAGGTGGCCGCACACTAACGCGGGCTGGGGGGCAGGGACGGGTGGCGGAATGGCTCACTGCACCTCGCCGTGCGGGCGCAGGCGATTCAGTTCCAGCGCACATGCGACGGCATTGAGCGCGGCAAATCGAAGGTTATCGAGGCCGGCCCAAATCCAGTAGCGGGTGTTGTGCGTGTTCTTTCCGTCCGCTGGCCTCATGCGAACCAGGAGATTGGGCTGACCGGCAACGCTGAGGTTCGTAGGCTGCTCCGTTTCAGCGCTCACGACCTCGACGTGCTCGCCGGCCAGAGCGGGTTCCATCTGATCGAGCGAGGCAGGCTCGTTCAGCTCGACGGCAAGCGAGATGCCATACCCGTGGAAGACGGGCGTGTGAAGCAACTGGACATCAGCGTTCGACAGGCGATCTGGCGCCAGCATCTCATAGTGGCGTCGGATGCGGGCCTCGCTCGCGGCCACCGAAACTTGAGCGGCTTCGCCGAAGGACGGCGTGGTGTTGAAAGCCACCTGCGTGTCATACACCTGACGCGGCAGATCCTGAAAGCTGAGCAGCTTCACCGTCTGCTGGTGCAACTCGTCCATGGCTGCACGGCCGTATTCGGATGCAGGCTCGAGAACCGTAGCTGAGGCCTGCCGAACCGGCACCACTTGCCCGATGCGGCCAAGGAGAAGCGCGAGCGCGACCGCAACCGGATGGGCGGGCACAACCGCCGGCGTCGCAAGGCCTGGCGCATCGGGCGCGGAAGCGGGCTCGAAAAGTTCGTTCACCCAGGGGGCGCGGACGAGCACGCCGCGTTCGCCCTCCAGCGCGCCAGACAGGTCGACGATGCTGGCTCCCGCCCGATGAGCTGCCTCCCAGTGTTTTCGCGTGAGCGCCTCATCCCCGGCAAAGAAGACGAAGTCAGCGCGCTCGAACGAGGAGGGATCGATGTGCTGGATGAAAGTGACTTCATCGCCGACAGCTTCCAGGGCGCCGAGCGCAGCCTCGTCGTCCATGAGGCGGAAATCGGCGCCGGCAAGGGGTGAATCGGTGAGCGCATCGTTCAGTTCGCGGCCGCGCAGGGAGCCGGCGCCTAAAATCACAATTTTCTTTGCCTGATCGGTCATTCGCTGGGACCTTGCATCGATGATGGCGGTGGTTGCGCACTGGTTTTGTGATGGCGGCGCCAGGAATAGGCAAGACGCGCCAGAACACCGGAGAACAAATAGGTGAAGGCGAGCAGCAGCAGCACCACGCGCGAGAAAAAGATCAACAAATACATGCTGATTCCGAAGAGGAGGATCCAGCTGAGCGGCCCGCGGCCGGTAAGGTTGATCTCCTTGCCGCTCCAGAAGCGCCATGTGCTGACCATCTGGAATCCCACGAATCCGACGAGCAAGGCCCAAACAATGGCGACCCACGAGTTCGAAACCGGCCATCCGATAAATCCATGAACCACGGCGGCGATAATGCCGGCGCCTGCAGGAATGGGCATGCCGACGAAGTATTTGCGTCCAGGGCGGCCGGGGTTTTTGGGGACGGGATTGACGCTGATGTTGAAGCGAGCCAGACGAGCGGCTCCGCAGAGCAGAAAGAGGAAACAGACGAACGCGCCGAACTGAATGAGCTTGACGCGGAGGTCGTGATCCATGCTGTCAGGGAGAGACCGGAATCCCCAGCAAAAAGCGAGAATGCTGGGCGCAACGCCGAAGGTGATGACATCGGCGAGGGAATCGAGCTCGCGGCCGAATTCGCTTTCTGTGCCCGTGAGGCGCGCGATGCGGCCGTCGAGGGCGTCGAAGGGGATGGCGAAGCCGATGGCGAGCGCGGCGTAATCAAAAAAGTGGGGCGCCTGCATCGACCCTTCGAGGCTCTGCGTAATGGCGAAGAAACCCGCGGCCATGTTCATGGCGGTGAACATCGACGGCAGAATGTAAAGGCCGCGGGGGCGGCGCCGGCGGCGGATGTCCGCGCCGGGCAGCGTAAGTTGCTGATCGCCGCCGTTCAAGGATGAGCCTCTGCGGCTGTGACGAGTTCGGGCTCGGAACCCGAGGCGCGCATCCGGGCCAGGACGCTGGCTCCGCCCCGTACCCGGTCGCCGACTTTCACCAGAACTTCGGCGCCTGCGGGCAGGAGGGTGTCGGTCCGGGAGCCGAATTTGATGAGGCCTACGCGCTCGCCGCGCGCCATGGTTTCACCGGGCTGCTTGTTAAAGACAATACGACGGGCGAGCAAACCGGCGATCTGGGTGAAGGCAATGAGATAACCCTCAGAGGCATCGACGACAGCCTGATTCTGCTCGTTGCGCTGGGCGCAAAGGGGGTTCATGGCATTCAGATACTCGCCTTTGCGATAGCGGACTTCGCGCAGAACGCCGGCAACCGGCGACCGATTGACGTGGACATCGAAGACGCTGAGAAAAATGCTGATCCGCGTACATTCGCCGTCGGGAGTCGAGATGCGGGCGACTTCCGTTACTTTGCCGTCGGCCGGGGAGACGATCAGCCCGGGCTCCTGAGGAATCGCTCGTTCGGGATCACGAAAAAACCAGAGGAAGAACGCCGCCAGGAGGAGCGGCAGAACTGCCCACCCCCAGCCACCAGCGAGCATCCGGACGGCAATGGCGACGGCCACGAGGGCCAGGCCGTAGAAGTATCCATCACGCACCATGACAAAGGAGAGCAACCCGCTCGTAAACCTCTCTCATTCTAGAGCGCAGACGGAGAAACAAAAAGCGATAGAGACCACAGCGGCAACAGAGGGCATGCAGAATCCAGTTGCCACATCAGGCGGCACCTGGACTGCAGACGGTGCGTGCGCGTCGTAAACGGATGATGAATTGATGAAATACGAAACTCGTCAGGCGGCCGAGAACGACCGCATCTGGTTCTGGCGAGCCACCAGCTGATCTTTTACATGCAATTTGAGTTTTTTCAGGCGCGTCTCTTCGATCAGGTCGTCCTCGGAAAGCCAGGGTTTTTGCAGCAGGGCTTCGAGCTTCTCCGAATAGTGACGATGTTGCTCTTCCAGGCGGCGAATTTCCTCACCATTCGGCTGACCGTTCGCTTCAAGGTCCATAGACGACACCTCCGTTGTTGAGATACCGGCGGCGCCGGCTGAGGCTTCGCCGGGCGAATTGGCTCACATCAGTGAGACGTACCAGGCTAGCACCGCGGAGGCCCACCTTCAACAGCTTTCTCGGTGGAAAACGAAGGTGTCGCGCTTCCACCGGTAACTGGCATGCCCAGGAGCAGGGCATCCTCTGGCGGATCAGTGTAGTAACGGGGGCGGCGGCCCTGCTGGCGGAGGCCGAAGCGTTGGTAGAGTGCGAGGGCGGCTGTGTTGCCGGCGCGCACCTCGAGGACGCAGCGGCGAGCCTGGTGTTCGCTGGCCCAGGTGAGCACGGCACGCAGCAGCGCGCCTCCGATGCCCTGGCGGCGGACATCCGGCAGGACGGCCATCGATTCCAGGTCGCAGCGGCTGTCCGCGTCTGACCGGCCGGATTCATCAAGGAGGGACGCGGCGGCAAAGCCCATCACGCTGTCTGGACCAGGCGGGGCACCGGCAACCAAGGCAACAAAGCCGACGCGCAGGAGGGTCGATGGGGGGCCTGGATCGGCGTAGGCGGTGTAGTCTGCCGGACGCCAGCGGGGTGTTTCAGGGCAGGCGCCGGCGATAGCGATGACCGCGGGCAGGTCGCCGGGGGTCATGCGGCGGATGCGGGGGACGGTAAAGCGGGTTTCCCCGGCTGGGGGCGAATCTCCGGGCCGGATCATGGGCGAGACGCAGCGCTCTGGGGTTTGGAGAAGATCTCGGCATCGGAGCGCCGGAGGTAGTTGCCGTCGAGCGTAATGGGATCGTCGAACGCGGCTCTGCGCAGGCGCGGAAGGGCGAAGCGGATAGCATCGACAGCCGTCGGCGCCTGCACCACGGTTGCCGAAGGTGCAAGAGCGCTGACGACCTCTTCGCAGACGGCAAGATTGGAGCCGAGGGCTGCTGCGCGTTCAAGGAAGGGTTCGCGCGAAAGAAGCAGTTCAGAGGTGGGATCGCCGGAGAAATCGCCGAAATAGTACTCACGGCGGCTCGCGTCCAAAGCGGCGGCGTGGGTTCGGGCTTTGTGGGCGAGCACGGCCAGCCGGGAAACGGCGAGGACGTGCGCCCGGTTGGCTTCTGCCAGACCTTTGGCGGTGCTCAATCCCACGCGAATCCCGGTAAAGCTTCCCGGGCCGCTGGTGATAACAAAGGTGGCGAGATCCGCGATGGTGACTGCGTGCCCCGCGAGCAGATCGCGGATCGAAGGCATTAGCTGAGCGGAGTACGTCTTGCCGGGCAGGCCGGTTTCGCCCAGCAACTCGATCTGGCTATCCGGATTGGGAGCACCGTCCAGGCGTGCGAGGGCGACGGTGCCGGAGGGTCCGCAGGTATCGATGGAGAGAATGACCATCACACGTCTGCAATCGGGTCCTGGCAAATCTCGAGCAGGACGCCCCCGGCGCTGGAAGGGTGGACAAAGAAATAGAGATGGCCGCCGGCGCCGATTTGAATGTCGTCGGAGATGAGGCGCGCGCCCTGGGCTTTGAGCGATTCGAGCGCGGCAGAGATGTCCTCCACATGCAGCGCGATGTGGTGCAGACCTTCGCCGCGTTTCGCAAGAAAACGGCCGATCGGTGAGCCAGGATCAGCGGGCTCCAGCAGTTCGATGCGGCAATCGCCGACTGGGATCATAGCGGTGCGGACACGCTCGTGCTCGATGGTTTCCTCGTGGACGATCTCCAGGCCAAGCGACTCGTAGAGTTTGCGGGCCTCGGCGATGCTCCGGACGGCGATGCCGATGTGGTCGATTTCCGGCATAGAGACAGCGTACCGCGTTCAGCAGGCGGCGGGCAGTTGGCAGCAATCAGCGTCAGAAGGCGGAGTTTGCAGTTGCGGGGCCGACACGATCATTTGGACGATGAGACAAATGCTTTCTGTGCGAGTTGCGGGATGAGGTGCCAGGGATCTTCGCGGCCGGCAGCCACCTGCACAGCGTGCTCGGAGAGGTTTTGGACGGTGAGGCCGTTGCTTCGGGCGCGGCGCAGCAATTCCGTGCGCAGCATGGCGTCGAGGCGACGCTGCCAGTGTTGCGTACGGCGGTCGATGAGACGGTTCCCTTCCCGCATCCATGCTTCCATCTGCGCGAGGGATTGCATGAGGCGATCGATGCCGTTGCCCGTGGTCGCGGTGGTACGGACGACTGGCGGGATCCAGTCGCCGTGCGTAACAGCGAGGGACTGGAGGGAGCGAATCTCCTGCTCGACGCGGTCGGCGCCATCGCGGTCGGATTTGTTGATCACGTAGAGGTCAGCGATTTCCATGACGCCGGCCTTAAGGCTCTGGACGTCGTCGCCCATGCCGGGAACGAGGACGACAATCGTGATGTCGGCGAGGCGGGCGATTTCGATTTCATCCTGCCCGACGCCAACGGTCTCGATGAGAAGAACCTCTTTCCCGCTGGCTTCGATCACCAGAGCGACGTCGGCGGTGTTGAGAGCGAGGCCGCCGAGAGAGCCGCGCGTGGCCATGGAGCGGGCATAGAAACCGGGGTCGCTGGCGTGCTCGCGCAGACGAATGCGGTCGCCGAGAATGGCTCCGCCGGTGAAAGGGCTGGTTGGATCGACGGCGATGAAGCCGACGGTGCGATTCTCATGGCGAAAGTGCTGGGCGAGGCGATCGGCCAGGGTGCTCTTGCCTGCGCCGGGCGCGCCGGTGATGCCGATGCGCAGCGCCGATCCGGTATGGGGAAAGCAGGCGCTGAGGACAGTCGCCGCCTGGGGACTGTCGTTTTCTACAAGGGAGATGGCGCGGGAAAGAGAGCGCGTATCGCCTTCGCGCAAGCGGGCGACCAGGGCCGGAATGGAGTCGGGTGCGGTGGCTTCCATTGACGATAAGAGTACAACTGCGAAAACCCCGCGGGGAGCCTGGCCGCCAGCCCTCGCCCTGATCTTGCCAACCGCGATCCGGCACAGAATTCTGCTTCCCTGCCGCGTTTGACAGCTCTATGCCCCCGGCGTAGCATCGGTCTCCCGTCCTCTCCAGCTGAAATCTCAACGGAAAAAGGTACTCTATGGCCTCCATGACCCCAGGTCCCGCCATCGACGAGTCCAAACTCAACAACTTTATGGGCAAGGCAGTTTCGGACATGGGCGCCGCCATGCACGCCACGCTGGTGGTGATTGGCGACAAACTCGGCCTTTACCGCGCCATGGCCGACTCTGAGTGGATGACACCGGCCGATCTTGCGGCCAAAACCAAAACCTCAGAACGCTACGTCCGCGAGTGGCTCAATGCCAATGCCGCCAGCGGCTATGTCAACTACGATTCCGAGACCGGACGCTTTCAACTGCCGCCGGAGCAGGCCTTTGCCCTGACCGTGCAGGATCTGCCGGGGGCGTTCCACATCATCTCCGCCTGCTTTAAAGACGAGCCGAAGATCACGCAGGCGTTTCGCACCGGCGAAGGCGTTGGCTGGCACGAACATGACGCCAATCTCTTCTTTGGCACGGAACGCTTCTTCCGGCCCAACTACCAGAACCATCTGGTGAAGGACTGGCTACCGGCTCTCGACGGCGTCGTCGAGAAGCTGACGCGCGGAGCTCTCGTCGCCGATGTCGGTTGCGGGCACGGCGCTTCCACGATGCTTATGGCTTGTGCCTATCCGAAGTCGCTTTTCTTCGGGTTCGACTATCACAGCGGTTCCATCGAATATGCACGCCACGTTGCCGGGCGAGACGGACTGCTCGATCAGATCAAATTTGAAGTAGCGAGTTCGAAGAGTTATCCCCAGAACGGCGGATACGATCTGGTGACTTTCTTCGATTGCCTGCACGATATGGGCGACCCAACCGGCGCGGCCGCGCACGTGTTGTCGTCGCTCAAGCCAGACGGCACGTGGATGATCGTCGAACCGTTCGCGCATAACACGCCTGAGGCGAACCACAACCCCGTCGGGCGCATCTACTATTCCGCTTCCACGATGATCTGCACGCCGGCTTCTTTGGCGCAGGAGGTGGGGACCGCGCTCGGTGCTCAGGCTGGCGAAGATCGGATCGGCCGGGTCGTGAGGGAGGCTGGATTCACACGCTTCCGCCGGGCCGCCGAAACGCCGTTCAACCTTGTGTACGAAGCCCGGCCTTAGGAGTGATGCCGCGGCGCCTGGACGTCGCGGCTATCCCTCTTCCTGCTCGCGCAGCTTGGCGATCACGCTGAAGTCCTCGAGCGTAGTCACGTCGCCCTTGATTTCGCCATGGGTCGCCATCTCGCGCAGCAGACGCCGCATGATCTTGCCGGAGCGCGTCTTCGGCAGCGCGTCGGTAAAGCGAATATCGTCGGGACGCGCCAGAGCGCCGATTTCCTTCGCTACCCAGGCGCGGAGTTCGTCCTTGAGCTCTTTGGTCGGCTTGTAGCCGCCTTCGAGAGTGACGAAGGCCGCGATCGCCTGGCCCTTCAGCGCATCGGGTCGTCCAACGACCGCGGCTTCGGCCACCTTCTCATGCGCGACCAGGGCCGATTCCACTTCCATCGTGCCGAGGCGATGGCCGCTCACATTGATGACATCGTCGACGCGGCCCATGAGCCAGAAATAGCCGTCGGCATCCATGCGCGCGCCGTCGCCGGTGAAATAGGAGCCCGGAATCTCGCTCCAGTACTGCTTCACGTATCGGTCGGGATCGCCCCAGATGGTGCGCGCCATCGAGGGCCAGGGCTTGCGGATCACCAAAAGCCCGCCCTGTCCTGCCGGAACAGGCGTTCCCTGTTTTGTGACTACTTCAGGCACAACTCCGAAAAACGGCCGCGTCGCGGAACCGGGTTTGGCGGGGACGGCTCCGGGAACGGGCGAAATCATGATGCCGCCTGTCTCGGTCTGCCACCACGTGTCGACGATGGGGCAGCGGCCGTGGCCGATGACTTCCCGGTACCAGATCCATGCCTCGGGATTGATGGGCTCGCCGACTGTGCCCAGCAGGCGCAGGCTGCTGAGGTCGTGCTTCGCGGGATGCTCATCGCCCCACTTGATGAAGGCGCGAATGGCCGTCGGCGCCGTGTAGAAAACCGTCACCTTGTGGTCGTCGATGATTTTCCAGAAGCGGTCGAGCTGGGGATGATTGGGCGCGCCCTCGTACATCAGGGTGGTCGCGCCGTTTTGCAGGATGCCGTAGACCACATAGCTGTGTCCGGTGACCCAGCCGATGTCGGCGGAGCACCAGTACACGTCGTCTTCTTTAAGGTCAAAGATGTACTTGCTGGTCAGGTAGGTCTGGACGGCATAGCCTCCCGTGGTGTGCACCAGACCTTTGGGCTTGCCGGTGGTACCCGAGGTATAGAGGATGTAGAGCGGATCTTCGGAATCAAGAGGTTCGGCGGCGCACTCGGGCGCGGCCTTCGCCATCAACTCGTGCCACCAGTGATCCCGCCCAGCCTGCATGGTGATTTCTGAGCCGGTGCGGCGATAGACGACGACGTTTTTGACGGTGGGGCAGTTGGGAACGGCTTCGTCGACGGTCGCTTTGAGTTTGACTTCATTGCCGCGGCGGTACGAGGTGTCCTGGGTCAGGATGGCCACGCATTGCGCATCGTTGACACGGTCAACGATGGCGTTCGCGGCGAATCCGCCGAAGATGACGGAGTGCACCGCGCCAATGCGGGCGCAGGCCAGGATGGCGATGGCCAGTTCGGGCGTCATGCCCATGTAGACGGCGACACGATCGCCCTTTTTGATGCCCAGGCCCTTCAGCACATTCGCAAACCGCTGCACCTCGGCATGCAACTCGCGGTAGGTGAGGCTGCGCACCTCGCCAGGCTCGCCCTCCCACAGAATGGCTGTCTTGCCGGCGCGGCCGTTCTCGACGTGGCGGTCGACGCAGTTGTAGCAGAGATTGAACTTGCCGCCGACGAACCATTTGGCCCACGGCAGATTCCACTCGAGCACTTTGTCCCACGGCTTAAACCAGTGCAGTTCTCGCGCGGCATCGGCCCAGAATTTCTCAGGATCGTCGATCGATCGCCGGTACATGGCCTCATACTCAGCGAGGCTCTTGATGTGGGCCTGGCTGGCGAACTCGGCAGGAGGGGGGAAAACGCGATTTTCGCGCAGAATCGATTCAAGATTAGGACTGATTGAGGTGTCGATGGCCATGCATTCTCCGTCAGCCAACAAGGTAATGGGTGCGGGATTCAGCGTGCAACCGGGGTCCTTAAGCAAGGTTTGCTGCGAGGGAAAGCTGGCGGGCTAACCTGCGTAGAGACTTGTCGCGCGTCCAGAGCTGAGCACCGGAGGTGAGAAGAACCGAGGCGAGCAGATGCGCGTCGATGAATCCCAATCCGCACCCAAACAGCTGCCAATCTTCGATCAGATGCATGACCTCATCGTGCCTGGGAACGGCCGCAAGCGGAAGCTGGCCGAGAATTCCCAGCGAGTCGGAACGGTGCGGGAGATTACCGATGGCCAGCTCCCCCATCACAACCTGGTGCATCAGGATTTTCCGTGATTGAAGGAGCCGTATCAGCAGCGGGTCGGGGCGATGAAAGTGGTCTGCCCAGACCGATGTGTCAGCCAGAATCACGCAGCATTCTTTCTGCGAGCGCGGGTCGGAGCGAGTGGGCGGCGCCGGCGGCCGGGTTTGAATCCCGGCATGGATCCGCCAAGCAAAGCAGCCCGGCGAGACGCTTCCCATTCGACCAGCATCTTCAACGCCCGATCGATCAGAGGACTCTTCTCCTGGATGCCGGAAAACTCCTGCGCACTTTTCAGGAGCTCGTCGTCGATGGTCACCGTAGTGCGCATGGGTTGCTCCTTCGACATCAATCCTAGCATCACTTGATGCGCGAATTGATGCCTGACGGGGCGCGCCACTACACTATCGCCAAGAGGGTCTCGCGGTTTGCCATCTGATCTCGGACATGTTTTGGCTGTAATTCCCGCGCGGCTCGGCTCCACGCGGCTGCCGCGCAAGGTTCTCCGCGAGATTGCGGGGGAGCCGATGCTGGCATGGGTTTATCGCGCCGCTCGCGCCTGCCCGCTGCTCAATCATGTGCTCATCGCAACGGATTCGCAGGAGGTGCTCGATTTCGCGCAGTCTCACTCGCTGCCGGCGGTCTTCACGCCCGAAGACTGCGCCAGCGGCACGGACCGGGTGCATGCCGTCGCGCAGTCCATTCCCGCCGATATCTACGTGAACATCCAGGGGGACGAGCCGCTGCTGACGCCCGAGCATTTCACGCCGCTGCTCGATCTGTTCCGCCGGCCGGAAGTGCAGGTGGCGACGCTGGCGGTTCGCTGCCCGGCGCATGAAATCAACAATCCCAACGCGGTGAAGGTGGTGACCGCGGCCGACGATCGCGCTTTGTATTTTTCGCGGGCGACGATTCCCTACGATCGCGAGAGCAGCGGATTCGCAGGCTATCGCAAGCACCTGGGCATCTACGCCTATCGCAAGGCGGCGCTGGCCCGATTCGCTGCACTGCCGCCTTCGTGGATTGAGCAGGTAGAACGGCTGGAACAACTGCGGCTGCTCGATAACGGGATAGATATCTATGTGGCCGCCGCGCCCACCGACACGATTGGCGTCGATACGGAAGAGGATTTGCGCGCAGCCGAAGCGATCCTCAGCGCGCGGGCTCGCGATGGCCGATAAGCGGAAATCTCAGGTGGTCTTCAGATCGGCGCCCTTCGCCTCGCGACCGAATGAGGCGACTACGGCAATGTAGCAGGCGACGATGGCGACGGTTGCGGCGAGCACCATGCCGTAGCCGCCCAGCCGCTCGGCGGCCTTCGTTTGGATCACGACATTCCAGGAAGCAATCAAGTTGCCCAGCTGGTAGGCGAGGCCGGGGAAGGTCGCCCGCACCGGACCCGGCGACAATTCGCTGAGCCAGGCCGGGATCACGCCCCATGCTCCCTGCACCATGAACTGCATGAGAAACGCCCCACCGGCCAGGGCCGCGACCGAGTGCGAGAGAGCGAAAAGAGGAATCGCCGGCAGCGAGAGCAGGACTGCGGCGATGATGGCCTTTTTGCGGCCGATGCGCTCAGAAAGCGTGCCGAAGACGAGGCCGCCGAGGATGGCCCCGACGTTGTAAACGATGGCGACGAGGCCGGTGAGTTGGGCGGAAAACCCGTGGTCCTTTTGCAGGAAAGTCGGATATAAGTCCTGGGTTCCGTGGGAAAACGAGTTGAAGCCGGTCATCAGCAGGACAAGGAAAACGAAAGTAGGCGCGAACTGAAGCAAGCTGTGGAAGAGACCCATGCGCGGAAGGGTGCGCGCCTCGAGGGAGCGGCCTTCTTTCCAGGCGGGCGATTCCTCCACCTTCATGCCGATGTAGAAGACCAGCAGGGCCGGAGCCGCGCCGATCAGAAACATTCCGCGCCAGCCGAAATCGTGGCCGTGCCAGGAAAAATGCGAGAACCAGGGGAACAGCAGCGCATAGGCAGCGGCGGCCACCAGATACCCGACGGCGTACCCCTCCTGCAGCAGACCGGAGAAGAAGCCGCGGTTCTCTTTCTCCAGAGTTTCAAAGGCCAGGGCCGCGCCGACTCCCCATTCGCCGCCCATGGCAATGCCGAAGAGAGCGCGCAGAACCCAGAGCGTGTGCATCGAGCCGGCGAAGGCGCAGGACAGCTCCAGCACCGAGTAGCAGGCGATGTTGAGCATGAGCGTGGGACGCCTGCCAAAACGGTCGGCCATGACGCCGAACAGGAACGCGCCGACGGGCCGAAAGATGAGCGTGATGGAGAGCGCAGCCGCCACCTCCGAGCGCTGCACGCGAAAATCGGCGGCCACCGCGGACAGGCAGAAAACCAGGATGAAGTAGTCGAACGCGTCGAGCGACCAACCCAGGAAGCAGGCAAAGAATGCGTGCTTTTGTCGCGATGTGAGGCCGTTCCAGGGGTTGGGCATTGGAGCAGCTTACCAAAGGCATTCCGCAGGGGATGAGATGCTCTTCCCCAGTCCTGTGCAAAGGGTTACAGTGTTGAGCGAACGCAATATCCTCCTCCCTGGGAGCCCTGCGCGCAGGCTCGTTTGCGGGCTACGAAGGAAAGGCCAGTCATGATCCTCCAAAATATGAGGTTGCAGGGAACCCCTACGATTCCGCGCAGCGCCTTCAGCCGAGTATGCCGGTCGCTGAGCCGAGTCTCGCTTTGCGCCGCAGCCCTGAGCTTCGCGGTGTTCACGCCGTCCGGTTGCAGCGGCGGCGGAGGAGGCGGGACCACGGGCTGCACGACCTGCAAGACGCAGCAGCAGGCGGCCACGCCGACGATCACGACTGCCAACGCGCAGGGCGGCGCGGAGATTGTAACGCTGGCGGATACTACACCCGGCGCGACTATCTATTACACGCTCGACGGCAGCACGCCAACGAACACATCGCCGATTTACGAGGCGCCGTTTCTGGTGGCGTCAAACCTAACCGTCAACGCAATGGCGGCCGATTCGCCTGCGTACACCAACAGCGCGGTGGCCACACAGGCGTTTTCGCCGAACATCGCATCCGGCACGCTGGTATGGCGCGACGAGTTCCAGAACAGCGGCGGCAGCAACGCGCTGCCCAGCTCGACGAACTGGACCTACGACACCGGATTCCAGTGCTGCGGCAATAGCGAGCAGGAGACCTATTGCGCGGCTGGCTCGAGCACGAGTCCGTGCGATCCTTCGAATCCAAACGCGTATATTGCGCCGGGCGGTGGACTGAATGTCGTGGCGCGCAATCCCTCGGGAACGACCTACACGTCGGCGCGCCTGAAATCCCAGGGGCAGTTCAGCTTCATGTACGGGCGCATTGAGGCGAAGATGAAGTTGCCGGAGGCGCAGGGCATGTGGCCGGCCTTCTGGTTGCTGGGCAACAACATCGCGACGATCAATTGGCCGGCATGCGGCGAAGCGGACGTGATGGAGCATATCGACGGGAACAACACGCCGTTCGGGGGGCCAGGCAATGGCTCGCTGCCGGGATACGACTGGATTGCTGGCTCGGTGCATGGTGGAACGAGCGGCAACGAGGCGAACGCCGGCAACGACTATCCGCCGAGCCTCTCGGCCGCCGGCACGGACAACTTCGACGCGACCCAGTGGCATACCTACGGCATGATCTGGAGCAAGGGGCGGATTCAGTATTACGTGGACGATCCATCGAACATCTACGCGACGGACAGCACGACCACACCGAACTTCACAGGGGGCGTCTGGCCGTTCGATCAGGGGCCGATGTTCGTCATCCTCAACCTGGCGGTGGGCGGCGACTGGCCGGGGAACGTGGACAGCACGACGACGTTTCCGCAAACGATGCAGGTGCAGTACGTGAGGATTTACACGAACTGAGAAAGCAGCGGGCAGCGTAGAGCCGCTAGCCTTTGGCGAGCATCCAGCGATCCATCATGGTGTGGACGCAGCGGGCGCCGCAGAGGTGACGGACGTCAGAGGAGTGGGCGAGGAAGTTGTTCCAGGGCGTGACCTTCATGGCGGGTTGAGCAGAGTTGCCGGGAGCGCCGTTGGTGGTTTCGACGGTGGCCAGCCACCAGTCTGCCGATTCCTCGCTTTTTTCCTTGTTGCAGACGTTGCAGTGGAAGGTCTCAGTCCAGGCCATGGGGGAATCTCCATCGGTTCAGCTCGCGTTGCTGCGCGCGCCATTCGTCACACGTTTTGGCGGAAGCTGTGCTCAGGAAGGTACCATAGTCGGACGGCCTGCCGGAAACCCGGTCCGGAGCGCGGCGCATGATTTTCACAGAGCAGCCAAAGAATGGGAGAGGGCGGGCGGGCGCGCTGGTTTCGGCCGCGGCGCATGCGCTGCTGGTAGCGCTGATCGTGCTGGCGGTGCGCGCCCAGAAGACGCATCCGATCTACGTCGAGAGCCGTTGCTGTTCGTCGGCGCTGTACTGGTCGCCGAACGGCGGGGCGGGAAGCCCGAAGCCGAAGCATGCAGCGCATCACAAGCGTCCGACGCCGACGCCTGCACCGGCAACAACGGAGGCGATGATCACGGCGCCGGTGGCGACGGCGCAGACCGCGCAGGCGCAGGCGGGGATGGTGACGCAGCAGCAGTTGCCGACGCTGGGGACCGGGAACGGCACGCAGAATGCGGAGCCGGCGCTGCCGGTGTACTACCCGCAGCCGGGAGTGGCCGACCGGTCGCTGCTGCCGCCCGCGCAGCGGAACATCGTTGTCGAAGTGAGCATCGATACGCTGGGCGGCGTGACGGATGAGCATCTGGTGAGCGGGCTGGGGAATGCGCTGGACCAGATTGTGCTGACGACGGTGAAGGGCTGGCGCTTTCGGCCGGCGACGGTGAACGGAACGGCGGTTGCGTCGGTGGAAGACCTGGTGTTCCCGTTCAATCACGACTGGCAGCCGAGCAGCAGCAGCTGATCCTGTTGGCCGTTTGATCCTCGCCGGACGAGGGCGACCACCCTGAAATTTTTTTTCTTCGTGCGGGACGGTGATTGAATCTGCAGGAGTTCCGGACACCGCAGCGGCGAGGCTGCGGCCAATGATTGCTGTCAGGTCACTTTGAGACGCTTGTCTGTGAAGCACTGACACTCTCGTGTGAAGCACTCAGGTCCGCGAAGGAGCCACATGATTGCAACCGTGTCTGTTGCCTTGCGGGGTGTGTGAAGCACTGGGAACCGTGATTGACGGGGAGACGGTTGCGAGTGAGGCATTGGCAGTTGCCAGTTGCGGGAGGTCGGTGATCAGCAGGGGCGGACGGCAGAGATGAGAAAGAACGGTGCGGCCCAGAGGGCCGGGGCTCCTGGGAGCCGCAGGAAAACCGCCAACGAAAAAGGACTCGCGGCTGCGAGTCCTTCCTGATTCAGGTTTCCATTTTTAGCGTGACAGGCGCGCGGGCAAAGGGCAAGAAGAATCGCGGCAGAGGGGAAACTTTCGTCACATGGCGAGAGAGGCGCATGGCCTGCGGGGTTCCTGATGCCAGCAACTCCTGATCTTCGTTCACCTTTGGGCCGATGGAAGGAGTGAGGCCGCAGTTTGTCCGGGTGCGGCCACGGGAAGTGCGGGTGAAGACGCGGGTTGCGGGGCGCAAGGTGTGTTGCGGGCTGTTGCTGCTGGGGTGGGCTGTGGCGTGGGCTGTAGCGGACCCGCAGGACGCAGCGCGGAGCTGGGCTCCGCATGCGGCGGCGAACTCGACCGTGGAGACGATTCTGCGGCTGAGCGCGGCGGAAGCGAGCGAGAAACTGCCCGTGACGTTTGAGGCGGTGGTGACGTACTTCCGCCCCTACGATCACATCCTGTTTGTTGCGGATGGGACTGCCGCGATGTACGTGAATGCGCCGGCGGATGCGAAGCTGGCGCCGGGCGATCGGGTGCGGGTGAGCGGGACGACGCACGAAAGCTTCAGGAACTACGTGGCTGCGAGCGGCGTCGCGGTGATCGGCCATGGAGCATTGCCGCCGGCGGCCGAAGCCAGCTATGACGCGATGATTCACGGGGAGGTGGATTGCCGGCGGGTGCGCGCGCGGGCGCTGGTGCGGTCAGCGGAGATTGTGCCGACTTCGGTTTTGCTGGTGCCGGCGACGGCTTTGCGGTTGCTGATCGATGGGCATCAGGTGGAGGCGGAAGTGGGCGGCAGCGATGGGCCGGAACTGGAGAAGCTGCTGGATGCGGAGGTGGAGATCACCGGGGTGGTGTCCGGGCATTTCGACAACAAGATGCAGCAGACGGGGGTGCTGTTCCACGTTCAATCGCTCGACGATGTGCGGATCCTGCAGCGGGCCAAGGTAGATCCATGGTCTGTGCCGGTAACGCCGATGGACCGGGTGATCAACGGGTACAGCATGATCGACCGGACGAAGCGAACGCGGGTGCACGGGGTGATCACGTATTCTCTGCCGGGATCGGGAGCGGTGTTGCAGGACGGGAGCCGGAGTCTATGGGTGACGACGGACAGCTTCCAGCCGCTGCGGGTAGGCGATCTGGCGGATGCGACTGGATTTCCGGACGTAAAGGACGGATTTCTGTCGCTGACGCGCAGCGAGGTGCGGGACAGCGCGATTCCGGCGCCAGTGACGGCTCCGCTGTACCGGTGGCGCGCGCTGGCGGAAGGCGGCAACAGCAGCCACGGGCACCTGTACGACCTGGTTTCTATCGAAGGCAAGGTGGTGGCCGCGGTTCGACAGGAAAGTCAGGACGAATATCTGCTGTCGACGGACGGGCATCTGACGTCGGCGATCTTCCGCCATCCGGGATCGCTTACGCGGGCGGCGCTGCCGGAGATGCGGCAGGTGCCGGTGGGATCCATCGTGCGGGTGACGGGGATCTGCATGCTGGATAATGCGGACCCGTTTTTGGGCGATGTGCCGTTCGACCTGCTGCTGCGCTCGTTTGCCGACATCACGGTGGTGGCGCCGCCGCCGTGGCTCACGGTACCGCATTTGCTGCTGCTGCTGGCCTTGCTGATGGGGGGGATGTTTGCGCTGGTGGCGCGAAGCTGGCAGATCGAGCGCCGAGTACGGCACCAGACGGCGAGCATGGCAGGGAATGAGCGGCGGCGGCGGCGGATTCTGGAGGGGATGAATGCCAATGAGCCTCTGGAGAAGATTCTGGGCCAAATCTGCGAGCTGGTGACCTTTCAGATCAATGGTGGGCCGTGCTGGTGCGAGATGGAGGACGGAAGCTCGGCGGGCACGGAGCCCGAGGGAACGCTGCGCCGCGGAGGAGCGGAAGAGTGCAGGGTTACGGGAGCGTCAGGATCGGCGCTGGGCACGATCTATGCCCGGCAAGGGGGATCGGGCAGAGGGACAAGGGAGGTGTTGGCACGAGCTGCGGGGCTGATGTCGCTGGCGGTGGAACGGTCGCAGCTGCATGCGGACCTGCTGCACCGCTCAGAGTTCGACCTGCTGACGGAGATCCACAATCGTTTCTCAATGGAGAAGAGGCTGGACGCGATGATTGGGGCGGCCGGGGAATCGCATGCGGTGTTCGGACTGATCTATGTGGACCTGGACGACTTTAAGGGAGTGAACGACCGGTATGGGCACGGGGTGGGGGATCAGTATCTGCAGCAGGCAGCGTTGCGGCTGCGGCGGCAGCTGCGTCCCTCAGACATGCTGGCGCGGCTGGGCGGCGATGAATTTGCCATGCTGGTGGCGCAGGTGCAGGGGCGTGGGGAGCTGGAGCCGATCGCGCAGCGGCTGAAGCGGTGCTTCGAGGAACCTTTTGCCATTGGCGGGGCACGGATTCGGGGAGAGGCGAGTATCGGGTTCGCACTTTACCCCGAGGATGGGACCAGCCGGGATGGCCTGCTGAACGCGGCCGATGCCGCGATGTACAAGCAGAAGCGGGCGGGGAAGGTGATGAAAACAGCGTGTAGCGGGTAGCGTGTAGCGGATAGACGCCTGGGGTGGTCGATGATCTGCGCGGCCAATGGCTGCGGTCTGCCTCGGGGAGAACGAGGGAAGAGACGGTTCCGGGGAGTTGCGGGTGCGTGCTGGAACGAATGCGCAGGGAGCCGGCATCGTGGGGGAGATTGCGCTGCCGCGTATCTGCGTGTGGCTGGCAATGCAATGATGCATCAGGACCGATGGCCCGCGCGGCGGTGCAGCGAGCGGCTTCTTCTGCGATGAAGAGAGTGCGAGTCGCGACTGCGGAAAACCGCGGATGGTTCGGCGATCATTGTGTGGCCCGAGATGAAGTTGACGGAGGAAAACCCGCGTTGACTTTCGGGGCGTTCTGTCCTTACAGTGAGTCAACCGTTCTTCACATTTCCGCAGCAAAGCATGATCCCGAGGCCAGCACTGCAACCTGATTGCAAGCAGGGAGGGTGTATCGATGCGTCGCATCCTGAGGAGCCCGCTGGGTAGCCGGAAACATGTTCAGCCCCTGACCGGAACGATTCTTTCATCACTCGCAGCCATCTTTATTCTTATCGTGGCAACATCTTCGACTGCATACGGCCAGGCACGGGGCAGCTTCTCCGGAAACGTTACCGACAAGGCCGGATCGGTTGTGCCCGGCGCGTCTGTCACGGTGACCGCGCAGAGCACGGGCCAGGTGCGCACGGTGAAGACCGACGAATCGGGTCATTATGTTGTGCCGCTGCTGCCGACGGGCGCGTATGTGGTGCGCGTGGATGCGAGGGGATTCCAGAGCACGGAGAGCCGGGACCTGCAGCTGCAGGTGGACGAGGCGCGGGAGCTGGACTTTACTCTGACGCCGGCGACGGTGGTGACGACGGTGACGGTTTCCGGGTCGCCCGTGGCCGTGGAGACGAGCAATCCGTCGCTGGGGCAGGTGATTACGGAGGAGCAGGTCGCGCAGTTGCCGCTGAACGGGCGCGACTTTGTGCAGCTGGCGACGCTGACAGCCGGAGCGACGGCAGAGACCAATCCGAACAGCTTTTTCACTTCGGGCAGTGACAGCGAAGTGGCGGCGCGGGGATCGTTCTCGCTGTCGGTGGGCGGCTCGCGCCCCAACAGCACGGACTGGCTGCTGGACGGCGTGGACAACAACGAACTGACAGCGGGCGGGATCGGCATCTTCTCGTCGATCGACGACATTCAGGAATTCAAGGTGCTGACGTACACCTACTCGGCGGAATTCGGCACGCGCGCCGGCCCCACGGTTCTGGTGACCACGAAGGGAGGGACGAACAACTTTCACGGATCGCTGTTCGAATTCGTGCGCAACACCGACCTCGATGCGAAGGCCGATTTCGACACAACCAGGCCGAAGTTCAATCTGAATCAATTTGGCGGATCCTTCGGAGGACCCTTCCGCCACAACAAGATGTTCTTCTTTGTGGATGGCGAGCAGAAGTACCAGCGCGAAGGAATTACGTTCACCGGCCTGATTCCATCGATGGCGATGCGCACGGGTGATTTCTCGGCCGATCCCTTCGGCAATCCGGTGAGCGGTCTGGTGATTGCGAACCCGAACATGGTGAGCGCCGCGGACCCATATTTCCAGTGCGACGCGTCCGGCAATGCGATTCCCGCCAATGCCGACGGAAGCCAGCCGAAGGGAGCCAGCGACTGCAACAAGATTCCGTCGAACCTGATCGACAGCGTTGGCCAGGCGATGATCAACGTGTATCCGACGCCAGACGCGAATAACGGTGCCCTTGGATACGACTACGTCAACGAGCCGGTGCGTACTCTGAATGAGACGAAGTTCGATGTTCGTCTCGACCAGACGCTTTCATCCAAAGACAATGCCTTTGAACGCTTCAGCTACGATCAGGCATTTTCTTTTGTTCCGGGCGGCGCGCCGGGACTGGCCGAATCGAATCCGTTCGGCAGCAACGAGAACCTGATCAACCACGCTCGCAACATCGGCATCGGCTGGAGCCATGTGTTCTCGGCCACCACGGTGAACACAGCGAGCGTGGGGTACGACCGCATTTTCGACTACATCGATTCGCTGGGGAACTTCACCTGCGCATCGGCGAAACTGGGAATTCCCGGGGCCGATCTGGGCTGTACTGCCGGCGGTACCCCGATCGCCGGTGGTTCGTACAGTGAGGGTTTGGTTTCCACCGAGGTTTACGGCGGCTACTGGTCGCTCGGCGACCGCGGCTATTCTCCGTTCCAGGGGGGAACCGACATCTACTCCTTCAAGGACGTGGTCGACCTGATCCGCGGCAAGCATGAAATCCGCACCGGTCTCGATTTCCGGGACAACCAGCTGAATGTGGGAACCGAAGAATTTCAGGACGGCTTCTGGCTGGTGGGCGCCTTCGGAAACTTCACCGGCGCGGGCGTTGTATCGGGCAATTCCGAAGCCGACCTGCTGATGGGGATGACGGGAGGGGCCATTCACGATCAGACGTACGGCGGCGCGGTGACAGGCCGGCGCTGGAAGATCATTCGGCCTTTCGTGGAGGATGACTGGCGCGCAACCCCTTCACTGACCCTCAATCTCGGTTTGGCCTGGGATATGACCACGCCGACCACGGAAGTCGATAACCGGATGTCGAATTACATTCCGCAAACGGGAAAGCTTCTGATTGCCAACCAGGGGGGAGTGAGCCGGGCTGCGGGGATTCAGATGTACTGGGGCGCCTATGAGCCCCGCCTGGGCGCGACCTGGAAGGTTCTGGGCAGCGATAAGACCGTGTTGCGCCTCGGATTCGGCATGTACCACGATTCGTCGTGGAACCAGGGGGCGCAGGGATTGTGGCAGAATCCGCCGTTCCTGGGCGAGTCCGATCAGTTCCCTGCTACGTTCTCGACGGGGTGCGCCTTTGCCAGTTCGTACTGCGCCATGAAGCTGGGACAAGCACCCGAGCTGAGCTTCACCACCTCGACCGGATTTACCGCCCTGCCTACTCCGCAAGATGTAAGCAGCTATGTGGGGACGTTCGTTTATCAGCCGACGCATTTCCAGCCTGGCCGGGTTCATCAATATAACGTCAATGTCGAGCGGCAGCTGCCTGGCGGCCTTGTGCTGACGGCCGGCTATGCTGGTTCCACCGGCGGCCATGTGCTGGTGATCGGCAACGATCTCAATACCAGCAGCCCGTCCGCCTGCGGAACGGTATCGGGGTACACGCTCGGCTGCCTGTCGAACGGCAATCCCTATATCTATCCTTATAACCCGCCTAACTTTAACGCGATCCTGCTTTACGGCGATGTAGGCACGACGCACTACAACTCGCTGCAGATCAAAGCGGAGACCAAATCACCGAAGTACGGTCTCTACGCGCTGATTGACTACACCTACTCGCACACTTACGACAATGGGCTCTCGGACGGCCTCGGCTCGGAGTTGAGCGCTCCTTATTTTCCGCTGCCGAACTGGCAAAAGCTCGACTGGTCGCTGTCGCAGATCAATCTCAATCAGAGCTTCAACGCGAGCCTGATTTATAACCTGCCTGTCGGCAAGGGAAGAACGTACGCGAACAACTGGAACACCGCGACGAACGCGGTTCTCGGGGACTGGCAGGTGACGCTGATCGAGAGGGCGTCTTCGGGGTTCCCGGTTCCGCTCATCGACAGCGACAATAAGTCGGGCACGACGTTCAATACCGGCGGCGACGACTTCGACTACAACCGGCCGAATCAGGTTGCCGGGTGCAATCCGTATGCTGCGAACCACGGGCAGCACCAGTTCATCAACGCCTCGTGCTTTGTCGCGCCGCCGGCGGGGGAGTTGGGCAATGCGCAGCGCGTTCCGGTCACGGGGCCGGACTTTGTGAACTCCGACTTCTCGGCGATCAAGGATTTTCCGCTGCCGTGGAACGAGCATCAGGCGGGCCTGAATTTCCGCGCGGAGTTCTTCAACCTGTTCAACCATCCCGAGTTCGGGATGCCGATCAACGACATCAACGCGCCGGGATTCGGGGCGGTCAACTCGACGGTCAACAATCCGCGGCTGGTGCAGCTGGCGCTGAAGCTGTCGTTCTAACGGCAGCTGTTAGCTGTCAGCTGTCAGTGGCGGGGAGGGCGGAAGATTCGTGGAATCCCACATCTGCGAAAGCCGCGCAGATGTGGGGCACCCGGATTGATTGAGTCCCTGAGCCGTTAATCGCCACAGAGGCAGGGTTCCTGTCCGCAGTAGGAGCAACAGGAGCACTGACGGTGGAATCGACCCACCCTGTCCGCGGTCAATCCGCAGACAAGGATGGGGCACCCAGATTCGCTCTGTCCGGAGGAACCTCCGGCGATGGAGGGGATGACGAGGACTTCGTCACCATCTTTGAAGGCGTACTGATCGTTGCCGAGGAAGCGGATGTCTTCTTCGTTGACATAGAAGTTGATGAAGCGGCGGACCTGGCCGGATTCGTCGCGGAGATGCGAGCGGAGGCCGGGGAACGTGGTTTCGATCTCGGTGATGAGCTGGGGCAGATTGCCCGCGGAAGACTGAATCTCGCGCGTGCCGTTGGTGTGCTTCTGAAAAGCGTTGGGCAACAGGACTCTAACGGACATACGACCCTCCCACTTCCAGCTCGTTTTCTTCGCTGCGTTCTTCCAGATAAGTTTCGAAATCGCCGAGGCGCGGGCGGATGGCGGCGTGCTGCTCGTACGCGCCGTGCAGGACGTCGGTGGTCTTGAGTCCGTTGCCGGTGATGCAGGTGACGGTCAGCGCATCGGGCTGAATGCGGCCGTGCGCGTACAGGCGAGCGGTGACGGCGGTGGTGACGCCGCCGGCGGTTTCGGTGAAGATACCCTCGGTTTCGGCCAGCTCCTGAATGGCGGAGACGATTTCAATGTCGGAGACGTCTTCGGCCCAGCCGCCGCTGTCGCGAATGGCGCGGGCGGCGTAGAGGCCGTCGGCGGGATTGCCGATGGCGAGGGAGCGGGCGATGGTGGAAGGCCGCTGCGGCTCGATGTGGTCCGCGCCGGTTTTGACTGCGGTAGAGATGGGCGAGCAGCCGGTGGCCTGGGCTCCGAAGAAGCGGACCGGCTTGTCTTCAACGAGGCCGAGGGCGATGAGCTCTTTGAAGGCCTTGCGAATTTTGGTGATGAGCGAGCCGCCGGCCATGGGGACGACCACATTGTCCGGCAGACGCCAGCCGAGCTGCTCGGCGATTTCGAACCCGACGGTCTTGGAGCCTTCGGCGTAGTAGGGGCGGAGGTTAACGTTGACGAATCCCCAATTGAAGCGGTCGGCGATCTGGGAGCAGAGGCGATTGACGTGATCGTAATTGCCGTCAATGCGGACCAGCGTTGCGCCGTAGACCTGGGTGTTGAGAATTTTGGCGGCTTCGAGGTCGGCGGGGACGAGGATGTAGGTTTTGAGGCCGAGGCGCGCGGCTCCGGCAGCTACGGCATTGGCGAGATTGCCGGTGGAGGAACAGCCGACGGTGTCAAAGCCGAAGATCTGCGCATTGGCGAGAGCGACGGCGACGACGCGATCTTTGAAGCTGAGAGTGGGCAGGCAGACGGCGTCGTTCTTGATATAGAGATTGCGGGCGCCGATGTGATCGGCGAGACGCGGCGCGCGGAGCAGCGGCGTGAAGCCGGCGGGCGTGGTGGGGCGGTAGTCTTCCGGGACGGGCAGGAGGGCCTGGTAGCGCCACATGCTGGCAGGACCCTGGGCGATGCGGTCGCGTGTGAAGGATTTCTTCGCAGCGTCCAGATCGCAGATGACTTCCAGCGGCGAGAAGCACTCGTCACAAATCGACAGCGGAGCGTTGTCGTAACGCTTCCCGCATTCCCGACATTGCAATTCGTAAGCAGCAGCCATTCGACCCTCGTATCAATGCGGAGGGGCGTCGGGGCAAAAACGAATACGGGCGCGTGACGTCTCGAACTACGCTACTTCTGACACTGCTGTGGATTCCGCGAGATGCGATACAGCCTGCACCCCGAATCTCATGTTCCCCGCCTCACGGCGAGCGAGAGTTGACACCGATGTCCCGAATTGCTCAGGCCGGTTGTCGTGGCGTCACAGGGCCCGTCCCTCAGCCACTCTGCATGAAATTCAGGCTCGCTCTTTAGGAGCAAACATGAATGATTCATTGATAACACAGGCGGGGAGGGGATGCAAGGGTCGCAGCCGCGGCGCCGGTACAGTTTCGAAACTGTACCAGTCGCCGACCCTCGCGAATCCGGTGCGCGATAGGAATGGATGTGGGCTGGAATTCGAGCGAATTCCGCCTGACAATGCGCCTCCCCTGAAGAGACAAGGACCTTAGGACATTGAGGTATCCCGTGGCGACGGCAAATTTGATCGGCGGTTGGATCGGCATGCTGGCGGGCGTGGCCAGTGGAGCTCTCATCGGGCTGTTTTTCTATCGGGAAGACTGGATGGGCGGCTACGAGTCGTGGCGCAGGAGACTGACGCGGCTGGGGCACATTTCTTTTTTCGGGCTGGGATTCCTTAACCTTCTGTTTGCGGCAACGGCCGCGCAGCTTCACTTGCAGCCCGGCTACCAGCAAACAGCTTCGGCCGCTCTGCTGGCGGGTGCGGTGACGATGCCGCTGTGCTGCTTTCTCTCGGCGTGGCGCAAGCCGCTGCGGCATCTGTTTCCGGTTCCCGTTCTCTCGGTGGGGGCGGGGATCGCGGCAATTCTGATCGGATGGTGGCGGCAATGAAACTGGGACTGATCGCAATGAGCGGCGTTCGGGCACATAATCCCGAACTGACGGCACTCGGGCTGACGCTACCGGGATTCGTGGAACGGAACCGGGTAATTGCGTCGCTGCCGAGCCTGGGGTTGCTGACGCTGGCGGGAATGACGCCAGCGGATATTGAGGTCCATTACCTGGAGATCGCTGATATCCGCGACGTACCTGGGATCCCCGAAGAGTTCGACGCAGTGGCGATTTCGAGTTTTTCAGCGCAGATCAAAGAGGCGTACTCGCTGGCAGACCGGTACCGAGCGCTGGGAACGAAGGTGATTCTGGGCGGCCTGCATGTGACGGCCGTGCCGGACGAAGCGCGGCAACACGCCGATGCAGTGGTCATTGGCGAAGCGGAACCGGTGTGGCCAGCGTTGATGGCCGACTGGAAGAGCGGCTGTCTGCGCCAGGTCTACGACGCCAGGCTTTTCCCCTTCGACCTGGCGCAGTCGCCGATGCCGCGTTTCGATTTGCTGGACATCGACCGATACAACCGGCTGACGGTGCAGACACAGCGGGGCTGTCCGTTCCGCTGCGAGTTCTGCGCGGCATCGATCAGGATTTCGCCGACGTATAAGGTGAAGCCGGTGGATCGTGTGCTTGCGGAGATTCGGGCGATCAAGTCGTTGTGGAAGCGCCCGTTCATCGAGTTCGCGGATGACAACACCTTCGTGAACAAGGCGCACTCAAAGGAGCTGATGCGAGCGCTGGCCGGCGAGGACATTCGGTGGTTTACCGAAACGGATCTCGGCGTGGCCGATGATCCGGAGCTTGTGGGCATGATGCGCGACGCCGGATGCGCGGAAGTGCTGATTGGCTTCGAGAGCACGAGCTTCGCGGGACTGGACGGGGTGGAGCAGCGGGGGAACTGGAAGGCGAAGCGAGTGGACCGATATCTGGATGCGATTCGGAGGCTGCAGGACTGCGGAATCCGGGTGAACGCGTGCTTCGTTTTGGGGCTCGACGGCACGGGCCTGGAAGGCTTCGAGGCGGTGTGGGACTTTGTTCGGCAGAGCCAGCCCTATGACATTCAGATCACGGTGCAAACGGCGTTTCCGGGCACTCCGCTTTATGCACGACTGAAGAGGGAGGGGCGCATCCTGCGCGACGAGGCGTGGGAGTTGTGCACGCTCTTCGACGTCAATTTTCAGCCGGCACGGATGAGCGTTGCGGAGCTGGAGGCGGGATTCGGCGATTTGGCGCGTCGGATTTATTCCGAAGAGTTCACAAAGGAACGGCGTTCTAACTTTCGGGAGAATTACCGTTCGCTTCGGCGCATGGCCGTGCCTGCATAAGGAGGCAACGGGCCGATGCTCTGGACTTCCACTCGGATTATCGAGAACGGGACACGTATACATTCATGACATGCTGACCCTGGCTCAGCGCGGGGCGATGGTGTGGGTGGCGCTGCTGGCGTGCCTGATGAGTGGGCAGGCGCAGACGGCGCGCACGCTACGCTATGCGCCGGGGCGCTCCATTGCCCTGACCCTGCCGGATGCTTTCGACATCGATGTGGCGGCGACGGGACTGCGGCGCGTGCGCTTCTTCGCGCTGTCGCCGGATGGCCGCATTTTCGTGACTGGAATGCACGACCTTTCGGATAATCGCGAGGGGTCGGTGATGATTCTGGAAGGCTGGGACGCGCAGACGCACAAGTTCACGCGCGTGACGCATTATCTGGATCATCTGCGCAACCCGAACAACGTTGCGTTCTGGACCGATGCGGCGACCGGGCAGACCTGGCTCTATCTGCCGCTGACGGACAAGCTGGTGCGGTACCGGTACCAGACGGGCGATCGCGCGCCATCGGCGGCGCCGGAGACGCTGATGCGTTTTCCGGATTACGGGCTGAACTACAAATACGGCGGCTGGCATTTGACGCGCACGGCGGCGATTGCTCCGGTGGAGGGGAAGACGCGGGTGTTCGTGGCGGCGGGATCGTCGTGCAATTACTGCCAGGAGCGCGAGGTGATGCGCGCCGCGATTGTGGCGATGGATCCCGATGGGAAGAATGCGAAGCTCATTGCGCAGGGGATGCGGAATGCGGTGGACCTGCACTATGTGGCCGATGCCGGAGGCGGTTCGCTGTTTGCCACGAACATGGGCGACGACCACCTGGGAGACAGGCTGCCGGAGGACACGTTTTTCGAGGTGAACGCTGATCCGGGCGGGCCTGTCCATTATGGCTGGCCGACGTGCTACTTCGCTCACGGGAAGGCGACGCCGGACGCGACTCCCCTGCCCCGCTTCCATGATCCGGCGCTGATTGCCCCCATTCCGGCTGGACCGCAGGATTCGGTCTATGGGAAACAGGCTGGCGTGGGCGCGGCGGGAACGAATCTGACAGCGGGGGGAGGACACGCGGCCATGGCTGATCCGGATGCGGCTTTAGGCAAGCCACCGGAGCCGCTGCGGTCGTGCGCGCAGGTACCTGCGGCGTACACGACATTTGCGGCGCACAGCTCGCCGCTGGGGTTTGCGTACTTCGGGGATTCCGATACGCTGCTGCGAGACAGCTTCGTTGTCGCACTCCATGGCGCGAGCCATCCTCACATTGGAACGGGGTATCGGGTGGTTCGCTTCTCGGCAGAGGACCGCGAGCCGCGAGATTTGATCACTGGGTTTCTGACATCCGTCGACGGGCGGCGGGTGGTGCACGGGCGTCCCTGCGGAATCTTGCGCGTGGGCAAAGACAGCTTTCTGCTGACGGACGATTTGTTGGGACTGGTGTACTTCGTACATCCGAAGGGCTCAGATGTGACGCCGTAAGAGATTCACCACCGAGGGCACGATGCACCCTGCGTAGTCCGGGCTACTCCGCTCTCCACTGGAAGCAGAGGCCGAAGCCGTCGGGGTCTTTGAAGTACATCTGCTTCATGCCGTAGGGAGCGACTTTGGGTTCGCGATCGATCTTCACTCCCTTCGCGAGAAGCTCGGCGTAGGCGGCGTCGACATCGGGACAGCCGAAGAAGAGGCAGGCGTCGCGGTGCTGGCGCAGGCGGAGGTGCTCTTCGCGGGTGGGGCGCTCGTCGTCGGATTCGTAACAGCTGTTGAGCATGAGATCGGCCGTGCCGCCGAGGCGCAGCCAGACCCAGTGGTAGCGGTACGGGTCGCCGCCGAGATGCGGCGAGTGATCGACCATCTCAAAGCCGAGCTGGTCGATGTAGAAGCGCAGCGAGGTGGGCATGTCGTAGACCTCGAAGTAGGGACAGACGCCGCGGATGTCCATAGGGGAGAGGGTACAGGGTGTATGGGACAGGGTGTATGGGACAGGGTGTAGGGGACAGGGTGTAGGGGACAGATTACGGGGCGCGCTTCACGCGTAACGCGCGCCCTGCGCAAAGCGGGTAGGGTGGGGCATCCGGATCAACTTTGCACACGCAACAGGCGATCCCGCGTTGCAGGGTTCTGCGCCATGTCGATGCAGGTCCAGGCCATGGCTAATGCGCCGTCGATGAGGGCTTTGTCGGCGTCGGCGGTGATGCAGTGCGCGGTGAATTCGGGCTGATGGTTGACGGCAGGCAGCGAGTGAATGCCGATCATGGGATGGATGGACGGCATCGCGAGCGACACGTTACCCATATCGGTGGAACCAGTGGGACGGCGGCCCAGCTCGCCGAGATCGGGGAACGGGCGGCCGAGCGCTTCGGAGTTGGCGCGGTAGAGCGCGGCCATCTCCGCATCGTGGAGCATTTCGGCGTAGGGCTTGTTGCCGCCGGTGATCTCGACTTTGGCTCCCGTGGCAAGGCCGCCGGCTTCGAAGCAGCGATAGACCTTCGGGCGCAGCTCGTTGAGCTGCTCGATGGTTTCGGAACGCACGATGTATTTCGCGGAAGTGTGCGCGGGGACAACGTTGGGGGCCGATCCGCCTTGCGTGACGATGCCATGGATGCGGTCGGAAGAGCGGATGTGCTGGCGGAGAAGGCCCAGCGCGGTTTGCGCGATGGTGAGGGCGTCGGCGGCGTTGATGCCCAGTTCGGGGAAGGCCGACGCGTGAGATTCTTTGCCGGTGCAGTGGACGTCGAACATGGAAGCGGCAATGATTTTGGCCTGGAGCATGTCAAAGGGAGCGGGGTGAACCATCATGGCAGCGTGGAGGCCAGCGAAGCCGCCGCGCTCGAGCATGAGGATTTTGCCGCCGGCATTGCCGACTTCTTCGGCGGGCGTGCCGATGACGCTGATGGTGAGGCCCACTTCGTCGGCGACTTTGGCGGCGGCCAGAGCCGCGCCGACGGCCGAGGCAGCAATGATGTTGTGGCCGCAGGCGTGGCCGATGTCGGGGAGAGAGTCGTATTCGGCGCAGATGCCGATGTGCAGCGGGCCGGACCCGGCCGTAGCGCGGAATGCTGTGGGTAGATCGCAGACGCCGCGCTCGACTTTGAAGCCGGCGCCGTCGAGGGCTTCGCAGAGCCATGCGGAGGACTTCTCTTCCTCAAAGCCGAGCTCGGGGTGGAGGTGGATGCGATGGCTCAAGGCGATGAGAGCGTCGTGGGAGCGAGTGAACCGTTCGCGGGCTCCTTCTTTGGACTGCATGGCTGCTCCTTCGGAAGAACAGGTTTCAGGTTACAGGTTGCGGGTAAAAGGTTGTGGGTTGCGGCTCCGCACTGCCCCGCCCAGGCAACACCAGCTTGCGTGGAGCGGCCGGCGCGCAGCCTCGAGAAATGTGGTCGAATCGAAAGAAAGCACTCGGATTTTGCCTGCACGGAGATTCTCCAATGAAAGCTGCTGTGGTCTACTCCTACTCGGCGCCGCCTCGATACGGAGATTTCGCCGATCCGACGCCGGCCGGGGACGAAATTCTTGTGCACGTCGTGGCCGCTGGTCTGCATCCGGTGGTGAAGGCGGTGGCGAAAGGCGCGCATTACACCGGTACAGGACAATTGCCGTTCATTCCAGGCATCGATGGGGTAGGACGGCTGGAGGACGGGACGCGGGTCTACTTTGGCGGAGCGCGCAGCCCCTACGGCACGATGGCCGAGCGCGCGGTGGTGGCGCGGGAGCGGTGCATCCCGATTGCTGACTCGCTGGATGACGTGACCGTCGCCGCGATGATGAATCCCGGCATGGCGTCGTGGGGAGCGCTCAGAGAGCGGGCGCAGTTTGCCGCGGGCGAAGCGGTGCTGATCCTCGGAGCGACGGGCAGCGCGGGCGGGATGGCGGTGCAGATCGCGAAGCGGCTGGGTGGGCGGCGGATCGTGGCGGCGGGACGCGATGCAGACGCACTGGAAGCAACCAAGGCGCTGGGGGCGGACGCGACGGTTTCGCTGAAGCTTGAGCAGGACGCGCTGGCGGCGGCGCTGCGCGAAGAAATCGCGGGGCAGAAGATCGATGTGATCCTCGACTACTTGTGGGGCGCGCCCGCGGAGGCGACGCTGGCGGCGATTGCGGGCAAGGGCGGCGGTACGTGGCGCATCCGGTACGTGCAGATCGGCAACAGCGCGGGGCCGACGATTACGCTCGCGGGGACGACGCTGCGGAGCTCGGGGCTGGAGATGCTGGGCAGCGGGTTCGGGAGCATTTCGATGGAGCGGATCTTCGCGTCGCTGAAGCAATTTTTGCAGGTTGCGGCGAAGGAGCCGTTCCGGATCGAAACGACAACGGCGCCGCTGAGCGACGTGGAGGCGCGGTGGAACGATGAGGGGGACGGGCGCCTCGTGTTCCAGCCGTGATCGTTTCCGTCCGATGGTGAACACGTGTGTCCGGTGACGGACAGGCCAGATTGCGCGCCGCGCTCCGGTTCGCAAGTCCTGGACGGAAAAGAAAGCGCTTGCGTCGGGGGGGATGCCTGGTCGATGATTTGCTCCACGATTTACTGGCTCGACCCGAGGATTTCATGGCGAAACTGATCAATGATCTGCGCTTCAGCGTGCGGACTCTCCGCAAATCCCTGGGATTCTCGATCGCCGCGATTCTGACGCTGGCGCTGGGCATTGGGGCGGTGACCTCGATCTTCAGCGTGGTGAATTCGGTGCTGCTGCGGCCGTTTGCGTTTCCCGATCCGGGGCGGCTGGTGATGCTGCGCGAGCACGAACCGGGCCTGACGTTGGATCGAGGGCCGGACAATCCGCGGCATTTCTACAACTGGCAGAGCAACGACCGGTTGCTGAGCGGGATGGCCATCTTCCAGAACAACTCACTGAGCATTGCGGTGGGAACGGGGCATCCGACGATCGTGCCTGGGCTGGTGGTGGCGTCGAATTTCTTTTCCGTGCTGGGTGTGCAGCCGATGCTGGGGCGCTCGTTTCTTCCGGCGGAAGACGCGAAAGGACATGATGGTGTCGGCATCCTGACGTGGGGCGCGTGGCAGCGGTATTTCCACGGCGATCCGGGAGCGATTGGCAAGACGCTGAGGGATGGCGGCGAGCCATTGACGGTGGTGGGGGTGTTGCCGCGGGACTTCAGTTTTCCGCGTGTGAGCGAACTGCCCGGATCGATGATTCAGGATGCAACGGAACAGTACCAGATCTTCCGGCCGCTGGTGATCAGCGAGAACCAGATGAGTGACAGCGGCGATTACAATTTCATGGCCATCGGGCGGCTGCGGGTGGGTGTCTCGGCACAGGAAGCGCAAGCGGAGCTGACGACGATCCAGGCGGGGTTTAACGAGGCAAAGCATCTGGATGCGGGCCCGAGCGTGGTCGCGGTTCCCATGCTGGACGAAGTGGCAGGCAGCGTGAGCACGGGGCTGTGGCTGCTGCTCGCGGCAGTAGGCGGCGTGCTGCTGATCGGGTGCGTGAACCTGGCGAACCTGCAACTGGCGCGCGCGGTTTCGCGCGAACGGGAACTGGCGGTGCGGGCGGCGCTGGGCGCGGGGCGGAATGAGCTGGTGTGGTCGACGCTGGCGGACAGCCTGGTGCTGGCGGTGGTCGGCGGAGCGCTGGGCATCCTGCTGTCGTTCGTGGGCGTACGACTCTTTCTGGCAGCGGCACCGCAGGATTTGCCGCGGCTGACGGGCATTGCAGTGAGCTGGCCGGTGCTGGCCGGCGCGGCGGGCCTATCGATCCTGACGGCGGTGATGTTCGGGCTGCTGCCGGGGCTGCGGGCGATTCGGATCGATCCGCAGTCAGCGCTGCAGGCGCAAACGACGCGGGTTTCCGCATCGCGGGAGAGCCAGCGGACGAGGCACGTGCTGGTGGGGGCCGAAGTGGCCTGCACGGTGGTGCTTCTGATCGTGACGGGGCTGCTGGTACGCAGCCTGTCGCACCTGCTGAACCAGAATCGCGACTTCGACGCGAGCCACCTGACCCTGATGGGGGTGTATCTCTATGCGCCGCAGTATGGATCGGACATGAAGGATTCGCAGAAGGCGCGGGTGGCATTCATGGACCGGGCGCTGACCGATCTGGCTCAGCTCCCAGGCGTGCAATCGGTGGCGTCGACGAGCGAGCGGCCGATGGCGGGGCCGACGTGGATCGACGGGGTGGAGCGGCCGGATCATCCACTGCCTGACGCACAGACACCGGATGCGAATATCCGCTGGATCAGCCCAAGCTATGCGGCCACGCTGCATATTCCGGTGCTGGCGGGGCGCGACTTCACAGCGGAAGACAAGAATCACGCGACGAATGCGCTGATTTCGGAGAAGGCGGCGCGGTCGGTCTGGCCGGGAGAAAGCCCGATCGGGCACACGTTCAGGCTGGGCGATACGGAGACGTACACAGTGGTGGGGGTGGTGGCGGACGCGCGCATCAACGAGCTGAAAGACACAGCGAGCATGATCTACTTGCCTTACTGGAACAACACGTGGTGGCGGACCAATTTTCTCATCCGCAGCCCACACCCCACGAGCGCGCTGGCGACGGCGCTGCAGCGGACGATCTGGAACATCGATCCGCAGGTTTCGATTCCGCTGCTGAAGCCGATGGACGAACAGGTGGCGGATTCGGTGGCGACGGACCGCTTCCAGACGCTGATGCTGTCGAGCTTCGGGTGCGCGGCGCTGCTGCTGGCGCTGCTGGGGATTTATGGGGTGCTGGCGTATTCGGTATCGCTGCGGCAACAGGAATTTGGGATCCGCATTGCGCTGGGGTGCGACAAGGCAGCGCTGATGCGCTTTGTGGCGCGGCAGGCGATGCTGCCGGTGGCGGGAGGAATTGTCGCGGGTTTGGCGCTGGCCTTTGTGGCTGATCGATGGGTTCACAGCCTGCTTTATGAGACGAGCGCAGCCGATCCTGTGGCGATTACGGCCAGCCTTGTGCTGCTGGCCGCAGCGGCGCTGCTGGCGGCGCTCCTGCCTGCGCGGCGGGCGGCGCAGACAGATCCGATGGCGGTGCTGCGGAACGAGTAAGAAAAGCAGCGGGTCGGCGAGTCGACAAATCAGAGGGCTTCGCGTGGCGGGCCGACAGGGCAGGGGAAATCCCACATCACTGGGAAACGGGCCTGATGGGGCTCACGGCTGGGCGCTGAAGTCGACCTTGACGCGGCGGCCGTTGCGGCTGCTTTCGCGGGCCAGCTCGATGAGGCGGGTGGTTTGCCAGGCCTGCTCGGGTTTCACGGCGAGTTCGGCATGGCCCAGCATGGTGTCGCGCACATTGGCGTAAAACTCGCGATAATCGCCGCGCTGGGTGGGCACGCGCCATGATTCGCCATCGGCCAGGGTCAATTCGCCCCAGGAGCTCTCCGGCTCGACGCCGAATTCCGGAGAGTCGAAGGTGAGGCCGGCCTTGAGCTGGTCTTCCTGCGGATCGATACCCCATTTGATGAAGCTGCCGCGGGCGCCGTGGAGCAGAAAGCGGGGCCCGGGGAGGCGCGCAGTCAGAGTAGAGCGCAGCAGCACGGTCAGCCGATGCGGCGACTCATACTCCAGACGCAGGTCGAAGGCGTCGTCGGCCGCGCCATTCTCGCGATCGATGCGCACGTCGGCCTCGATGGCCGCGGGCGTGCCGAATAGCTGGAGGGCCTGGTCGACCAGGTGGGGACCGAGATCGAAGAGGATGCCGCTGCCGGGTCCGCCGCTTTCGCGCCAGACGCTGGTTCGCGGCTCGGGGCGGAAGCGGTCGAAGTGCGACTCACAGGTGACCAGGCGGCCGAGGTCGCCGCTCGCCAGGACCTGCCGCACCGTCTGGAAATCGCCGTCCCAGCGACGATTCTGATAGGGGACGAGCAGAAGCTTGCGCTCGCGGGCCATTTTGATGAGCTGCGCGGTTTCAGTGGCGGCCAGCGTGAAGGGTTTGTCGACGACGACGTGGCGCTGTTCGCGCAGGCACTGGGCTGCCAGCTCGAAGTGGGAGTAGCTGGGGGTGGCCACGACCACGAGCTGGATGCCCACATCGCCGAGCATGTCTTCGACCGAGCGCGCGATGCGGACGCCAGGGTGCTCGCACGCCGCTTCGTCGCCGGTGCGCTGGACGACGCAAGCCAGGTCCAGGCCTGGCGTAGCTTCGACGACCCGGGTATGAAAAATCCTGCCTGCCAGGCCGAAGCCTACGACTCCTACTCGAACAGGGCCAACACGAATCGGCTCACGCATATTCCCACGATGCTAACCCATGGAACCGCGCAGGACGGCTGCGCGAGCACCGACGGCTGGGTTTTGATTTCGGGGAAAGCCGGGAAAAAAAGATATCCCTTCGAGGCCGGTCACCGCTATACTGAGTCGCAACTCGCCGACCCCATGGACTGCCCGCCGACCCATCTGACGTATTCCCGTCTGCTTTGCCGGAATTCGGGTTCCGGGAGTTGCCAACCTCCATTGATACCCACGCTGATCCGGCGATTCTTCCCAACGTGCCCCGACGGCGCGGGTACGAAATCCTTTCCCTTCACACGCAAAACCCAGGATTGAATCACTATGAAAAGCGCATTCCTCCGCATCGCGCTGCTGAGCACGCTGAGTCTGCCTCTGGCCGCGCAAGTTCCTGCCCGCGTCGTCGCGCCTATTGACGAGACGAATCTCGTTACGCTGAAGGGCAACGTTCATCCGCTTGCGCAGGCGCGCTTCGACCGCGGGGCTGCCCCCCTGGCGACGCCGACCGGGCATGTTCTGTTGCTGTTGCAGCGGAGCGCGGCGCAGCAGCGGGCGCTGACGCAGTTTCTGGCCGACGTGCAGAATCCTTCGTCGCCGAACTACCACAAGTGGCTGACGCCCTCGCAGTATGGGGCGCAGTTCGGTCTTTCCGATACGGACATGACGACGGTGAAGTCGTGGCTGCAGGCCCACGGCTTCAAGGTGGAGAAGGTCGCGCAGGCACGCAATGTGATTCAGTTCTCCGGCAACTTTGGGCAGATTCAGAGCGCCTTCCACACCACTATCCATACGCTCGAGGTGAACGGCGCGAAGCATTTCGCGAACATGAGCGATCCGCAGATTCCGGCGGCGCTGGCGGGGGTGGTGGCGGGGGTTGGGCCATTGAACGACTTCCATCCGAAGCCGGCACTGGCGATGGGACCACCCGCACGCTTCAACACCACGACCCACACCATTGAGCCGACGCTCACGCTGTTCGACACCCAGGGCAATCCGTATCTCTATGTGGATCCAGCGGACGCGGCCACGATCTACGACTCGCCCAACAAGAACCTGAATGTGAATGACACGAGTGCGACGATCTACGACGGAACCGGTGTGACGATCGGCATTGCCGGCGACTCAAACCCGGCGGTCGCGGACATGCAGAACTACCGCATCGCGTTTTTGAATGAGACAACTCCGAATGTCGCGACGGTGATCGTGGACGGCAACGACCCGGGACCGACGGGCGACGGGGACGAGATCGAAGCTCTGCTGGACACTGAGGTCGCAGGCGGCCTGGCGCCAGGCGCGAAGATCGATTTCTACACTTCGGCGAACACGGACATGACAGCCGGGCTGTTCAACGCGATCTTCCGCGCGCTGGACGACAATGCGGTGAGCATCCTGAACATCAGCTTTATTGGCTGCGAGACGAGCCAGGGGACGCAGGGCAATCAGATCGTGCTGGAGACGTACGAGCAGGCGGCGGCGCAGGGCATCAGCGTGACGGTGGCCAGCGGCGACAGCGGGTCGGCTGCCTGCGACGACGACAATACGGAAACGGCCGCGCAGAATGGCCTTGCTGTGAACGGGCTGGCATCGACACCCTACAACATCGCGGTGGGCGGCACCGACTATGACGTGCTCGGCACCTCGTTTACGACCTACGTGCAGGATAGCCAGGGGGGCAACCAGTACAGCGGCACAAGCCCCTACTGGGAAACCGCACTGGGTTATATTCCCGAGGAGCCGTGGAACGACTCCACCTATCCCAACGGCACGATTGCGACGAACACTCCGCTCACGCAACAGGGGCAGACAAACATTGTGGGAGGGGGCGGCGGCGAAAGCACGGTTTACAGCAAGCCGGCCTTCCAGCAATCGGTGACGCCTGCCGACGGAGCGCGCGATCTGCCGGACGTTTCCTTCCTGGCGGCGAACGGCCTGTATGGAGCCGTGTGGGTGGTCTGCGGCGACAACTACGTCGACGGACAGTCCACATCGGATACATCCGTTGATTGCCAGACGAGCGGCGGTCAGTTCACCCAGAACTCCACGTTTATCGGCGTGGGCGGCACGTCGGCGGCGGCTCCGGCCTTTGCCGGCATGCTGGCGCTGGTCTCGCAGTCGCAGGGCGGAGCGCGCCTGGGGCAAGTTGATCCCGTTCTCTACCAGCTCGCTGCTTCGGCGACGACGTATAAGTCGGCCTTCCACGACATTACTACGGGGAATAACTCGGTGGTGTGCGCGAGCGGCAGCCCGAATTGCGGGAGCAACGGCTTCCTGACCGGCTACAACGCAGTCGCCGGTTATGACCGCGCTTCGGGCCTGGGCAGCGTGGATGTCAGCAATCTGATCAAGAGCTGGTCGAGCGTCAAGCTGGGCGCGACATCGACCACGCTGCAGCTCAACGGCTCGACGAGTGCTTACTCCGGCGTCCATGGGGCGGACGTCACCTTCAAGGTGGGGGTCAATCCGACTTCGGCGACAGGGGTGGTGGGCATTATCGACACGGCCAACGAGACCGCGGGCGGAACTGCGAGCGGGCCACAGAACAACGGACAAATTCCCATTGGTTTAAGCGGCGGTACGGGGACGACCCAATACAACGGACTGCCGGGAGGCTCGTACACGGTCTCGGCACGGTATGGGGGCGACACGTCGAATGCAGCCAGCACCTCGGGCGCGATCAACGTGACGATTTCGCCGGAGGACAGCGCGACTTCGCTGCAGGTGAACGCGTATAGCGCTGTGACGGGGAATCAGTTCTCCTCGCTGGGCAGCATCCCTTACGGTTCGGAAATTGTGGCCGACGCGTCGATCACAGGTGCGGCGGAGCCGAACACCACGCAGGGCATTGCGACCGGGACGGTCAGCTTTCTGAGCGGCAGCAACCTGCTGGGGACGGCTGCGGTCACCAGCGAAAACCAGGCATCGTGGCCGCCGCTCAGCAATCAGGCGTTCAAAGCGCTGGATGCCGCGAGCTACAGCATGACGGCGAAATACTCCGGCGATGCGAGTTATAACGCAAGCACCAGCTCGCCGGTCACGCTGACGGTCGCGCAGGCTGCGACGACCACGGGGGCTACGGCGGTGACGCCGTCGATCAGCTCGTCTGGATCGACAACCGTCAACATCACCATCACGACGCCGGTGAATTACGGAAACCTCCCGGGCGGCAGTGTGAACCTGACGGTGGGCGGCACGGCGCTCACCTCGATCGCCACCTCGCAGATGGCGGTTGCGGTGCAGGGCACGAATTTTGTGCTGACGGGCGGAGTGACCGTATCGGGCAGCCAACTGGCGTCGGGCAGCAACAGCGTGAAGGTGGCGTATTCGGGAGACACGAACTACACCGGATCTTCGGCGAACGTTTCCATTACGGTAACGACGGGGTCGGCGGCCAGCTTTACCGTGACTTCGAGCGGGAACATTACCGTGAACGCGGGCGCGACCACCGGCAACACCGCGACCATTACGGTGACGCCGTCGGGCGGATTCACCGGCGGGGTGAATATGACCTGTAAGGTCACCACGTCGATCACGAGTCCGAACGATCCGCCGACGTGCACCGTGAGCTCGCCGATTACGATCACTGGGACGACGGCGGCCACGTCGACTCTGACGGTTACGACCACGGCATCCAGCACCAGTTCGGCCAGCAAGCCTCTGGAGAAGTTCTTCCTGGGCGGCGGAGCGACGCTGGCGATGCTCTTCTTCTTCGGCATCCCGGCGAAGCGGCGCGCGTGGCGGGGGTTGATGGGGCTGGTGTTCATCCTCTTCATCGGCGGCGCGGTTGGCTGCGGGAGCAGCGGAGGGGGCGGCACGCACACGATCCCTGGCACGACCGCGGGCACCTATACCGTGGCCGTGACGGCGACGGACAAGGCGACGGGCCAGATCAGTGTCGCCACCAACGTGACGCTGACGGTGAACTGAGGCGACCGGCGCCGGTCTGGTGAATCCGCTGGACCGGCCTGTAAACTGCAGGATGAAAGCCCGGGAGATTCCGCACACCAGCGAGACTCTCCCGGGCTTTTTGTCTTTTCAGGAGAAGGAATGAAGCGTCAGCTTTTTCTGGACTGCGACGGCGTGCTGGCTGATTTCGACAGCGCAGCGCACAAGCTCTTTGGGCTGCCGCCACGCGCAGCCGAGGAGAAGATTGGATCGCCGGCGTTTTGGGCGCGAATCCGGCACCGGCCGAATTTCTATCGGGATCTCGCTCTGATGCCGGATGCACGGGAACTGTTCGATGCGGTGGCGCATCTGAACCCCGTGATTTTGACGGGATGCCCGCGCGGCGGATGGGCTGAGCCGCAGAAGGTGGATTGGGCAGCAGAGCATTTTCCAGGCACGAGCATCGTCACCTGCCTGTCAGCGGACAAACGGATGCACATGCATCGCGGCGACGTGCTGGTGGACGATTATTTGAAGTACAAGGATCGCTGGGAGGAAGCAGGCGGGACGTTCATTCATCACGTCTCCGCCCGCTTGTCGATTGAGGCGCTGCGGCGCGCCGGGATGCTCGTGGGCTGACTCCCCGAATTACCGGACCCTTTGCCGGTTAGCGGCGGTGTCCGCCACCGCCGTGGCCCCCGCCACTGAAGTGCCCGCCACCTCCGCCGCTGTGACCGCCTCCACCAAAGTGGCCGCCACCTCCGCCGAAATGTCCGCCGCCACCACCGAAGTGGCCGCCGCCTCCGCCGAATCCACGCGATCCGCCGAAGGACATCTTCTGCGAGGGAGCACGGAAGCTGCGGGCCGAGCCGCCGCCGAAGCTGCCGCGCCCGAAGGACGAGCCGCCGCCGAATGCCGGCGAGCGGTACGCTTGCTGGAATCCGCGGTTCGGCTGCGCGCCACGGAAGCTCTGGGAGAAGCCGCGATTCATCTGCGGGGCTCCGCGATAGGGCGACGTTCCGCCGTTGAATCCGCGATAGCTGTTGGTCTCACCGCGTCCAAAGCCGCCCATGGTATCGTTGCGCGCCATGGTCTGTGGCCGCGAGTAGCCGCCACCGGGGCGGGCAAAGCTACCGGCACCGCCGCGGTTCTCGGCAAAACCGGAGGTTCTGCCGTATCCACCGGCGTAGGCGCCGCCGCGTCCAGGGGCCTCGTTGCGCATGCCGTAGGACGGCTGACGGAAGGCCTGCTGCCCGGGACGGCCGAAGTTGCCGCCCTGAGCGCGCTGCTCCGCAGCCTGGCGGGCCGGGCCAGCGCCATATTCGCGGAAGCCGCCATTGCCCATGTATCCGCCACGGTTGCCGAAGGCACCCCCGCGGTTCCCGAAGGCTTCGCCGCGGTTGCCGTAGGCTTCGCCGCGGTTGCCGTAGGCGCCGCCGCGTCCGAATTCTTCACCGGGGCGGCCATTGGCGCCGCGAGCGTAGCCACCATCGAAGCGGTTGTAAGCGCCGCGGCCGAAGTTGCCGCCGGGCCGTCCACCGAAGCCACGATCGCCGTAGCCACGATCGCCGTAGCCACGATCCCAGCCGCGATCGCCGTAGCCGCCGCGCCCGCCGAAGGCGCGCGGACCGCCATAGGGAAGACCCCAGTCGGCGACGGTGCGGCTGTGCGAATACCAACCCGCGCCGCCATAGAGCAGGCTGTGGCCGACCCAGTTCATACCCCAGCCGCCCCATCCCCAGCCGAAGTTCATAAAAGCACCAAGGGCGCAACCGACGCCGTAGCCGATGTTGACTCCCCAGGCCGGACCCCAGCCGCCATAGAAGCCGAATCCGGGATACGGGGCGATGGGAGCGCCATAGACGGTCCAGGGATCGTACTCGGGCACATAAACGACCTGCGGATTCGCCGGCTGCAAGGCAATGTAGCCCTGGTCGTCATTCACAGTTTCCTGCGGCGAGCTCTGCAGGGTGCCGGCAGCCTGCGCGCGCTCGCGCATGGATTGCACCGCGTTCATCACGTCCTGCGGCTGGTTGTAGTAAGCATTGCCGAGCTCGGTGGTCCAGGAGAGGTCGTGAGCGAGATCGTCGAGCACCTGCGGGAAGGCGGTGAGGGCCTTCACGCTGGGATCCCAGTTCTGCGCGTCGGCCGCGGCGGCAATCTGATCAGGAGCAGCATTGCCCTGGGACTGACGCCAGCGGTCGGCGTCGGCTACCTGCGCGGGATAGGTGGACGCGGCGAGCACCTGCGCCAGCAGCTTGTCAGGATAGAGAGCGACCGGCGCGACGAGCTGATCGAGCTGGTCAGCGCTCAGTGCCTGCTGCGGTTGAGCGGCCTGATTCGAGTAGCCAGGCACGTCGTAGGTCTGCGAGTCGGGCGGAGCCTGGTCGTAAGGCTGCTGCTGCGCGTACTCGGGCTGCTGCGCGTCGTTCTGGTCGGGCGCCGGGTAGTACTGCGGCGCCTGCTGCGGAGCAGGAGCGGTGTCGGAATCCGGCGGAGGCGGCGGCATGTCCTGAGGATCCTGCGCAAAGGCATGGGTTCCCGCGGCCAGAAAAGCGAGGGCCAGAGCCGGCGCGAGGAGGCGGCGCAGGCGCGAGGCTGTGGGTTGCGTTGCAGGCTGGTTCGAACTGCCGCCGCAGGAGCTGCGGGCCGGGAGAGAATCTGCTTGTATCGTTGGGGAAAGCGCGCGGATATCCATATTCACCTTCAGTGGCCCAGTCGGCCGGTCGTAACGCCGGGTAAGTGTTGGCGGTCCCGACGCCTGACGTGCGACATTGATCCCTGCCGTGCTCGGACGAGCCGATTTCCGCGCACCAACCCGGAAGGGGGTCTTCATTGAAGTAAACCCCGGTTTGGCCATTTGGTTCCGCGCGGGGGAGAGCGATAGTGCTATTCTTCCGGGGTTTACGCGGGTTCCTGCGATTCATTTTTTCTTCCACGCAGAAAAAGAGTGATCCGGATGCGCTTCTATCCTTTCGGCTTGCTGCTGGTTCTGGCTTCGGCCAATTCTTTGCAGGCTAAAGTGGTTGTTTTTTCGGAGCCTGGCTTCCCTACCGTGGGCAGCCAGCCGATCAGCAACGCAACGCTGACGCCGGCTCTCGGCGGGGACACCGTCTTCGCCGGGGTCAATCAGCTCACCCGGCCGGAGACGCTGCGGGGCGCGAATCTTCTGGTACTCCCGTATGGGTCGGCTTTTCCGGTGGAGGCCTGGGGAGCGATCGAGCGCTATCTGCACGAAGGGGGCAATCTGCTCGTCCTTGGGGGCCAGCCATTTCGTGTGCCGGTGACGGGGGTCAGCGGGACGTTCACGCAGCTGGCGGCGCAGGACACGTGGGCCAGGGAGCTGGATTTGAGGCATACCTATGCCGTGCCGGGAATGGAGAGCCGCGACACATTTGCCTGGCGCAAGGGCTACGAGTTTCTGCCGAAGGTTTCGATTCGCGCGCGAGAATTCTTCGCAGTGGAAGGCGAGCTGGATGGACTGGGCTACATGGTGGATGCGAGCAGGGACAAAGTCGCCGCACCGGTGATCGTTGCCGATCACGAGCGGGGAGGCTCGACTGGATCGCGGATGGTCGCGCTCGACTTTGATCCGGAACCCGGTTACTGGGAATCGGCCGACGGGATTGCGCTCATCGGCGCCGCTGCGGCGTATGCCGAGGCTGGAGCGACGCGGTTTTGGATTGAAGAGGAGGACTGCGTGCTGCGGCCGGGCGAGCTGCCGCTGCTGACGCTGCATCTGCGGCGACCGGACGGCCAGGGCAATGGCGGGGCCGCGGAAGCCGAGGCGCACGTGGAGATGCTCTCCGGCGGACAGGTCACCGACTCAGCGAACGTGCCCCTCAATGGCGCGGAAGCGGACGCGGCGATTCCCTTCCGCAAGGCGCTGCCGGCGGGCTTCTACAATGTTCGCGCGACGCTGAGCTTCGGTGGACAACCGCGCGAGTTCTACGCAAACGGCTTTTTCGTGGAGGAGCGGGCGACACTCGACGCTGGGCCCGCGCTCGGTGTCGATGGCAACTTCCTCGCGCGCGGAGGCAAGCCGTTCTTTCCTGTCGGCACGAATTACTTCAGCACCGAATCGAATGGCTGGGATTTTTCCGGGCCGCGGAACGCGCAGGTTTGGGAAGACGATTTCGCTGATATGGAGCGGCACGGGGTCAACTTTGTGCGCACGGGCGTGTGGATGTCGAACGCGAAGTTCGTCGAGCCGGTGACGGGTGGAGCGAACGAGCGCTTCCTGCGCAATGTCGAAGCGTTTCTGGCCGCGGCGCAGCGCCACCACATCGTGGTGAACTTTAACTTCTTCGCGTTCTCTCCGCAGGCAGGCGGGAAGTTCTACCGCTCTGAGTCGAACAAACCGGAAGCGCCGCCACCCAATCCTTATCTCAATCCGGAGATGGTGCGCGCCGAGCAAGCCTACGTGCTGTCGGTGGTGCGACGCTTCGCGCATGTGCCGTTTCTGTGCTGGGACCTGATCAACGAGCCGAGCTTTTCGAATCCGCGGGCCGTTTTTCACGGGAATGTGCCGAACGGCGATCCGTCGGAAATTTCGGCCTGGCATGAATGGCTGCGCAAGAAATACCCGAACCTTCACGCTCTGGCCGCCGCGTGGCGAATCCCGCCCGATCACCTTGGCAACTTCGACGACATCCCTTTGCCGGACGAGCGGGACCTGGACTACGAACGCTCCGGCAATGCGCATGAAGAGCGCGCGCTCGACTACAACCTTTTCGCGCAGGATATGTTCTCGCAGTGGGTGCACGGGATGGTAGAGGCGATCCGCGGCGTGGGGAGCACGCAACTGATCGATGTGGGCCAGGACGAGGGTGGCGTGACGGATCGGGTGCTCAACCAGTTCTATGCGACGAGCGGCGTGTCGTTCACGACGAATCACACGTACTGGCAGGACGATGCGCTGCTGTGGGATTCGGTGGCGGCGAAATATCCCGGCATCCCGAACATCACCGGCGAGACGGGCTATCAGCCGGTTCTGGCGCCCGACGGGACCCCGCGCTACGACGAGCTGACCGGCACAGCGCTGGAAGAGCGCAAATGGGCGCTGGGTTTCGCCGCGGGCTCGAGCGGCGCGCTGCAGTGGGATTGGGATCGCGAAGGGGATTTTGGGATTGAGCGCAGCGACGGGTCGGCCAAGGTGTGGGAAGACATGATGCGCGATCTGGGGCGGTTTGGGGAGCAGGCCGCGCCGTGGGCGACGGGAGTGACACTGCCGCAGATTGCGATTGTGCTGCCGCAGTCGCTGCAGCTTTCGGTCTACAACAGCGAAGCGCTCGAGGCGCAGCAAACCGCGGTGCGCGCGCTCTACAACTACGACCACGCGCCTGCGTACGCCGTGGGCGAATACCAGATCGGGACGCTGGGCGCACCGAAACTCATCATCCTGGCTTCGGCGTATGGGCTGACTGACAATGCGTGGAAGGCGCTCCTGGAGCAAGTGCGGGCGGGTGCGGTGCTGCTGATTTCCGGACCGTTTGCCGGCGATGCGCATCTTCACCCGACGGACAGAGACGACGACGTTGGGCTTGGGTATGTGACTGTCCCACTGGAACTGCGCGAGCAGACCTTTACGTGGGCCGGGGTGCCGCTGCAGCTCACCTACGGCGGCATGAAGACGACGACGCTCAGCCGGGCCGAGCTTCCCGGGGGGAAGGATTGGGTTGAGCAACCGCTGGGCAAGGGGCGCATTCTCTTTTCCGCGCTGCCTCTCGAACTGAACGAACAGCTCGATTCGGTTGCGCAGGTGTATGCGTACGCGATGAAGGCTGCTGGAATCGAGCCTGTTTACACCACGACCGTCACGAATCCGGGCATCCTGATTTGCCCGACGGTGCTGCCGCACGCAACCTTATATGTGCTGACGTCGGAGACGAATGAGACGGCGGTGTCGTTCCGCGACCAGCGCAGCGGGAAAAGCTTCACGGGGACGCTGGAGCCGGGCCATGCGGCCCTGCTGCTCATTGGCGAAGACGGCACGCTGCTGACGAATTACCGCTGGCATGGGGAGTAAGCTGCTGGTGCCCTGGTCCTCTTGCTGAGCGGATGGGTGGGAAGCGCTGCCGTAGAGCCGCAGCGCCCGCGCTGCCGCGTCGGCGACGCCGGAACGCAGCGCCATGATGCCGGTAGGACCGTTAGGATGAACCGCGTTGGTCAGGATGATCACGTAGGTGTCGCTCTTCGGATCGATCCAGAGCGAAGTGCCGGTAAAGCCGGTGTGGCCAAAGGAGCCTACGGGGAAAATGTGGCCGCGGTTGCCGGAGTAAGGGGAGTGGATGTCCCATCCAAACCCGCGTTCTGCTTTGCCGCCGGCGGGTTGTTCGGGGCGGGTCATCATGGCGAGGACGCGATGCGAGAGCGGGAAACGGCTGGGGCGCCCAGCGAGGCGATCGAGCAAATTTTGGGCATAGATGGCGAGGTCGTCGCCGCAACTGAACAGGCCTGCGTGCCCGGCGACGCCGCCCATGCGGCGCGAGGTGGGATCGTGGACAAGGCCGCGAAGCATGATGTCGCCGGGGCCGGTGGGCTGGCCGGGAATGCCGGATGCGGATTCGCCATGCTCCCACTGGGTGGGCGCGATGAGCGGCTTCCATGAGGGGGGCGGGTCGAAGCGGGTGTGGTGGAGGCCAAGGGGCTGGATGATGTTCCGCTGCGCGTAGACATCGAGCGGCAGGCCGGAGAGGTGCTCGACGAGCGCGCCGAGCACAACATAATTGATGTCGCTGTAGACGAACTTGACGCCGGGCGGACCGGCGGGCGCGATGGCGAAGGCCATCCGGTAGGCACCGCCTTTGCCGTCCCATGGGACGTTGAGGGGCAGATCGGGCGGAAGGCCGGAATAATGCGTGAGTAATTCTCGGATGGTGATGTTGCCTTTGCCGTTCGCCGCGAAACCGGGCAGGTACTTCGCCACCGGCGCGTCGATGCTGATTTTGCCGCGCTGGTAGAGCTGCATTACGGCGAGAGCGGTCATGAGCGGCTTGGTGAGCGAGGCCATGTCGAAGACGGTGTTCATCGTCATGGGCTCGCGTGCCGGTTCGAGAGCGCGGGATCCATAGGCATGACGGAAGACGGCATGCTCGTTGTGGCCGATGACGACGACGGCTCCTGGAATCTTGTGCTCGTCGATGGCCTGCTGGACGAGGCGGCCGATCGGGGAGAAATCGCGATGTATGCGCGGAGACGGCGCGCCCTGCGAACGAGATCCTAGCGCAGCAGGGACAAACAGCAACGGAACAATTGATAACGACAGCAGCCTTGGCATCCTAAAGACTCTCTGCAACACCGTTTGCTCCCTCCCCTTCGGATTCAGGAAAAATGATGCTCAGCGTATAGCCCACCGCGCAGGTGACGAGCGAGCCGATGAGCACCCACCACGTCCAGGCGATTTTTGGAATCGTTATCCAGTGTCCGCCAATTGGGAGCGCAATGGCGTGCGGCTGGAGCCAGAGCAACAAATTAATGGCGACACCAGCAACCATGCCGACGAGGGTGCCGCTCTGATTGGCGCGGCGAGTGAGCGTGCCCAGCAAAAAGACGCCGAGCATGGCTCCCCACAGCACGGAGGCGATGGAGAGGCCGATCTCCACGACATGACCGCCGTTGCGGGAGAACATGGCGAGCACGAACAGCACCACGGCCCAGACCACGGTGAGCAGGCGCGATAGCTGCGTGCGCAGGCGGTCGGGCATGTCCGGGTGGCGAGGCAGATAGAAATCGACGACGGAAGTGGAGGCGAGGGAGTTGAGAGCGGCGCTCAGGTTCGACATGGCGGCTGCGAGAATCGCCGCGATCATCAGGCCGGCGATGCCCACCGGCATTTGCTCCACGATGAATGCGGGGAAGATGCGGTCGGCGGTGAGGCCGTGGACGCCGCCTGCACCGTAGTAGAGCCAGAGGCCTGCGCCGATAAACAGAAAGAGTGTGAACTGGAAGAAGATGACGCCGCCGCTGGCCAGCAGGGCGATGCGCGACTCGCGCAGGTTTTTCGCGGCAAGCAGGCGCTGCACCATGAGCTGGTCGGTGCCGTGGCTGGCCATGGTGAGGAAGCATCCGCCGACGATGCCGGCCTGGAAGGTGTAGGTCTGTGCCAGGGACCAGGAAAAATGGAGAAAGGTGAGCTTGTGCGCTGCGGAAGCTGCGGCGATGAGCGCGGTCCATCCGCCGGGAATGCGGTGGCACACGGTGGCGAGCGCGACGAGGGAGCCGGCAACATAGAGCGCCATCTGTACGACGTCAGTCCAGATGACCGCGGCCATGCCGCCCTCGAAGGTGTAGATCAGGGTAAGGGCGGAGAGGATGGCGATGGAGGCGATGTCGCCGGTGCCGATGGAGACGCCCACGACGATGGCGACGGCAAAGACGCGCACGCCCTCGGCGGCGGCGCGCATGACGAGGAACAAACCCGCGGTGAAGCGCTGCAGCCTTCGACCGAAGCGCTGGCCGATGAGCTGATAGGCGGTGAGCAGCTCGCCGCGAAAATAGCGCGGCAAAAAGAGAATGCAGATGACGATGCGCCCGAGCAGGTAGCCCATCACCAATTGCAGGAAGCCGAAGTCGCTCGTGAAGGCGAGGCCGGGCACGCTGATGATGGTGAGGGTGCTGGTCTCTGCAGCGACGATGGAGAGCGCGATGGCCCACCAGGGCAGATCTTTGTCGGCGAGGAAATAGGAGCGGAGCGAACGGTCGGCGCGCTTGCGGAAGCGCAGGCCGAAGAGGGTAATGCCCGCGAGATAGACGCCGACCAGAACGAGATCGAAGGCGCGCAGATGCGGTCGCTGGGTGAGGAGAAGATGCATCGGCGAACTCAGCGGGCTATCGCCCCAGCAGGACCTTTTGCTCGCCGGATTCGATCCGTTTTCACCACCTGCCTATAGTCCAATGGGCGGGGGAAAATGTCCAATGCGCGCGGAAGATGGATCCGCGTAACAGGATCGTGCGCGGCGAGTTCCGCGCACAACGCGCAAAAAACGAATGCCACCTTCATCCGGTGGCATCCGTTTTGTTGTGACGTGGATTCGCGCTGTCGTCAGTAGTTCAGCTTCAGCGAGAATTCGATCTGGCGCCCAGGATTGGAGCCGTCGAGCAACCCATAGAGGCCAACGGTACCGGAACCGCCTCCGTAGTAGCCCGTTGTACGCACTCCGTTGCAGGCCCCGCACGAACTGTACTGACCCCACCAGGAGGCAGGAACGCTGAAGATCGGAGTGTTGGTGAGATTGATGAACTGGGTTGCAAACGCCAGGTTCACGGTTTCGGTGATCGGAATCCGCTTGGTGAGATTCAGGTCGGCCGTTTTCATGCCCGGCCCGCGCAGAGCGCCATTCTGGCAATTGCCGAAGGTTCCGTCGGCGACTTCGGTGACCGCGCCCGGATCCAGGTTGGTTTTGCCGATGCTGCTGCCGATCTGCACCGTCTGCATGCCCACCGAACGCGGAGCGCCCGCGACACAGTCGGGCCGAGGCTGATAGGACCCGGTCAGCGAGGCAGCGGAATTGGCGTTTTCGTCGCCCATGTAGGCGCCGGCGAAAGGCGTGATCCCAAAACCAGAGTGCATGCTGAGATCGACCGCCGTCTGCCAGCCGCCGATGATTGCGTCGGTCGCCCGGTTGACACCGCTGCCAATCGCCTTGCCGCGTCCGAAAGGCAGGTTGTAGACGCCGTAGGCGGTCAGGTTGTTCGTGGCGTCGATCGTGCAGACTCCATAGTCGGCTTTGGGGTCGTATTCGTTCTGGAAGAAGTTCTGCGTGGCCTGGGTCTGCGACTCACCGGCGCCTTCTTCATCTCCATAGGAGCCGAAGTAGCCGAGCGAGTTGGCCATGCACTTCGACCACGTGTAGTTGGCCTGGAGGTCAAGACCGTGGTAGTTCCTCTGCGCTATCGTCGCCTCCAGGGCGTTGTAGCGGGAGATGCCGTCGGAGGCGTTGTAGCGCGCCTGTGCTCCCGCGGCCACGATGGGCTGCATGTAAGGCCCGGGAACGACGGTGCCCGTGCCGGTGAGCACCTTCTGGTTGTACAGGTAGATGTCGGACATGTGGTCATCCTTGTTGCCCACATAGGCGAGGGAGGCGGTGGTGTTGGCGGCGAACTGATGCTGGATGGTCAGGTTCCACTGCTGATCGATGGCCGGCTGGAGACTGGGGTTCGTAGCATGCGCCTGTCCGCTGGCGAAGCAGGCCGACGCGAACGCCATGAGTTCGCTCGGAGTGCAGGCTGCGGAGAACTGTGTGTATCCCTGGTCCAAAGTCGTCGCCGGGTACTGGAGAGCGGCGCCGGAGTTGTTGACCTCGTTGTGCAGCTCGACATTGGGCGGATTGACAACGGCCATGTTGTTCACGCCGTTGCCTTCCATATAGCTGGAGATGTCATAGGCGGCGCGGATCACCGTCTGGGGCGCCCATCCCGGCTGCCAGGCAAGGCCGATGCGGGGCTGGAAGTTATCAATTCCCTTGTAGGTGTTGTAATTCGTGCCGATCTCGGGGGTGCCCGTCAGCAGATTGAAATTGACGTTGTTATGCGCATCTTTGTCGCCGCGGGCGGTGGTGAGTTCGTAGCGCAGGCCGAGGTTCAGGGTGAGATTGTGCGTCGCTCTCCAGTCGTCCTGCGCGAAACCGGCGAAGAGGCTGTTGCGCAGATGGAAATTGAAGGGCACGCCCTGCTGCACGCCTGACGGCAGGCCTAACAGGAAGTCCGCGAAGGGGTTCCCAAAGTTACCGTTGCTGCCGGTGTATTGGCCGTTGAAGGCGAACGCTCCCGCGGCGCCCTGATTTCCGGCGTACACGTCGTTCATGATGTAGTGGTACAGCTCAAAGCCGCCGTGAATGGTGTGGCGGCCATGGGTCCAGGTGAGGGAATCTTCCGCCTCAATGGTGGTGTCGTGGAAGATTTCCACTCCGTCGGAGCTTCCGATGCCCTGGTACCCGAAGCTCATGGAGGGCAGGATGTCTTCCTGCACGCCCGGCAGGCCGAACTCCTGGGGCAGATTGCCGCCGGTTGGGTTGGTGTAGATCTGGTCGTTTGCGGGGAAGATCTGCAAGCCAGCGCGGACTTCGTTAACGAGGGACGGGGTGAAGGTGTGGTCGTAATTGACGACGAAATTCTTCAGCGGATATTCGCGCGTCAGGTTCGGCGTGAGCACATCGCTGCCATTGGCGCTGGCGTTGAGGGTGTACATCTGCGAATAGCGGCCCATGATGTGATCGCTCTGGGTTGCCTGCCAGTCGATCTTCAGGTCGCCCTGATACGAATGCACGTAGCCGCTGCTGTAGTAGGTGGGCTGCTCTTCCTGCTGCGCGAAGAGCGGGGAGGCGACGATGGCGGAAGCCACTTTGCTGTTGAGGGGCACCTGGTTATTCGGGTAGGGCTGGCGGCCGTTCACCGGAGCCACCTGGCCCGCGTTCGGGCCGGTGAGGTAAACGGGGCTGTAGAGCTGATAGGCCGGATTCGAGCAGACCCCTCCGGCAAAGGAGGCGCCCTGGCTGGTGCACAGCGCCGAGAAGTCGCCCTTCATAAAGGCTGGGGGGAGGACGGTATTCGTCTGCGCAGTGCGCGGCGTGCTGTTGATCTCGTTCGTTTCATCGGCGAAGAAGAAGAGCCTGTTGCGGACGATCGGGCCACCGATCGCGCCGCCGAAGTTATTCCACTGCAGCACCGGCCTCGGGAGGGTGGTCGAGGTCACAGCGGGAATATTGAGGAACGCATTGGCCTTGTCCTGCCAGGTATTGGCGTCGAGATCGGTGTTGCGGATGTACTCGTACAGATCGCCATGAAACTGATTGCTGCCTGACTTGGTGGTCTCGACGATGACGCCGCCAATGTAGTTGCCGTAGTCGGCCGGAGCGTTGCTGGTGATGATGTTCATGTTCTCAACCGCATCGGGACTGGTTACATAGGCCACATCGTTGTTGTCGGGCTGGTTGACGTCCATGCCGTCGAGCGAGAAATTGTTGTCCTGTTCGCGCGCGCCGTTCACGTAGGGCCGGCCCGTGCCAAAGGTATTCTGCGAAGACTCAAAGGCAAAAATGTTCGGACTGATGACGCCTGGAACCAGCAGCGTGAGCTGATTGACGTTGCGGCTGGCCATGGGCAGGTTGTCGACGGCGGTGCTGGTCAGCAGAGTGCCCACTTCCGTCGAGCCGGTTTGCAGGAGCGGCGGCGCACCGGTCACGTGCACCGTTTCGCTGGCTTTGCCGACGGCGAGGCTGAAATCGATGCGCGCTACCTGGTTCACAGCCAGCGAGAACGCATTGCGCTCCTGGGTGGCGAATCCGGTGTCCTCCACTTTGAGCGCGATCTGGCCGACGGGGATCTGCGGGAAATCGTAGACACCCGCCCCGTTGGTTTTGGTGGTCCAGGTCGTGCCCTGGCTCACATCGCGGGCGGTTACGGTGGCTCCGGCCACAGCCGAACCTGCCTGATCCGTTATCGTCCCGGTCACCGAGCCGGCGGCCTGCTGCGCCCACAGCCGAGCCGATCCGCCAAACCACGCCAAGAGCAGACAAAGGCTGCTGCACGCCAGGATCCTGTTTGTGATTTTCACTGGAAAACCCTCCTTCAAATGGCCAATCCGATCGAGATTACAAGGTCGCGCTATATAGCACGTATCTATTGCTATATAGCATTGTGCGACAGGTGTCAAGGATGCAGGAAGCGACGCGTCTGTGGATATCGGACAACTTCGGCAACCCTGGCCGCTGCAACTCTTTTCAGAAGAGCACTGCTTTCTGTTCGTGAAAATGAGGGCTTCTGCGGCTCTCTTTGCTGCCGACGAGAGACGCTGGCATGCCGGTGGCGAGCCGGCGGAAAGCGCGATAGCGGTCTCGGGCGGAGGCTCCGTCATTATTAGCTATATAGCTCTCTGTTAATATATGCTTGGAAATCTATAGCACCGCGATGCAAAGGACTGATTCTGCTATGGTGTTTCGGGACGGCCGGACTGATTCCGCAAACAGTTCCGGGGCGCCGACCGGAGCGAACGGAAGCATGCCAACTCGCAGTGAAGAGCCGGCGTACAAGCGGATTCAGGGCGCGATCCGGCGCCGCATCGATTCCGGCCAGCTCAAGCCAGGAAACCCAGTTCCATCGGAGCGCGAACTGGCGCGCATTCACCGCGTCAGCTTAATGACGGCGCGGCACGCGCTCACCGAACTGGCGCGCGACGGCATCGTGGAGCGCCGGCATGGGGCCGGCACCTTTGTCGCGCCCCCCAAGGTCCACTTCAACAAGCTGCTGGGCTATACGGAGCAGATGGCGAGTCTGGGGCTGACGGCGAAGTCGCGGATTGTTTCGTCGGCGGTGGTGAGCCGGGAGCCGGAGATTGCCGCGCGTCTCGGGCTGCATCCAGCCAGCCAGTTGGGGAGGCTGGAGCGCGTTCGCCTGGCGGGCGAGGAGCCGGTGGCGCTGGAGATCTGCTACTGGTCGGCGGATGAATATCCGGCGCTGATGGATGCACCGCTGGATCGTGTCTCGCTGTTTGCCTTTCTGGAGCGCGCGTGCGATGTGCAGATGGCTTACGCGGATGAGGAGATTGACGCGACCGACGCCGATCAGCGCATGGCCGATCTGCTGAACATACCGCGGGGGACGCCGCTGCTGCGCATGCGCCAGCTCATCTTTTCAACCACCGGCCGCGCCACCGTCTACGTGACGGGCTTCTACCGCTCGGGCCGGCACACGCTCCGGATTCGGCGATTTCGCTGAGACCTCTCGCGTCGACGTTCCAGGAGAATTCAACTTGGCGACGTGCATTCCTGTGGGCCGGAAAAGACAGGGCAGCCGGCATTGCACCGGCCGCCCTTCGGTGGTTCGACTCCCGACTTAGCCATGCTGTTGCGCGGCGGGGTGCAGAACGCGGAAGGTATCTCCACCCTGCGACCAGACGAGCAGCAGCGCATCCTGCCCGGCTGGAACGTTGCCGAGAGCCTGCGCCGCATCGGCGGCATTCTGCGTGGACTTGCGATTCACGGAGACGATGACGTCGCCCTGCTGCAGGCCGGCGTTATCGGCCGGGCTGCCGGGGCGGACGGTCTGGACGACTGCACCCTCGACGCTCTGCGGCGCCTGAAGCTGCTGGCGCACGTCAGGCGTGAGATCGGCGAGGCCGAGGCCCCAGCGGCCTTTGTTATTGCCGTTCTGCGCCACTTCCGTCGCACTGCTGTCGTTCATCGATTCCAGCGTGACCGGCACGCTGCTGGATTTGCCGTCGCGCGAAATTTCCAGCTGAATGGTCGTGCCCGGCTGCTGCTGGCCGACGCGCATCTGCAGCTCGCCCGCATCATTCACAGGCTTGCCGTTCATGGCCGTGATGACATCACCGGTCTTGATGCCGGCTTTGGCGCCCGGCGAATCGGAATTGACCTGGGTAACGACTGCGCCCTGAGCTTTCGTCATGGCGAAGAACTTCGCGTTCTCGGGCGTAACGTCACTGATAGTGACGCCCATCATGCCGTGGCGAACGTGCCCGTCCTTGATGAGTTCGTTGACGATGGGCTCGGCCACTTCAGTGGGAATGGCAAAACCCATGCCGGAGAAGGATCCAGTCGGCGAGACGAGGAAGGTGTTGATGCCGATGAGCTGGCCGCGCGAATCGACGAGCGCACCGCCGGAGTTGCCGGGATTGATAGCCGCATCGGTCTGGATGAACTCGCCGGGCTTGTGAGGATCGGCTTCCGGATTCGGGCGGTTGAGCGCGCTGATAATGCCCCGGGTGACGGTGAAGCGGAATCCATAGGGATTGCCGAAAGCGAGCACCATCTGGCCGGGATGCAGTTGCGCGGTGTCGCCCCACGGCACGCTGGGCAGGTTGTTCGCGTCGATCTTGATGACGGCGAGATCGGTGAGGGGATCGGTGCCGATGAGCTTTGCCGAGTAGACGTCGCGATTGCTCATGGTGACGTGAATATCCATGGCTCCCTGCACGACGTGGTTGTTGGTGACGATGTAGCCATCAGGCGAAATGACGACGCCGCTGCCCAGGCCCTTCTCGATTTGGGGTCCAGGGCGCTGCATCGGGCCCTGGAAGAACTGCCCAAAGGGCGAGCCCGGTCCGAAGAACTGCTGCATCTGCTGCTGTTCCTGCTCCTGCTGGCCGCCGCCATCTTCGGCAAGCTGCTGCTGGGTGAGCTTCGAGGTGACGGTGACATTCACCACCGCGGGCGTGATGTGGGCGGCCAGCGCTTCCATCGCCTGATCGAACGAGACGAGCGCGTTCGTTTCGTCGAGCGAAGGCGCGGCTGGAACGGCAGGAGCGGCGAGGGCCGCCGAAGCGGGCCTGGCGAATTCCCACGCCCCCGCGCCGACGAGCACTCCGGCGGCGAGCACCGGAACCGCGAGGCGACGCGTGAGCAGCGACTGTAATTTTCCCTTGTTCATGTTTGCTTCTCCACGGGTATTGCAAGATTGCAACTAATTAATTAGTTGCTTGAGTCAAAAATTTTTGCGCTAACTACGTTTGCATCGGTCCTGCCTGCAGAACTGGAATCATGAGGACCACGCGCCAGGTGCGCACGTGGACGCCGGTTTCGTCCTGCTCGACGACTCGGACGGTTTGGACTTGCACGGCCTGCATCGGAATCGCGTGCTGTGGCGCTGCTGCGCCGGGGTGCTGCGTCTGCGTCAGACGGTCGCTGCCGGGCGAGCCCTGAGCCGGCGCGGCGTCGGAACCGGGCTGCACATACTGGGTCTCGACGACCATGACTACTTGCGTCGCCGGAGGGCCGGCTTCGCGCTCCGAGACCGGGGTGCGATCGGGTGCGCCTGGATGCTGCGTCTGATCGAGGTTGGCCATCACCACCTGGGGAGCTTGCGTCTGGGCAACGGCGACTTCGGACTCAGCCTGGTTCTGTCCCTTCGCGTGGCGGGCGTGGAATCCTGACACGGGATGCGTCAGGCGTGGGGCCGTCGCCGTGTTGGCAGGCTGCGCTGCGGGGTGAAACATGACCGGGACGACTGCGGCCCCATGCAGGCTGCCGCGCAGATCCACGCCGGATGGAATGGGAACGCCGATGTGATTCGCCGCCGCCGTGGGATGCATCGGCTCTGCGTCGGGAGCGAAACTTACCATTTGCGGCACGACGGCCAGCACGCCGCAACAGGCCACGGACAACGCGGCGGCCAGGCCGAGCACGCCGCGACCCACGCGCGTGGTCGATGAAGCTTTGCCGCTCAGGAGCCGGGCGATGCGCAGCGAAGCTTCCCTGGCTCGCGCGACGGCAGTCTGGGCCATGGTCCATCCGCGATGGGCGCAGCCGCGCTCGAGCAGACCGATCAGGCTGCCCGCATAGGAACGAGCATCGCCGGTTGCGGCGAGTACTGCGTCGTCGCAGGCCATCTCCCGCTCGAGCGAAAGGCGGGCATCGATCCACCACACTGCCGGATGAAAGAAGAACACGGCGCGCGCCAACTTCTGGAACAGGTTCGTCCAGTCGTCGCGGCGACGGAGGTGAGCCATCTCGTGAATCAGGATTGGATGAAGCTGCTCAGCGCTCAGCTCGCGGAAACACCATGCGGGCAGCACAATGGCGGGATGTCGAAATCCGATGGCCGCGGGAACGCGCGCTTTCTCTGAGACGAGCAGCCGGACGGCTCTTCCCTTCCCATGTTGCGCGAGAGCATCGCGCAGGATGGGGTCCAGAATCGCATGATCTATTTCCAGGCAAGCTCGGCGCATGCTGCGCACCTGGGACACGCCGGCGGCCAACCGCAGCAGTGCGACCAGTGCAATGGGCACCCACAGCGCCACAAAAGCAATGGCCCAGATGCCGGGGACGGTCACTTCCGCGTGCGGAACCGCCCCGAAAGTGCGGCCCAGCGCGTGCCTGCTGGATTCGAGTCCGGTCAGCAGTGGAAGTGCCGCAACGCCGGCAAGCGCCGTGAGCCACACGAGAAATCGTGTTCCGGCGTTGGTGCCGCGGATGAGACGGAGGAGGAGCCAGGCGCAAATGGCGAGCAAGATGCCTTCGGGCAGCGAATTGAGCACGCGGCCAACCGCAACCTGCGCGACGTTTTCCGCGCCCCCCGCGAAGCCGTTGCGGGCCGCGGCGAAAGCTACGAAGACCAGGACAGAGCTGCTGATCATCGGGATCTGCTCCCAGCGCCGGACCTTGTCTCGCTTCCGGAATTTGCTTCCAGCATTTTGCGCAGCCGCTCCAATTCTTTTGGATCGATGCCGCGATCTTCCAGGATGTTCAGGACCAGATCTTCATGGGAATTGCGGAAGAACCTGCCGACCAGATGGCGAATTTCCGACCGGCTCGCTTCGTCACGCTCGACGAGCGGGCGGAAGATGTGGGCGCGGCCATCCTTGTCGTGCCCGACGTATCCTTTTTTCTCGAGGATCCGGATGGTCGTCAGCACCGTGTTGTAGGCGAGAGCCGGCTGCGCCCGCAGGCCGTCCAGAATCTGCTGCACCGATCCCTGCCCCTGCTGCCAGAGCACCTGCATGATGCGCAGTTCAGCCTCGGTGAGCGTTTCTGAGGATTTCCGGGGCACCGATCCATTCCCTTCCACTTCTTTAGACCCGCCTCGACAGCAAAAGTAACTAATTTTGTAGTTGTTGACAAGAGAGGGGAGAAAGAGCCCTGATTTTTCAACAAAATGCCAGCTATACGACGGCGCGGAAGCGGGGCCAGTAATTCTGTAGTCGAACGGTGAACTTCGTATTAGGCTATCCCGGTATGCGGCCCTTTTGCTCTGTTTCCATGCTCTGCTTCTGCCTCGTTCCGTACGCCGGTCACGCCCAAACGCAAGCGAACTCCGCGCCGCCCGGGAAGCCTGCCGCCGTCCAACCGGCCGCAGCCGCGACCGATCCTTATAAGAACGAAGCGCTGGTCTTCGAGAAGTCCGAAACCACGATCCGCATGCACGCGGACGGGACGGGCGATCGGGAAGTTCACGTGGTGATGCGCATCCAGTCGGAGGGTGCGGCGCAGCAGTTCGGGGTGCTGGCCTTCGCCTATGCCGGAGCCTACGAGACTCCGGTCATCAAGATGGTGCGCGTCCACAAAGCAGACGGTTCGGTGGTGGACACGCCGCCGAGCGACGCCATCGAGATGCCGACAGAAGTGACGCGCGAGGCCCCGCTCTACAGCGACCTGAAAGAGAAGCACTTGCCGGTACGGTCGCTCTCGCCGGGCGACACGCTGGAATATGTTGTCGATACTTCGATTGATAAGCCAGAAGCGCCGGGTGAGTTCTGGGGCGCGCAGCACTTCACGCCGCCGGGCACGATCGTCGTGCTTGCCGAAGTGCTCAACCTCGAGGTTCCGGCGGATCAATATGTTCAGGTGTGGAGCCCGAACCACAAGTTCACTGTGGCCGAGAAGGACGGCATCAAGACGTACAACTGGAATGTGCCGCAACTGGTGACGGCGCCGAAGAGCAGCGGGGATGATGCGAATAAGGTGACGCCGCCGAAAGATCCCGACGAAGACAGCGATGGGAGGAAACTGCCGTCTGTGGCCTGGACCACGTTCCACAGCTGGCAGGAGGTAGGCGCGTGGTATCGCAGCCTCGCGCTCGATCGCGCGCAACCGACGGACGCGATTCGAGCCAGGGCCGACGAGATTGTGAAGGACGGAAAGACTCCGGAGGATCAGGTGCGCGCGCTGTACAGCTATGTGTCGCAGCACAATCGCTACGTGGGAATTGATTTCGGCATCGGGCGCTACCAGCCGCACAGCGCCGCCGAGGTGCTGGCGAACCAATACGGCGACTGCAAGGACAAGGACACGCTGCTGGAAGCGCTGCTGCACGCGAAGGGCTTCTCCACTGCGCCGGCACTGATCGGGGCGGGGATCGCTCCGGTTCCGGACGTGCCGTCGCCGGCGGTATTCAACCACGTGATTACGACTGTCAACCTGGCGGGCGCGCGCGTCTGGCTGGACAGCACGCCGCAGGCTGCGCCGTATGAGTACCTGAGCGCGATCATTCGTGACGAAAAGGCACTGGTGATTCCTGCCGACGGGGCGGCTTCGCTGGAATCGACGCCGGCGGCGGTACCTTATCCCTTCAAGGCTGACTTTGAAGCGGTCGCGACGCTCGATGCCGATGGAAAACTCACTGGAAAAATGACCGCGACCTACAGGGACGACGATGAAGTGGGGGTGCGCACGCTGGCCCAGAACATCGCTCCGGCGGAGTGGGACAAGGCATCGCAATACCTCTCTTCCGTGACCGGTTTTGGAGGGACGACCAGCAACACGCAGTTCGACCACGCCGACGACAACTCGAGCCCGATTGTGCTGAAGTACGACTACAGCCGGCATCCTTACGGCGACTGGGACAACCACCGCATCGTTCCGCTGTTTCCGATGCTGGAATTCAGCGCGCTGGACAGCGACACCAAAGCACCGGAGGAAGACATTCAGCTGGGCGCGCCGCGCACGCTGGTGGCGGTCTCTCACATTCGTCTGCCTGAGGGCTACGCGACCGATTTGCCCGATCCCATCCACGTCAAGACGGACTTCGCCACGTTCGACAAGACGTACCGGTTCGACGGCGAGGAGATCGTCGCGGAACGCACCATCGTGATCCTGAAGAACAAAGTGCCGAAGGACGACTGGAAGGCGTACCAGTCGTTCACGAAGGACATCAGCCTCTCAGGCGAACCATGGATTACGCTGCTGCCACCCAACAAACCATTCACGGTGAAGGTGGAGAAATCGCCGGCTCCCGCGACGGCCGCCGCGAAGCCGGACAAAGGAACAGAGACGGCTACGATTGCTGCAGCGCCGCCGGGCGGGACCACTCCAGCGACGCCGGCCGCTTCGTCTTCGAGGGCTGAATCGGTGAGCGACCTGATGCAACAGGCCGGTGAGCGGCTGCGCTCCGGCGATCTGCAGGGCGCGAAAGAGGCGCTGGACAAGGTGAAGGCGAAGAACCCCAACCAACAATATATGTGGGGTATGTACGGGTATATTGCCGGGGTGGAACGCAATTTCAACGACGCGGCGGCCGATTATCGCAAGGAACTGGCGGCCCATCCGGAGAATCCCGGGATCGTGATCGCGCTGGCGCAAACGCAAACCCAGACGGGGGATTCGGTGGGAGCGCGGGAGACGCTTTCGCATTACTTCGCGGACCATCCTGATGATTTGCACGTCTCGCTGTATCTGGCATCGCTCGAGACGACGGCCGAAGACTACAACAGCGCGCTGAAGACGCTGGAAACGGCCGCGAGCCACAACCCCGATAATCCCGAACTGCAGCTCCAGGTGAGCAATGCGCTGGTGCGCCTGAACCGCAACCAGGAAGCGGCGGCCGCGGCAGAAAGTGTGCTGGAGGGGACCGACGATCCGGGATTGCTGAACGACGGCGCCTACACGCTGAGCGAGACCGGCATCGACCTGCCGCGTGCCGAAGAAGCGTCGAGGAAAAGCATTGCGAAGCTCGACGAGGCGTCGGCCAGGATGACGGCAGAGCAGGCCAACAGCAAAGCTTTCGGGGAGGCGAACCTTCTGATCGCCTCATGGGACACGCTGGGCTGGATCCTTTATCGCGAAGGGAAGCTCGACGAGGCGCAGGCACTGATCGGTGCAGCGTGGCGCTCGAGCCAGCACGCTGAAGTCGCGTATCACCTGGGGCAAATTGACGAGGCAAAGAACGAAAAGGACGAGGCTCTGGCCAGCTATACGTATGCTGATGAGGCCATCGATCGCACCGTGACGCCCGACGTTCGGAATGAAATTCACGAAAGCCTGCAGCGTCTGCGCGGGGCGGGCGTGAAGTCCGCGCCGGTGGAGTCGCTTCAGGATTTGCGCACCTACAAACTGAGCCGGCCTGCGGGGGTGGGCGGATGGGGCACCTTCCGCATGGAAATCACCACGAGCGGGGTAATTGAAGCGCAGCAGATGTCGGGCGAGTCGAAGATCGCGGGCATTCAGCCGAAGCTCACGGCGATGAAATTCCCTGAGCTGCTGCCGCCGGGCTCGAACGCTCACCTGTTGCGGAGCGCGGTGGTCAGTTGCTCGCTGGCCACGACCTGCGAAGTAGTTTTAGTTCCCGACGGCGGGTTGCAAACGGAGCGGCAGTAGTCTTCGGCTTTTTCAACGAGGGACGCGGAGACGCGCTTAGATTTTTGGGCGCGTGAGCCAGTCACCCGCATGCTTCTCAATCGCGATGCGGACCAACTGGCTGCGGGTGCGCACGCCTGCTTTGTGGAACAGCTCCTGAATGACGGCCTTGACGGAACTTTCGGAGATTTTCAGGTTCCAGGCGATCTCCTTATTCGCGAGCCCTTCCAGGATACCGGAGAGCACCTCGCGCTGGCGTTCGGTGAGCGGGCGCGTGCTGCGCGGCTCTTCTGTGCGCTGCTCAGATCCCGAGATGAGCGAGCGGATGATTTGCCCTTCCAGCCACATTTCGCCTCGAGCAACTTTGCGAATGGCTTCAAGGAGCTGATCGGGATTGTTGTGCTTGTAGAGGACGCCGGAAATGCCGGCCTGGAGGACGTCGTGGGTGACACGACTGCTCATACCGGCGGTGACCATAAGAACGCGCGCGGGCCATTTGCGATCGTGAATGTGGCGCAGCAAGTCAGTTCCTCGCTGGTCGCCGAGGTCGTAGTCGAGCAGGATGACGTCGAGCGGCATGCGGTCCAGAATCTCGAGCGCTTCAGCAATCGAGGCGCAGTGGCCTGTGACTTCGAGATCGGGCTGGGCTTCGAGAAGCCGAACGAGGCTCTCGCGAAAGAGGCTGTGATCGTCGATGAGGAGAATGCGCGTCGGAGGCGTCATGCAGAGATCTCCGGCGATTCCACAATCGGTATCTCGACTACGAAGCCGGCGCCATTTTCGACAGGCTGATAGCGCAGCTCGCCCCGGCACGCCCGCATGAGCGCCCGGGAGAGAAAAAGGCCGAGGCCGGTCACTTCGGCCTCTTGCTGAAACGGATGGAACAGCCGGTCAGGATGCGCGACGCCGCCTGCGTTGTCGACGAACTCAACCAGCACGCAATGGTCCTGGAGAAGCGCGGAAACCGAGAGTTCCGGATCACTGCGTCCGGTGAGCGCGCGAATGGCGTTGGAGGTTACGTTGAGAAACACCTGGAGGAGGTTCTGACGGTCCGCCCATATAGCGGGCAACTCCGCCGGAATGTTCCAGCGGCATTCGATGCCTGCATCGCGGAGGGCGGGAGCCACTACAATACGCAAATCGTCGAGGACGGCGATCAGGTCGATCTCAGCGCTTTGATCCGTATACTGCCGCAGGTCGACTGCTGCGATTCTTTCGAGAGCATGCAGCAGACTGCCGAGGGCCTCAAAATCCTTATCGCGCGAAAGCAAACCGCTGCGGGTGAGGTTCTGATGCACGACGGAAATGGCTCCCGAGACATTCCGCACCTCATGGGAGACCGCGGCCGCCGCGATGCGCGACCCCGCGAGCATCTGCTGGAGGCCGGTCTCTTCGCGGGTACGCAGATCCTCTGATGTGTCGAGGATCATGGCGGCGAGCCTGGTGCCGCGGTGTGTCGCATAGGTGGAAAAGCTGATCTCTGCCAGAAAGACCTCGCCATCGGCGCGGCGTCCGCGCGACTGCATGGTGGTTCGGTACTGCTGCGATGTCTGCAGCCGGGGAACATGAGCGAGAGAGGGAAAGTAGCCATGGATGGACCGGCCTGGCAGGTCGCCCGCAGGAAGCGTGAGCAAACGATGCGCCGCATCGTTCGCCATCAGCACGGTTCCATCGGAGTCGGCGGTAATGATGGCGGCAGGACTGCTTTCGATGAGCACCCTGAGTTGCTCTTCGGCCTCGCGGCGAGCTTCGCTTTCGTTTGTGATTTCCTCGAGATGATCGAGGGCGGCCCGGCGGTTGCGGTGCACCTCGCGCGTGAACATGCCTGCACCGAAGAAGGCGACGAAGTACAGGATGTCGCGCGTCGACCCGGCTCGAGGGTGCCACGGAAACGCGTCGAAGGATTCGGCCAGGACCATGCACAGGGCGGCTACGCCGCCGATCTGCCACGGCTGGAGCACGCTGCCGACCATCATCATGGGAAGCAGATACAAAAGGCTCAGCGGAATCTCGTCCACAGTGCGCCAGTCAGCGATGGCGATCACGGCGGTTAACACCGCAGCGCGCAGCAAGACCTCTCGTCTGTTCCCCCGGAAGAATGTCGCGTACATCGGTCCCTGTGCCTGCATCGGCGGTGGTTGTGAACTACTGCCATTGTAGTGACCAGCTGCGAAGGGCACGAAAACGAAGGCAGCCAAAAGATAGCCAGCGATGCCCGCAAGAGGGGTAGACGAGGGCGAAAGATCGATCCCGGGTTAACGGATCGCTCTTTATTCTTGGGATAACCCTGCTGTCGATTCCTGTGTGGCTGGCCTGTCGATGCGGCTACAGGAGCGCATCTCGAGTTCCCTTCATGACAAGATCACACTTCATTCGCAGAAGCGCCTGCTGCCTTCTGGCTTTGGCGATTGGCTGCGGGACACAGTGCCGGGGACAGAGCCTCACGTGGGATCAGGTCAAAGCGAAATTCGAGGCGGATAATCCGACGCTGAAGGCGGACGAGTCGAGCGTCGAGGAGATGAAGGCGCAGGAGATGACGGCATATCTTCGGCCGAATCCCCAGTTCGGGCTAACCGTAGACGGCACGCAAATTGCGCCGAACGAGGGGGTTTGGAAGCCGCTCGCGGGGACATTCGAGGCGCCGTCGATCAGCTACCTGCACGAGCGCGATCACAAGCGCGAACTGCGCCGCGATGCCGCTGAGCACGAGACGCAGATTGCAGCCTCGCAGCACGACGACATGGAACGGACAATGCTGTTCACGCTGCGGTCGGCCTTCGTGCAGGTGCTGCAGGCCAAGGCCATCGTCGAACTATCGAAGCAGGAACTCGACTATTACAACCACATTATCGACATCAGCCACGAGCGCTTCATCAAGGGCGACCTGGCTGAGATCGACTTCGAGCGCATCGAGCTGCAGCGGGTACAGTATGAATCCGATTTGCAGACCGCCGAAGTCAGCGTGCGCACAGCGAAGATCCAGCTGCTGCAACTGCTCGATGACAAGACGCCGATCGATCAGTTCGATGTGCAGGGGCCGTTTGACTTCACCGATCAGCTGCAGCCGCTGGACGTGTTTCACCAGACAGCCATCGACAACCGGCCCGATCTGCGGGCGGCGATCCAGTCTGTGCAGCAGGCGGATACGAACCACAAGCTGGCGATTGCGAATGGATCGACTGACCCGACGTTTGGCGCCTGGTACACCCACAATGCCTCGACCAACAACAGCTACGGAAACCAGACGCTTGGGCTGAGCGTCAATGTTCCGCTGCGCATCTTCGACCGCAATCAGGGCGAGAAGCTGCGGACGCAGATCGACATTACCCGCAACCAGCAGCTCGAGGAAGGCACACGGGCGCAAATCTTCAACGATGTGGACTCGGCATACGCGCAGGTGAACAGCAACCTGATTCTGCTGCGCCCGTACCACGACAAGTATCTTGCCGAAGCGGCGCACGTGCGCGACACGGTGACCTATGCCTGGCAGCACGGAGGAGCCTCGCTGATGGATTTTCTGAACGCGCAGAGCGACTACCGCAACGTGCAGATGGCCTATCTGCAGCTGGTGGGCTCGTATATGACGGCGGCTGGCCAGCTCAACATGGCCGTGGGACGCGAGGTGATCCAATGAAGAAGCGGACCGTTGTACGAGCCGCTGTGGTTTTGGCGGCCGGAGCGATGCTGACCGCCTGCGGGAAAAAATTCGATCCCGCGCAGGGCGCGCCGCCTCAACCGCAGGTGGTGGATCAGAGCAACGCCGGGCGCGTCAGCGTCGATCATCCCGAACAGTTCCCCGTCGTCGCGGCCGAGAGCTTCGCCTCTCCAGAGACGCTGAACGTGACAGGCACGGTGAACGCGGATATTTCCCGGGAAATTCCGGTGATCTCCCTGGCCAGCGGACGCATCGTGGAGATTCGCGCGCGGCTCGACGACAACGTGAAGAAGGGCGACCTGCTGCTCAAGGTCAAGAGCCCGGATATTAACAACGCTTTCAACCTCTATCTGAAGGCGGTGAACGACGAACATCTCGCGTCTCTGGCGCTGGCACGCGCGAAGGATCTGTTCGCGCACGGGGCCGTTCCGCAGGCGCAGGTGGAGCAGACGCAGGATGCCGAGGACGATGCGAAGGCCGATCTGACGGCAGCGGAGCAGCAACTGGACACGCTGGGGGTGAACAAGGATCATCCGTCAGACATCGTGAATGTCTACGCGCCGATTTCCGGCGTCATCATTGCGCAGAATGTGACCAATGCAGCAGCGGCGGGCGTGACCTATGCGGGATCGCCGACAGCTTTCACCATTGCCGATCTGTCGGAGGTGTGGGTGCTGTGCGATGTCTACGAGAACGATCTGCCCAGGGTGAGGCTGGGACAAACCGCGCGGATTCACCCGGCTGCCTACCCTGACAAAGTGCTGACCGGCCGCGTGAGCGACATCGGCCCGATCCTCGATCCGGCGATGCGCACGGCCAAGGTGCGCATCCAGGTTCCGAATCCGGGCAATCTGCTGCGGCTCGGGATGTTTGTGAGCGCGACGCTGTCGAGCACGACCAGCCAGGTTCACGCGGTGGTGCCGTCCGCGGCCATCCTGCACCTGCACGATCGCGACTGGGTTTTTGTGCCGGCGGGTGGAAAGCAGTTCCGGCGGGTGGAAGTGAGGGCCGGAAATACACTGCCGGGCGACAAAGAGGTCATTCTCTCCGGAGTCGCGCCGGGACAGCAGGTGGTGGGCAATGTTCTGGCGCTGGAAGCGACGCTGGAGGCGCAATGATCCGAAGAGTGGTCGATTTCGCCCTCCAGAGCCGTTTTCTGGTGCTGGCGATCGGAGTCCTGCTCTTCGCCTGGGGCATTGTGTCGTTCCATCGGTTGCCTGTTGAGGCGTATCCCGACGTGGCGAACAACTATGTCGATGTGATCGCGCAATGGCCTGGGATTTCCGCCGAGCAGATGGAGCAACAGGTGACCATCCCGCTGGAAACCGCGATGAACGGTATCCCGGGTATCGCCCACATCCGCTCCTGGTCGATCTTCGGTCTCTCTACCGTCGAGATGGTCTTTGGGGAGACGACCACCGACTTCCAAAACCGCGAACACGTGCTGGAGCGGCTTTCGCAGGTGAATCTTCCGGCGGGCGTGGTCCCGCAGATGGGCACGGACTGGAGCCCGGTCGGCCAGATTTACTTTTACACGCTGCGCAGCAGCAATCCGGAATACGACGTGATGAATCTCAAGTCGCTCGAAACCTGGGTGATTGAGAAAAACCTCAAATCCGTACCCGGCGTGGTGGACACGAACCCATTTGGCGGGCCCACGCGCGAATACCAGGTGCGGGTCGATCCCGACAGGCTGATTGCCTACGGCCTGAACATCGGGCAGGTAGAACAGCAACTCGCGAACAACAACGCCAATGCGGGCGGCAGCTTCATCCAGGCGGGCGATCAGCAGATCAACGTTCGCGAAGTGGGTCTGGTCAAGGATCTCGACGACATCGGCAACACCGTCATCACGACGCGGAACGGCACGCCGCTGCGGGTGAAAGACATCGCCGAGGTCACACAGGGGCCGATGATCCGGCTCGGTCAGTTTGGAGACTCGTACCACCGCGAGGACGGCAAGCTGGTCAACAACGACGACGTGGTCTCAGGCATTGCACTGCTGCAGAAGGGCGCCGACGCGCAGCCGGTGCTGAACGCCATCCATAAGAAGGTGGAGGAACTGAACTCGCAGATCCTCCCGGCGGGCGTCAAGATTGTTCCCTTTCTCGATCGCAGCGAGTTATTGCGCTTCACCACGCATACGGTTCTGCACAATTTGTCCGAAGGAATGATCCTCGTTGCGATCATTCTTTTTCTCTTTCTCGGCAATGTGCGCGGCGCCACGATCGTGGTGCTCACCATCCCGTTTTCGCTGCTGTTTGCGGCTACATGCCTTGATCTCAAGGGCATTCCCGCCAACCTGCTCTCGCTGGGGGCGCTGGATTTCGGCATGGTGGTGGAGGGAGCTGTGGTGATGGTGGAAAACATCGTTCGTCATCTCAACCACAAAGACGAAAGCGGCCATTCCACGCAGGAGCGCATCGCCGAGGCCGCACACGAGGTGCAGCGTCCCGTCTTCTACGCGATCGCCATCATCATAACCGCGTACTTGCCCATCTTCACGCTGCAGTCGGTGGAAGGACGGCTGTTCAAGCCGATGGCCTGGACGGTAGCTTTCGCATTGCTGGGCGCGCTGCTTTACGCCATGCTTCTGGCTCCTGTTCTGTCGAGCATGATGCTCGGCAAAGGCGCGAAGGAGTGGAAGAACCCGGTGATGGAATACCTGCAAAATCGGTACCGGAGCGGCGTTACGTGGACGATCCGCCACCAGGCTTTCACGATTGGCGTGGGCGTGGTGGCACTGGTGATGGCCGTGTATCTGGGGTTCAGCGGCGTTATCGGCTCCGAATTTCTGCCTCATCTGGACGAAGGGGCGCTGTGGGTGCGCGGCACGCTCGACCAGAGCGTCGGCCCGGACGAGAGTGTGAAGGTAGCCAATGAGGCGAGGCTGCTGCTGTGCTCATTTCCTGAAACCACCGAGTGCACGAGCCAGACGGGGCGGCCGGACGACGGGACCGACCACACGGGATTTTTCGACACCGAGTATTTTGTCGGCCTGAAGCCCAAAGAGCAGTGGCGGCCGGTCTTTCGCCAGGACAAGGACAACCTGATCGCGTCGATGAACGAACAGCTGGTGAAGAAATTCCCGGGCATCATCTGGGGCTTTTCACAACCCATCGAAGACAACATGGAGGAGGCGGTCAGCGGTGTGAAGGGCGAGCTGGCGACCAAGATCTACGGCGACGATCTGCACCTGCTGGAGAGCAAGGCCAGTGAGATTGAAGCGGTGATGAGCCGGGTGCCGGGAATTACGGACATCGGCGTCTTCCAGGTGACCGGGCAGCCCGATCTGGATGTGACGGTGGATCGCCAGAAGGCGGCACGCTGGGGCATCAACGTGGCGGACGTGCAGGATGCGATCCAGACCGCCGTGGGGGGCATCGCAGTGAGCCAGGTGCTGCGGGGCGAGCAAGTCTACAACCTGACGCTGCGGTATCTGCCGCAGTACCGGGATACGCCGGAGGCCATCGCGAACATCCGCCTGGTTTCACCCTCCGGCGAGCGCGTTTCGCTCGCTCAGCTCTGCACGATTCGCGAAGCGGACGAGGGCTCGGAAATCTATCGCGAAAACAACGAGCGCTATGTCGCCATCAAGTACAGCGTGCGCGGGCGCGCTCTCGGCGATGCGGTGAAGCAGGCAATACACGATGTCACCGCGCAGGTGAAGCTGCCGCGCGGTTATCACATCGGGTGGGAAGGCGAGTATCAGAGCGAGGTGCGCGCCGAAGCCCGTATGGCGGTGATCGTGCCGATCACCGTGCTGCTGATCTTTATCATCCTGTACTCGATGTACCGGTCGCTCAAATGGTCGGTTCTTATTCTGGCCACCGTGGCCATGGCCAGCATCGGGGGTCTGCTCGTGCTGCTGGTGACCGGCACCGAGTTCAGCGTGTCGTCGGAAGTGGGATTCCTCGCTCTCTTCGGCGTCTCCGTCCAGTCCGGGATCATTTTGCTGGAATACATCAACCAGTTGCGCGCGCGCGGCGAAACCGTCGAGCAAGCCGCCGTGGAAGGTGCGGTGGTGCGCCTGCGCCCGATCATGATGACCATGCTGGTAGCGACTTTGGGACTGCTGCCGGCCGCGTTCTCGCACGGCATCGGCTCCGACTCGCAGCGGCCGTTCGCCATCGTCATTGTCGGCGGGCTGATGACCAACCTGCTGATGAGCGTCTTTTTGCTGCCGACGCTCTACGTCTGGGTGGCTCGCGACGCAGATATTTTGCCGCAGCCGGAAATGGAATTCGAGAACTGAGGAACGCCGCCGTCCGCAGCTGGGACAGTAGCCAGGGGATGACCCTGTCGCGATGGTGATTCTCTATGACGGTTGCACCGATTTGCGCTTGCCTGGCGGTGACGCCTATCGCCGACTCTGGCTGTGCGATGGCGGCAGGTGTAACGGTGAGCCATCGATGGGAACCAGGCGCCCGCGCTTCCGGGTGACGTTCTCCTGCTGCAGCACGTGCACGCTTGCCCCCGCGGCGGTACTTGGTCAGTGGGATCTGCCGTATGGGTGGGCTCCGCTCGGGTGGATCGCTGTGGATGGCATGAATCAATGCGGGGACCATGCCAATGCGGAACGGATGGCGCAAGAATTCCCAGCGACAATCCGCGACAGTTTTCAGCGCGACCACATGATCCGCGAGAAATACAACGTCGTGACTCGCTCAGCGGAGTTTCAGGTGACGGCAGGGTATCAGCAAAACGTGGCCTGCTGCGGATGGACCACGGCGTTTATCGGGAGATGAAGAGCTTGCCCGACCGAGGCCAGCAGACGACTGCCGGTGCAGCGGGCCATTAACTCGCTGCGCGGATCGTGACACCTGAAAGTTAGTGCGCGGCGCTTTGCGATGGCTGGGCGGCAAAGAAAACCAGCTCGGAGGTGAGCGGCTCGGGCAACGCGACGCGCAGACCGCCGTTCATCAGATCGCGGCCGGAAGCGGTTGCGTCGGGCGAGGAGCCATCCTGAAAGTGCAGTTGATACGAACTGTGCGGATCAAGGCCGGCGAGGACATACTGGTGCACGGGTTCATCGGGAGCCGAGCCGCGAAACGCATAGACCACGCCCCGGTGCAGCGCGGCCGCGTAGTACTCCATGCCGTCCCAGTGGAGGCCATCAGGACGCGGCGAAATGTGGAAGAGCTGCGCATCGCGGATGAGCGGGCGCAGGCGCGCCTTGTAGAGGGCGATGGCGTCGCGCGCGGCGGCGTGCTGCCCGGGCGTCCAGTTATTGGTGTTTTGCATGACGGAGAGCCAGCCCATCATGCCGCTGCGGAGTTCGTAGAGGAAATTCGCGATGGTCGGCGTGAGCCATTTGTCCACGTAGGTTTCGAGCATGGCGGGCGGCAGAACGTAGCTGGCGTCGTAGAAGGCGCGCCGGTTGGAGAGCGGATCATAGCTGTCGGTGATGGAGAAATAGTCGCCATGCGCGGCGCTGCCGAAGTCGACCATGCGGCCGCCGTCGTTGCAGATTTCGAGCAGCAGGCCGGGGTGATGGCGGCGGAGCTGCTCGTAAATGAGGTAGTAGGCGAGGACCGCGTGGTAGCTGACGTCGGTGGAATTGGAGCTGAGGACGATGTCTTCGCCGTCGTAATGCTCGACGGCAGTGTTGCGCGGATCGGGCGCCGCGTGAGGATGATTATCGCGCGTGCATCCCTGGGCGACGAGGTAGCCATCGTGCTCGAGCATATCGAGCTTGTCGCAGGCGACGATGCGGTTGACCTCGCGCGACGCGTACGCCGCCGCTGCAGGGACACCGAGGTCGATCGTCTGGCCCTTGAAGTCCTGCGGCTTCCAGCCGGCGGGCACATCGGCGACGAGCCAGTCGCGGACCGTGGGATCGCGGAGGTTGAGCGCGCCAGGGTTCGAGTCGAGGCCGGCCTGGGTCCAGTCGGTCCAGAGACCGAAGCGTTCGCCATGCGCGTGGGCATCGGCGGCAAGAACGGCGAGGCCGCGGGGAAATTTCACGGGATTCGCATACCAGTCGCCGACGCCACGGAACCAGCCGGCATCGAGATGAAACATTTCGAAGCCGAGGGCCGCGGAATCGGCGATCATCGCGTGCGCGGCTGACTCGTTGATGTCCATACCGACGCCCCAGCTGTTGTTGACGACGAGCGGGTAATGCGGATCGGACCAGGTACGCGGGTTGCCGAGAACGGCGCGGACCCACGGACGGAGCTGATTTCCCGCGCCGTCGGGCCCGCCGGTGAACGAGCCGAGAAAAACGGTCGGCGCAGTAAAGCTGCCGCCGGGTATGAGCCGCGTGAGGGCGGGACCCGGAGCAGGATCGAGGCCAAGCTGAGCCGCAAGGAATTGTGCGGTGCGGCGGAACGCGATGCGCGTACGCCCGCTGAATTCGATGCCGGCGAACCAGCCGGACGACTCGGGATTGGCGCGAAAGACGGCGGTGTAGGGGATGATCTCGCGCGGCTCGTCGTGGATGGGATGGGCGAAGGTGCTCGAGCGGCCGGTCCAGGTATAGCCTGGATCAATGGACAGGAGATGAGTGCCGAGGTCGGAGGGCGCACCTGCGCCCTTCTCGACATAGAGCTGGCGCAGGTTTGCGTCGCTCGGCACGGCGAAGCCGAGCGCGAGCGTGTCTGGGAGGGGAAGCCAGTACTCATCGCCGGTGAGATTTTCAATGAGCATGCTGTGCTCGATGGGCCCGAAGTCGGCGCGGGCGGTCCATTGCCAGGTGAGGCGCAGATGGGGCTGACTGGACTCGTAGACGAACACGACGCGATGCGGCGTGATGACCGAAGTGGAAGGAATGTTGCGCCAGACGAGTGCCAGATTCCGGCCATTGCGCACGACCGATGCGGGCAGCGGCACGGACGCATCGTTGAGCCAGAGGTCGCGGCTGCGGCCATGGAGGGAACGAAGCTGAGGGGCGGTTGCGCCGGCGGCGAACTGGAGGGTCACGTCGGCCGTGCTCAGCGTGGCTCGGGATTGAGCAAAGGTGACGGGGAGGGTGGCGAGAATACAGCCGAGAATCGTCGCACGGAAAAGTGTGCTGTGAGATGAGGCGCGCATGGATGGGCTGAAGGGTCTCATGCGGTCACCGGGTGCGGAAGGCAACAGTCAGGGAGTGGCGGGAGTAAGCGGAGCCTGACGGAGAAACGGGCGCGCTCGCAGGTGCGAAGGTGACGCGGTACCAATCGGGACTGATACGCGTGGCGGAGCCGCCGCGCACATCGGCGATGATCCAGGGGCTCTCGATTTCAACCGACGACTGATCGGCGGAAGCTATGTCGGCGGCGAGGGTGAGCGAAGAGCCGTCGAGATGGAGCGCGGTCAGCTTGAGGCCGCGGGAACCGTCCCCGCGTGCGGGCATGACGGTGGGTATGCGAACACCCACGCCTCCGGAGTAGGAGATGCGGATGTGGGCGGAGCCGGTGGGGAGATCGAAGGCGACACGAGCGTGTTGATCTTGCGCGTGCTGTTCGAGGATGGCGGGGGCAGAGCAGCCATCGATCAGAGCATGGATGTTCGTCGCCCCCAGGAGAATTTCGGGAGCGAAAACGACGTGAACCGGGCCGGATTGAGCGGTGAAGACGGCGTCGGTCTCACCGGGATGCTGATCGATGGTGACGGCGACCTGCGCGGGGCCGACCGGCATTTGCGCGAGGGAGATGTGCTCCCATCGCGGATCGAGATGGGGAGCAAGGGTCAATGTGTGCTGAGCGGCATCCACTTCGAGACCGAAGAGACCGCGGATCGCAGCGTGGAGAAAGCCGGCAGAGGACCAGGATTGTTCCGGCACCGATTCGATTTGCGGCTGGAAGCTGTCGCCATCGGAGAGCTCATGCAGGTGGCCGGGAGAATCCAATTGTAACCATGGCAGGAGCGAATCGAAAATCGGCAGAGCGATGGCCGGCCGGTGAGCGCGCAAGAATGCCACGGCATTGTCGGCTGTAAGCAACGGGGAGACGCTGCCCGCCCCGTAGGAACGGGGATCGTAACGCGGTGAGGAAGAAGCGAGGCCGCGCGTGCCCCAGTCGGTTTCGAACGCAAAACCAGCGAGGCGATCGAGCGCGGCGTTTTCACGATCCGAACTGAGCAGGTCATTGCCGAGCAGATCGGGATGGGCGCGCTCGTCGGTGATGGGAGCGCCGCTCTCTGTATAGCCAGCGATCCAGAAATGCTTTTGCTGGTTCCAGTAGCGGGCAGCGAAGGCGCGGCGCGCGGCTTCGGCAGGAGCGGCCGCGGCGCCGGACTCATCGGGGTGGCCGGCGGCGAGGGCGAGCGTGCGGTAGGCCGACGAAGCGGCGACCCATGCGGCCGAAAAGCTCACGTCTTCGCTCATACGGTCCTGCTCGTTTCCGCCTTCTTTGTCAGCGGGAATTTTTGGCAATGCCGTTTTCGGATCGATGAGCGAGCAGGCGTACTTCCAGGCGGCGGCGATCTGCTGCCAGTGGTCGCGGAGGAATGGGCCGTCGCCCGTGGCGGCGAAGTAGTCGGCGAGCGTGGAGAGAAACGCGTAGGTGATGTCGACGTGGACGTACATGTAGGGATATTTGTTGGCCCAGTCGAGAAAGCCGGCGCTCTGCGAGATTTCGTGCCAGATCATGCCGTTGGCGGGGTTCTGGTAGCGAAGGATGAAGTTGAGCTCGTCGCGTGCACGGGCGATGTCGCCGGTGGCGAGCAGGGCTTCCACGGCGACGAGACCGTCTCCGGCAAAGAACCAGTCATATTGCGGGCGGCGCTCGGGGCGCGAGGGGCCGTAGCCGGCAACTTCGCCGCAGCCGATGCGCGGATTGCAGACCCAGGCCTGATCGAGTGCGAGGCGAGACCAGGTGAGGGCGCGGTTGAGAGTATCGTCGGGGGTTTGGATTTGCAGGCCGGCAGCGAGGAGTTGCGTGACGTGGGAGCGGTATTCGGCGCGGAGTTGCGCCTCGTCCCGCTCGAGGGGCAGGAGCGCAGAACCTTCGGGAGACGGCTTGCTTTCGAGCGCGGCGAAGAGCACGGCGTGGCCGTGGGAGGGGCGCAACACCATGGACTGCGTGAGGTCCTTGCGAAGAGTGGCGTTGACGACGGATGTGTGGGTGGCGACCTGCGGTGATGCGATCACGGCACGGAATCCGGTGGTGGCTTCGGAGATGACGTAGCCGTGGAGCTCGTCGCTCCAGCGCAGATCCTGGCCGCCGAGGGCCCCCGGCCACATGAGGTCAAGGACAGGCAGAAAGGTGACACGGAGATCGATCGGATGCGCGCTCTGCACGTCCCAGTAAAGGATGACGGCGGGTCGATTGAGCGGAACAAAGAGGCGCTCGCGAATTTTGTAACCGTTGCCGTCATAAATGCGGGCGATTTCGTCAGGGTGGTATTCGATGCGGCGAAGGAGCGGGGCAGCATCGACCGGGGCGGAGGAATCGGCGGGGACAATTTGCAGCCGCAGATGCGTGAAGAGCTGGAAAGGGTAGGCCCAGGCTTCGAGACCGTAGCCGGTGTAGCCCATCAAGACGGCGGCCTGGCCGTGCGCGGCGGCGAAGCGGGGCTGCGTGGAGACATCGGCCGTGAGGCTGAGGGAGTTGGCGAAATCCTGCGCGCAGACGGGAAGAGCCAGGGCCGTGACAGCGAGAAGCGCGAGAGCCGAGCGGACCAACGCAGCGATCACTCCATTCTCGATGACGAGTTTCTCAGCTACCAGGACAAGGTTACCGTTTTTTCCACGAAACCGGGGGCGGCCGGAAACTGCACAGTGAGTGTGCGGAGACCATTGGCGACATCGCCCAGTTGGGCGTCATGCGCGGCGAGATGCGGCAGGATGAGGTTTTCGCGAATCGAGAGCACTTGCGTAGAACCGCCGGGAGCGGCAAGCTTGAGCGCGAGGGAGTGGTTTGTCGCGTCATCGGAGACGACTTTGAGCTGATGGGTCTCGGCGCCCGGGGCGGGCAATTCTGCGGCGATGGCCGCTTCGACGGCGGGGAGAGGGATGTGGAGCGCGCCATCCCCCACAACGGCTCCAGGCGCGGCGGAAACAAGACGCAGGGAAGTGTCGCTGGATTGGACGAGCAATTCCCTGCCCTCGCGGCGGAAGGTGAGGTCAAGCGTGTGGCCGCCGAATGGGATGCGGCGGACGACAGCACGGTCCCAGGTGGCGGGAAGATGCGGCGTGACGGAGAGCGTGTGCGCGGGGTCGTCCCATGAAAGGCCGAAGAGGCCGCGCAAAATGGGTGAGATGACCATGGCCGAGGACCAGAGCTGGTGCGCAGTGCTGCGGCCGAGGACCTGGTAGAACTTGCCGGAGAGGAGTTCGGTGACGCTGCCTGGATCCTGGGGCCACGTCAGCTCCGCGTTCTGCATCAGGTGAGAGTACGCGGAGAGCGGGTGACCAGCGCGGTATTCGGCGAGCGAAACCCATCCGGTGAAGAGCGGCCAAACCGTGCCCTGGTGATAGCTGATGGGATCGTAGAACGAGGTTTGGTCGCTCAGGTCGCGCGTGCCCCAGTCCGTGGAGAACTCGTTCGTGGCCCAGCGCTCGAGCATGAATTCAGGATGGGCAAGCTGGAAGTCGCCATCCCACCAGGCGACGGAGGGAAAGATCGTGGCAGTGGTGTCGCGCTGGCCGGCGTTCCAGCTGAATGCATAGTTTTGCTGTTCGGGCAGGTAGTATTCCTGCTCGATGAGAGGCACGATGCGCTGGGCACGCTGCGATGCTGCCGTAGCCAGATCGGCGTGGCCGGCAGCGGACGCGAGATGCGCAAAGGCGAGGCTGGCCTGCTCATCGAGGGCGGCGAGATAGATTTCCTGACGGGGCATGGAGGGAATCCAGGATTCGACCCAGCCGGAACCCTCAGCGTTGTCGTAGATGCCGTCGCCGTCGGTGTCGTGGGAAGTTTCGAAGGTCCAGGCTCGTTGCAGGCTGGGCCAGATCGACGAGACGAAAGCCGCATCGCCGCTGATGCGCAGATAGTCATTCGCTGCCATGAGAAAGAGGGGCGTGGAGTCCGCGGCAGCCCACTCATAGGGTAGCGAGGCCCAGTCCACCAGACTCGCGGTCTGCGACCACTCATGCATGATCTTGCCATCGGCGCGCTGATGGTCAATGAGGAACTGCATCTCCTGCTTCGTGGTTTCGAAGTCGCCGTAGCTGTTGACGGCGTAGAGGGTCCAGAGCGCATCGCGGCCGAAAAACCATCCGAAGCCGGGGCGTGCGGCATCACCGGACCCATAGAAACCGGCGGTGAGCGCCTGATGGCCGGAGCCGATGGGAGTTTCGACGCGGAGCTGATCAATCGCGGTCTCCGCCCAGGAGAATGCGTCGTTGAGGCGCGCGTCCGGCGTTTCGATGGAGGTATGCCGGGCGAGGAAGTCGCGATAGTGCGACTGATTCGCGGTGAAGATGGACTGCGCCTGGCTGTCGAGTTGCGCGAGGCTTGCGGCGAGAGCGGATTTGGTGGCGGTCTCGGGAGAATCGGCGAAAGTGGTCAGGAGTGGATAGACCTTGCCCGCATCCTGCTTTGGATCGAAGTGCAGGACAAACTGGAGTGGCCAGGAGGCGGCGCGTTCCTGATATGGCGGAAGAATGCCGGACTTCGCCGTTGGGAGCGCCAGCGCGGCGGCGTGATCGGGCGTATTGAGATGCAGGATGTAGAAGCCGGAACCGCGGGGCGATTCGACCCACTCGGGCGAGGGGCGATCGGGCGACTCGGCAGGCCACATGCGCTGCATATCAGGATGAAAGCTGAAGGTGACGTCCATGGGTCGGACGGCTGCGAAGGAGAAAAAGATCAGCGCCCCCGGGTTGCCGGACTTCGGGGCGAGCATGATCTGGCGAATGGTGAAGTTGGCGTGCGAGTACGTGATCGTCGTCTCGTCGGGCTGCACGTCGATGGAGGCGGCGTGGGGATTGACTTCGATGGGGACGGCGTAGTCCTGCATGGAAACGGAAAGCCGCAGGTCGCTGAAGATCTTCCATGGGAAGAGCCACACTTCGCAGGAGCCGTCCTGCTGGCCGAGGACAGCACCGCGCGGGCCGACGACAGAGAATGGCAACTGCGGCACTGCGTCGCGGTGGATGGCTGGCATATCATGCGCAGCGACGGGGAAGGCAGAGACCGGAGACAGATCGGTCTGACCGCGAGCGGAACTGGCTGCCGCGACCAGGCAAAGCAGCGCGAGTTCCGGAACGAGGGTGCGAGTCAGCAAGGTACCAACCTCCGCGCGGCGCGGGAACCGCTGCCCTGGATTGAAAAGCATGCCGCGGAAAATTCGGCAGACACCCCGCGAATCGACGCTCTGGCAACGAAGGCGATGTTGGCGGTCACGCGAAACCCAGCCGGCACAGGATTTCGGGAACGACGCGGGGATGACACAGTTTTCTGCCATCCCCGGGAGGGATTGCGGTTCAGAACTGGAACCGGCCGGCAAACTGCAGGCGGCGCAGCGAAGTGCCGTCCTGCTCGGAAACCGTGCCCTGGATATAACCGGCATTGGTGCCGATGCAATCCACGCAAGGCGATGGCTCCGAGTAATTCACGTGGTTGAAAACGTTGTAGGCCTGGACGATGAGCTGCATCTTGAGGCCCTCGTGAATGGTGAAGTTCTTGGCGAGGGTAGAGTCGACGTTGAAGAGGCTGGGACCCCATAGCGAGTCGCGGCCGAGATTACCCCACGTGCCAACGTCAGGGCGAGCGAAAGGACCGAAGCTGTCGCCGTTCGCGGTGAACGGATACGGCGATGTGGCCAGGTACGGCACGCGCAGGGCGATGGGATCGAACTTACCCTTGTGGATGCCCCATCCATGGCCAGGCACTTTATTGACGAAGGAGGGCCCGCAGCCATCACGCGCCGCGACGTCGTTGTCGAGAGCGATTTCGTTGTAGCACGGCGTGAAGGGCAAGCCGCCGTCAAGCGTGAGGTTGGCGTTGAGCTGGAATCCTCCGATGATTTCGTTCATCCAGCCCGGCACGTTGGAAGCGACGAGCTTGTCGCGTCCGAATGGCAGGTCGTAATTGCCGGCAAAGACCCATGCCTGGCGGCGATTGTAGTAGCTGTTGCCGCGGCCGATGCGCGGGTTGATGAGGAACTCATACGACTCATGGTCGATGTCGTGGGACCAGGTGTAGTGGGTGAGAAACTGGAGACCGTTTTGGTAGCGCTTTTTCAGGATGATCTGCAACGCGTTGTAACTGCCGGTCGCTTCGTTGTAGTTGTCGGAAAGATCCTGGGTAAAGCCAAACGCGTAACCATTGTGGACGCCGAGCTTCTGAGCATCGCCGTTGTTGTAAGGACGGCGATCGTCGTAGGTGTAATCGACGCCCGTGGCAGGGTTGATCTGATCGAAGCCGGCGACAGTGGCTTCATTGGCGTTGTACTGGTTCGAGGAATCGAACATGTTGTGGTAAGCCTCACTGCCCACATAGGCGACCTGCAGCGCAAGGCTGTTGGTCAACTGCTGCTCCACGGTGAGGTTCCATCCTTCCACGGTTGGCAGCCGCAGCGTCCGCGGACGCGCGGTTTGCGAAACACCGATGGGTAGCGGATAGATGCCGTTGCTGGGGATCGGGGAAAACGTATAGCCGGGCGGACCTGCAGCCACGCCATCCTCGGTGGTACTGAGGTTGAAAGCGGCACCGTACTCGCTGGCGGGGTTGAGGTTTTGCTCGACCTGGAGCGGATAGGAGCCGGTCAGCACCTCGCCGAAGGTGTTGCCCGCCCATCCCTGGCCGTAGACGATGCCGTAGCCGGCGCGCACGACGGTTTTGGGCATCACCTGCCACGCAACGCCGAGACGGGGGGCAAATTCGCGAGGATTGTTCTTTACGTTCAGGGCGTTATTCACGCTGCCGTAACCGGCGATGAGGATGTAGCCGGCATCGAGATCGAGCAGGCCGCCTTCGCCTTTGGCCGTCACGGACTCCGGCGTGTAGAGTTCCCAGCGCAGGCCGTAGTCGAGGGTGACATTGCGAGTGACGCGCCACTGATCCTGCGCGTAGGCGAAGAGGCGGTTCTGGCGGGTCTGGCCGATGACGGTGGTGCTTTGATTCACGGTGCGCTGGAAACCAGACACATCGCCGAGCATGAAGGTCGCAAAGCCGAGGCCCGCTGAGGACCCGCCCGCGGTCCGAGCGCCGGCGAAGTCATACGTGCCGGAGCGCAGGACGTTGCCGCTGCCGCTCAGAGAGAGCGAATTGTTCTTGCCGAAGCGGTAGTCCACGCCGAACTTGATGTTGTGGTTGCCCATTTCGTGGGACCAGTTGTTCACGATCTGGTACTGCGCGGTCTGCTGCAGGTTCGCCTGCGCGGACGTGCCGTATTCGATGTTGGCGCCGTTGTTCGCGCCGTTGGGCGGAATCTGGATATTGAACTGCGGGAGGCCGCCGGTGAGCGAGAGCGGCGCGGGGTTCCCATTGGGGATGCCGAGATTCGTGCCCAGCGGCTGGGTCGCGTCCGGTCCCGCCGTATTGTTGTAGATCTGGTAGTAGCCGAAGCGGAAGTCGGTGAGCCACTTCACCGAGAGCACGTAATCGCCGCCCGAAGCGAGGCTGTTGTAGTGGAAGGCATCGGTGCCGGCAAAACCGCCGGATCCATAGCCGGCGCCGCCCGCCGCGCCGAAGTATGGCGCGCCCGAGAGATTGCCGCTGAACCACGTGTAGCGGCCGAAAAGATGGAGCTTCTCGGTCGGCTTCCAGTCGATGCGGGCATCGGGTTGGTCGGTGTTGAAGATGCCGAAGCCGGTAGCAGCAAAGTTGTTGATGATGGAGGTGCTGCTGGTCGGCTTGGGCAGAAGCTTGAAGAAGTTCTCCGCGGCCGTGGAGAGGTCGGCTGCCGGAATGATGTTGCCGGCGAAGGGGGCACGGCCGGCGTCGCTCGTGTCCATGAGGCTCGTGGGCTGATAAGCCTGAAGACCGCTGGCCAGGTAATCGCTGAGATTGCAGTCGCCGCCTGAGCTGCACGTGGTTTCAGCCAGCAGAGTGGGAACGGTGGTGAGCGTGGAAGAACCGGTTTTTTCGCGCAGACCCTGGTAGTCGCCGAAGAAAAAGAGCTTGTCTTTGCGGATCGGGCCTCCGATGGATCCGCCGAACTGATTGTGCAGCGTGGACGGCAGTGTGGTGTTGGGCGGCGCATTGGCAAACGGATCGCGGGCCTGCTGCGCGTCGGAGCGGCGGTACTCGAACGCGGTCCCGTGGAAGTCGTTGCTGCCGGAGCGCGTTTGCGCGGTGACGAGGCCGGCGACGGCCTTTCCGAATTCGGCGTCGTAGTTCTGCGCCGTGACTTTCATTTCGGAGACGGCGTCAAGATTGGGGTTGATGACCGCGACGCCGTTGAGAGGATCCTGATTGTCGGTACCGTCGAGCTCATAGCCTGTGGCGAACGGAAGCTGACCGTCGACCTCGATGGATTCGCTGCGCTGCGGGTTGCCGCTGCCTTCACCGGGTCCCCAGCCGATGTAGGTGGTGCCGGGGGTGAGCAGCTCAAAGGCGGTGAAGTTGCGATTCATGTTCGGGAGGTTTTCGACGGCGCGTTCATTCAGAATGGTGGAGACGTCGGCGCGGTCGGTCTGCAGGAGAGTGGTTCCACCCTGGACGGTCACGGTTTCCGCGGTCGAGCCGACGGCCAGTGCGAGGTTCACTTCCGGAGCGGTATCGGCGAAGACGGTAACCGGCTCGATGGTCTCTTTCGTGAACCCCTTCGCGTCGGCCTGGACGCGATAGGTATCGGGGATGAGATGCTGAACGCGATACTCGCCGCTGGCGTTCGTCTGCGTTGTCTGGACTGTCGCCTTGGTGATGTCGATGACCGTGACCGTGGCGTTGGGGATGACGGCGTTGGATTTATCGGTAACCGTGCCGTAGACCGACCCATAGACTGCCTGGGCGTTGGCCGCGGGTATCGTCACCCAAGCGAAGGCCAACAAGGCAGCGAACGCGAGGAAAAGGCGAAACATTCCGGATGAGAATCCGGATCCGGATGTATGGCGCATCGTGCTCCTCCTGAGAAATCCATTGGCTGGCGTCCAGCACTCCGGCGCCAGGCTTTGTGATTCGGGAGATGCTTGTTGTCTTTGCTCCCTGTGGTTTACCAGCGATTGTGATGCAGATCGCCGCGCACCGGGCAACAGCGCGGCCACGGCCTGACACAGATCGCATCACAGCCGCTAAGTATTCGCGTCGAAATGTAGCGCTTACAAGGTTTTTTACGGTCAATTTGACGGGTGAAATGCCGTGTGACATACTCGCCACGGATTCAAATGGCGGTCAGTCATCCAGTTACCAATGTCGGTGTGCCCAGTGTTGCGGATGAACGATGGGCCCTGGTAACCCGGATCGCAGCGAGTCAACACCTCAAGACCTCTCCGCGCCTGCGGGAATTCCTGTTTTACATAGCGAGATGTGCGATTCGGGAGGCTCCGGAAGAGGCGACGGAGCAACAGATCGGCATTCGCGTCTTCGGCCGGCCAGCGGGATACAACTCCAGCGAAGACAGCATCGTTCGCACCCATGCGCGGCTGCTGCGGCAAAAGCTCGCGGCGTATTTCAGCGAGGAGGGCGCGCAGGAGACCGTCATCCTCGAAGTGCCGAAGGGGCATTATCTTCCGATTTTTCATGCGCGCGAGGGGCCGCGAGCTCCCGAGCCCGTCGCTGTCATCGTGCCGCATGGCGTGGAGAGGACCCAGGAAGACGAGGGGTTCGCGCCGACGCGACCCTGGAAGCTGTGGATTGCGCTGGGCACGGCGATCCTCGCCGCGCTGCTGCTGGGTGCAGCCGTCGTGTCGCACCCATGGAGAAGGGCGACTCCGCAGCCAACGGCGGTCGATCTCTTCTGGCGTCCATTTCTGAACAGCGACCCGCCGCTCGTGATTTACAGCAACGCTCTCTTTGAGGGGAGTTCGACACAGGGATTGCGCTACGCGCCGCCGGAAACGGTGCGTCGGGCAAACGGTGACGGGTATGTGGATACCTACACCGGCATCGGCGAGCTGGCATCGGTCTACACACTGACGCGGCTGTTCGATTCGCACCATGCAACGTTCTTGTTGAAGCGCAGCCTTCTGGTGACGTGGGACGAGGCGCAACTGCGGAACCTGATCTTCATCGGATCGCGCGCGGAGAACCCTTCGCTGCGCGTGTTGCAGCCGACCTCGGACTTCACCATGGTGGCGGGGCCGGATTCGGCGGGAGTGGTGAACGTGCATCCTTTACAGGGGGAGCAGGCGGTGTATTCCAGGCCGGAGCGTCCGCTGACGACCGACTACGCGATCCTTGCGCTGCAACCGGGCGTGCAGGCGGGGCGCCAGATGCTGGAGTTCAGCGGGCTGACGACGTTCGGTACGCAGGCGGCAGTCGATTTCGTGTGCAGCCCGGACACGATGGGGCCCCTGCTGAAGAAGATCACCGGACCCAAAGGCGAGATTCGGCCCTTTGAAGCTGTGCTGCAGACGACGATCGGCGGCGGCGTGCCGCTGCAGACGCGGCTGGTGACGATTCGGGTCCACTGAAGAACAGGGTTGAGGGGATAAGGCTTAAGGATTAGGAATTGCGCCTGAGCGCGCACATTCAATCTGAATCCAGGCATCACCGGCATGGCTCGCCGCTATTGCATCGGCCCGAGGCCGCTCTCGTTCCCCAGGTGACTTTTCGCGGCGAGTTCATTCTCGCGCTTCGCCTCGTCCTCTTGTCCCGCGATGCGATAGGCCTGCGCGAGCGAGGCGTGGGTGACGTAGTTGCCGGGGTCCATCTTCTCGGCATGCTGCAGATACATGATGGCGGTGCGCGCATCCTGGCGGCGCAGCAGAACGCGCCCCATAAGGATGAACGGGCCGGTGCTGGACATATCGAGGGAGAGCGCTTTGGTGAGTGACTGCTGCGCGAGGTCGAGCTGATTGGTGCGCAGATAGGCGTCGCCGAGGCGTTCGTAGACGGGAGCGTAGTCCGGATTGATGCGCTGTTCGGCCTGAAATTCCTTCAGTGAGAGATCGATGTTGGAGTCGAGCAGGGCGACCTGGCCGAGAAGAAAGTGGGCCAGCGGCAGTTGCGGATTGACGTCGAGGGCTTTCTGCGCCTCCACGGCTGCCTGACGCGGCAGGTTGGCGTGCTGCAGCATGGTGGCCAGCAGCAGCCTGGCCGCGCCCGATTCGGGATCTTCGCCGTATTGCGCGGCGAAGGCTTTGCGGGCATCGTCGTAACGATTGGCGTTGAGATAGCAGAGGCCGAGGACGTAGTTCGCATCCGTGCCGGCGTTGGGAGTCCACTGGCGGACTCGCTCTAGAAACGGAATTGCGGCCGCCGGTTGGCCCAGCCGGTAGAGCGTGAGGCCCTCCATCTGCACTGACTCGGCGTCCTGCGGGTCTTGCTGGATGGCCGCGTTGAAGGCGTCACGCGCCTCAGCGAGTTTGCCGGTGCGGTACCAGGCGAGGCCGAGCGCGTGCTGCACACCTTTGGCGCTGGGCGGCATCTGCTTCAGGATCGCGAGTGCATCGTCGACGTGATCGTGATCCAAAGCTTGCTGCGCCTGCGCCAGCGTCTCACCGGCCGGAGCCGGAGCAGCCTGCAACTGTGCAGCGAAAGATGACAGCGAGACAAGAAGAAAAGGGACGCAGGAACAGAGACGCATCACGCCCCAGCATACTGCGCGCGATGGGGCGATGAGTAGTGATAGTATTTGCGGCGGTATGTGCGCTGTGAAGCTGCCGGCCCTGGTTCTGGTGGTGGTGCTCGGGACTAGCTACGCGATGCAGAGCGGACCCTATCCGGCGAGCCGGAAGTACGCGGCGCCGGCGTGGTTCGTGAATGTGGCGTCGCAGGCCGGGCTCACGATGCGCAATGTGAACGGCGAAGCGGCGACGAAGAATTACATCATCGAGACCACCGGCGGCGGCGTGGCGATCTTCGATTACGATCACGATGGCTGGCCCGATATCTATCTCACCAGCGGACAGAATCTGCAGGGCGAGCCGAATGCCGATGGCGTGCCGACGGGACATCTCTACCACAACAACCACGACGGAACGTTCACGGACGTGACGAAGCGGGCGGGACTCGCGACGACGGGCTGGGCGCAGGGCGCGTGCGTGGGCGACTACGACAACGACGGCTGGGACGATCTCTACGTGACCTATTACGGGAAGAGCCGGCTCTACCACAACGACGGCAACGGACACTTTACGGAAGTAGCCGAGCAGGCTGGTGTGGCGGGCGATGGAACGAAGTGGGGCACGGGGTGCGCCTTCGTCGATTACGACCGCGACGGCAGGCTGGATCTGTTTGTTGCAAACTACGTGCAGTTCGATTTGAAGACCGCGCCCAAGCCGGGCGAAGGGATGACGTGCATCTGGAAAGGGACGCCGGTGGAGTGCGGGCCGCGCGGACTGCCCTACACAACGAATTTGCTCTATCGCAACCTGGGCAACGGCAAGTTTGCCGACGTGACCCGGACGAGCGGGGTCGCGGCCACGAATGGGCATTATTGTCTCGGCGTGGCCACGCTCGATTACAACCGCGATGGATGGCCGGACATTTACGTGGCCAGCGACAGCACGCCGAGCATTCTGTATCGCAACAATAAAAATGGAACGTTCACGGATGTGGCCGTCGATTCCTCGGTAGCCTTCAGCGATGACGGTAACGAGCAGGCCGGGATGGGCGCGACCGTGGGCGACTACGATGGCGACGGCTGGCCGGACATCTTCAAGACGAATTTCTCCGACGACATTTCGTCGCTCTATCGGAATAACCACGACGGCACGTTCACCTCGACGATCTACGATGCAGGACTGGGGCTGAACACACATTACCTGGGTTGGGGTGTGATGTTTGTGGATGTGGACAACGATGGCTGGCCCGATCTGCTGCTGGCGAACGGGCACGTCTATCCGCAGGTCACGGCTGATCGCGGCGCGAGCTATCGCGAGCCGCGGGTTCTCTACTGGAACCAGGGGAACGGGAAGTTCAAAGAGATGACGAACACGGCGGGCCCGGGCATTACAGAGCCGATGCCCGCGCGCGGACTCGCTATTGGCGATTTGTGGAACGACGGGCGCGAGTCGGCGGTGATCAACGACATGGATGAAAAGCCCATGCTGCTGGTCAATCTGGCGGCAAATGACAATCACTGGCTGGGCGTGATCCTTCAGGGAACACAGTCGAATCGCGATGGTATCGGCGCGCGCGTGACGGTGAAAGCAGCTGGACGAAGCTGGGTGCAGGAGGAGCGGAGCGGGTCGAGCTATCTATCAAGCAGCGACCTGCGGCTGCACTTCGGGCTGGGCGCGGCCAATGCGGTGGAATCGATCGACGTAGCCTGGCCGAGCGGGCGCGACGAGCGCTTTGCAGGAGGCGCGGCGAACCGGTTCGTGACGCTTATGGAGGGAAAGGGCGTCCCGGAGAAGAAATAACGGTTAAGGGCGGGACCCCACGGCCACCGTCTGGCGGATCGGAGAACGCACGTCAGGAATCGCGAAATTCATTGGCCTTGTTTTTATTACGAATCGGGTCGAGGTCTTACGGATAGGATCACTCTTGCGCTCGCGTCAAGGCGCGGTCCCGCTGCCGAACCGCGGATGGCCGGTGCGCACTTTGCCATGCTGAAATCTTGGTGAGGGTGCGATTCGAGCGTTCTTCCGCACCAATGGCCAGCTCATCGTAAAGGCTTGCGGGGCGGTCAAACGGAAACGACGGCTTGACAGCCTCGGGCGCTTTCTCTAGCCTCACGCTCGTAAAGATAAACAAACGAAAGACACGCGAAGAGGGGGCAATCATGAACAATCACCGAAGTATTGCAACAGGAGTCCTTCTCTGCGCAAGTTTGGCGTTACAGTCCGGGTGGTCCGCCCGGGCGGCCGCGCAACAAGCGCTGTCTGTTTCGGTGAACGACCGCGGTCAGTATGTCGTCGGCGTACCGGGCGACAACGCGCCGGTGCTGGTCTCGGGAGTCGCAGCGGAAGTAGGTGGCATCTGGATTCACAGCGCGGATTATCCGCATCACGCGATCCAGGAGACTGCAGCACAAGGCTATCTCGGCGCGGCGCAGCAGTGGATCGTGACATTCTCCGGACTGGCGGGAAAACCGGATCTCGTCTACCGGCTGCGGTTGTACCAGTCGGAGCCATTTGCGGATGTGGCCGTCTCGGTGGAGAATAATACCGGCCAACCCATCGACGTGGAGAGCCTTCGCGCGGTCGAGGCCGTGGGTGACGCGATCGCGGCGCTGGCCGGCCCTGCTGCGGCGGAGCGCGTGCTCTCCGACAGTTTCAGCGAAGACCGGCCGGCGATGCAGATTCACGATCTGGGCGATGCGACGCACGGCATGCACCGCGCGGTCGGCAGCCAGTTGATCTACAACCGGCAAAGCCGTGAGAACCTCTTCGTCGGGGCGCTCACAGCGGATCGGTTCCTGACCATCTTGCGGCTGCACGTGGACGGGCCCGCTGAGGCTCCGCGCATCACGCATTACGAGGCCGATTCAACCGGTACGACGGAGATGGAAGAGGAAAACTCGCTTGAAAAATCTTCCGCCGAGGATCGTGTGGAATTGCGTCTGCCGGTCGAGCCGGGAGGGACGCTCTCGTCCGAGACGATAGCGATTGCTGCCGGCAACGATTATCACCGGGAACTGGAAACCTACGGCTCGCTCATCCGGACAATTCATCACGCGCGTGTTTCCGCACCGCCGCTGATGGGATGGTGGAGTTGGACGGCCTACTACTTCGGACTGAACGAGGGCGCGGCGCTCACCAATGCCGCCTGGCTGGCCCAAAACCTGAAGAGCTTCGGTTACGACCTGTTTCACATTGACGAAGGCTACCAGTACGCCCGCGGCGAATATGTAACTGCGAATAGCACAGTTTTCCCCGACGGCCTCGGCCCGGTCGAATATCAGGTGCGGGGGCTCGGCCTGACGCCGGGCATCTGGACGGCCCCGTTTGAGATCTCTGAACGTTCTGAAGTCTATCGCGACCATCGCGATTGGCTGGTGAAGAACGCACAAGGCCAGCCGATCCACGCGGGATTTGTCGACGAGGACAAGGATCAGCTCTATATCCTCGACACGACCAATCCCGGAGCCGCGCAATACCTGCGCGAGACATACGGCAAGCTGGTCCGCGACTGGGGCATTCACTACATCAAGATGGATTTTATGGACGACAGCGCAATCGAGGGCTACTACTTTGAGCCGCACACTACGGCGATGGAAGCGCAGCGCATCGGACTGCAGATCATTCGTGACGCTGTCGGCGATCAGGTCTACCTCGACAAGGACGGCAGCGCGATGCTCAACCCCGTCGGCTACGTCGATTATGGGCGCATCTCGCAGGACACCGGCCACAGCTTCGAGGCCAGCCGCGATGCGGCCACCGGTATAGCTGCGCGCTACTACATGAATCGCAACTTCTATGTATCCGATCCCGATGCATTCACTGTCTCGACCCAGCGCATCACCGATCAGTCGTGGCACGAGGGCAAAGCGCCGCTCACCCTAGAGGAGGCTGAGGTCTCCCTTGCGCTGGCGGCTGTATCCGGCGGCATGCTGGAGATCGGCGACAATCTGCCGTCGCTCGAGAACTCGCCAGATCGGCTGGCGCTGATCGAAAACCGCGATCTGATTAATATGGTGCGGCTCGGCAAGGCTTCGGTGCCGATGGATCTGATGAGCTACGCAGTGGCGGATCGGCAGCCAAGCATCTTTTACCTGCGCGAATCGCCGCAACAGAGCATTCTCACCGTCTTCAACTGGACCGAGGGCGCGCAACGGCGGCAGATTCGGCTGGCCGATCTGGGTCTGCAGGAAACGGGCGACTATACCATCACTGACGTATTCGATCACGGGACGGTTGAAACTGGGTCGGGAACGCTGGCTTTCGAGCAACCGGCGCATGCGGTGCGGGTGCTGAAGATCGTGGACCATACACATTCCGCGCCGCAATTCGTTTTCGCCGTCGACTGCCCGAAGTCGGGAGCTACGGGAACGCAGCTTTCCCTGGCCGCGCATGCGGGCGAGGGCGACCCCGCGCTTACCTTTCGCTGGGCCTTCGGCGATGGTGTGGAACAGGAGGGCGCGGAGGTACGGCATGCCTGGACGGAGCCCGGCGGCTATTCGGTTCGCGTGAGCGGTACGGGTCTGAACGGAGCGCAGCAGGAGCACACCTGCGCAGTGAACGTGACCGGATTGCTCCCGACGGTGTTCGCGCCCGAGAAGAATGCGCGCTACCAGCAAAAATGATCTCCAGAGGAGTATCGGGACTAAACGTGATCAGCCGGCGCTTACACGACAATCACTTCGATATGCAGAGCGCGCAGAGCCGCTTCCGTTTCGCGTTCGATTCCGCGGTCGGTGATGACGCAGTGGATCGCATCGGGCGGAACAATGCGGGAAAGGCTGCGGCGACCGAACTTGGTCGAGTCGCAGACGGCGACCACGCGGCGCGCCGCCTTGACCATCGCCCGGTTCACGCGCGATTCAAGAAAGTTCGGCGTGGTCAGCCCAATTTCCGGATCGAATCCGTCCACACCGAGGAAGAGAATGTCGGCGTGCATTTCCTTCAGCACGTCCTCTGCCAGCGGCCCGACCAGCGAGAAGGAGTTTTTGCGGAGGATGCCTCCGATCAGAACGACTTCGAGATTCGTGCTGGCCAGTTCAGCGGCAATGTTCATGGCGTTGGTGATGACGGTGAGCTGAGAGAATCGTCGCAATTCCTGGCAGATGGCCGTGGTGGTGGTGCCGGAATCGAGCATCACGCATTGCCCTTCCTCCACCATTTTCGCGGCGGCTGCGGCAATGCGCTGTTTCTCCTGGAGATGCTGTTTCTGTTTCTCCTGCAGCGTGGGATCGAAGAGCGCGCTCGACTGAATGCGGAGCGCGCCGCCGTGGGTGCGCCGCACAAGGCTTTTCGACTGGAGATACTCCAGGTCCTTGCGAATGGTGATCTGCGAGATGCCGAGGTCGCGGGAGAGTTCCCCGACCAGCACGCGGCCATGGTTCTGAACCAGGGATAGAATATGCTGCCGGCGCTCGTCGATCAGGAGCTGGGGAGTTTCGTCGGCCTTTCGTGCCGATTTGCGGGCCATCGTTTCGTTTGCTTTCCCCGGGAAGGTTACACCAAACCTCGGCTTTCGTCATCGATGATGCGTCGACGCGCAGGTCTGGCATACATTCGGCGGGCGCAGTTGTGGCTTCAGAGCACATTTTCGGGCTGGGACGATGAGTGCCCGGCTGTGAAGAGGAAGCAACAACGAAGGTTGCTACACTGCACCGGGAGACCCTCATGCCTGCGCTGGATATTACGATTGCCGGCGAGGTCAATCTTGACCTCATCCTTTACGGCCTCGACGAGGCGATTCCGGTCGATCGCGAAGTGCTGGGATCCAATTTTGAATTGACCCTTGGCAGCTCGTCGGCCATTCTCGCGCACAATCTCTCCGTTTTGCGACGCCGCGTCGGTTTCGTTACGCTCTGCGGGTCCGACGCTATGGGCGCAATTGCCATGGAACGGCTCGCGGAGGGGGGTGTCGATTTGTCACAGTCGAAGCAAGGCGGCCCGGGAACAAAGACCGGCGTCACCATCCTGCTGCCGCATGGCCGATCGCGCCGCATTCTTACCTATCCTGGCATTATGTTCGACATGAAGGTAGCCGACCTGGACATCGACTATCTCGCGTCGGCCCGCCATTTTCATCTGTCGTCGCTATTTTTGTTGCGCGGCCTTCACGCGGGCCTTGCAGACTTGCTCCGCGCACTGAAGAGGCGAGGCCTGACGCTGTCGCTCGACACGAATGACGACCCTGACGGTCAATGGAACGGGGTGCTCCAGGACGTGCTGCCGCTGATCGATATCCTTTTACCCAACGAAGACGAAGTCTGCCGCATAGCGCGGCGCGGGTCGATGGCGGAGGCGCTCGATGTTCTTGGGGGCATGATTCCGATGATCGCCGTGAAGTGCGGCAGCCGGGGCGCGGTCGTGCAGCAGGGGGAGCGTCGAATGGAAATTCCGCCCGTGCCGATGCAGCCTGTAGACACCATCGGTGCGGGTGACAGCTTCAACGCTGGTTTTCTCTCTGCCTGGCTCTCCGGAGCGCCTGCGGAAACGTGCGCTGCCGCCGGAAATGTGACCGGAGCGCTCTCAACGCAGCGCCCCGGCGGGACCGAGGCATTTCGCGATCGGGCGCTGATGGAAGAGTTCCTGGGCCGGCATCCGCTGCCCGCGGGATGAAGAACGGTACCTTGACTTGCTGTTGGTTTCGCTTTCCAATGATACCTTACGCTTCATTACGAAGATCAACCGCCAGCCTCAAAAGGCTCGCGGGCGTCCGGGGGAACATCACGGTGGACCCACTTACCAACCTGGTCGGCCTGAGCGCGCCGGAAAAGGCTGCGCGGGGCCTCGAGTTCACGCCTGCCGAGATCTCCCAGCAGCCCAGAACCTGGATTGCGACATTTGATCTGTTGCTAAAGCGGCGCAAGGATCTGATCGATTTCCTGACAAATGCGGGGATCGCCAGACCGACGGAGCAGAGGCCGACCGTATTTCTTATCGGCGCCGGGACGTCGGACTACATTGGCCGATCGGTGCACCACCTCTTGCAGACGCAGTGGCAATGCGAAGTGATTCCGCTGGCGAGCACCAGCCTGCTAACTGATTTTGCTGAGTCGATCATCAGAGATAAACGCTATCTCTGGATCTCTTTTTCACGTTCCGGAGACAGTCCCGAAGGGGTCGCAGTGCTGGAGCGCGCTCTGGCGGAGTATCCGGCAATTGCGCATTTGCTGGTCACCTGCAACCAGGCCGGTCGCATGAACCGGGCCGTACACGGGCGCGACAACTGCTTTTCGATTGTGCTCGATAATGCGACGAACGATCGTGGCCTGGCGATGACCAGTTCATTCACCAATATGGTGCTGACCGCACAGTTTCTCGCGCATGCCCGGAGTCTCGAGGTGTACGAGCCGGTCCTGCGCCGGCTGGCCGGCGCCGCGCAGGGATTCATGCCGCGGGCTGCGGAAATGGCTTTTGATCTGGCCGCAACGGGCTTCGAGCGTGCCTGTTTCGTTGGATCGTGTTCGCTGGCGGGCGCCGCGCTCGAATGCTCCCTCAAACTGCTGGAACTGACGTCCGGCCAGGTACAGACGATGACGCAACCGACCCTCGCTCTTCGGCACGGGCCGATGGCCGCGCTCAATGGAGAAACGCTGTTCGTCGGTCTCGTGTCGAGCCACCCGCAGAGACGCCGTTACGAATTGGACCTGCTGCGGGAAGTGGGCAGCAAGGGGCTGGCGAAAGTGAGAGTCGCCATTGCGACAGATCCCGACGGCCTTGCCTCCGATGCCGAGCACGTTCTGTCCCCTGGCGCTGCGGGGCCGATCCCCGACCTGTATCGGCCGATGCTCGATGTGATCTTCGGCCAGTTGCTCGGGCTGTTTGCGTCCATTCGCTGCGGGCTCAAACCGGACGCGCCGAGCCCCACCGGGGCCATCAATCGCGTCGTGCAGAACGTAGAAATCTATTAGCTGCCGCGCGAGGCTCTCCTCCGGCATTCCTGTCCACGCGTGTCCTCCCGGAGTTGCGGGCAATCTGGCACCTGACAGGTTCCAGAGGACCGGTGAACGTAGGCCGGCCGGCGATTACCCCTCTTGATCACCGTCCAGGCGCCGGACGGCATAAACATCTCAATCCTCGCGATTCCATCAAGATAACCATGGCGCGGCGAGCTGGTTGGCGACGGCGCCAGAGCAAATCCGTGTCCGGGTTCGAACAAAACGAAAGTTTGTGGTTTCGCTTGACAGGGTTTAGAAACTAGCAGTACTGTTTAACGCGAGTAACAGAACACATGCTGTCGGTGTGCTCTGTCAGAGTCAGGGTTGTGCAAGGCTTTGTTTCTGGAGGCGAGGATGTCTGGATTTTGGGGGAAGATCGATCGGATTATTAGAGATGGATGGATGGGTTCCCGGTCCGTAACAGGGCGCATTGTGGCTGTGGCTCTTGCGTTGGGACTGATGACAGCCTGCACTGCCGCGGCGCAAACGGCGAGCACCTTCGACACCGGCACCATCACCGGCACCGTCACGGATCAGTCCGGCGCAGTCATTCCGCATGCATCGGTGACGATCTCCAACACCGGAACCGGCAACACGATCAAGGCTCAGTCGAACGATGAAGGGATCTTTTCTGCGCCGGGGCTGCCCTTCGGCAATTATGTCGTGACTGCTTCAGCCAGCCAGTTTGCACAGACCACGACGAAGCCTTTTGCGCTGAACGTGGGCGCCACGGTGCGCGTCGACCTGAAGTTATCCGTCGCCGCGGCAACCGAAAATGTCACGGTCACAGGAACTTCGGTTACGGTCGATACGAACAGCGCAACCGCTGGCACGACCATGAATGAGGATCAGATTCGCAACCTGCCCACGAACGGCCGTGACGTGATGGACTTCCTGGAGATTGCTCCTGGGTCCATCAACTCTACCGGGTATTTCCAGGGCAGCGTAAACGGCCAGGAAAACTTTCTGACCGGACTGAATGTGACGCTCGATGGCCAGAATTCGACGCGTCCCGATGTCAACGGCTTCGATGAGACGGAGGGAAACGAGGCCAATCGCCTAACGCGGGCGAGCATCGACAGCATTCAGGAAATTGATTTTGCCAACAGCGGTTACAGCGCCGAGGTGGGCGATTCGCTGGGTCCCCAGATGAACATCGTGACCAAGGGCGGGACGAACGAATACCACGGTGAGTTATTCGATTTCTTCCGCAACGACGCCCTCGACGCGAACGATTATTTTGCCAACACGCTGACGAATCCGAAAGTGCCGCTGCGGATGAACCAGTTCGGGGCCAATCTGGGCGGGCCTTTCGTGAGAAACAAGGTTTTCTTCTTCGCCAGCTACGAAGGCATTCGCCAGCGGACGACGCAGATCAACGCGATTTACGAGGTGCCGAGCGCTTACGTACGTTCGCAGTTCGTGGCGGCCATGCAGCCGGTGCTTGCGCAGATGGCGCCTCTGCCCGCCGGGTGCACCGCGATCCCCGCGCCGGCTTCCTGCGCCGACCCGTCCACCGTGGACGAGACAAATGCCACAACGAAGGCCCACGGAGCCCAGTTGGTCTTTGATCCCGCTGCTTTTTCCACCAGTTTGCGGGAAGACAGCGGCGCAATCCGCGTGGACTACAACGTGGGTGATAAGGATCGAATGTTTGTCCGTTTCAACATCGATAATGGGCTGACCAACCAGCAAGTGGGGCTCAATCAGGGCCAGACCACGCCGCTCGCCGAGGTCAATAAGTCGACGATGATTGACGAAACGCACACGTTCACCCCGAACCTGGTGAACGAGCTGAGCATAGCGTTCCACAGCTTCTACTCGAACACGAATTCCGAAACCCCGCAGCCCTTAACGCAGTTTAGCGGCTTCTTCGTGAATCTCGGTGCGCTTCCCGGCGCCCCGATCAGTTTCAATCAGATCAACCCACAGTCGAAATTCGAGATCTTCGATAACGCGACGAAAACCGCCCGTAGCCATACGATTCGCTTCGGAACGCATATCCAGTTCAACCGCATCAATGAGTGGCTTCGCCCCCTGCAGAACTTTGCTTTCGGCGATTTTTCCGACCTCGAGAACGACCGGCCCTTCGTGCTGCAGAAGATCGGATTCAACAACTTTGTCGGCGTGCGCAACTCCAACTGGGATCTGTACGCCGAGGATGACTGGCGCGTGAGCCCAAAGCTCACGCTGAACGCCGGGCTGCGCGTCGGCATCAACACGGCCTGGAGTTTCAGGGACAACGTGGCACCCAACTTTGATTTTGCCACGCAGTCGTTTCTGCCGGCCAATCAAACGGCCTACAAGGGTCCGACTTACGATGTGGCGCCGCGCCTTGGGCTCAACTTCGATCCTTTCGGCCACGGCAAGACGGTGATTCATGCTTACTACGGGCTGTTCTTCAATCCGATGCACTTTGGAACCAACCTGGTGAGCAACAATCCAGCCTATGAGAGCTACTCACTGAATGCCTTCGAGGTGGCACTGGTCTATCCGATGGCGAATCCCCCGCTGCCTGCAGGCACACAGAACGTCTATATCGTTCCGCGGAGCATGCATGACCCTTACTCGCCGAACTGGCTAGTGGGCATTCAGCAGGAAATCCTGCACAACACAGTTCTCACCGTGAACTACACGGGGAATGAAGACCATCGACAGGATTCGGGCATCGATTTCGCGGCGGAAAACCTGAACCCGCCGAACTACTTCAGCCAGGCGTATCCGTTGCCGGGTTTCGCCAACGAGTATTACGAGCCGGACGTGCTGCAATCCAGCTATAACGCCCTCCAGGTGCAGCTCCGTCACAACATCGGCAAACTCAATGTGGAAGGCAACTACACCTGGTCGCACGAGATCGACGACATGGTGAATGTCTTCAACAGCTTTTCCGATCCTTACAATCCGCGCGATGACTTTGGCAATGGCGACTGGGACGTCCGCCATAACCTGACCGGCAGCGTCGTCTACAACTTCACCGATCTGAACGGGCACGGCGCGCTGATGCGCACCCTTCTCGGCGGATGGCAGACGTCCACCATCGTCCAAACGCGCTCCGGCGATGCGATCAACGTGACAGATTCCGGTGGCGGCATTTTCGGCCTGTCCACCCGGCCCAACTCCACCGGGCAGCCGGTGAAGTTGTCGAACTTCTCCTGGCCGTATCACACATACAACATCCACGCGTTCATAGTCCCCCCGACGTTCAATGGCACGCCTGGCGATCCTTCGACGCTCGGCAATGTCGGGCGGAACAGCCTGCGAGGACCCGGGTTCTTCCAGTGGGACTTCTCGGGGATGAAAAACTTCCCGCTGACGGAGAAAGCGAAGCTGCAGTTCCGCGGCGACCTGTTCAACATCCTCAATCACCCGAACTTCGGCAACCCCGGTGTGGGAGTTTGCACCTCGTTTTCGGTCTTTGGCTGCGCTCCCAACACAACCAACTTCGGTCATGTTGGCTCGACCATCGCAGATCAGGACGCGAGCCTGGTCGGCACAGGAACGGCACGGCAAATTCAGCTCGCTCTGAAGGTCATCTTCTAGGCGCGGCGCAACTGGAGATCGACGGCAATCGCGAGCGGATCGCTCATCCGCTCGCCGACTCCCAGTCACTCCTGGTCTCGCGTTCCGCGCGGCGGCACACGCACCTGCAGGAGGGTCTATGCACACGGGTGGATCCCTCGCACTGCTTGCTTCGCTCGTCGCCGTTCTTTTCCCGGCCGCGTGCGGCGGAGCGGGATCGGGCTCGCAGCCGGTGCCCCCGCACACCCCGCAATCGTCCGGTTACTTTCCCTACCAGCAGGGTTGGCTCGGCGCGGACGGCGCCTATTCGATCCCGATTGCCACGAACCAGAGCCTTTGGATCTTTGCCGACACCTTCATCGGCCCCTCGACTGCAACCAGCCGCACGCAAGCCAACGGATTCATCCACAACTCCATCGCCATCTCCACCTGCTCGAGCGGCAGCTGCAGCTTTCAGTACTACTGGCCGGGAATGGGCACATCGAATCAGAGCGCAGTCTTTGCCGCTCCAGAGACGGACTGGTTCTGGCCGATGGATGGCTTCACCTATAACGGCACGCTCTATCTGGCGCTGATGCAGATGCACGCTCAGGGCAGCGGCGCGTTTGGCTTTGCCTACAGCGGCTCGCAACTAGCCAGCATCAGCAATTACAAGGCCCCACCCTCGCAGTGGAAGATCACCTACCAGCAGCTCAATAGCGGCGGCAGCGCGGTCCCTGGCATCTCCATCGTCGTCAATCAGGGACCGAGCGGCAATCCCGACCCCTCGAATCCGCAGGGCGCGAACTACGCCTACTTCTTTACCGGTGCAGGCGCCAGGCCGTATCTTGCTCTGCTGCGCCTGCCGCTCGCCGATCTCGACAACCTCGCGCGACCAGGCAACACCGACTGGCAATATCTGAATACCAGCGGGACCTGGGAGTCCTGGCCGGACGCGGCCACTACGCTGCCCGCCGACAATGCGCCCCTCATCAATCCAGGAGCGACGGAGATGACCGTTCGCTGGCACAGCTCAACAAACCAGTGGATTGCCGTCTACCCGTCGGGTCTCAAGAACTATGCCTACTACAGCCTTTCCTCTTCCCTGACCAGCGGCTGGGGCTCGCAGGAGACGGTCTATACCTATCCGGAGATGCAGCCCGGTAATCCCAATTACACGCCCAATGTCTTTTGTTATGCGGCGAAGGAGCACGTCGAGTTCGAAACGGCCGGACAGCTCTTTTTCACTTACGCCTGCAATTCCACCGTCGAGAGCGATGTAACGAATAACATGAACCTTTATCACCCGGTGGTCGTCACGCAGGCGCTGCCGAGCCAGTAGGAGTTGACGGGTGATCGGGCCTACCGCGACGCGCAATTCGGAACCGAGGACGACGAATGGAACAACCATGAAGATTTGCCTTCGCGCATTCGCATGGGCCGCCCCTTGCCTGCTGCTCTTTTCGGGGCACCGCGCGTTTGCGGCAGCGCCCGGCTCCACATGTACGCCGGAGTTCCCGCTCGAACACGCACAGGCTAACGGATGGCTGGGTGCGGATGCCGCCTACTCCATTCCGCTGCCCGACGGCCGCGATGTGTGGATCTTCGGCGACACGCTCTACGGTGAGCAGCGGGTGGTCAACGGGTCGACTCCGCAGATGGTGCGCAACAGCATCGGCATCTCCACGTGCCGGCATGGCCGATGGCACGTGCAGTACGTGATCCGCAAAGATGCACAGGGGCGGCCGGACTCTTACTTCACCCCCGAGCACCCGAACACGTGGTACTGGGCGCTCGACGGATTCGTCGCCGGACGCGATTTGTGGGTGACGCTGCTCTGCGTGCGCAGTGCGCCGGCGAAAACGGCAGCCATGGGGTTCGAGACATGCGGCACGGATCTCGCCCACATTCCTTCGCCCGGCCCCGATCCGCAGAGCTGGAAGATCGACTACTTCCCACTGGTGCCCGACGGCGCGCATGCCTATCCTTCAGCAACCGCGGTGGTCGATGGTCCGGATGCGTACGTCTTCGCTCTGAACGAGAAGGGCAACCGGCCCCTCGAGGCCACGCGCATCCCGCTGTCCGGCCTCGCCGATCCGCAGAAGAATCTTGAATACCTGGCGAGCGATGGTCAGTGGAAGCCAGGATTCGATCCAGCCGCCGCCCAGGAAGTGATGCATAGGGGATCGCCTGAGCTTTCCATCCGCTACCATCCCGAGCTCAAGCAGTGGATTGCGGTCATGTTTGACCCTGAGGCGTTCTCGTCGAGGATCCTGCTGCGCACCGCGCCCTCGATCACAGGGCCGTGGGGCGACGGTCAGGTCATCTATACCGTCCCGGAGATGCAGCCCACCACGCCGGGTTACGACAAAAACACATTTTGCTACGCTGCCAAGGAGCATCCCGAATTCGAGCGCGGCGATCTGGTCTTTACCTATGTGTGCAACACGTTCGATGTTCCAAAACTGGCTGCGAACCTAAGCATCTACTTTCCGCGCGTCGTGCGCCGGTCGATGCCGCCGCTTTAAAAACCCGAAGCCGCGCGGGCGGAGCGAGGACGGTTGATGGCCGACGGTATTCGCAACCCGGTTTTATCGGAAGAACTATCAGGCCATCCCGGCGTGCGGCTGCTCACGCTGTATTCGCCCGGGCTGCGGCATCGCGCCGACGTGACGCTGTATTTGCCGCCTGCGCCCGCGGGTCGTCCCCTGCCGCTGCTCATCCTCATGCATGGCGTTTATGGCAGCCACTGGAATTGGTGTGCGATGGGAAATCTGCCGTCCATCGCAGGCGAGATGCTCACCGCGGGCGAGATCACCCCTATAGCTGTCGCGATGCCCTCCGATGGGCTTTGGAGCGACGGCAGCGGTTACGTCGCGCACAAGCGCTTCGACGCCGAGGCTTGGATCATCGACGATGTTCCCACGTGCGTGCGGGGTTTCTTTCCGCAGATTCAAACCAGTAGGGTCTTTCTCGCTGGACTTTCCATGGGCGGATTCGGGGCTCTGCGCATTGGCGCGAAGCATGCGTCACGAGTAGCCGGCATCTCAGCGCATTCTGCGGTCACCAGCCTCGCCGATCTGAGGCAATTCATCCAGGACCCGATTGAAGACGACCTGACCGCCGGCAAACGCGACGCGGACCTTCTTTACTGGATGCGCCGCAATCGGTCCCGCCTTCCTCCGATCCGCTTCGACTGCGGGACAGGAGATTCGCTGCTGGCCGGCAATCGGGCGCTTCACGCGGCACTACAGCGGGCGCGCATCCCGCATGCATACGAAGAGCACCCCGGCGGACACGACTGGGCGTACTGGCAGCGGCACGTGCGCACCACACTGCGCTTCGCCTCGCAACTCGCCTGCGAATCCGCTCAATTTAGCTGATCCGTCTCACGCCGCTGCTGCTCGCTGCGTATTCCGCTCCCTGGTAGGGGAGATTCTCGAGCTGCGCCGCTGCATCAAAGTCGGCGAGCTTTGGAGCGGCGCGCAGCCCGCCGTACAAAGTTGGATCCACACCGAAGATCGACTCGATCACAAGGTCGGCGAACGCGCCAGCGGAGATGCAGCACCAGTCCTCGATGTACGGCGCATCCTCCGATGCTTTATGCGCGCCACCATAGAGAGGCGGGACCACGTCTTCGGTGAAGTGGCCCTGGCCGATCGGTCCTTGCCGGCCTGCCTTTGCTACTTCCGTCAGCCAGGGGGCAATCTGCTCGCGCCCTTCGCACTTGTATAGGCCTTTGGCGCACATGGGAGGCCACGCAGCGTACGCGCCCAGGCAACTGTGATCCGGGCGGATGTTCCACGTCGCGTCGGGATCGCCGGCCGACAGCGCGCGCATCCACTTCTTCGACGCGAGCTCTTCGTGGAAGAAGTGCGCCATCTCCGATTTTTGCCGCGCCGTCAGGTCTTCGCTCATGTTGTCGAGTACGGCAAGGAAGTCGTAGCAGTGCCGCACTTCATTGAAGCTTGCGTCCGGCTGGCCGCAGCGCCACCATCCCTTGCCGTCGACGTAGAGCAATCGATTGATGCGGGCGGCGAGATCCTGCGCATCCACCCGCAATGCCTTCGCCTGCTGGCTTTGGCCGCGCCGCTCCAGCAGCTCGCCGACAAATCGCATGCTGGATACGTTGCCTGCGTTCATCCCCGCCACTTCATGCAGATAAGTGCTCACCACTTCGAGGAGATTCGAAATCTCTCCGTAATCCGCCAGCCCCGTGTTCGTCTTCACCAGCTTCTTCCAATACGTGGCGTGATCGTGCAGATGGTCGATCACCTTGCGTTCGCCGACCGTCTTGTCGAGCCATGCGAAATCCCCGGTCACCCGCAGATAATTCTGCGCGCAGCGCACGATGGCCATGTCGTTGACGCCGTACCAGGGTCCGATCGCATCGCCTGTGATGTAGTCCGTCGCCAGGTGCTGATGCATATCGCGCTGGAACCAAACCTCCACCAGCCCACGCAGCGGCTGCGGATCGAGCAGGGCGAGGCTCAGGCTGGTCAGCGCTGTGTCCCAGGGAAAGCTCAGAGTCGGCAGCACGTGGCCGCTGAGCGTCAGGAGGGTTGGGCCATAAGCGGAATCCGGCGATCGTCGCCGCGCCGTCAGCAGCCCCTTGAACCCGTTGTGGTACAAGTTCCAGAGGGTTTCGTTGTCCGTCTTCAACTGCGGCAGATGACCCGAGAAATCGCTGTTGCCCGGCGTGAACGCGGACCGCACCAGGCGGTCGAAGACCGATTCATTGTCGCGGTCGAGCACCGCGAAATTCTCCTGCAGCCGATCATGCAGGCCTTCCGCATCAGACGCGTTCGAGGCAATCGCCGCTACAAAGTGGAATTCGCGCCGCTCGTCCGGCTGCATGCGCAGCGTGTATCGCAGCATGTTGCCGCCGCGCACTTCCTGTGCCGGAGGATGAATCCCCTGGGCGCAGGCCGCGGGTGAGTGCTGCGCGGCAAAGGTAATCCGGCCCTGCGCGGCGTTCCAGGTCTGCCGGTTGTCGCCCTCCCCAGGGAGCTCGTTGAACCAGGTCGTCCCCTTGTGAATGACGCCCGCGCGCATATCGAACCCGAGCGTGACGTCGCGGCTCGTCCCAGCCATGTTGCGCACTACAATGCTCTGCACCGTGGCGCGCGTATCCGCGGGCAGGAACATCTCGGCGCGAATGAACAGCTCGTCGACGGTCTGTTCCCGCACGACGCGGTGCGGAAACCACTGGTATGTGACGGCCTGCGCCGGATCATCGGAGATCGAGGCGAGCCTTCCGTTCACAAACAGCTCGCAGGTTGTGAGGTATCCGGGGCTCCATGGAATGCTGGGAACCCCGCAGCACGCATAGGGCGGAAAGGCGATCGCGCTGATGGCGGAGACGGACTTTACCGTCTGCGCGTAGCCCCAGTCGTTCATCGCGATGGGCAGGTTGAACAGCTCCATGAATCCGTGCGTCATCCGCACGCTGGCCAGGTCGGCCAGGCCTGGGATCGCAGGACGCGACGTGGGCGAAAACGCGCGCAATGGTGAAGCGCCCGCAGCGAGCGCCGCCGCGCCCGCCGAGCCTTTGACGAAATCGCGGCGGTTCATGGAAATCACTCCTGGAACAGAGAAATGTATGATTCGGCACAAATCATACAGGAATTGGTTCCGCTTTGCGGAGATTCGTTCATACAAGGCGCGAACTCGCCAGCAGCCGATTCGGCGCACTTGCCACACCGCGGCAACGCACTCAGACGCGCAGCACTTCGATGCCCAGCTTCTGATAGGGCGCGATCAGTTCATCCGTCGCGCCGCTGTCGGTGATCAGGGTGCGCAGTAAAGTGGTTTCGCAGATGCGCCAGTTTGCCACGACGTTCAGCTTTGTATGGTCGACGACGGCGATGTGTCGTCGCGCATGGCGTGCCATGGTGGCGTTCAGCTCCGCTTCATCGGCGTTGAAACAGCTGACGCCCCACTGCGGATCGATGCCGTCGGCGCCCACAAACATGGTGTGAATGAGCATATTCTCAAGGCTGCGAATCGCTGTCGGCCCCACCAGCGAGAACCATTCACCGTGCAGATGCCCTCCCGTGACGAAGACGTTAATGTCCTTCCGCTTCGAAAGCTCCATCGCGATGTTCGCAGTGTTTGTGACGACGGTGATTTTGCTGTTGAGCGGCAATCCGCGAATGATCTCCGCCGTGGTTGTGCCTGGCGTGATGGCGATCGTCTCTCCGGAGGTGATGAGCGCGGCCGCAGCCCGTCCAATGCGCCGCTTCTCGTTCGCCTGCCGCTCCACCTGCGCTGTGAATGAGCGGTCCTTCTTGAAGGGCTCGTAGAAGAGCGGCTCGATAGAGACTGCTCCGCCGTGCGTGCGCCGCAGCAGTCCCTGTTGTTCCAGCAAGTCGAGATCGCGCCGGATGGTCACGACAGAAACGCTGAGCAGTTCGGCCAGCTCGTCGACCACCACCGAGCTGGTGTCCTGCAAAGAAGTCAAAATCGAGTTGATCCGCTGCTGTTGCTTTTCCCGGCTGTGTGATGCTTCTGCGTTGCCGCCTGCCGGCGTTGCTTTCTTCTTCTTCGCTCGTTTGACCATGCCATGCCCTTTCCGGCGCTGCTTATCCCTCTCGCTCGCGAGCTTTTCCCATCCGAAATCACGACACAACCGAAAACCTTAGAAATCGAACGAGATGTTTATATCGGAAAGTTGCCGTGTTCGAAAGTGACGAAAAGAATCCCGAATGAAAAGCGGGACTCCGCTCGCCTGCCGGACCGGGGCGGGGAATTCTGAGGCTGGAATCCCGAACTGAGCATGACGGGGATGTAGATTTATTGCTAATTCGGCAAAAACGAACATGACTTATGATTGTTATCGTTGAAAACGAACAAACAATCTGCTACGATTCCTTCCTGTCATGAAAAGCTCTGCTCCTGGGCCTCCGGCCGTCCTCGCTCCTCCTGTTTTGCTGGACCTGGCTCGCGGGGTCATGGCCGGCGAGGGGATCATCGAAAGCCGCAAGACCTTCGGCGAATTGGCGAATGTCTTCCGCGATCGCGCCGCGTACGCGCACTTCGATCCGGCAGGCGAGATCTACCGGGTCCGCTCGTGGATGCCGGTTGTTTCGGGTACTGAGGGCGGTCTATTCCTGGGCGTGACGGTGCTGCAGCCAGGAAAAGTAGGGGACGAATACTTCATGACGCACGGTCACTTTCACGCGAATCCCACACGCGCCGAATACTACGCCACCGTCTCCGGCAGCGGGATGCTTATCCGCATGGATCGGGAGCGCCGCACCTGGGGGGAACCAATGGCTCCCGGTTCCCTGCACTACATTCAGGGCGAGCATGCGCATCGCGTCGCCAACACCGGCAGCGTGCCGCTCATCTTCTGGGCGTGCTGGGGCAGCGATGCCGGCTATGACTACGGAACGATTGCCGAACGCGGCTTCGGAGCCCGCCTGGTGGAGCGCGAGGGCCAGCCGGTGTTCCTCGCCGAAGAGTGATCCAGTGACTACGGACCTCTTCGATCCCGGCTTTGCGATCCGCCTCGACCCCGACAGCCTCGGGTTTCAGTATGGCCCCGGCGTCTTCGGCCCTGCTCCGGAACTGCGACGACTCGACGACATCCGGCCAAGCCTGCGCGATCCGCAGTGCAGCGGCCCCGATCCGGTATACGGGATCGCGATGGACGTGGGGAAAGAGGAGGATCGTGCGGAGTTGCAGCGGCGGTCTCTGCTCTTCGGCGTGGTGGTCTACGCCAGCGGCCGGCTGGGCGAGGAGCCGGTGCGCAGCCAGGGCCACGTCCACGCCATTGCACCGCATTGCGGGTGGTCTACGCCGGAGCTGTTCGAGATTTGGGAAGGCCGCACCGTCATCTACGCACAGCAATCCGCCGGTGACGATCCCGGCCGCTGCATTGCCGTCGAAGCCGGCCCTGGCGATCATGTTGTTGTGCCGCCGGGCTGGGCGCACGCGGTCATCAACGCGAGCGAATCGGAGCGGATGGTCTTTGGCGCGCTTTGCGAACGGCAGTATGGGTTTGTTTACGATGAAATCCGCGCCCACGGAGGTCTCGCGTGGTTTCCCCTGCTGCGCGACGGAGGCGTGGAGTGGCAGGCGAACCCGCGGTACGCGTCTTCCCTGCTGAGCGTTCGCGCCGCACGCCAATATCCGGAGCTCGGAGTGGCTCCGGGCGTGCCGATCTATCGGCAGTTCGAAGATCATCCGGACCGCCTGCAGTGGGTTTCGGAACCGGCTCGCGCCGCTTCGTTCTGGACCACCCTGGAGCCCTGAAGACCGCATGAAAGCTTTCGATCGCCGTACGTTCCTTACCGGCAGCGCCGCCGCTGCCCTGGTCACCGGGCTCGAACGGCCCGCCTCCGCCGCCCACCAGGGAAGGCACCCTGCGCCAGTCGCGACCGACCAGGCGGACTCGTTCAACGCAGTCGTGGACTTCCGCTATGCTCCCGCGGATTATCAATCGACGATTTGCTTCCCCGATGATCCCTTCAAGACGCTGGTCGGCAAGTGGGGCGATCTACGCTGCGACTTTCCCCACGATCAGTTCGCGCCGATCAATCAGTTCGGAACCATCGTGGAGTTCACGCTCTCTGGCATGGGCCGCGATACCTGGGCCGCACAAACGATGGAGGCGCCCGGCGTCCCCATTCTCCATACGCGTCTCGAACGGGCCACGGCGACTATCGAGCTGATCGCATTCTGCACGCGCCGCGAAAATGAAGGGCGCGTCGACAACGTGCTCATGGAGATTCGCGCTCGCGACGAGGACGCAATGGTAACCCCGCTGGTCCGGATCCGCTCCGGCGAGAAATTTCAATGGAAGCCGACGCCCTCCGGCATTACCAGCGTGACGCGCGGCACAGGGCAGAATCCCTGGATGGTCGCCATCCCGCAGGACAACGCATCGCGTGATGTCTCCTGGTTACCGGAGGAAGGCGGCTACCGCCTCACCCTCGAGCATGGAACAGCGAGCCAGACACGCCCGCTGCGCTACCTCTTCCGATTCCCGCAGTCCGCAACCCCCCCCGGCCTCGACACCTCCGCCACTGCGGACGAACTGCTCGCCGAGGTGCGTTCATGGTGGACCCAGTGGCGCGCATTCAGCGCTCCCGTCTCGTGGTCGATCCCAGGCACGCAGGGTGAGTTCCTCACCGCCTGCGCGCGCAATATCCAGCAGGCGCGGGAAGTGAAGAACGGACGCCTCGTCTTCGAAGTCGGCCCCACCGTCTACCGCGGACTGTGGATCGTCGATGGCAATTTCATTCTCGAAGCCGCGCGCTACCTCGGGTTCGATGAAGCAGCCGACCAGGGCCTGCTTTCGGAGTGGAATCAGCAGGTCTCCACCGGCCAGATCATCGCGTCGGGCGGCAAGGAGCACTGGAAGGACACGGCGATCGCCATGTTCACACTGGTGCGCGCCTGCGAGCTGAAGCAGGACTGGTCGCTGCTCCGCCGGCTGGCGCCTAACGTCGGCCACGCCATCGAGTTCCTCATCCAGCTGCGTGACGATGCTCGCAAGGATGATTCCCCGAACGGCCGTTACGGCCTCCTGGCGCCTGGATTTCCAGACGGCGGCATCGGCGGCGTCTGCTACGACTTCACCAACACGCTGTGGACGCTGGCCGGGTTGCGTGCCGTCGCCACCGCGAATCAAAGGCTGCAAATCGCCGACCTGTCGCGCGCCGACGGCTTTTACCGCGAGCTGCGCACCGCTTTCGACGCCGCCGCGCGCGCAGAAATGGTTCACGACCCGCGTGGCTTCACGTACCTGCCCATGCTCATGCACGACGATCCGCAGATGCATCTGGACCCGTGGGATCGTCCTCGTCCGCAAAGCGCGCAGTGGGCGCTCTCCCACACCATTTTTCCTGGAGACGTGTTTGCGAAGGATGATCCCGTGGTGCGCGGCCACATCGCGCTCATGCAGGCCTGCACGCAGGAGGACATTCCCGCGGAAACCGGTTGGCTGCACCACGAGGGCGTGTGGAATTACAACGCGGCGTTCGTGGCGGAAGTTTACCTGTGGGCCGGAATGCGCGAGTGGGCGCATCGCGCCTTCACCGGATACCTGAATCATGCTTCGCCGCTGCATGCGTGGCGCGAAGAACAGCCTCTGCAGCACGCGCTGCTCGGAGATTTATGGGGCGATATGCCGCACAACTGGGCCAGCGCGGAATGCATTCGCTATTTGCGCCACCGGCTTGTGCTCGAAGACAGCGAAACGCTGCGCCTGCTCGAAGGCGTACAGCCGACGGATCTGCTGGATCGCCGTCCCTTTTCTCTCGCTGGATCACCGACCCGCTTCGGCCGCGTGGCGCTTTCCGCGGAACCTTCAGGAAAGCGCGGATGGAAAGCGCGTTTTACCCGCGAAGCCTCCGCAGCGCCGCCGCAGGCCGTGCGAATCCCAGCCACGCTGGGCGCCGGAGCCGCCTTCACGCGCGTCGAAGGCGCGAGCACTCGCACACTCGCATCGGGGACGATCAGTATCGACCCTGCCGCAAATTCCTGGACTGCACTCTGGGAAAGCTGAGCTAAACGCGCACGCGTGCCTGAATCGTGCCCAGCTCCCGCGCGGGGTTCGGCGTGCAAGGACGAATCGTATAGGGCCCCACCGCGGCCGGGATGATGAAAGTCTCCGCATAGTGAACGACAAACGGCGCAAACGCGTCCGTCGGGCTTTCCACCACCGCCGCATCGCCTTCAATCAGATTGAGGACGTGCACGGTACCCTTCGTATCGTGCGGCACCGTGCCGGTGAACCAGTGGCGTCGCGTCTCAATGAACTCCAGCTCGTGCAGCCCGGTGCGCTCTTCGCGCCAGCCTTCCCCGCTCGCCGTCGCCTCCACGCGATTGATCAGCGACCGCCGCACCCACTCCGTCGTCCGGCTCCACTGGATATTGGCTTCGCCATACCGCAGATGGATCGGCCGCGGCCGTCCGTCCAGCCCCACCCGTCCCCAGTCCCACAGCTTGAACGTGAAAATGTACGGCGTGGCGCTGATCTCCAGCACCATGCTGTCCTTGCCGGAGCAGTGCACTGTGCCCGCGGGAATCAGAAAATGATCGTGCTTCTTCGCCGGAAAACGATTGACGTACTGCCCTGCCGGAAAATCGAAGTCCTCTTCCTGCGCACGATGCAGATCGCGCAGCATCGCGCTCTTGTCCACGCCTTCCTTCAGCCCCAGATACACGCACGCGCCCGGCTCCGCGTCCAGCATGTAGTAGCTCTCGTCCTGCGTGTAATCCATCCCGAAGTGCTCGCGAATAAACGACGGCAGCGGATGCACCTGCAGCGACAGATTGCCTCCGCCGACGGTGTCGAGGAAATCGAATCGAATCGGAAACTCTGCCCCGAAGCGCTCGACGATCACGTTGCCCAGCAGTTCCTGCGGGTGCGCCAGCACCAGATTGATCGACGGAACCTCCACGCGTTCCGCCCCGAAGCCCAGCAGCAGGCTGTTCTCCTCCGGAACGCAGTCGAAGCACCAAGCATGATTCGGCGCATCGCCCGCCGGAACACCGCACACCCGCTCCATCCAGTGCCCGCCCCACGGCCCCGGATCAAAGAACGGAACGACGCGGAACGGTCGCCGGACAACGTCGCGCAGGCAGCGCCGGAACACCTCACCGCTGATCGCCTTCGGGTACCCGGGCACACTCGTATCAAGCAGCACGCCGATGTGGTCGAAGAGGCGCATTTTCAGACGGTCTGCTGAGCGCCAGTCGACAAAAAATGATCGCTTGTACTTGAGGGACGGCGTCTCTTCCAAATTTTCCGCGCCGAAGTTGCCGCTCTCATTGCGCCGCTGCCGCATCTGGATTTCCCAGCGCGCCAGATCGGCGTACGCCAGCACATCGGAAGCCGGGCAGACCAGCGAAGCCCCCGTTCCAATCACCACCACAGCCGCATCATCCTGCGCGCATTGTTTCTGCGCTTCCGCCAGTTTCTCCGCGTCGAGGAAATCGGCAATCTCGATCGTGTTCATCCGGCCGAAGACCGGATCGCCGCCCAGCACCGGCTCCAGCATTGCGCCGATTTCTTCAGGTGAACGCAGCAGCGCATTCGCATCGATGAAGCAGGCTTCCGGCAGCGCCTGCCGCAGCCCGCGCTCCACTTCCGCGAGATGCACGCCCGGATAGCACTCCACCACGAGTTTGCCGCGCGCTCCGACGCGCTCGTGCAAGTGCGCACCAATGCGCGCCCAGCCGGTCAGGCACTCGCTGGCGCTGCCCGCCTCCACGCATGGAAACCTATCGTACAAAGCCGCTCTCCTGCTGAAACAAAGGAACCACGCCGAGCAGCGCCGCGTCGTTGCCCAGCCGCGCCGCCCGCACCGCCGGATTGCCCCATGGCGTCCACGCGTAGCGATTCACGTAGTCCTGAATGAAGGGAAGAATCACATCGCCGCTCTTCATCACCCCTCCGCCGTAGAGCAGCACGTCGGGATCGAAGGCGTGCACGGCCGCGACCGCCGCGGCGCCCCACACGCTCAGACAATGCTGTTGCACTTCCTGCGCGACCCGATCGCCGGCCGCCGCGCAGGCAAATACGTTTTCGAAATTGATCTCCAGCCCCCGCAGCGCGCTCGCGGCAAAGCCCGGCCACTCCGCGCATACCAGCGGCAGCGACCAGCCTGACGCTTCCGACTCCGCACATCCGATCGCTCCACAGGTACACTTGCGGCCGTTGAACTTGACAGGGACATGACCGCCCAGCACGCCTGCCTGGCCGTGTTTGCCCTGGAGCGGCCGTCCATCCATCATGGCGACGCCACCGATGCCCGTGCCGAGCGTGAACATCACCACGTCGGTTTCGCCCTGGGCCGCGCCCGCCGAACACTCGCCCAGCAGCGCCAGGCGCGCATCGTTCTCAAGATTCAGTGGCAGGCCGAACTGGCTCTGCGCCCACGCGCGCAGATCGAGGTCCACGGCGTCCACAAATTTTCCGTTGGTCGACGAGACGCGCGAGTTGCGCGCATCCACGAGCCCGCAGAATCCGAATCCCACACCCTGCGCGCTGCGCTCGTCGTCGAGCCGGCGCAGCACATCCGCTATCTCCGGGAGAATCGTACCCAGCGCGACGCCGTCACCGAATGTGATCGCGTCCCGCGCCACGATCGCCTGATCTTCGACGAGCGCGCATGCGGCGTGGCTGCCTCCCAGATCAACCGCCAGGATTCTCATTGCGCACCCCCCGAAAGCCGGAAGCGCAACTGGACCCGCGGGACACAGAAGCACAACGGACCCGACTTCCGCGGAGTTGGCTCGTTCCGAAAAAGTTCGAGCAGCGTCATGGCAGGACAAACCAAGCCTGAACCGCAATCATAGCAGGTAAATGTTCGTTTTAGGCGTAAAAGAACACGAATAATGATCGAATTCCATTGCATCGCCCACAGTCTCCACTCGGAACGCACTCCTGCCCCGTGGAATCGGGTCCGCAGCGAAGTCCCTGCTTTCCCGGGTGCGCCAGCCGCGGCAATCGCTTAGCCTTCCCACTCGTGCTGAATCTGTTCGAGGGTCTTGCCCCGCGTCTCCGGCACCATCTTCCAGATAAACACGAACGCGACTGCCGAGAGCGCCGCGTAGATGCCAAAGGTGCCGCTCACCCCCAGCGCGCGGATGAGTGAAAGAAACGTCAGCGTCACCACGAGCGTTCCGGTCCAGAGCGTCGAGGTCGCAATGGATGCGGCGCGCCCGCGAATCTTCGTCGGAAAGATCTCGGAGATGACCACCCAGGGAATCGGGCCCATGGCAAATGCGAAGAATCCTGTGTAGCCGAGAATGCACGCGAGCACGACAAACGGCGAGACACCGGAAATGCGATCCATGATGACAAACAGCAACAGTGTGACGGTCATCCCGGCCGAAGCGGTCAGGAGCATCGTTCGCCGGCCCCAGCGATCGAGGCAATACAGCGCAATCAGGGTGCACGCCAGATTCGTGCCTCCGATGATCACGTTGGCCATCAGCGCCGTTCCCGTCGTTTGTCCGCTGAAGTGCTGGGTGATGAGGATCGATCCGTAATACAGCACGGTATTGATGCCAGTGATCTGGCACAGAATTGCTAATCCCAGCGCGATGGTCAGCGGCCGCCGCATCGCCGGCGAGAATACCTCGCTCCACGATCCTTCTTCGCTCGACGCAGCCTCTTCGACAGCCTTTACTTCGACATCAGCCTGCAGAGCGCCGTAAATGCGCGCCAGGACGCGGCGCCCCTTCTCGCGCTGCCCATGGCTGATGAGCCAGCGCGGGCTCTCAGGAATGAACAGCAGCCCCAAAAAGAAACCAATCGCCGGTAGCGCGGCAACGCCGAGCATCCACCGCCAGCTGGCATCGCCCAGCCCGGCCAGGCCCCAGCCCACCACATAGGCCACCAGAATGCCCACCACAATCGCGAGCTGGTTCATCGACACGAGGCGCCCCCGATTGCGTGCCGGCGCGACTTCCGCGATGTAGACCGGCGTCAGCACCGATGAGAGCCCGATGGCCAATCCGCCTGCCAGCCTGCCGATAGCGAAGACCGTGACGGATTGTGCCAGGGCCGCCACGACCGTTGACCCTGCAAACAGGATGGCCGCAATCAGCAGCGAAGCACGCCGCCCCAGGCGATCCCCTATCAGGCTCGCGCCCGCCGCTCCGAGAAGGCAGCCCAGCAGCAGCGCGCTCGCCGCCATCTCTGTCTGGACCGTTGAGAGCGCGAAGTCGCGCTGCAGAAAAAGCAGAACCCCGTTGATCACGGCCGTGTCAAACCCGAAGAGAAATCCTGAGATCGCGGCGACGACAGCGAGGAACAGAACGTAAATCGGCGACTTGGCCTTCGCGCCGCCAGGCGTTGTATCGACTACCGCGGAAATGTGCATCTTCTGCCCCGTAGTCTGGATATATGAACGATTTGTTTATATACGAAAGCGGAGGAGTTGCGAAACAAGGAAAAACATTCAAGCCGCGGAGCCGGCGCCAGGTTCTGTCCATTCTCTTTCGAACGCCACCACCGCGGTCGCCGACAGCTAGCTCACACCAAGGCCGGCCAGCAATCCGCCATCCACCAGAAAATCGCTGCCCGTGCAGAAAGCCGCGCGATCCGATGCAAGGAACGCTGCCAGCTCCGCGATCTCTTCCGGCGTGCCGATACGGCCCAGCGGATGCGCCGCCCCGAAACGCGCGAACACTTCGTGCGTGGGCACGCCGGGGGAAAAGTGCGCGGCCGAGGCGGCCAGCATCGGCGTCCGCACCGATCCGGGGCTGATGGAGTTCACGCGAATGGCATCCTTCGCATGGTCGAGCGCCAGGGCCCGCGTCAGACTGTGGATCGCTCCCTTCGACGTGGCATAGGCCGCTACTCCCTTTTGGCACGCGTAGCCCTGCACCGAGGCAAGATTCAGGATGCATCCGCCGCCACGTTTCCGCATCACGGGGATCACCGCCCGCGCCATCAGATACACGCTGCCCACGTTGATGGCCATGCAGCGATTCCAGGTTTCAGGGTCCGTCTCCACCACGTCGCCGAACGGATGAATGGCCGCCGCATTCACCAGAATGTCAATGCCGCCCATCTGCTGCGCTGCTCGCTGCACGGCGCTTTCAACCGCCTGCGCATCGGCCACGTCGCAACGTTCCGCAACGACCACGTTGCCCTGATCTTTGGCGAGCGACGCCAGTTCGCGATTGCCGGCGTCATCGATGCCGAGAGCCGTCACCTGCGCGCCGCCCGCAGCCAGGCGGAGCGCAATGGCTCGACCAATGCCGGTGGTGCCCGTCACCAGCGCGGTCTTTCCTGCGAATTCATTTGTCTCGACCATGCTCACAATTCACCTCGCCCGTCCTTCGACACGCGCAGTTCGGGAACGGCATACTGCAACCCCCGAATCGCGCCGCGCAGCTCCGCCAATCCCTTCAGTCGTCCCACAAACGAATAACCCGCATTCCCCGGCTTGCCGATATCGTCTCCCAACTGATGCCCATGATCCGGCCGCATGGGAATCTCCCAGTCGCCGCGGCCCTGCGCCGCTCTCCGCCGCTCCTCTTCGAGCATCACGCGAACAATGCCCACCATATCGGAGCTCCCCGACAGGTGCTCCGCCTCATGAAACGAACCGTCGGCCTCGCGCTGCACCTGGCGCAGATGCAGGAAGTGGATGCGCGGTCCGAATTCACGCGCCATCGCCGGCAGATTGTTGTCCCCGCGGGATCCAAGGGAGCCCACGCAAAACGTCAACCCGTTGGCAGGGGCATCGTATCCCGCGAGAATCGCCCTCAGATCGTCCGCGGTCGAAACCACGCGCGGCAATCCGTACAGCGAAAAGGGCGGATCGTCGGGGTGGATTGCCAGAACCAGGCCCAACTGCTCCGCTACAGGAACCACTTCGCGCAAAAACTCGACCAGGTTCGCGCGCAGATCCTCTGCGGTCATGCCATCGTAGGCCGCAATCGCCGCCCGCATGGATTCGCGATCGTACGACGACTCCGATGCGGAAAGTCCCGCAATCAGGTTTTTCTCCAGCAAATCTTTCTGCGCCTCGCTCATGTGCGCGAAGCGCGCCCGCGCCGCCTGCACGCGGTCCGGCGTGTAGCTGTCCTCCGCATGGCGCCGCTTGAGCAGGAACAAGTCGTAGGCGGCATGATCAATCGCATCGAATCGGACCGCGTATCCAGTCGATGGCAGCCGCCACGCGATGTCGGTCCGCACCCAGTCCACTACCGGCATGAAGTTGTAGGCGACGATCTTCACACCAATCTGCGCAATCGCGGCGAGCGAATCCTTCCACGCGCCAATGGCTTTCCGACGCTCGCCCGTCCGCAGCTTGATGGAGTTGTGCATGGGGATACTCTCCACAATCGACCACTCCATGCCTGCTGCTGTGATCGCGTCTTTCCGTTTCTGCAGTTCGTCCAGGGGCCACGCCTCTCCGCGATAGAGGTGGTGCAACGCAGTGACTATCCCCATTGCGCCCGCCTGCCTCGCGTTGTGCAGCGGGACCGGGTCCTCAGGACCAAACCAGCGCCAGGTCTCCTTCATGCTTCCCTGCCCCGCGCTCGATCGCCGGTCGCCGCTGTTACCGGCTCGATTCTGGAACGGTATTTCAATTGGCCACGAATTCCGGCGCGCACGCGATAGAGCGGACCTCCCACAAACACGCTCTTCGGATCGTATCCCTTGGGCGCGAGCACCACCGCGTTGGTCTGCGCGGCCGAGGTCACGTAAATCTCATCCAGTTCCGGCCCTCCGAACGCCACCGAGGAAGTCTGCTTCGCCTGAAAATCCAGGCGCCGCTCTCGCTTGCCGTCCGGATCGAATCGCGACACGCATCCGCCGAACCAGTGCGCGCACCAAACGTACCCTTCAGCATCGACGCACAGACCATCGGGTATGCCCTCGCTCCGATCGATCCGCGCAAACACCCGGCGGTTCTGCAGGGCGCCGTCACTGCGCCGCCAGTCGTATGCATAAATCACCCGCGCCACCGTGTCAGCGAAATACATCGTCGCGCCATCCGGCGAGAACGCCAAGCCGTTCGAGAAGCAGATGCCGTCATCCGCCAGGTGCACCGTCCCATCGCGATCCACGCGAAAGAGAAAGCTCGGCGCCGACCTGCCCTGCTCATCCAGGTGCCACGATCCCGAGTACACACGACCCTCCGGATCGGCAGCGCAGTCGTTCATCACGCATTCCTGGCCATCCGCTTCGTTTGCCAGCAGCAGCGCATCCTCACCGGGACGCCACAGCCAAATTCCGTCGCTGTTCGTCACGACAAATCCGCCATCCTCCTGACGACTGAACCCTCCCACCTGAAAGCCATCGCTGAGCCGCTCGTGGCGCTGTTCGCGCCACAAATAGCGAAAGAACCGGCGGCCCGTGATGTCCGTCCAGTAGAGCGCCTGTTCGCGCTCGTCCCACAGCGGTCCTTCGCCGCACAGGTTGCCTTCATCAGCAATGATTTCAATGTCCATCGTCATAGTAGAAAGCGTCCCCGGTATACGGTCTGCCGCGTTGGCGTGTCAACCAACGCCCGACGCGCAGGCGATGCCATGCGGTGATCACGCCACCTTCAGAGGATAATGTTCGCTGTATGAGTACGCAGAAAGTCGGGGTGAGAAGAGGCCGTTGGCGGAATCGCCCGTGCTGCATTCTGAGCAACGACATCGTGGAGCTCACTCACCTGACCGGCGGCGGCCAAATTCCCGATTATCATTTTCTCGACGCGCCGACCCTCAATCCCTTCTGGATCCCGCAATGGAGGCTCCGGGATCCGGTGCTCTTTCGCGCCGCGTGCGATGAGGCGACGTTCGGCCCGGAGCCCGTCGGCAAGTTGCTCAGCGGAATCGCCGGGCACAGCCTCTGTCTCGGGCTGTACGGCATGCCATCGGACGAAGAGATCGCCGCCGGCGCAGTGCTCCATGGCGAAGCCGGTGTGCGCCGCTGGACCGCGTCTCTGCGGTCTGGGCGGGACGAAGGCTACCTGCGCTTCTCCGTCCGCCTGCCTGCGTTCGGCCTCGTTTTCACGCGCGAACTTTCTCTGCGCACTGGCGAGTCGGTCATTCAGGTGCGCGAAGCCGTTCGCAATCTGCTGGACGCCGATCAATTCATCCAGTGGCAGCAGCACGCGGTGCTCGGTCCACCGTTCCTGGATGCGGCTGAATGTGTGATCACGCTGCCTGGTCTGCGAGGCATCACCGATCCCGGCGCTTACGAGGGCCACCCCGCGCTCGCCCCCGATTCGGAGTTCACATGGCCTGCTGCGCCGGCCGTGGGCGGCGGCTCCGTCGACCTGCAGTATCCGTGCCAAACGCCTGGCCGCGGCTTTGTCGCGGGTATTCAGATCGATCCTCGCCGGGAACATGGGTTCGCCTGCGCGGTCAATCCGGCGGAGCGCCTGGCTTTTGGGTACATCTTTCGGCGTTCGCAGTTTCCGTGGGTCACTCTTTGGGAAGAAAACTGCACTCGCTTGGCTCCGCCGTGGGCCGGCCGCGAGCAAGCTCGTGCCTTTGAGTTTGGGGTGAGCCCTCTGCCCATTGGCCGCGCCGAAACGCTGCGCCGCGGCGAAGCTTTCGGCACGCCCACCCTGCTCCGTGTCCCCGCTCGGGCCGCGGTCCATGCCGCCTGGGCCATGTTCTTGTGCCGCGTTCCACATAGTACGCGCCGCGTTAACGACATCGTCTGCCATCCCAACCGGCTGTGCATCACCACCGACAGCACCGCCGAACTCACGATTCCGGCGGGTGGCATCGGCGAATTCCTGAATGGGCCTGCGCCGCGGTCGACAAGTTAGTCATATCGCTCAGCTTGCGCTGAGCAGAGCGGGGATTCGGCGAATCACTCGGTGCGCAGCGCCTTGACCGGGTCCAGCGAGGCGGCGCGCCGCGCCGGGATGATGCTGGCGACACACGCGCAGAAACCGAGGGTCAAAACCGCAACGCAGAGAACCAGCGGATCCCATCCTTTGACCTGATACAGCTGCGCGGCAATCAGCCGGCCGCAGCCGATCGAGGCGGGTATGCCGATGGCCAGTCCGATGAGGATCTGCAGGAAGGCTCCGCGCAGAACCAGGCGGACAATGCCGAAGCGATCGGCGCCGAGCGCCATGCGAATGCCGATTTCGCTGGTGCGGCGCTCCACAGTGTACGCGGTGACGCCGTAGAGGCCGACCGCGGCGAGGATGAGCGCGAGAATTCCGAAGAGACCGGTCATATTAGCGACGGCCCGCTGCTGATCGAAACGCGAATCCACCGTGTCGCGCAGAGTCCACATGCCCAATAGCGTAAGGTTCGGATCGACGTCGGAGAAGACGTGCCGAATCGCAGGCTCGAGGCCTTCGGTGCTGCCGCGCACCTGGAGAACCGCGCCCTCGATGAAGTGGGTCTCGTCGTCGATCTGCTGCATCATGGAGCCGTCTTCGTATTTCGCGTGCTGCGCGAGCGGCACGAAGAACAGCGGGCGGGGCGGATCGGTGCTGGCAGGATCGGTGTACTTCGCGTTGCCTACCACGCCGACGATTTCATAGGTGCTGGAATAGCGGGGCAGATCGAGGCCGAAGTGCTGGCCGATGGGGTCTTCGCTGGGTTTGAAGAATTGCTTGACGAAGGCCTGGTTGACCACCACCACGTTCTGCGTCGAGGCGGTGTCATCTTCCGTAATCGTGCGGCCGCGGATAATTGGCTGGCCGAGGGTTTCCAGATATCCGGCACCGACGTGATCCCAGGAAGAGCCGACGGGTTCGTTCATGTTGGGCATGCCATGCCCCTGGCGAATGACCATCTCGCCCCAGTTGTCGGTCAGCGGCGTGTACTGCGCGAGGGCGGCGCGCTCAACGCCGGGGATATGGGTGAGACGATCCTGCAGCTCGCGGTAGAGGGCGTCCAGCTGCGGTTTGGAGTAGGACGGCCATGGGGCGATGATGCCGATGGTGATGCGGTGGTCGAGCTGGTAGCCGAAGTCCTGGTGCTGCAGGTTGACGAGGCTGCGGGTGAGCAGGCCGGCGCCGGCCAGCAGGATGAGCGAGATCGCGGCCTGCGCGACGACCAGGGTCTTTTGCGACCACGAAGCGTGATCGCGAGTGCTGCGATTGGCGCCGCGGAGAGCCTCGGCGGGATCGGCGTGCGTGGCCAGCCATGCAGGCGCCGTTCCGAAGATGGCGCCGGTGACGAGAGACAGCGCAAAGGCAAAGAGCAGAACGGGCACCGAGGGCCTTGCCGAGATGGGGACAAAGTGCGCGCCGTGGAAAGCCATCGCGACGACGGCCTTGACCCCAAGCCACGCAACAGCCAGTCCGGCGAGGCCGCCGCAGATCGCCAGCAGAATGCTCTCGGTGAGGGTTTGTCGAATGAGACGCCGGCGCGACGCGCCAAGGGCCAGGCGAACGGAGGTCTGCGTGCGGCGCGAGGCCCCGCGTGCGAGCAGCAGGTTGGCAATGTTGGCGCAGGCAATCAGCAGCACCAGGCCGCAAACCGTGAGCAGGATATGAAGACTGGCGGCGTAGTCGTCTTTCATTTCGCCCACGCCGGCTCCGGCAGGAATGACGCGGATGTTCTGTTTCGGGAGATCGGCTTTGACGTTCGCCATCCAGTCGGCGGGCATGCCACTGTCGTAGACGAGCCACTGGCGCAGGAGAGCGGTCATGCGCTGGCCGGTGGTGGAGACCGACGCGCCGGGCCGGACACGGCCGATGACGCGAAGCCACGCCTGAAAGTGGTGGAGCAACGAGTTGGACCCTGCAAACATCGGTTCGAGATTGACCGGCAACCACATGTCAGGAGGATCGGCGCGAAGAGTTTCGCCGAAGAACCCGGGCGGCGTAACGCCCACGATGGTGACGGAATGGCCGTTGATGATGAACGTGGAGCCGACGATGGAGGGATCAGAGCCGTACTGCTGCTGCCAGGTGCGGTAACTGAGGACGGCAACCGGCGCCGAGCCGGGCTGATCGTCGGAAGGAGCGATGGTGCGGCCCACAAACGCGCCGATGCCGAGCGTGGAGAAGTAATTCCCGGTCACCGCTTCTTCGCGCAATGGTTTAGCAAGGCGATCCGCTTCGCCACGGCGGACACTGTAGGTCCAGTTACCGGCCTGGAATGCGGCAAGCGAGGAGAATTCCGGCGCGTTCTGCTGCATCCGCCGGTAAAAGTCGTAGGAGAAAAAGCCCCAGTCGTCCTGGGTGGAACCCTGAATGCAGCAATCGTCCCCCTCGCCGATTCGGTAAAGGCTGCGTGGATCGCCCACCGGCAGCGACTTGAGCATGACGGTGTTAATGAGGGAGAAAATGGAAGTAGTGGCGCCGATGCCCAGGGCCAGGGTGAGCATCGCGGTGAGGGTGAAGACAGGGGAAAGGCGCATCTGGCGCAGAGCGTAGGCAAGGTCCTGGCGGAACGTCTGCATGGCAAACCTCAGGAGTGAATACGCTGCCAGGCGGAATCCGGTTCCCGCCTTATGGGAACGCGATCTCCGACCCTCCCCTTGACATTCGACCTGAACGGGAATACCTTCAGGTCGAATGACGACCGAAGAGAGCGACAGCCAACTGGAACTGCTGCAGGGCACCCTCGACCTGCTCATCCTGCAGACCCTTGCCTTTGGGCCGGCGCACGGCCACGCCATCGCCCGCATCATCCAGCAGCGATCGGAAGAAGTGCTGCAGGTTGGCCACGGTTCGCTCTATCCAGCACTGCAGCGCCTCCTGCGCGGCGGCCTCATCGTCGCCGACGACGGCCTCTCTGAGAACAATCGCAAGGCCCGCTTCTATCGCCTCACAGCGAAGGGCCGCAAACGGCTCACTGCCGAGACCTCTAAATGGGAGCGCTTCGCAGGCGCGATTGCGCGCTTGCTGTCTCCGCTGCCAGACCAAAACTCCTAGGGCCCCGCAACATCATCAAGCGAGGAAACCGCCATGGATCGCTGGGAAGATCGACGCAAGCGTTTAGAGGACGAAATGCAGCAGCACATCGACCTTGAAGCCCAGGAGAACATGGATGCCGGCATGTCGCCCGCCGAAGCCCGCCACGCCGCCATCCGCAAATTCGGTAACGTAGCCGCCGCCGGCGATGAATCCCGCGAAGCGTGGGGCTGGCTGTGGCCCGAGCACCTCCTGCAGGACCTGCGCTTCGCGCTGCGCACCTTCCGCAAAAATGCCGGCTTTACCCTTGTGGCGGTACTCTCGCTGATGCTCGGCATTGGCGCCAGCATCGCGTTGTTCAGCGTGGTCTACGGCGTCCTCATCGCGCCTTATCCCTACGCCAGGCCCAACCAGATCTGGGCCCCGGCGGTCCTCGGTCCCAAAGACGCCGCAAACGGCTGGCACTGGTATTCCCAGCGCGAAATGCAGGAAATCGAGAAGCTGCCTGCGTTTTCCGAGGTGATGGCGACGAATCCGAAGCGGGTGATGCTGACCGGCGGCATCAATCCGGAGAGCTTCTTCGGAGTCTTTCTGACCGGCAATGCTTTCAACTTCCTCGGAGTGAAGCCACTGCTGGGGCGAACGATCCAGCCTTTTGATATCGGACCCGGCGGCCAGCCCGCGCCGGTCGTGGTGCTGACTTACGGATTCTGGCAGCGCTTCTTCTCGGGCGACCCTCATGCCCTCGGGCGGAGGATTACGGTTGACGATGTGCCGCGCACCATCATTGGAGTCATGCCGCCGCGCTTTGGCTGGTGGACCAACGAGGCATTCTGGCTGCCTCTGCCGACCGATCTGAAAGATCCTGGCGGTCTCGCGGTCATCATGCGCCTCGCGCCCGGCGTCACGCAGCATGCCGCGGAGCAACAGCTCAACCAGCTGGACATCCATTTCGCAGCCGAGCACCCTGACGACTACCCGAAAGGCCAGCTCCGGACCATCCTGCTGAACTACATGGACATCACTTCCGCAAGCGGCGCCATGAGCGAGAGTCTGCACCTGCTGCTGGCTGCGGTTGGTCTCCTGCTGCTCATCGCCTGCGTGAATGTGGCCAATTTGCAGCTCGCGCGGACCACGGGGCGCGCTCGCGAAATTGCCATGCGGCTCGCCGTCGGCGCGAGGCGGGGCCGCCTGGTGCGCCAGCTTCTCACCGAAAGCGTGCTGCTCTCCGTCGTGGGTGGCGCACTCGGCGTCTTGTTTGCGTTCGGAGCGACGCGGCTCATTGTGGCGCTCATCCCGCCCGACTATGTGCCGAACGAGGCGCGCATCACCATTAATGGCTGGGTGCTTCTCTTTTCGCTGGCCGTCTCGATGCTCACCGGCATCCTGTTCGGTCTGGCGCCGGCGCTGCGCTCCTCGCGCCCTGGCCTCGTCGGCACGCTCAAAGACGGCGGCGGCGGCGCGACGGGCAGCTTGCGAGGCCGCGCCATGCGCAGCTGGCTGGTGGTCGCCGAAATCTCTTTGTCGGTCATCCTGCTGGCCGGCGCGAGCTTCGCCGTGCGCGGCTTTCTCCGGATGCTCGAGACGGATCCCGGCTTCCAGCCCTCGCGCGTGCTTACCGTCGACGTGACGCTCGCGCCCAAAAGTTATCCCACCTGGCAGCAGCGCAACGAACTCGATCAAAATCTGTTGTCCAGCATCACGAACCTGCCTGGCGTGCAGGATGCGGAGCTTGGCAATTCAGGACTTCCCTACGCGGAGATGCGCTCCCCCTTCACGATCAGCGGCCAGCCGCGCATGGAAGACCGCACCGTCGCGGTCGCCCTCGTCAGTCAGCACTATCCGCAGACACTCGGCATTCCCCTGAAGAGTGGCCGCGAATTCACCGAAGCCGAAATCGAGAGCGGCATGCGCGTCGCGCTCATCAACGAGAGCGCTGCGCGTCTCTGGCCGTCGGGCCAGGATCCGGTGGGGCGCTCCCTGCAAATCGACGTGCTGGCCAAAACGCCCGACAACCCGCAGTTGCTCACCGCTCCCGGCCTCGCCAGCGGCGTGACCGTCGTCGGCATCATCGGGGATATCAAGAACAACGGCCTGGCGGAAGCCTCGGCCCCGGCAGTCTATCTGCCATACACCTTGTATGCTCCTCCCGTACGCACGCTTGCCGTTCGGACGACCGGCGAGCCACTGGCCATGATCAACGCCGTTCGCATGAAGGCGCGCGATCTCGACAAGGACCTGGTTCTCGGCAAGCCGCATACGCTCGACGAGGTGATGAGCGAAGAAACCCAGCAGCCACGCTTCAATATGGCGCTCTTCAGCAGCTTCGCTTTCCTGGGGCTCGCGCTCGCCGCCATTGGGATTTACAGCGTGATTTCCTACAACGTCTCGCAGCGCGTGCAGGAAATCGGCGTCCGCATGGCGCTGGGCGCTCGGCGCGGCCAAATTCTGAAGCTCATTTTGCTGACCGTTGCCAGGCTCGCCGGCATTGGTCTCACTATCGGACTCTTCGGCAGCATCGTGATCGGGCGCCTCGTTCGTTTTCAGATATTCGCGAAGAGCTCATTCGGGGTGGCTCCCCTGGCGGCGATCGTGCTCCTGTTTGGGGTGGTCGCGCTGCTGTCTGCATGGCTGCCCGCAATGCGCGCGGGGAATCTCGACCCCGTCACCGCGCTACGGCACGAAGCATGAGTTTTGCGGATCTTCGCCTGGTCACTCATCTAAGCATGACTGCCGCAGAGAAATGCGGCCTGATCATTCAATTGGCAGTTTGTTCCTATCCCTGCTGGTGAAGATTCCGCCGCAGGGTCAACGAACCGTCCGCGTTCAGGTTTTGGTGGCAGGCCCAGCGTACGGGAAACCGCATGCTCTTCACCTCGATCTCGGCGCGCAGCCGCAGGCCTTGCCATTTGGTCCCCTTCGGCAGCAAGAACTGCGCTTGCCGCACTTTGCCGGGCAGAGGATAGCCAGGGTCGAGACATCCGCTTTGCAGCACCGCGCCGTTCTCGTCGATCACGCTCACCCGCAGCACGCCGGGCACGCCGGCGATGCCGTCGTTGGTCAACCCGCAGATGATGCCCACCTGAGCGCCATCGTCATAGCTCCAAATCCAAGACGGCCGCACGCGATAGCCGATGCGCCGGCTGATGCGGTCGAAGGCTCGGGGATACGCCTGGTAATACGCCTGCAACGTGGCGGGATTGATCTGGTGGAAATTCCATAGCGACCAGTAGTTCGCGCCGACATCGATCACATGCGAGATCATGTTTTCGGCCGGAGAGATTCCCTCCTCCTGCTGCGCCGGATCGGGAGGTTTGCCGGGCAGCCCCTGTTCCAGCAGCGCTCCGATCCACGGCGGCCGGTTGCTCAGAGCTTCGATCTGTTCGTTCTCGATAAAGATGGTGTCGCTGCGGATCCAGTTATTGCTGCGTACGCTGCGGTCGAGCACTTCGGAATTCCCGACGCGGCTGAAGTCGGGCTGGGTGTTCGTGAGCAGGGGCGTTTTCGTGAAGTGCTCCAGCTGGACCTCGAGCATGCGCACCCAGGTGCGTTCGGCTGTTTGGTAGTCGGGGAATGGATTGTTGCTGAAGGGCCAGGTGTGCCCTTCGCCCCAGAAACCGTACAAAAACGTATCCATGAACTCGATGCTGTCGCTACCGTTGAATTCGGCGGCGAGCAGCTCGACGAGCTCGCGGAAGCAATCCTGAAAATACGGATCGTCGAAGCGGGGCTGGTAGCGCGAGTGTGGATTGCTGAGATAGTGCTGGGCAGCAGCCTGATCCGCCATGTTGGTGAGCACGAGGTTCACCTTCGGCACGCGGTCGAGGACGAAATCGGGAAGCGCGGGTGCGTGCGTGTAATCGGGAGCGCTCATCTGAATGCGAAAGCCAAGCCGCTTGTTGTGCTGCCGGCCGAGATCGAGGGTGAGCTTGAAATAGTCCGGAAGGTCGAGGCGACCGGGACGTGGCTGCACCTCTCTCCACGTGGGCCGCAGGTACAACAGTTGGCCCAGCGGGAACTGCACGAGTTCTTCGATCGCCCTGTGGATATTGTCGGACTGGATTTCCTCGGTCCCCATATCGGCCGTGATGTAGGTGATGAGGCCTTTCCCGTAATTCGGCACCGCGTCATCCGACGGAGTGGTGGTCATGACCACGTCGTCCCCGGGGATCACCGCGTCGGGGGAGTATTGCGGAAATGGTCCCTGATTGAGCCGGTCCTTCACCTGGGGACCGGATCCGAAATCGTACTTTCCCCAGTTGTGGGCCGGAACGAATGCGTTCGCTCCCTGCCCACACAGTCCGGCAGTTGCGGCGACCGCGCTGCCCTTCAAAAAATCACGGCGCTGCATGGAATTTGCCTCCTTCTTTCTCTCCGTCCACGCCTGCTAGACCAAAATCACTTCGATTTTCTGCTTGCGCAGCGCTTCCGCCGTTTCCTGAGGCAGATTTGAGTCCGTGATCACGCAATGAACAGCCGACGTGGGAGCAATGCGCGAGAGGCTGCGTTTTTCGAACTTCGTCGAATCGCAAACGACGACCACGCGTCGTGAGGCCTTGACCATCGCGCGATTCACCCGCGACTCGAGGAAGTTCGGCGTGGTGATACCGGTTTCCACGTCGAATCCGTCAACGCCAAGGAACAGGATGTCGGCGTGCATCTCTTCCAGCACATCTTCGGCGAGCGGCCCGACGACGGAGAAGGAGTTCTTCCGCAGCGTGCCGCCAATCAGTATGACCTCAAAATTCGTGCTGGTGAGATCGGCGGCAATGTTCACGGCGTTCGTGATCAGCGTGAGCTGGGAAAAGCGCTTCAGGGCGTGCGCCACCGCCGTCGTTGTCGTTCCGGAGTCGAGCATGACGCATTGTCCCTCCTGCACCATGCTGGCGGCGGCTTCGGCAATGCGGAGCTTCTCGCTCGCCTGCTGCTTCGCCTTCTCGGAAAGCGAGGGATCGAAGAGCGCGCCGGATTGCAAACGAAGGGCGCCGCCGTGCGTGCGCTGCACCAGTCCACGCGACTGCAGGTGCTCCAGATCCTTGCGGATCGTGATCTGGGAGATTCCCAGGGTGTGCGACAGTTCGCCGACGATCACGCGCCCCTGATTCTGCACAAGCGAGAGAATATGCCGGCGGCGCTCGTCGATCAGCATCTGGCTGTTCTGGTGTGGTTCCCTTTCCGTACCTGGCGGTCTTCTTGCCATCGTGGGATTGTTCAGCTCGTTTTCATGCCGCATCGAGGCGGCTCCTTTCGGATTTGGGCATCAGGGCTGCGCGTCGAACCAGGCAACGGCGCCGCGCTCCAGTTCCGGCAGGGTAAAGGTGATCCCATCCGGGGAGGACTGGCCTTCCACTATCGTCTCGGTTGCCAGATACGGCAGCCAGTGCAGCTTTCTACCCAAAGAAGGTTGGGCCGTCACACGAATGCCGGCTTGCGCCGCCGGTGTTTCGTTTTGCCCGGGGGCCAGTCCGGAAAAATTCGCGAAGAACAGATACGTTCGGCCTGCGATTCGCGCCTCGTGCATGACCACACTGGGTGCTGCCTCTGCCTGCACTTCACTTTTCGTCTCGATGGCACGCAACAAGTTGGGCTCGCTTCCCGGATTCGCTCCATAGAAATCCTTTTGCGCCGCGTGCAGGTAGCGCAGCTCCGGCTGATCGGGAAAACCTACAGCCGCCGGCAGATCTCTGAGCCGGTCGTCGGTCCTGCCCGTCAGCACCACGCGGCCTCCCTTCGCAGCAAACGCGCGCACCCCGGCTGCTTCGGCCTGGCTCACCACCCGCACTTCGGGAAGCACAAGCACCTGGCCGTGGAAATCGCGCAGCGTTCGCGCCGTAACAATGCGGAACTGCACATGATTCTGTAGCAGCATGAGCAGAACGCCGCGATAGGCATCCACGAACGCATCGGGATAGTAGTTGCGCGTCGTGTCGGAGAAGTAGACACCCGTTTCGCCCTGCGGCTGGCGTTCCGCGCCGAAGATGTCTTCGTGGGCGGCAATCCAGTGAAAGATCTGCTCGCGCGTCGGCATGTCGTTCGACCCCGACATCACGTGGCCCCGTGCATCCCAGAAGTTCGCCCCTGCCGTCAGCTGCGAATTGGCCAGGGACAGCATAGCCTCGCGCGGCGCCACGTTCTTCGCTCCGTCCCAGGAATAGTTCAGGATCCATGTTGGCTTCGTCTCGCCGGCAAAGGCGCGGAAGCTGCGCATTCCGATCTGATACATGAACCAGTCGAACGGCGAGCGCGACGCAGCGGTGTGGTCTTCGCTGTCGCCAAATTCATACTCGTGCGCGATGGCATCCACAATCGGATAGAGCTGGTAGACATCAGCGCCCACGCGCGGCACGGCCTCCTCGATGCCCGGATAGATCTCCGGGATCAGCGCGATCTTTGGGTTCACCGCCACGGCATTGCGCCGGATCTCGGCGAGAAAGCCGTCGATCGTCTCAATGCGGAAATCGATCCATTTGCGGAAGCCCGGGTCTTCAGGGTCGCCGAGTTTGATGTCCTTGCGCGCATCGAGCCCCGTGGATTTTTTGAAGGCGGCCACAGTTCCATCGTCGAAGCTTGCCCAGGTGTCTTCCCAGCCGGTGAAGTGCGTCATCCAGTAGGGAATGTCGACGTAGATTCCGTCGATGCCGGTCGCGGCAATCTGCCGCACGCGCTGCATGTAGATGGTCCGCCACGGCTCCGCGTACGGACTGACCCACACGTCTTCCTCACCTGGGCGGATCCAGAAGGCCGACTTCGCATCGAAAATCGCCGGCTCTCCGGTGATCTTGCGCTGCAGCCAGTCCGGGTGATCCTTAGCCAGCGTGTGCGGGCCGGCGGCGTTCAGCGAGATGCATTCGGTCCCCGCGATGTAGACGAAGGCCTTGTTCCCGGCCTGGTGCGCGGCCTGCGCGACGCGGCGGATGGCCTCCAGCTTGACCGCCGGGTCGAGGAAGCTCTCATAGCGGCCGGGGATATCGTTATCGACCTCGATGCCATAGACGCCGGAGGCCTGGGCCTGCTGGACGATCTGCTGCGCATTCGTTGGCGTGAGCGGATACGCGGCGATGCGAACCTTGCGCATCCACGCCCGCGCAGCCCCCTCATCCTGCTGTGCAGAGAGCGCCCCGCTGCACGCGAGAATCAACGCCACGATCGAAGCTGTGCGACGCACAAAGGAAGCAGACACGGAAAGCTCCTCAACGCGAGATGGCAAATGGGGCGGGGCCACACACGCCCCGCGCCGATTCAGAACTGGTAGCGCGCGCCGAACTGCAGGTGTCGCGGAACGTAGCCTGCCGCCGTCGAGCTGACGATGCCGAAGGTTGAGTCCTCGTAGCCGAAGTCGGGGAATGCGAAGCGCGGCGTGTTGGTGAAGTTGAAAAGGTCGACGTGCAATTCCAGCTGGCTCTCCCGCGGCAGCGTTTCACTCTTCATGAACGACACGTCGAAGTTCCGGATGCTGTCGCCGCGAATGTTGGAGAAGTAGCGTGGCGCATTGCCCGGCTGCTGATCGCCAGGGTCCGCGAAGCACGACGCGTTCAGATACGGTTGCTGCGTATAAGCGGCCTGATGCACGCTCATGCCGGTGGTCACGTGGGCGCAGGTCACGTCCGGGCGCTGGTTGCCATCCGCCAGGCGCGGATTGCCCATGGTGATCGGCATGGGCGTGCCGGTCTGATAGGTGATCAGCGTCGACCCCTGCCAGCCTCCCACCACATAGTCGAGGAACCGGTTCATGTTGGGAGCGATCAGCCGGCCGCGTCCAACGGGCGAGTTCGCGACCACCGCGGCGGCCAGCCGGTTGGTGGCATCATTGGCGCTAATCGACCATTCCGCTTTCAGATTGTCCAGTTCCTGCGGGTTGCCGGTGTCGAGATAGCCGACAAACGCGTTGAACCCGACCGACGAGTCGTCTTCTGCCTTCGCCCAGGTGTAGTTCCCTTCGAACGACAGGTACTGACTCTCACGCTTCTGGAACCGCACCTGCATCGAGTTGTACCAGGAATTGGCGGCAAGCTTCGGAAGTCCGGAGAAAACCCCGTCGTACTGCGGATACGGGCGCAACAGGTTCAGCAGCGGCAGCTGAGGATCCCCGTAGCGCGACTCCGGCTCGTTGAAAATGGCGGCTGGACCGCTGAAGAGCGGCTGGAACGGATTGTTCACCAGCGCGCTCAGCTGATCGCTTGTGTACTGCTCGCGCACGCTCGACGGGATGAAGTTCCGATTACTCGTGCTGCTGTAGCCGCCCCACGGCAAATGCGTGGAGCGGTTCGCGGAGTAGTCGATGCCGACGACGACCTTCCAAGGAAGCGCCTGCTGAATGCCCAGGTTCCACTGATAGATCTCCGCGTTGCGCGCGGGCTCGGGATCGAGGTTGTTGCTGTCCGCGAGACCCCAGTCCGCCAGCTTGCCGTACTTCGTCCCCTGAGGCTGAGGGATTCCGCCCGGAAACGGATTCTCCAGGGTCGCAAAGCGTGTCTGATAATTGTCTTTGGTGAAGAAGACCGACGGGCTGGCCGCAAAGGCGGGCCCAGGGTACTGATAGTTCGTCGCAACATTCAGCCCGTAGTAAATGCCGGCGCCGCCGCGAACCACCAGGTTCGGACTGACTTGCCACGCGAAGCTCAAGCGCGGCGCGAAATTGTTGCGGTCCACAGGAATCGTGCGGCGTCCGTTGCCGGCGAAGATGGTCGCCCCTGGCGGCGTATCGCTGGACTGGTAAGCGCTCAGCCCCGGCACGGGTTGGCCGCTGCTCACCGTAAAGTCGCTGAACTGTTCGTAGTTGTGCCGCTCCGCATAAGGAGTGCTCCACTCGTAGCGCACCCCGGCATTGAGCGTGAGCTTCTGCGTCGGATGCCAGCTGTCCTCCGCATAGAACGCGGTCTCGCGCGACATGTCGGCGACCGCCGGCTGTACGTTGATGCCTCCGGTATCGCCATAGCCGATGAGAATGTTCGCAAAAGAATTTCCCTGCGTGCCGTTGGCCGTGTCGTAGGGAGTGGCGGAGCTTACGGTCTGATCGAAGCTGAAGAATCCCGTCGGATAATTCGGCTGATCGAAATTGTTGTAGAAGATGCGCTGCTCGCCCCCGAACTTCATGTTGTGCTGCCCTTTCGTCCATGAAAAGTTCGACGAATAGTTCAGCAGCGTGTGGGCGAAGCGCGTATCGACACAGCACTGGCTGTACAGCGGCGTAAACCGCGAATAGTCGCCGTAATCATTGGGCAGAATCGAGGGCATGCGGGCGATGCCGTTCGCCGCATCGAGGTAGGACGGGAATCCGACGCTGGTGGGATCCGGAGTATTGGAAAACGACGGCTGCCATACCCGGTCGATCCCGAACCGGCTCACCCACAGCGTATTGGCGGTTGGGGAGAAGGTGTATTCCAGCCCGTCGTTGTAGAAGGCGCCGCGGTAGGCGGTTCCATCATTAAAGATGTCGTCGGTAAAAACGCCGGGCGTGACGCCGTCATTATGTTGGTAGCTATAGCGTGCGCTCAGCCGCGAGCGCGCGCTGAAATTCTGGTCGACTTTGATGTCGAACTGCTGGCTCTTCGAGGTCGACAGCACCTCGTCGCGAAAATTATTCGTCCCGATGCCCGGATCGCCCGCCGTGTTCGGCTCGGGATAGAGCTTGAGGACGGCCTCCCCAATGGAATCCCATTCGGTTTCGGGGACCTTGTTGCCCTTGTAAGCCTGGCGGTTGCCGTTGGCGTCCGTAGTGAACGGATCGAAGATCCGGTTCGGCACCAGGTTTCCGTTCGCGTCATAGGCCATGGTCTGCGAGAAGTCGCCTTTGCGTTCCAGATCGGTCGGAACAGTTGCCACGATGTTCACGGGTTCCAGATCGCGCACGATCGAGAGATCGCCGAAGAAGAAGGTTTTGTCCTTCCGGATCGGGCCGCCGATCGTGAAGCCTTCCTGATCCTGCTGGTGGCCGGGCACAGGGCCGGTGTTGAAAAAATCGCGTGCGTCAAAATTGGCGCGCTGGCCGTACCACCATGCGGTGCCGTGGATCTGATTCGTGCCGGACTTCATGACCGTGTTGACGACGGTGCCGCCGTTGTTGCCGTACTCGGCGGAGAAGCTGTTGTTCTCGACTTTGAACTCCTGCAGCGCTTCGACGGACGGCTGGTAGTAGACGTTCGTGGTGCCGCCCTCGCCCTGTTCCGGCGCGCTGAGCAGATCGCCGTCGAGGCGAATGTCGGCGGTCGAGTTGCGCTGCCCGTTGGAAACGAAGTTGGTGCCGCTGGGGTAGGAATCCTGGGTGCCGGAGCCGGTCGTCTCCGTGACGCCGCCGGCGAGAAAGGTAAGCCCGAAGGAGTCACGGCTGAGGAGAGGAATCTGCGTGAGGTAGCGGCTGTTCACGTCGGTGCCGAGGGTGGCGTCTTCTGAATCAAGCAGCACGGGAATGGCGTGGACGGTGATGTTGGTGGATTCGGCGGCGGGCTTGAGCGAAGTATTCAGCGTCGCCTTCTGGTTGACGGTGAGGACGATGTTGTCCTGCTCGACGGTGCCAAAGCCCTTCGCCTGAACCACCATCTTGAAAGTCGCGGGAGGCAGCGCGCGGAAGGAGAAATCTCCTTCGCCGTTGGTCTGGGTGGTCCGCGCAATATTCGTCCCCACGTCGGTCAGCGTGACCGTCGCACCCGGAATCACGGCGCCGGTCACATCGCTGATCGTGCCCGCCAATACGGCCTCATTGGTCGACTGCGCTTGCGCCCGCCAACCGGTAAACAGAGTTGCCAGCAATGCCGCGCACGCCAAAAAACCGCATTTGCGCATCGAAGCCTCCCAAAGCGTTGCATACGAAACAAGAGATTCTTTCTTCTTGTTTCGTATTTACGCGTTTTAGTCTTCCGCTTCCACGCTGTCAAGCGACCTGTGAAGGGGGTGAAGCGTCGCCCTTGCCCGGGTTCGCTCAGCAGACCGGTAAACTCCCACGGTTCAGCCCACAAACCGGCATGCCGCTTCGTTTTGTTTTCTATCGATTTGCTTCAGTTCAACATTGGCGCAATCGAAATCGATCGTTTTGTGCGCATCCCGCCGCGCGGTGGTTTAGCCCGTGCCGGGGCGCGGATAAAGCCTGCCACGATACATCGCCATAGCCTCGACGGATCGGACTGCAATCACCACAGCGCTGGCGTTATCCGAGCCATCGACTTCTACTGCGGTGTTCACCAAATCCCGGGCTACCTGGTCGGGATTCTTGTTTTGCGAGGCGATTTCAGCAATGTCATCGTCTGCCAGGCCGTTGTAAAGGCCGTCTGAGCAGAGCACCAGCCGGTCCCCGGCGCGAAGGCTGATGGTATTCGTATCGGACGTGACGAAGAGCTCGGGGCCGAGGGAGCGCGTGAGCATGTGCCGAGTCTCAGTTGCTCCGGCCTCTGACGGGGAGATCAGTCCCAGCTTCCGCTGTTCGTTTGCCCATGTGTGGTCGCGCGTCACCGCGCATGCCTGACCCGAGCGTATGTGATAACAGCGCGAATCTCCTGCATGTCCAACAATGGCCTGATCGTGCCGGAGCGCGCACGCAACGATCGTCGTGGCCATCTGTCTGCCGCGCCGCTCCCGCGCGAGCCCCTCGTCATGCACGGCGGCATTGGCGTGCTGTATGAGGCGTGGCAGCAAACTGAGGAGCGAGGTATTCTCCGGCGCCTCGGCAAATCCGCCGCACAGAACCTCGACGGCCTTCGCTGAGGCGATTTCTCCGAAGTCAGAGCCGCCAACTCCGTCGGCGAGAACAAAGAGCCATCCGCGTGAACGGGCTTCCTGCCTGGATTTGGGCTCGTAATATCCGGAGCAGTCCTCATTATTGGTTCGGACTGCACCGGGATTCGTCGCCTCGCCGAATTCGACTTCCAGCATGTCTCACCCAGAGGCAGGGGCCGGCAGGTCCTGTGGGATCTCCCGGCCTGGAATGGAGGCTTGAGCTACGCCACCTCCGCTCTGTTCTCGATCAGGATCGCCCTGCCTTTCGCTTTCGAGGTGCGCATGAAGTATGCCGCTCCGTAGAGGCCCCAGACCAGAGCGACGCCCAGCGCGATGAGCGGCTCTTTCACCGTACCGTATCCCATCACGGGACCGATGAGGTAGAAGAGCATGCAGCCCAGATTGGCGAGCAGCCCGAATCCGGGAATCAACACATGGCGCAGCAGGCTGAAGTCGCTGCGCTTGTGGAATGCCACAATGCACAGGAAGCAGGTGAGCGCGTACAGAATGAAGGTGCCGAAGTTGGAGGTCAGGGTCACCGCCAGCAGCGAGTTGGGAAGAGCCGCCATTTTGTCGTGGGAGAAGTACCCGAAGCTGGAGAACAAGCCATGGGGCAGCGCGGCAACGCTGGCGTCGGTGGGCGCTCCGGCATCGCCAAATGCCAGGCTGACGGCGATGACACCGATGACCGCGGAGATGCCGGCCAGCGACCAGATGGCGCGATGGGGGGTCAGGGTCTTTGAGTGCAGCATGCCGAAGTGCTCCGGCGCTTCCTTATCCATACCCATCGCGTAGGTCACGCGCGCTCCGGTGTTCATGCAGGAGAGCGTCGTCCCGATCAGCGCCAGAAAGACGGTGACCGCCTCCGCCAGCATGAAGTATTTGCCGTGGCCCTGCCCCAGCAACGCGTCGCCGACCATGATCATCATGTCGCCGATCGGCGCGGCCGAGGTGGTCGCAGTTTGCATGCTGTACCCCGTACTGAGAAAATAGTTGGCTGCGAAATACTCGAAGAGATAGCACATGAGGCCCTGGATCAGCAGGGAAGCAATTACGGCGATAGGAATATCGCGTTTGGCATTCTTCGCTTCGCCGCCCATCGCCGTGACGGATTCGAACCCAACGAGGATGAGGATGGCGACCGTCGCCTGAATCATCATCCAGTTGAAGTTATGAATGGCGATGACCGAACCGCCGGTGGGATGGGAAATGAACTTCCCGGTGGAGTCGTAAGCAGGATATTGGACGTGGAAGGGCACCGGTTTCCCGGTTTTGTCCAGTTGCGCCTGGGGAATGCCGCTGGCGTCGCGAACGATAGTCCCGTCGGGCTTGGTCGCGAATTCGTAGGTGTAAGTGGAAAGAGTATTGGTGTCGTACTCAAACGCGACCGAGCCGGCAGGATGGTTGATGCGGTAACCCAGCGCCAGAACGCTGAAGAGCACCAGCGCGGAAATCTGCACGACGTTGATGGCCAGGTTGACCGAGGTGGAGGCATTCGCGCCGCGTTGCGCGATCCACGCGACGCCGAAGGCGAAGGCGATCGCCACGAGGCCGGTAAAGACCGGACCGGGATTCGCGCCGCTGATGAAGTTCGGATACAGGAACCCGATCACGTAGCCGACGAAGATGCCGGTGACCCCTACCATCACGCCCGGGTACACCCAGTAATACAGGTGGGAGCCCCAGCCAACGACGAACTTGAAGAGGCGCGCGTACCGGAAAGCTTTGTCTCTGGAAAGCAGGGCCTGCTCGGCATAGTAGTAGCTCGATCCTGTACCGGGATAGAGCCTCGATATCTCAGCATAGGAAACTGCTGTCGCCAGACAGAGAAGCAGGGCAGCCAGAATCCCTGCCCACATCGCTGGTCCTGTCGCGCCAGTGCCGGCCTGAATGACGAACGTGAGCCAAAGGAAGGCCCCTGGAGCGATGAGGGCCATTGCGTTGCTGGTCAGGCCTGTCAGCCCAAGAGTCGCCTGCATTTGTCCGGTTGGTTTCTGGTCTGCCATTCCATTCTCCTGTGGTGTTGGTTGAGGGTCCTTCAGCGAGGCCGTTCAGCGTCCCGGCGCAAGCACGAGGATGAAGGCTGCGGTGAGCGTCGACTGGCCATCGACGAGACTGTTTGCTCCTTTATGGAAGACATCCTGGCTGGACCAGTCGTGGCGATATTCCGCGCGCGCAATGTAGTGGTCGTTCCATTTGTGCTCGAAGGTGCCGGTGCCCTCCTGGACATGCTGGGCGGTTCCGGTCGCGAACCCGGTGTTGTCGCTGAGGTATTCCCAGCGTCCGCTCACAGCGTTCTTGCCGGCCAGTGCTTCATGGACCGCCAGACCGATTCCCTGCCAGTGCGCCGAGCTTGCCGGAGTCGTTAACGACTCTGCCTTGTAAGCTGACGTGTGGTTCTGCCCGTAGTCGTAGTTCACATAGGCGTTGAATTTTGAATTCGGCGTCAGCAGAACAGTCGTGTCGATCAGATTGCGGTATTCGCCGACCCCGCTGCTTTTTTCCGGTCCGGTGTAGACATTGAGGGACCACGTATATCTCGCCCTGGTGTATGCGCTGGTCAGGCCGACGGTTGGGCCGCCTTCGTTGTTCACGACGTTGTTCCAGCCATTGACGATCTGCAGGCCGGGCGTCCAGGTTTTGGTTGCAGGAACCGACGTGCGGAGACCGAAGTGGTAATAGGGAATGGCCCAGGCAAAGAGGAGCGAGCGCGAGTAATTCCAGTTGTCTTTGGCCTCGATGGTCTCGGCGCCGGCTGAGGTGACGAACTGGCCGAAGTCGATTTCCGCTCCGTGCGTTCCGGAGGGTTTGGCGGCGACGTAGGCCTGCTCCAGCGCATAGGGGTCGTATTTGGCTGTTCCCGGGTGAACCAGGCTGTTGGTGCGGCCGAAGATGAAGTCCGCATGCACCCCCACAGGAGCAGGGTCGCGATTGAAGGTGATTTTGGCAGCATCCAGGTCGGCCTGGTTCGTTTTGTCGTCGAAGTTGTAAAAATCGTTCGTCTGACCGTTGGCCGAGCTTGTTGGATGGTTGTTGTTGTAGCCGTAGTAGCCATCGACAAAGCCGGTCCAGTCAACACCGGCGAAACGCCAGTTCGCAGGGGTGTTGCTGGCCGACGCGGGCGCAGGCGCGGGCGGCGGGCTCTGCGTTTGAGCGCCTGCCGCCAGAGTCAGGACAGCCAAAGCGCTCACGGTTAGCTGCAAGAGTGGATTCGCAATCCTGGACATGCGTTTGGTCCTCCGAAATTTTGCTGCGGGCCCTGGATTCTTCCCCAGCGTCTCTACGGCCCGAACCGAAGAGTTTCAGTGAGGTGAATGGCTCTATGAACGCAAAGAACCCATGAGGAATTTATGAAGAAGACGTAAGGAGGGTTCCTCCGAGCCGTGCGGCATGGATGCGGGGGCGAAGGCGGGAGTATTTTGCTGGACCTCTATGCAATTCTGATTCAGAATGTGATATACGCTCGACCTGTTCCGAGCCAGACCTGCCGCCTCGTCCGCGGCGCCATACCTCCCATTGCTGCTGAGTCGCAACGGCGTTCTGGAGAACGCGGCGGCGTTGTCTCGCGCAAGGGGTGCCAGGATGCTCGGCGAGGTTCCTTGCCGGGCGCGAGGATCTTCTGATGCCGGACGCCATGCGAACCAGGGAAACGGAAGCGGAGAGGGTCTGCGAACTGCTGCAGCATGCGGCGGCGCTCGACCTGCACCGCAAGCCGGGACCGCAGCTTGCTCAGATGGTCCACGCCATCTTCGGTTTCGAGGCGGTAGCGATCTTCGACGCGGATCGAAACGAAATCTATCAGACGGGCGAATGGTTCGAAGGCCTCGAAGAGGCGATCCGGAACGTCTTTGTTTTCGAAACCGTGCGCGACGATGCGGAAACGGGCCTGATCCGCCGGGTTCTGCGCGTGCGCAATTTACCGGTCGGCGGTCTGCTGATGCGCGGAGAGTCCGATCCGGCAATCAGCAGCCACATCGCGGCGCTCATTGCCATCACATTCGACCGCTACCACACATTTGCCAATGAATTGCGCATCGAAAGCGCGCGGAAAGCGGAGCAGCTGCGCACGACCGTGCTGGACAGCCTGGCTCATGCCTACAAATCGCCGCTGACGGCCATTCAGGCGGCTGCCAGCGGGCTTGCGGAGATGGGTCATCTTTCCGAAGCACAGAGCAGCATGGTGTCGCTGATTGCCGAACAGGCAGATTGCCTCAGCCAACTCACGACGCGGCTGCTCCGCACGGCCCGGCTTGAATCGCACAGCCTTCACCCCGAGAAAGTCAACATCGCTCCGCTGGTCGATGACGTCATCGCCCAGGCCCGAGGTTACCTGACCGACATGACCGTCAGGGTCGATCTGGCTCGCGAGGATTTATTCCTGACGGCGGATCGCAGCCTGCTCCAGGCCCTGCTGACGCACTTTGTGGAGAATGCGGGCAAATATGCAGCGGCGGGGTCGCTGGTGACCATTTCCGCTGCCGAGCGCTCCAGCTGCATCGTGTTTTCCGTGCATAACCACGGACCGGTGATACCCGCAGGCGAGCACGAACAAATTTTCGACCGGTATTTCCGCTCGGCTGCCGTCGATCACCTGGCGCCCGGAACCGGAATCGGTCTCTCCGTCGCGAAGCAGGCTGCGCTGGCGCACGGAGGGCATGTCTGGGTGACCAGCAATGAGCAGGAAGGCACCACATTTTTCGCTGCGCTGCCCATGCAGCCGGAGGGATTGCCGATTTGAAGGAAGCCAGGCCGATTCGAGTGTTGCTGGTGGATGACGACCCCGCGATCCGGCGCGCGCTCAAGATTCCGCTGCAGGAACTCGGCTTCGAGGCGGTCGAGGCATCGCGCGGAGAAGAGGCCCTGCAACTCGTGCGCCGGGACTCGTTCGACGTGGTTCTGCTCGACATCAACATGCCCGGGATAGGAGGCATGCAGACGCTGGTGCGGCTGCGCGCTTTTGCCCCGCGCCTGGCGATACTGATGCTGACGGTCCGCGACGAGGAACACGACAAGGTGGAGGCGCTGGAAAAGGGCGCAGACGACTACATTACGAAGCCCTTCAGCATGCGCGAGTGCATGGCGCGCATCCGCGCCGCGGTGCGGCGAGCCAAAGCGCCGGAGCGGGCCGAAGATGCCCCCATCACCATCGGTGAATTGCAGATCCTGCCGGCGCGCCGCGCCGTAAAGAAGGGCGGGCAGGCGCTCAAGCTGACTCGAAAGGAATACGAGATCCTGCTGTACCTCATGCGCAACGCCGGGCGCGCGGTCACCTACGGCAAGCTCCTCACCTCCGTCTGGGGCGCCGAATACCGCCAGGAACTCGACTACGTCCGCACCTTCGTGCGGCAACTGCGCAAGAAGATCGAGGACAACCCCTCGCATCCGCGTTACCTGCTGACGGACTCGTGTGTCGGCTACCGGTTCGCCGAAGAGACGTCGCTGCTCCCGCAGAGTCACGGCGCGGAGAACTGGCTGCCTGCTCCGTAGCTTCCGCGCCGCGCTCGTTTCGGCGCTCTAGAATTGGTTCCAGAGCGCCTGATTGTAGACCTCGTGGTGGAACTGCACCTCGCCGGGTTTCACGAAAGTCCCCAAATGCCGCGGTGAACGGTCGGCCGCAGCCTGTTTGAGATCGGCATAGCGGCTCTTGACGTCCTCGCCGAAGAGCTTGCACGCCCAGTCCGAGGAACGAAAGTCTTCGAGCGCGGTGTAAATGTCGCCAGGCAGGTAACGCTCGGCCTGGCGCAGGCCTTCCATGGGGTTGGTCGTGCCTTCGAGTCCGGTTTTAAAAGCCGAATAGAGGGTCATATAAGGATTCGCATCGGGCGCGACCGAGCGCAATTCCACGCGAGCCGATCGCTCATTGCCGATGGGAATGCGGATCATGGAGCCGCGATCCGTTGCCGATGCTTTGATCTGATTGGGCGCCTCAAAGTGGGGATCGAGGCGCCGGTATGCATTCACACTGGAGTTGAGGATCAGGCAAAGATCGAGCGCATGGGTCAGGATTCGATCAACGAATTCCCATCCAAAGGCTGAAATCTTCTCCACGCCATTCGGGTTCCACATCAGGTTCACGCCGTCTTTCGAGATCGAGAGATTGGTGTGCATGCCGCTGCCATTCACGCCAACGACGGGCTTGGGCAGGAAGCATGCGGTGTAGCCCATGTTGTTGGCAATCTGCCGCGCCAGCAGCTTGTAGAGCTGAATCTGATCGGCAGCGGCGACGACCTCTCCATAGCCGTAGTTGATTTCGAACTGGCTGGGCGCCACTTCGGGGTGATCCTTCTCATTCTGGAAGCCCATGGCGCGCTGCACTTCCGCGGCGGTATCGATAAAGCGGCGCAGCGGATCAAGAGGCAACGAGTGGTAGTAGCCTCCAGTGTTTACAAAATCGAACTTCCCGGTGTGATAAAAAGTCCGCTCTGCATCGGTTCCGGAAAAGAGGAAGCCTTCGATCTCGTTGGCCGCATTGAGCGTGTACCCCTTCTCTTTGAAGAGCCGGCTGGAGTACGCCTGCAGAACGCCGCGCAGATCCCCGGCGTAGGGCGTGCCGTCCTTGTCGATGATGGAACCGAAGACGAGCACTTTGCCGCTGCCAAATACATCCGCAGGAACCCAGTAAAACGCGCTCCAGTCGATGCCAAGGCGGAGGTCGCTCTCTCGCTGCGCCGTGAATCCACGGATCGAGGACCCGTCAAAGGTCAGATTGTCATAGCTGGCGATCAGGAACTTCTTGTCGTAATCGAGCAGGTGCAGACGCCCCTCGAGATCCGAAAATAATACGGTTACAGCCTTCACGTGCTTCTCATCTTTGAGGTACTTCAGGCGCTCCTCGCGAATTTTGTCCGGATCGAGGCGGTTCCTGCGATCGAGCTTGGCCTTGAGGTTCAACTCCTCGAGTTCGTCATACTTCAATGCAAGAAAACTGCGATAGTCACCCGACATGGATCTCCTTCTCCTGGAACGTCAGCTGGAGATTCATGCTATCGGCGCGGTTATGAGATTTTTATGAAGATGTCGTCCGCCCTCTCCGGGGGAGGAGGCGTCGACTTCCGTCGATACACTGCGGCGGCGGAAAAGTGCGCTCGACCTCCCTCCAAAAAAAAAGATAAATTGTAAAAGCTCTTCCAGGTACCATGCTTGCCGATAAGTACGTTTTTCGTTTGAGGCCTCATGGTGCGAAGTACCGGAAAACAAAGTAAGTTCTGAAGCCTCCACATTGGCGATTTTCGGCGAGACGGCGGATCTGCGGGAGTTACTGAGGGCCTCACGAAGGGGATCGGATGACCGTGCCGGACTGCGGTGGCATTTTCCGTGGCGTCGAGGTGAGGAATTCAACATGGGAGTGCCTCCCGTGGATCAGCGCAGATGACTCCACGCCGGATTCGCCCATGCGCGCGAACCAGACGAGGAGATCCTGAGAAGAAAAAGAAAAGCCTCCCGGAGGAGGCTATTTTCTCTTTTTTCACCCTATAAGTTAAGAATACCAAGTTTGACGACAAACCACGCCAACTTTATTTGTATCATTTGGCGGATAAGTTCCATGTTATCAGGCGTCATTACTTTGGTTCGAAGCTCTGCCTCTTGACAAACAGGAAGACAGCGGCGATCTTCGGCAGCCCGCTAGTGGCGCCGGGCCAGCAGCAGCATGATGAGAAACAGCACGAAGGGCAACAAAGCCAGAGCCGCATAGAAGGCGATTTTCCGGGCTTTGCCCGAACGCCGCTTCTTCCACTCGGTCAGCTCGGCGCGATCGGCCACTCCCACTTCATCGAGGTGACGCAGATCGAGGGCAAACTCGCGCGCATCGGGATAGCGGTTGCGGGGATCGCGTTCCATAGCCCGGTAGATCACTTCCTGCATCTTCGGACTGATCTCCGGATTCGCTTCGCGCGGGGGCAGGGGGTGATTGATCAGGCGGTCATTCATAATGGCGAGGGGAGAAGGGCCTGAAAAAGGTGTGCGGCCGGCGAGCATCTCGTACAGCATGACGCCGGTGGCGTAGAGATCGGAGCGCTGATCGCCGCGCTTGCCCTTCACCTGCTCGGGAGAGATGTAATCGGGTGTACCGAGGGTCTGCGAAAAGCCGGCATAGGTGAGCCTGCGCGAGCCCTCCCGGGAGGCAATGCCAAAATCGATCAGCTTCACCCGATCGTTTTCGTCGACCATGATGTTTTCCGGCTTCAGATCGCGATGCACGACACCGCGGCCATGAATGTACTGGAGCGCCTCGAGAACCTGAAGGGTGATTGCGATCGCGCGTTCCGCGGGCAGCTTGCCTTCTTCAGCAAGGATCCGGCGCAACAGCCGGCCCGGCACCCACTCCATGACCATGTACACGCGCGAACGCTGGTCGGTGGGAAACGTGCGCATCACGTTGGGGTGGTCCATGGTTCCACCGATCTCGTCTTCTCGCCGGAAGCGGTCGAAGAAAATTGGGTCGGATTCCATCGCGGCGTGAGGAATTTTGAGCGCGACGGTGCGTCCATCGCGGAGATCGGTCGCCCGGAAGATGGACGCCATCCCGCTTTCAGCTACCGCAGCCTCCACCTGATAGTGGTCGATCTGCTGGCCTGCTTCAATCCTGCCAAAGAGCGGCATATAGGTGCTGATGGTCGTCTCCTTCCCTTCCCGGGAAACTATGGCACGGCGCAGCTGCGATTGGGATGCAGTATACGGAGCAGGCGCATAAGGAGATCGTAAATCCAGCATCCGGTGTTGCGCCGCGTCTTGCTTCAGCGAGGCAAGGCCTCATCGCTGTGCAACACGAAATCCGGATAAGCCCCGGCTCCCAATTCGTGCAAATCCATTCCTGCCAGTTCCCCGTCGGGATGAGCGCGGAACGGCACGATGCGGTTGAGAATGGAGTAGAGCACATAAATCGCGGGCAACATGAGGCCGAGCAGAGTTCCGATGCCGACCAGTTGCGCCACGAGCTGGCCGGGTGCTCCCGAGGAGAGAACACCTGCGGCCAATAATCCCCACAGGGCAGCGAGCCCATGTACGGTGATCCCGCCGGACGGGTCGTCGAGACGGCATCGCGATTCAACGAATTCAATGGCGACAGGAAGAAAGGCCCCGGCGACGATACCGGTGAAGAGCGCGCCACCGGGGGAAAGCGCGGCGGCGACGGCACTGCTCGATACCAGTCCGGCAGTCCAGGCGTTCGCGCAAAGCGAAGCGTCCGGTTTGCCGAAATGAATGCGCGTCACCACGAGTGCCGCCAGCAGCGCGCCGGAGGCGGAGAGCGCCGTATTCAACTCAATGAGCGGAAGGCGGGCAAGGGGTACTCCGGCGAAAAGCATAGCCGCGAGCGCATTGAGCGCGAGCCATCCGACGAAGGTGAGGAGCAAACCGGTGAGCGTGAGGATGATTTGATGGGCGGGCAGGGCGGCAGGCGGAGAATTGGACGGAAATTTTCCGCGCCGCGGGCCGAGGATCCAGACCACGGCCAGAGCGGTGATTCCGCCGAGCGCCTGAATCGTAGCCGCGCCTCCGGGATCAATGAATCCGGATCCGAGGTGAAACGTACTGCCCAGTTGCCGCAGCCATCCGCCCCCCCAGACCCAGTGGGCGAAGATGGGGTAGACAAAGCCCGCCAGAAATGCGGTCGTCAGGCAGGCAGCGCGCAGGCGCCAACGCTCTGCGCCTGATCCCCACGGGATCAAAGCAGCCATGCCGACGCAGAAAAGCTGAAAGACGGCAGCATCACTCTCCGCGGCGCCGGTCCAGGAAAGTCCGTGAAAAAAAGGCGGTCGCGTTGCAATCCAGTTCCAGGCAGTTCCGCCGAGATGCAGAGCATGGACGCTGGCGCCTGGATAGCCTTCCCAACAGAAGCCCACGACGAAATAGCTGATGCCCGCGACCGACAGCAGACAGAAAGCGCCGACCAGACTGTGCGCTGCGCTGCGAGAGCGGGAGAGACCGGTATTGAGAAGGCCTAGCCCCGCCGGAGCCAGCGGGATGAGCACAAGCAGCAGCGCACAAAGCGCCAACGTGGGCGCCGAGGCTGCATCGGAGAGCGGGATCACTCGCTTGCTCCGGACAAGGAGCGATTGGCACGGCCCAGCAAAATGAGGCCGACCAGTTCAAGCGCCAGTCCCGCGGCCACAAAACAGTTCCGCTCGCCGCTGGTGGGAAGCAGGGGCAGAGCGGCCATCAGAATGATCCATCCGGACAACAACAATCCCAATCCCGCGACCTTCAATGCATGCTCCTGTCTGACCTGGATCCATTTTTGGTTCAGTTGATCATACGAGATTCGTGGCCGGCACCAGGGATGGGAAAGTGGGAACCTCCGGTGTAAGCTTGTGCTGCACCCAAGCGGAACCAATTCCGGAGGCCCAGCGTAAGTCGATTGGGCAAGGTATGCCTGAAGCACCTGCAAAAGCGGACCTCGGGGCGCTGCGTATCGAGGCGCACAAGCGCGGCTCCCAAAAGGCCGGGAGACGCTTCGCGATTGTTTTCGTCCTCTTGCTGGCCGCCTTGCTTGTTGCCGGCGCGCTCTACGCGTACATGCATCAGGCACCCACGGTGCAGGTGGCCACCGCCGAGGCCGCGGACAGCGGGCCCCAGGCCCTGCTCAATGCGAGCGGGTATGTCACGCCACAGCGGCGGGCCACCGTAGCGGCCAAGATCACGGGGCGCGTGACTGGGGTCTTTTTCACCGAAGGGATGCACGTACCCAAGGGCTTTGTGCTGGCCACCCTGGACGATTCCGATGCGCAGCGAACGCTGGCATCGGCGAAAGCGGATCGGGATGCTACCCAGGCCAGCATTGCCGACCTGCAGGTCCAGTTGAAAAATGCCGAGATCGAACTGCATCGCGCGCAGGAGCTGCGGGCCGAGGGTATACAGACGCAGGAAGCACTGGACAATGCCACGATGGCCGCGAACAGCCTGCGCGCAAAGATCGATTACACGAAAGAACAGGTGCTGGCAGGCGACGCGCGCGTGAACGAGGCGCAGCAGGCAGTGGACAATTGCGTCATCAGCGCTCCGTTCGACGGGATCATCGTTTCCAAGGACGCGCAGGTGGGCGAAATGGTGTCGCCGATTTCGGCCGGCGGCGGGTTCACGCGCACCGGCATCGCGACGATTGTCGATATGGCCTCGAATGAAATCGAAGTCGACGTGAATGAGAACTACATCGCGCGCGTGCAATCCGGACAGGACGTGGCCGCCGTTCTGGACGCCTATCCCGACTGGAGGATTCCCTGCCACGTACGCACCATCATTCCCACGGCGGACCGCCAGAAGGCGACGGTGGAGGTGCGCATTGCCTTCGAAAAGCTGGATCCACGCATCCTGCCCGATATGGGGGTGAAGGTCACGTTTCTTGGGGAACAACAGCAGAAGACGCAAACGGCGCGAGCGGGCGTGATGGTGCCGCAGAATGCGGTTCGCGAGGGCGGCGGGCAGAAGGTCGTTTTCCTTGTGAAGGACGATCATCTCGAGCGCCACGCTGTGACGATCGGTGCGACGAATGGGGCGCAAACGCAGATTCTCGCAGGGCTCAGCGCCGGAGACACGGTTGTCGTGGGCGGCCAGAGCGATTTGAGAGATGGGGAAGCCGTAGCGATCAAGCGATAGTGCGGCGCTCCTGGGGGGATCAGGGAGGGTCAAATCATGGTTCACGTTGACGGCAATGGAACAGCCGGCAGTCTGATTCAGGTCCGAGGTCTGGACAAGACCTACCGGCGCGGTAACGAGGACATCGACGTCCTGCAAGGCCTGAATCTGGATGTGGATCAGGGTGACTTCGTGGCCTTCATGGGACCGAGCGGATCGGGCAAAACCACTCTGCTCAACCTGCTGGGTGGCCTTGACGTTCCCACGCGCGGCACCATCAGTGTGGCCGGCGATGAAATCACCCATATGTCGCGAGGCAAACTGACCGACTGGCGTGCGCGGCACGTCGGCTTGATCTTCCAGATGTACAACCTCATTGCCGTGCTCACCGCATTCCAAAACGTCGAGTTGCCCCTGCTGCTGACGAAGCTTTCCAAAGCAGAACGCCGCAAGCATGTCGAAACCGCGCTCGCCATCGTCGGGCTGGGTGACCGCATGCACCACTATCCGCGCCAGCTCTCCGGGGGACAGGAACAGCGAGTCGCCATTGCCCGCGCCATCGTGGCCGATCCCACTTTCCTGCTCTGCGATGAGCCCACCGGCGACCTGGACCGCAGGAGCGCTGACGAAGTGATGGACCTGATCAGGCGCCTGGTGAAGGAGTACGGAAAAACAGTGCTGATGGTGACGCATGACCCGTTAGTCGCGCAGCTGGCCAACACCATTCTGCACCTCGACAAGGGCGTGCTGGTCGAAGCAGGAGCGCGGCAGAACGTGATCGCGGGAGGCGCCTCATGAAATTCAGCAGGCTGATTCTCGCCAATCTGTTTCGCAAGAAGCTCAGGCTGATTCTGACTATCGGCTCGTTCGCGGTTGCGCTGTTTCTTTTTGCGCTGCTGGGAGTCGTCAACGATGCGTTCACCCGCGGAGCGGACGTGGTGAGCGCGGATCGCCTTGTCACCATCAATCGCACCTCGATTATCAACACGATCCCGCTTTCGTACCGCGATGAAATTCTGCGCATTCCGGGCGTGCAATACGTCACGCACAACAACTGGTTTGGGGGCGTGTATCAGGATCCCAAAAACTTCTTCCCGCAGTTTGTGATCGATCCGGACAATCAGCGGCAGGTTTTCCCGGAGCTGATCGTTCCCGACGAACAGTGGAATACGTTCCTGAAAGATCGGCAGGGAGCGATTGTGGGCGCGGCCACCATGAAGCGCTTCGGCTGGAAGATTGGGGACCGCATTCCCATCACGACGACCATCTATGGGCTGCAGGGTAAGCCCTTCGAGTTCAACATCGACGGCATCTACCAGGGCCAAAAGCGCGAAGATGACGAGACCCAGTTCTGGATCCGGTGGGAATACTTCAAAGAGAGCGTTCCCGCCTCGATTCAAGGCCAGGTGGGTTGGTACGTCATTCGCATCGCTAACCCCGACGATGCGCCGCGCATCGCAAAGGCGATCGACAACGCGTATCTGAATTCGCCCTACGAAACCCGGACGGAGACGGAATCCGCGTTTGCAGAGGGCTGGGTGAAGCAATTCGGAAACATTAAGTTCCTGATTGTGTCGATTGGAACCGTGGTCTTCTTCACGCTTCTGCTGGTGACCGGGAACACCATGGCTATATCGGTGCGCGAGCGAACGAATGAACTCGGCGTGCTCAAGGCCATCGGCTTCTCCGATCGCGCCGTTCTTGGATTCATCCTGGGCGAGTCGATGGTGATCGCGCTGGCCGGCTGCGTCGGCCTGCTGCTGGCGCTGGGCGCGGTTCCGGCGCTGAGCCGCGCGATGGCTGGTTTGTTGCCGCCGCTTTTTGTCACAGCGAAAACTCTGATCTGCGGTGTGATCGCCGCCCTGCTGGTTGGCTTTGCCAGCGGAATTCTACCCGCGTACGGCGCAATGCGCATGCGCGTCGTGAACGCTCTTCGGAGAGTGTGAGCATGATGACTAAGCTCCTATTTGGCGCACTCATCACCGTGGCGGCGATTGCTGCCCTCGCGCTCATCCTGGTGATCGTCGGCGGAATCCTTGCCGCGTTGCTGGCGCCGCTGATCGGATCGGTGCCGGTCTCCTATAATTTCCGGAGCATTCGCGCGCGATGGACTTCCACCATCGTGGCCATTCTCGGCATCGCCGGCACGGTTGGCGTCTTCGTGGCCATGCTTTCCCTTGCGCGGGGCTTCCGAGCCACCCTGGTGGCCTCCGGTTCGCCCGACGATGCGCTGGTGATGCGCGCCGGCTCGACTACGGAGATGATGGGCGGCATCACTCTCGATTCAGTGAAACTGGTGCAGGATAAGCCGGGTGTGGCGCGTGACGCCTCCGGGCAGCCGCTGGTCACCCAGGAAGTAGTGGGCGTCGTTCCCATCCCGCTGATCAGCACAGGCACGGACGCGAATGTGGAGGTGCGTGGCGTATCGCCGAACGTACTGCAAATCCGGAAATTCGTGAAGATTGTTCAGGGGCGGATGTTTCATTCGGGTCTCGACGAGCTGGTCGTCGGCAGCAACGCGTCGAAGACCTATGCGGGCCTCACCCTCGGCAGCACAATTAATTTCGGCGGCGGACGCTGGCAGGTGGTGGGAGTGTTCGACGCGGGCGGTTCGTCGTTCGATTCTGAAGTGTGGTGCGACGCGCGCATCCTGAACGAGGTGCTGAAGCGTCCGGATAACATCTTTCAGTCGGCGACCGTTCACCTGACATCGCCGGCGGCTTTTGACAGATTCCGGGATTCGATTACTTCCGACCCCCAACTGAACCTCGAGGTCGAGCGGGAAGTGGATTACTACGCGAAGCAATCCTCAGCGATGACGCAGCTGATCACCATTCTTGGCGGTCTGGTGGCGGGCGTCATGGCGATCGGCGCTGTCTTCGGGGCTCTCAACACGATGTACTCAGCCGTTGCCGAACGAGGACGCGAAATTGCAACCATGCGCGCGCTGGGATTCTCCAGCTGGAATGTCATTCTTTCGTTCCTGTTTGAGGCGCTGATCATTTCTTTCATCGCCGGAATCATTGGCTGTCTGGCCGTACTGCCGCTGAATGGCATGACGACGCAAACCATGAATTTCTCGACCTTCTCGAACATAGCCTTTGCGTTCAGGATAACTTTCAATCTGCTTGTGATGGGCGTCATCTTCGCGCTGGCCATGGGGATTCTCGGGGGTCTGCTGCCAGCCGTACGCGCGGCGCTGCGCCCCGTTGCCGTCTCCCTGCGAGAGCTGTAGTGCAATTACCACCCGACACCCTGTTACTGGGAATGCGGATTTGGCCAGTTCAGCGATTTCATTCCACCGGAAGGCGCGCGTTCTCTGCCACCACTCTCGATGAAATGAAAAGGACCGGATCGGGGCGGGAATTCCTGCGGGCGTTCGAGGTCATTTCAGCCGTCAGACTGGACAACGCGGGGGAACTCGCGCGTTAGGTTCTGTCATTTCTCCAGTGCGGCATGGGGCCAGCCGTCGCGCCAGGCGATGGTTGAAATTTGCAGCGCGGGATGCCCCGTGTGCGCATCGTAGGCGTGAAAGACAATCAGATCGTCGCCGCCAGGCTGCATCAGCACCGATTCGCCACCCGGTCCCAGCCAGCGGCTGTCGGCGGAAAGCAGCGGCGTGCCGCCTCCCTGCCTCATCGGTACTCCATGCTCATCCAGGTACGGTCCCGTGATCTTTCCGGAGCGGCCGACCATCGTGCGATAGGTGCTGCGCGTGCCGCGGCAGCAGAGATCCCAGGAGACAAAGAGATAGTAGTAGCCGCCGTGATGCACGATGAACGGCGCCTCGATCGCTTCCCAGTCCGGAGGCAGTCCCGGCCTGGCCGGCGGAGGAGGATCGGGGCGGCGGCGTGTCGCGAGCGAATCGATCTTTGGATCGCCAGCGAGTCCCGTGTGTTCGTTCAGCCGCCGCAGCTTGATGCCGCTCCAGAAGCTTCCGAAGACAAGCCAGGCGTGGTGCTGTTCGTCGAGAACGAAGTTCGGATCGATCGCGTTGTAGTCGTCGGCCTCAGTGGAGCGCAGGACGAGGCCACGGTCATTCCAGCGATAGTCGGGACTGGAGCGATCGAGTGTTTTGTTCGTGGCCAGTGCGATGCCCGATGTGTTCTTGCCGAACAGGGAATAGGCGTAGTAGAGCCGGTATTCGCCGTTCTCGAAGGAGATGTCCGGCGCCCACAACTCCGACGTGCCGGGACTCTCCTGGCGGATCCAGTCCGGAATTTGATCGAAGACATGGCCGCACAGCCGCCACGCATGCAGATCGGCAGAGCAGCGAATCTGGAACTGGCCGCCGTCCAGTGCCTTGCCCGTCGCGAAAACGTACCACGTATCGCCGGCCTTGATGATGGAAGGATCATGGGTTCCCCGGAAGTCGCCGGTGAGCGACAGCGCCTCGGGCTGCTGCGCAACCAGTGAATGGCCGAGAGCGACGCCGGCAACGAGCAAAGCCACGGCAACCCAGCGCCTCCGCCAGGTCGATGCGGAGGGAGCGAAAAGAACCGAGCGATGCAGCGCGCGCCGAGTGATTCCCGTTTGTGCTGCGCAGACAGTTGCCATGGTTTCTGCGAACAGTTACTGGTGCATTGGGTAGCTTGTGCGGCTGGAAGGTTGTCTCACCAAATCAGCTTTCCACTGACTCCGCATGAGACCAGCGGTCGAAAGTCCAGCCCAGGTGGTTCCTGCACAGTGCTGGGCCACCGCTGTTGCTGCCGTCGCCGCAGCGGTAGCCAAGAACCGGTCCGGCGGTGAGGTTCAGGATTGATTCGCCGCCGGGCCCGTTGATATTGCCATGCGCGTTCAGCAGGATGGTGCCTCCGCCTTGTGTGAGTGGGATTCCGCCGCGATCCGGTGTACGGTCCCGCAACCGACGTGGAGCGGCCGACGATGATGCGGTGCGTGCTCGTGACGCCCTGGCAGCAGATATCGATGGAGGCAGACAGGTAATGGTAGGCCGTCGTATGGCAGGATATGCGACCCCGCGACATCGGCTTGATCTATCTGAGCATCGACCCGTATCTCGATCCGTTGCGGTCTGACCCACGCTTTGCGGATCTCCTGCAACGAACAGGGCCCGGACCCAGTGAGTCGATGAGGTTCCATTCGTTGCGCGTTCGATTCTTAGTCCAGTTCCATTGGACCAAAAAGCAATCTATTTAGTTTTTTAATGATTTAAGAAATGGGAAAAGAGGGAACAAGGCTATGGCGGAGAGACAGGGATTCGAACCCTGGATGCCCTTTCGAGCATACACGCTTTCCAAGCGTGCGCCTTCAGCCACTCGGCCATCTCTCCGCAATGAGGCGGGAACGCGCCGGCCCGCCTCTCTGCGCGGGCTGCGCGCTACCTCAAATCTACCATGCGGCTGCCATCGATCCCCATGTCTAGAATGAGGAATCCCCATGCCCGCCGAGCCAGAAATTCCGGCGCAGGAGATTCCCTCCGAGCCCCATGCGGCCGGAGTGCAGGTCTTTGAGCGGGCCGACCACCCCGCCCGTCTCGGCGAAGAGTTTCGCGCGCTGCTCGCCCTCGCCATACCCGTCGTGCTCTCCGAGCTCGGCTGGATGACCATGACCATCGTCGACCTCATTATGGTCGGCCGTCTCGGGCCGGACGCCATCGGCGCCGTCGGCCTCGGCAACGCCATTTATTACGCTCCTTCCCTGTTCGGCATCGGGCTCCTGCTCGGTCTCGATACGCTCGTCGCGCAATCGTGGGGCGCGCGCCGCTACGACGACTGCCATCGCTCCCTGGCCCAGGCCATCTACATCGCCGCCGCCTGCACTCCCGTGCTCATGCTTTATATGCTGGCCGGCGAGCGCATCTTTACCGGACCCGGCGTCGATCCCACCGTCGCCGCGCTCACCCGCTGCTATGTCAGCGTGCTCAACTGGGGAACCTTCCCGCTCCTCGTCTACGGCAGCTTTCGGCGGTATCTGCAGGGAGTCGCGCGTGTCCGTCCCGTCGCCTTCGCGCTCATCACAGCGAACATCGTCAACCTCGCGGGCAACTGGATCCTCATCTACGGCCACTTGGGCTTTCCCGCCCTCGGCGTCACCGGTTCCGCGCTCTCCACCTGCGCCGCTCGCGTCTACATGGCGGGCGTCCTCGTTTACGCAGCCTGGGCCCACGAATCCAAACGGGGCCACGCACTGTTCGCCCACTGGCCCGCGCCCGACTGGACCCGCATCCGTGCGCTCCTGCGGCTCGGCCTGCCTGCCGCCTCGCAGGTTGTCCTCGAAGTCGCCGCCTTTGGAGCCGCGACGGTGATGGCCTCGCACCTCAGCCCCATTGCGCTGGCCACGCATGAAATTGTCCTGAGCTGCGCCGCCTATACGTATATGGTTCCGCTCGGCATTTCCGCCGCAGCCGCGGTCGCTGTTGGCCACGCCATCGGAGCCGGGCATCCCATGCGAGCCCGCCGCGCCGGAACGCTGGCCATCGCCCTCGGCGCGGGCTTCATGGCTTGCATGGCGATTCTTCTCCTCGTCATCCCGCGGGCCATCATTGGCATCTGGACGCACGACGCGCAAGTCGTCGCCCTCGGCGCGCACATCCTCGCCATCGTCGCCGGATTCCAGATCTTCGACGGCACGCAGACGGTCTCTACCGGCGCGCTCCGCGGTCTCGGCGAAACCCGCTTCCCTATGGGGATGAACTTTGCAGGCTACTGGATCCTTGGTCTTCCTCTCGGCGCGCTCCTCTGCTTCGGCTTCCACTGGGGACTCTCGGGCCTGTGGCTCGGCCTCACGCTCGCCCTCATCACCATCGCCCTGCTGCTCTGCGCCCGCTGGCTCCGCGACTCGCGCAAACCGCTGCTCGCTCCTGCCTCCAGCTAATCCGTTTGGTCGATCCAGCCCGCTGTCGGTTGGGTCCGGCCATTCGCGCCGCGTTCTGCGGCCAGTGCTCTGTACCCTGTACCCTGTACGCGGATCCCTGTTCTTTGATCCCCGCCATGCTCGATCGCCGCAAATTTGTCACCACCGCTCTCGGAGCCGCCGCCGCCACGACTCTGCGTGTCCACAGCGAGAACCCCGCGTTCCCGCCGAATCCCGGCTCGCAAGCCGCTCCCGCAAATTCCGCAACCTTCCCCGATGGCTTCCTCTGGGGCATGGCCACCGCCGCCTTTCAGGTGGAAGGCGCCTGGAAGGAGGAAGGCAAAGGCGAATCCATCTGGGACCGCTTCTCCCACACCGGCGGGAAGATTCGCGGCGCTGCCACGGCCGACGTCGGCTGCGATCACTATCACCGCTACGGCGAAGACATCGCGATTTTGAAGCGCCTCAACCAGAAGTCCTACCGCTTCTCGATCTCCTGGCCGCGCATTCAGCCCACGGGAACCGGGGCGGCCAATCCCGCTGGCCTCGACCATTACAGCCGCGTCGTTGACGCTGCTCTCGAGGCCGGCATTCGCCCCTTCTGCACGCTCTACCACTGGGATCTGCCCCAGGCTCTCGAGGACCGCGGCGGCTGGCCCAATCGCGATCTAGCCGGCTATTTTGCCGACTACGCCGGCATCCTCGGCAAACACCTCGGCGATCGCATCACCGTCTGGGCCCCATTCAATATGCCGTGGACGGTCGCCTACCTCGGCTACGGTACCGGCGCGTTCCCGCCCGGCCGTGCCCGGTACGCCGATTTCCTCCGCGCCGCGCACACTCTCAACCTCGCCCAGGGCCAGGCTTTCCGCGCGCTCAAAGCCGCGTCTTCCAAAGCGACAGTGGGCAGCGCTTACGGCATGTCGCCTGCCTATCCAAAGACCGACAGCGAAGCCGATCATGCCGCCGCCAGGCGTTATCACGCCTTCAACAACGTCTTCTTTTTGGAGCCCGCAATCAACGGCCGCTATCCCAACGCCTTCGTCGTTCCGTTTCCCTACGAGGCCATGGGCTTTCGCCCCGGCGACGACAAGATCATGCAGGTCCCGCTGGACTGGATCGGCTTCCACTACTACACCCGCCGCATCGTCTCCGACGCGCGCATCGCGCAGCGCTCCGGCGGCGGCAGCCTCGCTACCGAAACGCAGGACACCGCTCATGGAGGCGACCGGTGGACCCAGCTCATCGCCGCGATGCCCACCGAAGGCCCCCTCACTGACGGCGGTCTCGAGGTCTGGCCGCGCGGCATCTACGACCTCGTCACCCTCATCAGCCGCGACTACACCCATCCCATCATCGAAATCACCGAGAGCGGCAGCAGCTATCTCGACGCGCCGTACGCGAAAGAGAACGGCCGCGTCCCCGATCGGCGCCGCATCGACTTCTTCCGCGCCGAGCTGATCGAACTGCAGCGCGCCATCGCCGACGGAGCGCGCGTGCGCGCCTTCCACGCATGGAGCCTCCTCGACAACTTCGAATGGCTCGACGGATACACGCAGCGCTACGGCCTCACCTACGTCGATTTTCGCGACCAAACCCGCACCGTGAAGGAATCCGGCCTATGGTATGGACGCGTAGCCGCAGAGAATCGCGTCGTCGCGTAGCTTCGTCTTTGTGGTTGCCCATCCATCCAACCCGCATGTGATTCGGTGGGTGGTTTGGGTGGGGTGTTTGGGCTTTCCGGGCCGACCCTGTGGGTCTCAGGTGGGTTTTACGCTGGTCTCATCGCGCAGCCGCGTGTTCCTCGCATGCCCGAAGCCCTTCTACCGCATCATGCGTGTTCGGCGCCATCGCAAGGGACGCACGGTAGGCTGCGCATGCTTCCTGTTTTCTGCCCATCGCCAGCAGCAAATCCCCGAGCATCTGCGACGATGGCCGCGGCAGCACATCCGCGAAATAAACAGGATGGCTCTTCTCGTAGCTGACCGCATCCGTCAGTTCGCGGATGGCGGTTTCATCCTTCCCCTCGGAGCAGAGCGTCCACGCCTCAGCCTCCGCCAGCGCCAAATGCATCACATCGCCCCAGCCGTGGCCCCGCGTCCATGCCGCTTCCGATTTGCGAAAGTCCTCCAGCGCTGCCCGCGCTTCCACCGGCTTGCCCAGCCGCGCCGCCGCAATCGAGTGAATCCAGAACACGTCGAAGTTCTCCTCGAACGCCGAACCGGTCGGCGGCTCCAGCTTCAGGGCCGCCGTCCAGTCGTGTGTCTCCACGTCGTAATAGATCCGCGCGTCGATCGGTTCCCACGAATCGCCGCCTCGCGCGGCAGCGAGCTTGTCGATTCGATCGATGATCCCCTGCGCGTTCTGTGTATCGCCCAGCTGCAGCCAGGAGTACTCCAGATTGTTGAGGGCATGCGCTTCGTCGCCCTCGCCGCCGCGACCTTCCCCGACCCATGCCTCGGCGATCCGTGCCGAGGCGAGATTCGCGGCAATCGAATCCTTCCAGTCGCCGAGGCGGTTGAAGATGTGCGACGGCATATGCTCGGCGTGCGGCGAGTCCGGCGCAATCGCCGCATACTCGCGCGCGGCCGGCAGCGCCATCGAGGCCAGCGACGGCGTATCCGCGGCATGAATTATGTAGTGCGCCGCGCCTGGATTATCCGGATGCGCCTGAAAGATCGGCAGCAGAATCGCCAATGCCTGCCGCCGCTGCGCAATTCCCTCCTCTCCGGGACCGGCTGTCCACACCAGCCCAAGAGCGTAGAACAGGCTCCCGTTCAAGTCGTCGGGATACTTTTGCCGAATCGCCTCCATCGCCGACAGATAACGATGCCAGCGCTCCTTCCCATCCGTGTGCGCATAGCCTGCGTACATCGCGCGCACCGCGTCCACGTACATTTGCTCGCGCCTGGATGCGGCCTGCCTGCCCAGCCACGGCTGCAGCTCAGTCCATCCCTGCGTCAGATCCTTTTGCGGGGCATCCGCGCCCGACCGCTCCGTCTCCGCCAGCGCCAGTCCCCATGCGGCAATCACGCAATGCGGATCGCTCGCCTCCACCTGGCGGAAATCGCGCTCCGCCTGGTGAAACTCCATCGAATGCAGCAGCAGCACGCCATTCTGAAAATCCTCCTGCACCGCCGCGCTGCACGTATTCGCAAAATCCGCCCGCCCCAGGCGCTCGCTTCCCGCAAACGCCCGAGCACCCAGATAGGCGGCCAGACCACCGGCCAGCCCGAGTCCAATCAGAACGCTTCGCGCCGAAGACATTACGACATCCATCATAGGGGCAGGAAAGAAACCTGTTGGGGCCTGCGGGAAAGCGCCGACCGCAAAAATGCCCGAATCCGATGAGTCATCGGGGGGGTTCACCGCCCCAACATCGCCGCCGCCGCGAAACCCCGAGCCACGCCAGTTGGCGCACCTTCTGAGCCGCTCGCCGTGGCCGGTGCTACACTCGCCCGTATGGACGAGCCCACTGGCCCGATTCCCGGCCCCGAACAACCCGCTTCCGCGCCACCGCAGACAGCATCAACCCAGCCGCCGTTTGCCTCTTCGCAGCAGCCGCCGCTGGGCGCGCCGCAGCAGCCGCTCTACGGGACGCCGCAGTATGTGTATCCGCCGCCTCCCGTTCGCCGTCGCCGCGTCTGGCCGTGGGTGCTTCTTGGGGGCGGGCTCTTTCTGGTCTTTTGCGGGGTGGTCATCACCTTCATGGTGATGGCGGCGCGCAGCTTGAACGGATCGGTTTCCCCATTCGCCTCGCTCGGCGGCAATATTGCCGTCGTCGACGTGGACGGAGTGATTCTCTCGGCGGATACCATCGTTGATGAACTGCGCCAATACGATCAGAACGATGACGTAAAAGCCATCATCCTGCACATCAATTCGCCCGGCGGCGCAGCTGCGCCTTCCCAGGAGATCTACCACGAGGTACTGCATATCCGCGACGAGAGGCGCAAGCCAATTGTCGCATCCATTGAGAGCGTGGGAGCCAGTGGCGCGTACTACATCGCCTCGGCCACCAACAAGATCTACGCGAATCAGGCCAGCGTGGTCGGCTCTGTCGGCGTCATCATGGAATGGACCAGCTACGGCGATCTGCTGAAATGGGCGAAGCTTAAGCCGGAGGTCATCCACGCCGGCGCACTCAAGGATGCCGGCGATCCCAGCCGCGAGATGACTCCCGAAGAGCGCGCCTATTTTCAGGGGCTGGTCGACAATATGTACGGCCAGTTCATCGCCGACGTCGCTGCTGGCCGGCATCTGTCGCAGGATCAGATCAAACCGCTCGCCACCGGCCAGGTCTGGACCGGGGAGCAGGCGCTGCCGCTGCACCTCATCGATGAAACCGGCGGCTTCCGCACCGCTCTGCTGGAGACGGCGAAGTCGGTCGGCATTGCGGGCGAGCCCAGCGTGGTGAAGCCGTATGTGAACCACCGCAGCGTCTGGGACCTGCTCAGCTCCGATGCCGGGAGCCTTTTTCCCAATCCCGGCAAGCTGGTTGAGTTACACAGGGGTTTTTATTTCCTTTGGCGTTGACGTCCGGGTAATCCAGGAAGTCTCACCAGAATCCTGCAACTCCTTGACTTTGCAAGGGCATTAGTTTGCATCTAGTATGTTGAACAGACGCTGGAAGAACGAGGAGCGACGCCTGCTATGACCAAAGCCGACCTTGTTGAAGAAGTTACGAAGCTGGGCGACCTGACCCGGCGCGACAGCGAAGTCATCGTGGAAACCATCTTTGACGCGGTGATCGGAGCCCTGCGTTCCGGCGACAAGATCGAGATACGCGGCTTCGGCAGCTTCCGCATCCGGCAGCGCAAGCCGCGGATTGGCCGCAATCCGAAGACTGGAACCCGCGTCGAGGTGCCTGCCAAGAAAGTTCCCTACTTCAAGCCCAGCAAGGAGCTGCGCGATCTGGTGAATCCGGCCGGGAAAGCGCCTGAATCGCCGCAAACGCCGCCACCCACCGAAGCCGGGACCACGGCAGCCTGAGCTAACCGCATCAGCAAGCGAGGCTGGCCGGGCCGTCTCCCGGGCGATTCACTTGTAAATCAGATGGATCTCGATCCGCGTCAGGGGGCAGCTGACGTGGATCGCGGCCGTGTTGAACGACGGCGCTGACAGCGCCACTCTCGGGTTGTTCGCGAATCCAAACCCTTCTTTGGGAATGCCGAGGAAATTCCGATCCAGCTTATGGTTGCCGTTCTCGTCGTGGATCGCGGCGACGGCATATCTCCCCGGCGGAATCTGAAAGGTCTCTGTCGCTTCGCCCCGGGTAATTGGAAAACCTCCGTGGACCAGAGCCTTGTCCGTTTGCTCGGGCCATCCGTCCGGAGACGCGAAGACCGTTCCTCCGGCCCTGCCTTTTTCGTTGCGGAAACCGGTTACGTGGATCTGCAGCGTGCACAGCGGCTTCCCGGGAGCCGGCGCCGCGTAGTGCCCGGAGGCATCGTTCTGCGCGGATCCCCGTGCCGGCAGGCATGCGAGCAGAACCAAAGGAATGCAAGCCGAAAGCAGGCGCCTGGCGATCAAAGCGAAATGAGCTGTCTTGCCCATACCCTCAGGCTACCAGCGAGCCGCCACATGAGGAGAAACCGCCTGGCTTCACGGGGCACCCGGACAAAAGCGCCGCGAATCGGGTAGCTTTGTGAGTTGGCCCGGAACCGGGCCGGAGCGTGCTGATGCAATCCGCCATTGCCCCTGAATCCGTCTTATCTCCCGTCAAGGCCACATCGCCCATCCGCCGCATCGCCGTTCTCGGCGCCGGAACGATGGGGTCGCGCATTGCCGCCCATATGGCCAATGCCGGCTTCCCCGTGCTGCTGCTGGACCTGGCACAGCCCGGCAATGCGAACGGCCTGGCCGCAAAGGCCGTGGAAGCTCTGAAGAAATCAAAACCGGCCGCTCTGGCTGCACCCGAATTCGCGTCTCGCATCGAGATTGGCAACTTCGAAGATGACCTGGCAAGGCTCAGGGATTGCGACTGGGTCATTGAAGCGGTTGCCGAGAATCTCCAGGTGAAACGCGACTTGCTGGCGCGTGTCGCGCCGCAACTGCATCCGAACACCCTTCTCACCACGAACACCAGCGGCCTGCCGGTCGCCGACATTGCAGCCTCGCTGCCGGCCGATCTGCGCCGCCGCTGGTTCGGCACGCACTTCTTCAATCCGCCGCGCTACATGCAGCTCCTCGAGATCATTGCGACTCCGGAAAGCGATCCCAGCGCCATCGCTTCGGTCAGGCGCTTTGCGGAAGTCCATCTGGGAAAATCCGTCGTTCCTGCCAACGACCGGCCCAACTTCATCGCCAACCGCATCGGCGCCTTCTCGATGCTCAACACGCTGCGCGTGATGCAGCAGCAGGGGCTCAGCATCGAAGAAGTCGACGCCCTGACCGGCAAACCTCTGGGATGGCCGAAGACCGGAACCTTCCGCCTCGGCGACATGGTGGGTCTCGATGTGCTCGGCAGCGTGGTCCGCAACTTCGCCGCGAACACGCGCGATGAGCGCTCCGACGTGCAGCTTCCGTCTTTCCTGGAGCAGATGCTCGAGCGGAAATGGTTTGGCGACAAGACCGGCCAGGGCTTCTACAAGAAACAAAAGGGTGCGGACGGCGAGGAACGCCTGGTGCTCGATGTGGCGACTTTGGAATACCGGCCAGCGCAGAAGCCGCGCATTCCTGCCCTCGATGCGGCCAAACCGATCGAGAATCTCGCGGAGCGGATCCGGGCGCTCCTCGGCGGCAATCCCGAAAAGGACAAAGCCGCGGCATTCTACTGGCAGATCCTGCCGGACCTGTGGCTGTATGCCGCCAATCGCACCGGCGAGATCAGCGACAGCATTGCAGACATCGACCGCGCCATGCGCACGGGCTTCAATTGGGAGCTTGGCCCCTTCCAGATGTGGGACGCGGCGGATGTCGCCGAGACCGCGGCGAAGTTACGCGCCGCCGGCCGCGATCTCCCGGAGCCAGTCGTTCAGTTGCTCAACTCCGGCGCCACGAGCTGGTACCGCAATCAGGGCGCCGAGGTCTTCGACCCACGCTCTGCGTCGTATGTCTCCGTCGAGCCGGCGGCCGCCGTGGTTTCGCTGGCGCGTGCCAAACGCTCCGGCGGTCTCGTGGCTGAAAATCCTGGAGCTTCCCTCCTTGATATCGGTGACGGCATCGCGTGCATCGAGTTCCACACCAAGATGAACGCGCTCGGCGGCGACATCGTGAACTTTGTGCGGCAGCACTTGCGCTTCGATTCCGCCGCCGTCCGCGATTTCCGCGGCTTCGTCATCAATAACGACGCGACGAATTTCTCCGCGGGCGCCAACCTCGTCCAGCTGCTGCTGGCTGCGCAGGATGAGGAGTGGGACGAGATCGAAATGTATATCCGCGGATTTCAGGAGATGACGCAGGCCATCAAATTCTGCCCGCGGCCGGTCGTCGTGGCGCCCTTCGGGCTCACGCTCGGCGGAGGTTGCGAAGTCTCTCTGCACGGCGCGAAACGCCAGGCGCATTTAGAGCTGTACATGGGCCTTGTCGAAGCCGGCGTCGGCCTGATCCCCGCCGGCGGCGGCTGCAAAGAGATGACCCTCCGCGCCATTGAGATGGCAGCCGCCGCTGCGCCTGCCGGTTCCCGCAGCGATTCTGTCGAGCTGCACCATACCATGCGGACGGTCTTCGAGAACATCGCGCTGGCAAAGGTCTCCACCTCAGCGTTTGAGGCGCAGAGCCTGCGCCAGCTGCGACCCTCGGACGGGATCACGATGAATCGCGATCGCCTGCTGCACGACGCCAAAGCTGAGTCCCTGGCGCTGGCGGACTCGGGCTACGCGCCGCCTCTGGCTCGCGCCGATATTCCCGCTCCCGGCGACGCAGTGCTCGCCGCCCTCAAGCTTGCCATCTACACGCTGCAGCAGGGCGGCTACGCCAGCGATCATGACGCGACGGTGGCAACCCATCTTGCGACGATTCTTTGCGGCGGCGACATCACAGCCGGCAGGCCGGTGAGCGAGCAATACCTGCTTGATCTTGAGCGCGAGCACTTCCTGTCGCTCTGCGGCGAGCGCAAATCGCAGGAGCGCATCGCCCACACGCTGAAAACTGGCAAACCGCTGAGGAATTAATCAACCGGGAGCATCCATGAGAGACGCCGTCATTGTCAGCGCCGTTCGCACCGCCGTCGGGAAAGCGCCACGCGGAGCTTTGCGTTCCACTCGTCCCGACGATCTCGGCGCCGTTGCCGTTCGTGGGGCACTGGAGCGCGTGCCGCAACTCGATGCGCGGGAGATTGACGACCTGATCCTCGGATGCGCCATGCCGGAAGCCGAGCAGGGCATGAACCTGGCGCGGATGGTCGCCTTCCGCGCCGGCTTGCCGAACGAATCTGCCGCTATGACGGTCAACCGCTTCTGCGCTTCGGGCCTGCAGGCGATTGCCCTGGCCGCTGAGCGCATCCGCGGGGGCGGTGCAGACGTCATCGTTGCCGGCGGCGCGGAGTCTATGTCCATGGTGCCCATGGGAGGCCACAAAATCGCCATCAATCCGTGGCTGGCCGAGAATCATCCGGGTGCGTATCTGACCATGGGATTGACCGCAGAACGGGTTGCGAAACATTACGGCATTTCGCGCGAGGACTCCGACCAGTTCGCACTGGAGAGCCACCGCAAGGCGTTGGCCGCAACCGAGGCGGGACGGTTCAGGGATGAGATTGTGCCTGTCTCTGTGACAATTTCCGCGCCCAACGGCAGCGCAAAGCCCAATTCCATCACGACGGAATTCAATGTGGATGAAGGCCCGCGGACCGACACCACGCTCGACGCGCTCGCGAAACTCCCGCCGGTGTTTCATGCCAAAGGCAGCGTGACGGCTGGCAATTCCTCGCAGACGTCGGACGGGGCCGCAGCGGCCGTGGTCCTGTCGGCCGATCGGGCGCAGCAACTCGGACTCCGGCCGCTCGCCCGCTTCGTCGCCTACGCCTATGCGGGCTGCGACCCGGAAGAAATGGGCATGGGCCCAACCTTCGCTGTGCCGAAGGCGCTCAAGCTGGCCGGGCTCACGCTCGACCAGATCGACGTGATCGAGCTGAACGAGGCATTCGCGTGCCAGGCTCTGGCCGTCATCCGGCAACTCGGCCTCGACCCGGCGAAAGTGAACGTCAACGGGGGAGCCATCGCGCTCGGCCATCCTTTGGGTTGCACCGGGGCAAAGCTTACCGCTACGCTCCTCGCCGAGATGACCCGCCGCAAATCCCGGTACGGAATGGTGACCATGTGCGTCGGAGGAGGTATGGGCGCCGCAGGAATCTTTGAGGCCCTTGCGTGAGCGATTCCGCCGACTTGTATCTTTTCGGCAGCTGAACTTTTGGCATAGGCGACGCAAGCGGACAACCTGATTCATCGCTGGCCGTGTCCAACCGGCGTACGATTGCCCTGCGGAGGGCCCATGGCCACAGCGACGACCCCGAATGTGATCCCCGGCGGCAGCTTCCTCATCGCCGATGCCGCGCCGGAAGACATCTTTACTCCTGAAGATCTCTCCGAAGAGCAGCAGGAAATCGCCCGCACCACCGCCGAATTCGCCGAGAAATCCATCCTGCCGCGCACCGCCGAAATCGAAGCGAAGAATTTCGCCGTCACGCGCGAACTGCTTCTTGAGGCGGGGAAACTCGGGCTTCTCGCGGTCGATATTCCCGAGGAATATGGCGGCCTCGCGCTCGATAAGGTCACGTCCGCGCTCGTTGCCGATCGCATCGCCGTCTCCGGCAGCTTTTCGGTCAGCATCAGCGCGCACACCGGCATCGGTACGCTGCCCGTCATCTGGTATGGCACCCCCGAGCAGAAGCAGAAGTATTTGCCGCGTCTTGCATCCGGTGAATCGATCGCCGCTTACGCGCTCTCCGAGTCGTCCTCCGGCTCCGACGCTATGAACATCCGCGCCCAGGCGCGCCTCTCCGACGACGGCAAGCAGTACATCCTCAACGGGGAGAAGATGTGGATTTCGAACGCCGGATTTGCCGACTTGTTCATCATTTTCGCCAAGATCGACGGAGAGAAGTTCTCAGCATTTCTCGTCGAGCGCGATACACCCGGCCTGACGATTGGCGCCGAAGAACACAAGCTTGGCATCCGCGGCTCGTCCACTTGTCCGCTGGTTCTCTCCGACTGCGCCATTCCGGCCGAAAACTTACTCGGCGAACCCGGCAAGGGCCACCACATCGCCTTCAACATTCTGAATGTCGGCCGCTACAAATTGGGCGCGGCCACGCTGGGCGGCGCGCGCAACGCTCTGCGCAATGCAATTAAATATGGCAAGCAGCGCATGGCCTTCGGCAAGCCGATCACCTCCTTCGGCCTGGTCCAGGAGAAGATCGCCGAAATCGCGGCCGGCATTTTCGCCGGGGAAGCCCTTGTCTACCGCGTGGTAGGCGCGATTGACGCAGCACTGGCGACGCTTGCCCCGGATGCACCGCCCGCCGAGGTCCAGAAGCGCATTGAGGACTACGCGGTCGAGTGCTCCATCGTGAAGGTCTGGTGCTCCGAGATGCTCGACCGCACGGTCGACGAGTGCGTGCAGATTTACGGCGGCTACGGTTACGTCGAGGAATATCCCGCGGAGCGCGGCTACCGCGACGCGCGCATTAACCGGATCTTTGAGGGCACCAACGAAATCAATCGGCTCATCATCACCGGCTTCATGCTGAAGCGCGCCATGCAGGGCCGCCTCGCTCTGCTGCCGGCCATTGGCAAAGTCATGGATGAGGTCATGTCCGGATCGTCATCCCGCTCGGCTTCGGATGCGACAGCGTCTTCTCCGCTGGCTGCCGAAAAGAGCCTGCTCGCCAGCGCGAAAAAGCTGGGGCTCTTCTGTTCCGGCGCTGCGAGCCAGAAATATCCCACGAACCTGCAGGATCAGCAGGAGATCATGGGCTCTCTCGCTGACATCCTGATCGAAGTTCTCGTGATGGAATCGGCGATTCTCCGCGCCGAAAAATTCAGCGGGCGCAGCCAGACGGCGATCGGACTCGCCCAACTCACTGCGGCGCGGTGCTTCGCCATCATTCAGAATTCAGCCGAGCGCATCCTGGGGGCTATCGCCGAAGGCGACATGCTGCGGACGCAGATGGCGATCTTCCGCCGTCTGGCCAAACACGACCCCATCAATACCGTCGCGATCGGCCGGCAAATCGCCGAAGAAGTCATCGCAGCCGAGCGTTACAAGCTGTAAAGGACAGGGCGAACTTCAGGATTCGCCAGGCAGGCCTTCCACCAGCGCGCGCCACTCATCTTGCAGCGCGGCCCGATGATACGTGCGCCCGGCGCGCTCATACCAGTAATTCGCGTTCCCCTCCGCGCCCTCTTTACGATGCAGATACGCATGGACCGCCATTCCCTCTTTGGTCTCCAGCTCATCCACCAGGCCATGGGCCCTGGCCCATTCGCCTTTGGCATCCCACCACAGCGCAGCGAGCGGCGCGGAAAGCGAGGGAGGGGGTTCGATTTGGTCCAGAGAATTCCTGAATTTCTCGACTGTCATATTCGCGCTCAGGACTGCAGGCGCCGGAACAACCCCGCCATATCCATCTGGTTCCAGCCATCGGCAACCTGCCCCTGCCGGATGGTCAGGAACGACATCCCGGTCAGCGTTGCTTTCTTTCCCGTCGCCGGGAATCCCAGGTGGTTGCCGCCATGCGTCGCATCGACGTGCCAGCGAACCGCGACGGTATCGCCTTCGGCAACGATGGAATCGAGGGTGAGGTGCAAATCGGGAAACGCCCCGCAAAAATCGCGATGCAGGTGCTTAAATGCCTCTGGCCCTTCCACCACCGAGTCGGGCTCGGGAAAGCCATAGGCCCGGCCATCGCGGGCGAACATCTCGTCAATGGCGCCCTCGTTCTTTTGGTTCCATACCCGTTCGAACCATTGCTCCGCGATTTTCTTGTTGGGTTCAGGCATGGCACCCTCCTTCCCAGCATCCAGTGGAGGATCATGGTACCTGAAAGGTTCGATTCTCGCAGCTTTGCCGCGCGCTGCCTGCTAACTGCCGACCACCAGCTTGCCAATGGTTGCCAGCTGCATGTTCGAGGTTCCTTCGTAAATCGCCCCAATCTTCGCATCGCGGTAGAGCTTCTCGACGGGATAATCCTTGACGAATCCGTACCCGCCGTAAATCTCGACGGCTTTGCTTGCCACGTCCTCGGCTACGCGCGAAGCATACAGCTTGGCCATCGCTGCTTCCTTTACAAACGGGATGCCGGCGCCTTTCATGCGGGCCGCGTTGTAGACCAGCAGGCGTGCTGCCTCAATCTGCGTCGCCATCTCGGCGAGGGCGAACTGCACCGCCTGAAATTCCGCGATCGCTTTACCGAACTGCTTGCGCTCTTTGGCGTATCTGACGGCGTACGCCCAGGCACCCTCCGCCAGGCCCAGCATTTGCGCGGCGATGCCGATGCGTCCCTCATTCAGCGTCTCGATGGCAATCTTGTATCCCTTGCCCACTTCGCCGACGACGTTGCCTGCGGATACCCGGCAATCATCGAAAAGCAGCTCGCAGGTCGAGGAGGCGCGAATGCCCATCTTGTCTTCCTTGTGCCCTACAGTGAATCCCGGGGCTCCGCGTTCGACCATAAATGCCGTGATTCCCTTGTAGCCCGCTCCGGGATTCACGGTTGCGAAGACCAGAAACAGGTCGGCCTCGAGCGCGTTGCTGATCCACAGCTTGCGGCCGCTCAGCACGAAGTTATCGCCGTCGGCCCGTCCCTGGGTCGTCAGCGAAAACGCGTCGGAACCCGATCCAGCTTCGCTCAGCGCATAGGCGCACACCGTCTGCTGCGCCATGCGGGGCAGCCACATCCGCTGCTGATCGGGAGTGGCCCAGCGCAGCACCGCGTTCACGGCAAGCGTGTTCTGCACGTCCACGATGACGGCGACCGCCGGGTCGACCTTCGAGATTTCCTCGACGGCAAGCACGGCGCTAAAAAACGACGCTCCCGCGCCGCCCAGATCCATCGGCGCTTCAATTGCCATCAGGCCCAGTTCGAATAGCTGCCGCAGAATCTCCGGATCAAGCTTCTGCGCCTCGTCCATGGCGCGGACGCGCGGAGCAATTTCCTGCTGGGCAAGCTGCCGCACGGTGTCGCGCAGCATAGTTTCTTCTTCGTTTAAAGATGTGAGCGGAAGAGGAGCGGCCCCTTCGGTTTCGGACATGAGAACTCCCTCAGTCCAGGCCGCCCTGCTCCGCGCCGAAGATGCCGGCATCGAATTCCCGGGCCGCATCGGGTGCAAGTTCGCCGATGACTACAGCCGGACCCGTTCCACTGTATCCTGGCATGACCCTGAGGCGCTTGAGCACCTTGAGCGTCAAGCCTGTCATCGGACGATCCAGCAGATCGCGGATCGGAACCCAGGCGCGCTCGCCCACCGCTGCGGCCAGATGCTTTTGCTCATTGGAGCCCAGTCCGAAGACGGTCACGTAGTAGTTTGTATTGGTAATCGAGTGCCGCACGGTCAGCAGAACGGCATCTTCGTTTTCCGCGCCTTCTTTCAGCTGAGGCAATTCCCACATGCCGGGCATCTGGGAGGCGTCCGCCGGCCGCTGCTCGAGCAGAACCTCCGCCTTCGGCCATTGCCGGCGCTGCATCAGAGCCAGAGCCGTCGCACGGCTCAGCATTTTTTTCGCCGGCCCGGCAGCATGTTCCCCGCGCGTGGCGCATCCTTCGCGCACCGGGCATGCAAGACACAAAGGCCCGCGCGGGAGGCAGACTGTCGCTCCCAGTTCCATCATGGCCTGGTTGAAATCGCCTGGCCGCCGGGGATCGACAAGCTCGGCGGCTTCTCGCCGAAGTTGACCACTGCGCGCCGCGCCCGGCACCGGCTCATGGCCAAAGTAGCGCGTCAGCACGCGCTCGACATTGCCGTCCACGGCCGCGACGGGTTCGTCAAAGGCGATGCTGGCGACTGCCGCGGCGGTGTAGACACCGACGCCCGGCAGCCGCGCGAGCCCCACCGATGTGCGTGGCATCTCGCCGTTGTGTTCCGCCACAATGGCGCGCGCCGACTCATGCAATGAACGCGCGCGCCGGTAATAGCCGAGGCCGCTCCACTGCGTGAGCACGTCGGCCTCGCTGGCCTGCGCCAGGGACGGCAGGTCGGGAAACCTCTGCAGGAAGCGCGCGTAGTATTCGACGACGACAGCAACACGCGTCTGCTGCAGCATCGTTTCCGCCACCCAGATTGCGTAGGGATCGCGCGTCTGGCGCCAGGGCAAATCCCGCGCGCTTGCATCGAACCAACGCAACAACTTGCTGCGGAACTCTGATGTACCCGGCTTCCCCGCCATGCCTGGATTCTACCGGCACAAACAGGCTGCGGACCGCATTCTGCCTGCCGCTTTCGTGGTAGAACCGTGACCCATCGTTGCAGAGTCGGATAACCTGAACGGTTGCCGCATGGATTCCACAGCTTACATTCGCCGCCTCCCCAAAGCCGAGTTACACCTCCATCTCGAAGGCACCGTCACTCCGGAAACGCTGGTTGACCTGAGCGTTCGCCACGACGCAGCTCCCCTTGAGCTCGCCCAGGCGCGCGCGCTGTTCGCCTATGAAGATTTCACGGGCTTCCTGATGGCTTTCAAAGCGATCACCGAGCATCTGCTCACCGCGGAGGACTATGAACTCGCCACCTGGCGCATGCTCGAGCGGCTGTCCGCCCAGGGCGTGGTCCACGCCGAGGTCTATGTCTCCGTCGGCGTGGTCTATTACTGGCGGCGCTGCGAATTTGAGCCGCTTTTTCTCGGCATGGAGCGAGCCCGCGTCCGCGCTGAGGCCGAACTGGGCATCTCCGCTTACTGGATCTTCGACGCAGTACGGCACTTCGGCCCCGACGAGGCCGCCCGTGTCTTTCGCAAAGCCGCTGAGTTGCGGCCGCAGTTTCCGTCGATCGCCGGCATCGGCATCGGCGGAGACGAGCGGCGCACGGGCGCTGAGCCCTTCCGCGACTTGTACGCCCAGGCTCGCGAGGCTGGCCTCCGCCTCACAGCTCATGCCGGAGAGACCATCGGGCCGGAAGGCATCTGGGGCGCGCTCAACATCGGAGCCGAACGCCTCGGCCACGCGCTTTCCGCCATTCACGATCCGGAATTGACTGCGGTGCTCGCGGAGAGACAAATCCCGCTCGAGATCTGCATCACATCGAATCTGCGAACGGCGTGCTGCGCACACATCGAGGACCATCCGGTCCGCCGCTACTTCGACCAGGGTCTGATGATCACCCTGAATTCCGACGACCCGGCGCTGTTCTCCAGCGATCTTGAGGATGAATACCGTCTGGCTGAGGACCGCTTCGGATTTACCAGGGAGCATCTCCGGGAACTGGCCTCCAACTCGATTGAAGCTAGTTTTCTGCCGGCCGAGCGCAAGGTTGAGATCCTGCGGCGTATCGAATCCCTCGAATGAGGTATGGACTGGGCAAAAATTGCCGATATATAAACACAGACGTTCCTGGGCCTCGGCGCATCCCAGGCTATCATGGACCCATGGCGCCGTGGGGAATGCGCATGTTTTGCCGTTGTAAGAGGAAGCGAGCTGGCGTGATGGAATTCGACGATTCTGACCTGGTACCCAATTCATCCCGCGCGCTGCGCGCCGTGGGATGGACCTCCGTCGCGCTGGGAATTACGGCCCTGGGACTTTTTGTGGGACGCGAGCTGCGCTTGCGCTACAAATTCAATCGCCGCACGCCGTCCGATTTCTATGCTCATGCCGGTGAGGAACTCAACGCCGAATACGGCATGGGCGTCTAGCAGACTTCCCGCCGCCAGTCCGCCGTTCCGACCTGCGTTCGCTCCCCTGAATCCGGCCTGATCCCTGCGGCCTCCGGACTTCAGTTCGTCCGTTCCACCAGATAACGCGCGACCGCTTTCAGTCCCTCCGCCGCTTCCCCATATGGCTCCAAAGCCACAAACGCTTCGGCGATGAAGCGATCTGCGTCCCGGCGCGAGGCCTCAATACCGAACACCGCCGGCCAGGTCGCCTTATCGCTGTCCAGATCCTTGCCGGCGGTCTTGCCCAGGTGCTCGGAATCCTGTGTCACATCGAGAATGTCGTCAACGATTTGGAAGGCTAGCCCCGCCTTCGCGCCAAATTGCGTCAACCGGCGCTCATCTTCAGGACTTGCTCCCGCGAAGACGCCGCCGGCGACAATGCTCACCCGAATGAGCGCACCCGTCTTTGCGCGATGAATCGCATGGACCATCTCGGCGGTAGGTTGGGTGTGCTCGCCCTCAAGATCGAGGACCTGACCGCCGATCATGCCCTCAACGGTACCGGTGGCCTCCGCGATGAGCCCAACGATCTTCACCGCCTGCTCCGGCGAACACTGCAAACCTGCCAGCGTGTGGTAGGCGAGCGTTTGCAGCGCGTCCCCGGCGAGGATGGCGATGGCTTCCCCGAAGGCCACGTGGCATGTGGGCTTGCCTCGGCGCAAATCGTCATTGTCGAGCGCGGGCAGATCGTCGTGGATGAGCGAGTACGTGTGCAGCATCTCGATGGCCGCGCCCAGGTCTTCAATGCCCGCGGGCAAACCGGCCGCTCCGTGCACAGCGCTGATGGTTCGCGCGGCTTCCATGGCCAGCAGCGGACGCAGCCGTTTGCCGCCGGCAAAAACGCTGTGCCGCATCGCTCCATGAATCGAGGCCGGCGTTTGCGTTACTGGCGGCAGAAGGCGCTCCAGCGCCGCGTCGGTGCGCTCCACGGCTTCGCGCCTGAGCAATTTCACGTCGGGGGACATTTTTCTCATGATAACGGAGCACCCGCGACCCCTTCCGGGGCAACTCCTAGCTGCTGCCGGCGGCGCGCAAGAACGCATGCCAGGATGATCGCCAGCGCAGCCAGCGACAGCGCAATACCGGCCCATTGATCCGGGGAGGTGTGCCAGCGCACGTCGATGCGATTCTCACCAGCTTCGACAGGAATCGCCATCGTGCCGTCGCTGCGCCGCACTAAGCCGTTTGCCCGTGCGCCATTGCGGGTCACACTCCATGCGGGATAATCCATCAGCCGCAGCACGGCGAATCCCGCCTGGGGGCACGTGACGATGGCGGTCATGTGCTCGGTACGCCAGCGCACGATCCGGACCCTCGCAGGAATCGGCTTGCCCGCCTCCTGATCCGCATCCGGCTCGCCTGCGTGCGGCGCGCTGACCACCGCAACCGCCGGCGCCGGCCCATTGTCGCCGTTGAGGTCTTCGGCGGCGCCTAATTCCACGCCTTCCAGTGTGTACTCGTCGGTTCCCTCGAAACCTGCCGCTCCCCGCGTCGCCAACTGCGCCTGCACGTTGTCATCTTCGTCGCAATACTGCCAAAAGAGCTTCGAGGAATACGCCGCGGTAGCGCCGGCCAGCAGCAGCAATGCCAGAGCGCGCACGGCGATCATGCGCCGCGTAGGCGGTTGCGGCCGGAGGGCCAGTCCGGCGAGCGCGGCGGAAATCAGAGCCAGAACCAGCATCCAGCGCCAGGGAAACTGCACAAACGCGAGCTTCGGCGTCCACAGCCAGATAAGATCGCTCCACCGAAACTGCAGCGCGCAGATCACGCCCCCCGCAACGACAAGCGGCAGCCAGACGCCGCTCTTGCGCCGGCGAGAGAGCCACGCTGCCAGCACGAACGCCGCCATCAGTGCCACCACAATCCAGGAAGCCGTGTGCAGTACCTGGTTGTGGTAGTTCACCTGGAAGCGCTCGTCGCTGGAATTGGGGTAATCCGCGAGCTTCGCGTATCCAAACAGGAAGCTGTCCTCAACGCGCATGAGCGGACCGATGGCCTTGTCGATCTGCACCCAGCGCTGCTCGTAGATGGCGGGAATTAGCCAGAAGCCCGCTAGTCCCAGCCCCAGCGGCACAGCGCACAGCGAGCGCACTGCCAACTTCCACGACCGCTCGCGCAGCGCTGCGACAGCCACCACGACAGCGAGCATGTAGCAGCCCATCACGGCCGCCGGGGCGTTCGTCAGCCAAAGCGCGGCGACCACCAATGTAAGCGGTACCAGCGCATTTGCGCGCCGTAGCGCGTAGAGCACCAGCAGCGGCACCCAGATCGCGGCCAGCAACTCCGCCAGCGCGCCGCGCTCATACGCGACAAACATCATGTACGGGTTCAGCACGTACAAACACGCGGCGAGGGCGGCGTGATCGTCCCCTGCCCATTCGCGCGCCATGGCGCGGAAAGCAAATCCAGCGCCCAGCAGCGCCAGCAGCGTGAACGCCAGCAGGGTCCACGTCCAGGGCAGGATGAATCCCAGCGCGGCTCCCATCAACCAGCTCAACGGCGGATAGAAGACGAACCGCGGCTCGCCGGCCAGATAGTTGGCCGAAGCGGCCCAGTGTGGATAGAGGACGCCCTCATGCCAGCTCCGAGCCACATCGAGCCAGCTTTGCAGGTGAAAATCGAAGTCCTGGCCGCACGACGGCCCCCGCCAAGCCAGAGGCAGCACGGCGATCAGGACCACTGCCAGCAGCAGCGAACGCCTGCGGATGGCCCGCGTTCCCTCGCTTGCCTGAGTGGCAGGGAAACGGAAAGAGAACTTCACGGCTCCAGCCGGAGCGTGTGGGCCGTCGCGGCGCTCACGGCCTGATCCGTAAAGGGCAGCGGAAACGTCTTGCCGCCGTACCAGTACGGCCACTGGTCGCGGTAGTACGGGCTCAGCGGATCACCGGATTCGCCCATCAGGATATTCTCCGTCGCCGCGTCGACGTTGGCCCAGTCGATGGTGAAACGCTGCGATGGACCAAAAGTCCGGCCCACCTGCTTCACCGTCGTGGTGTCTCCCGATTGCGGCTGCGCTCCCGTTCCGGTCCAGTTCTTAAACCACGGCAACAGACCGAACAGGGGATGCTCCACATCCACCGGGTGGGCGTAGCCATAGCGCCAGTGCGCCAGATCCGCCGGAGCATGCGCCTGCGCCAAACCCTGGTGTACCAGATCCGCGAGAAAGTCATCCCACGTGGCGTAATGCGGCGGCAGCCACTCGGGAGGTTCCTTCATGATGATCTGTTCAGCCGCGTACATACTCTCGGCCCACCTGTACAGCCGATAGTCATCGCCGAGTTTCGGCCGCAGGATCGCAGGAAAAAAATGAACCGAGGCCACAATCGCCGCCGGCGCCGAATTCACGCCCACCACGCCGTCCCACGTCCGCAGCAGATCGGCTGCCTGCCGCAGCTGCGCATCGGTGTGGCTCGCATGGTCGATGGCGTAGGCCAGCCGCTGCGCGATCTCCTGGTCCACTTCCGAGTACACATCCGTCTGCAGAGTCAGCATGTCCGCTTGCGTGAGCTTGTCTTTCGGCTCCAGCCATTTCCAGATGCGCTCGTTGCGATACGGCTCCGCCCACTCCAGGGTCAGTGGCGTCGGGTAGCCATCCGGCGTCACACGGGCATTCGCCGTCGCCAGAATGCCGTCCGGCGGATCGAATGCCGAAGGGAGCTGCTCAAATGGAATCCAGCCCTGCCACTCATGCTGAACATCCGTGATCGGCACGCCAGCCAGTCCGCCGGGGCGCGCTGGAATCAAGCCCACAGCCTGGTAGCCGATGTGGCCCTGATCGTCGGCATACACGACATTTTGCGTCGGCGCCCACCATTGGCTCAGCGCGTTGCGAAAATCCGTCCAGTTCTCGGCCGTGTTCATGGCCAGCAGAGGAAACCCGCTCGATTTGGGATCGTAGATCGTCCACTTCAGCGCCAGTACCCTGCGCTGTGCCGGGAACAACGGCGACAGCACGACTCCATGATCCGTGCGCGCCACATCCACCGTGACATCGTGTCCCCAGCGCACGGGAATGGTTTCCTGGTCGTGCTCGATCGGATGCCAGGCGCCATCGGTACCCTGATATTCATCCTGCGCGTTGGTCTTTTCGACGTAGAGATCCTGCGTATCGCCATACATCGCGGTAAATCCCCAGGCAATGTGCTCATTGTGGCCGGCAACAACGAAAGGAATGCCCGGGATGCTCAGACCGGCCACGTGGATCCCCGGCGCATTGAGATCGATTTCATACCAGATATCGGGAATCTGATGCTCAAGGTGCATGTCATTGGAAAGCATCGCGTGTCCGCTGGCTGTGCGAGATCCCGAAACAACCCACTGATTCGATCCCGGATCGCAACCGAGGCACCCACTATTGTTTCTGCCACCCGCAACGTCGCGCAGATGGAGCAGCTCGGTGTCCAGCTTTCCCGTCTGCGACTCATCGAGCGGCACATCCGGCATCACCTGGTTGGGGGCCGTAATCGGCACCTCCGTTGTGACCGGCGGATGGTCGCGCCATGAGCCGGTGGGGTACAAACTGTCAGCCAGCGTGGGTCCGAGCCGCGCCGTAATCCGCTCCCGGCTCAGTTTGTCGGGCCACTCCGTGTCGAGCAGTTCCACCATGCTCATGGCGACGAGCATGGAGTCGGCCTGCTGCCACGGCTTCGGCTGATACATCAGCAACCGAAACTCCGCGGGCAGGCGATCTTCGTGCGATGTGATGAATGCGTTTACGCCGCGCGCATAGTCGTCGAAGTAATGCCGATTACGAACGTCCAGCGTTGCCGTCAGCCGTTCAGCAGTAGAACGCATCGCCAGCACTCGCTGCAGCCGGTCGTGATCCACCAGCTTCGCCCCCAGGATCTCCGCCGCGTCCCCCGCCGACATCCGCCGCGCCATGTCCAGTTCCCAGAGCCGGTCCTGCGCGGTCACATAGCCCTGCGCAAACAGGAGGTCGTCCATGTTCGCGGCTTCAATGTGCGGAACGCCATGGCCGTCGCGACGCACCGTCACCGCAGCGGTCAATCCCGGCACCAGTTCCCGGCCATCCAGTTGTGGCAGGGACGAGGCCATTTTGTGCTTCAGCCAGACGCCGCTCCAGACAGTCGCAAACGCGGCCGCGACAATCAGCAGCACCAGCAGGAAAAGCAGCAGGCGCAGCACCGGATGCCGCCGATCCTCCTCAACTTCCACGTTGCGTCCGAGAGCCATTCAGGCAACATTGTCTCAGACACCGGCCGGCAAAAAACGGTCGGGGCGCAGCTTCAATCCTGCGCCCCGCAAACTGTCGGTTTTTATCTGTACCCTGATCTACTTCGATCCCGACTGCTGGCTCGCCGGCGGTACGATCCCGTTCATGCGCAGATACTCAACCATCTGGCCATAGTGATCCATCAGATGCCCCATGCCGTAAGCGGCCAGCGAGGCGCGCGTCAGCTTATATTGCGCGGGTCCAGGCACGCTCATGAATGCGTTCTCCGGGGTGATGGTGCTGATCGCGTTGTGCATGTAGGTGAATGAATCCTTCAGCGCTTTCACGATATCGTCTTTGCTCTTCAGCGCGTCGATGGTCTTCGGATCCGGCGCGCCGGACACGCCAAAACTCCGCATGAGCGAGTAATTGGCCTGGGTCACGTGCTTCACCTCCTCCGCAAACGTCCGCACGCCCGTATAAAGGCCGATGGTGGCAGCTGGAGCAAAATCGTATTTGTCCGCGGGCATGGCTTCCGCTGCCCCGACGAACTCAGCCTCGAAAGTCGAGAGCGCCGCATTGAGGGAATCCGCCGGCGCCGTGGCCGCCGGCGTGAAAGCCTTCTGGGCAGTCGCGCCGCCTTCCTGACCTAGTGCAGCCACCCCCCCGCCCAGCATGAAACAAAGTCCCGCACACATCAATCCGCGCAGATGCATACTGCAATCTCCTTTGAGCGGCTCCTGACCGCGCCCCAAGCGTAGCAGATTGGCCATGACTGATTGTCAATGTTCAGCGATCGCCAGCCTCCCCAGTCGGTGCGTCACGAATAATGGATTCATGCCTTCCCTCGTCTCCAGAGCCGACCTCGAATCTCTGCTGGACGCGATCGCGCGCGAGACCGCCGATACGCGAGCGGGCATCTTCGGCCCAGGCTCCATCGTCTGGCAGATCAACCGCGAGTCCGCCGTTTTTCTGGGAGCCGGACGCGCCGCGCTGCTCCAAATCGCCCATCCCTGGGTGGCCGCAGCGCTCGCGCAGCATTCCAGTCTGCTCGGCGACCCCATCGCCCGCTTTCACAACACCTTTCGCGTGGTCTACACCATGGTTTTCGGCACGCTCGGACAGGCCCTCACTGCAGCCCGCCGCCTGCATACCCTGCACATGGGCATCCAGGGCGAGTTGCCTGAACACGTCGCAGCGTGGCCGCCCGGCGCGCATTACGAAGCCAATGAGATCGACGCCCTGCGCTGGGTCTACGCCACACTCGTCGAAAGCGCCATCCTGGCGTACGAATGGGTTTTGCCTCTCGGCGCGAACCAGCGCGAGGAATATTACCAGCAGAGCAGAATCATGGCTGCGCTGTTTGGCATTCCCGCCGCAGCGTTGCCAGCGGACTGGTCCGCCTTTGCCGCCTACACCGGCGAGATGATGACCCGCTCCGGCGCGCTGGGGGTCTCGCCGGCATCGCGGTCCCTCGCGCAAGCCGTCCTGTCCGGCGCCGGCTCCTGGATCCACCCGCCCCGCTGGTATCGTGCCCTCACCGCAGCGTGGATTCCAGAACCCCTGCGAGACGCCTTCGGCCTGTGCGTCGACAATCGCGCCACGAATCGCGCCCGGCGCTGGCTTCCCCGTTTCTATGGTGCGCTGCCAGGCTCGGCCCGCTTTGTGGGCCCGTATCACGAAGCTCTGGCGCGTCTGCGCGGCCGCAATCCGGGCCTTGTCGCACGCGCGAACAATCGCTTCTGGATCGGGCAGGCCGCGCTGCCGTTCAGTGAGGAATGACGCAGCGCAGGCGCGCTCGCCCTATTGCAGCGTCAGGATGGTCGTTCCATAGCCGTTCAGCGTCACTCGAACTGAGAGAAATGGGCTCCCGGCGCCGGTCGTGGGAAAGTGAATAACAGCCTCTCGGTCTACCAGCACGGCTCTTGGCGCTCCTGGGCCGTTGGTGGCCGCAGAGATTCACGACGTCCGGGATCCGAGCGCCGTGCAACGCTCCCCGCACTCTGTCCATCCAAGGTGCTGTCCCGCACTGGGACGATCGTGACTCGCCGGCTCGCGCTTTCACGATCCCCCCATTCCGCACGACGCGAGCCATGCGTTTGTCCTGCCGTGCGGCCGGATGCTGTTCGTTGCTTCTCCCGCCCGACTGATCTGAGCACCTGTCTGTCTCCGCCGTACCGAGGAGGAGCCATGAAGTCCTTTGCCTTGCCGTCGCTCGTCGTGTCGATGCTGGCCTTCGTCCTTGTGTCGCCCTGTTCCGCCCAGCGCACGGAGCTCGCCGACGCTCCCATGCCCGAGGTCGCCGATCTCGCGCCCAATAGCTCAGCCGAGGCATCGGCAGCCATCATGCAAGTCCCGCCGGCCGCGCAACCGCCCCGGCTGCACCTGATGGACTGGACGCTCCTCGGCATGGCGTGCACCCTGCGCGCGCTCGATTACACCACTACGGAAAAAGGTCTTGAACACCCGCAGTATCTGCATGAAGGCATGCTGCCCTCCGCTCTCGTGCGCAATAAACCAGCTTTCGCCGCATTCGAAGCCGGCACCGTAGCGCTCAATGTTGGCGCATACCGGCTGCTCGTCCGCCACAACATGCGTTCGCTTGCCCGCATTTCGCAATACATGTATGTGGGCGTCATGACGGGTCAGGTCGCGAGAAATTATCAGCTCGTCGGCGAGGTGCCGGCGCACTGAGCAAACGCGTAAGCTCCGTCCGCACACCTGCAACGCCGGATCGCCGCCCCTCGCGAGAATTCTGCGGTTGTGGATTCTCGCGCCATGATGCATCCTGAGCAGTCGGGACAACCGTCACCCGCACTGCGATGCAGACCGCCCATCCCATTCGCGCACCGCGCGGCAATACCCGCACCGCTCGCGGCTGGATTCAGGAAGCCGCCAAGCGGATGCTGATGAACAATCTCGATCCCGACGTGGCTGAAAAGCCCGCGGAATTGATTGTGTATGGAGGTCGCGGCAAGGCGGCGCGGAACTGGGATTGCTTTCACCGTATTGTTGCAACGCTGGACCGCCTCGAGAACAACCAGACCCTGCTTGTCCAGTCGGGCAAACCCGTCGCCGTGCTGGAAACGCAACCCCTCGCCCCGCGCGTCCTCATCGCCAACTCGAACCTCGTGCCGCATTGGGCGACTTGGGATGAGTTCGATCGGCTCGACCGGCTCGGCCTGATGATGTACGGCCAGATGACCGCCGGCTCCTGGATTTACATCGGTACCCAGGGGATTCTGCAGGGCACCTACGAGACCTTCCAGGGCGCGGCCGAGCGCCACTTCAACAACTCGCTCGCCGGGACCATCACCGTGACGGCCGGCCTTGGCGGCATGGGTGGCGCTCAGCCGCTGGCCGTCAAGCTAGCCGGCGGCGTCAGCATCTGCATTGAAGTCGATCCGCACCGCATCCAGCGCCGCCTCGAGACTCGCTACCTCGACAAGGCCACCAACTCTCTTGAAGAAGCACTCTCGCTCGCCCGCGAAGCCAAAGCCGCGCGCCAGGCCGCCTCGATCGGCCTCATGGGCAACGCGGCGGATATATTGCCTCACATGGTCGAGATTGGCTTCACCCCCGACCTCGTCACTGACCAAACCAGCGCGCACGACCCGCTCTGGGGATACTTGCCCATCGCCCGCGCCGACGAGGACCTGAACACCCTCCGCCAGCAGGACCCCGAAGCGTATCGCGCTCGCGTGCAAAGCGCCATCGCCGCGCACGTCAACGCCATCCTGACGATGCAGCAGCGCGGTGCCGTCGCCTTCGACTACGGCAACAATCTGCGTACGCAGGCAAAGCTCGCTGGAGTCACGAATGCGTTCGACTACCCGGGCTTTGTTCCCGCCTTCATTCGCGATTCGTTCTGCGAAGGCCGGGGGCCATTTCGCTGGGCAGCTCTCTCCGGCGATCCCGCCGACATTGCCGCTACCGATCAGGCTCTCCTCCAGCTCTTCCCCGACGACCGGCGACTGCACTCCTGGTTAACCTACGCTGCCGACCAAATCGCCTTTCAGGGATTGCCGGCGCGCATCTGCTGGCTCGGCTGCGGACAGCGCGATCGCGCCGGGCTCCTTTTCAACCAGATGGTGCGTGATGGCCGCATCAGGGCACCCATCGTCATTGGCCGCGACCACCTCGACGCCGGCTCGGTGGCCAGCCCCTACCGAGAAACCGAAGCGATGCTCGATGGCTCCGACGCAGTCTCTGACTGGCCGCTGCTCAACTTCGCCACCGGCATCGCCAGCGGCGCCTCGTGGATGAGCTTCCATCACGGCGGCGGCGTGGGCATGGGTTACAGCCAGCACGCCGGTCTCGTCGTCGTCGCCGACGGCAGCGACGAAGCCGAGGAGCGCCTGCGCCTTTGCCTGCGCAACGATCCGGCACTGGGCGTCGTGCGCCATGCCGATGCCGGCTACGACAAAGCCATCGCCGTGGCGCGCGAATGCGGCCTCGATTTGCCGAGCCTGCCATGAGCGCAAACTTGCAGGCCGACCTGCTTGTCACCGGGATCTCGCAACTGGTCACCGCTCCGGGGCCCGGTCCGAAGCGGGGCGCCGAGATGCGTTCGCTGCAAATGATGCAGAATGCCGCTCTCGCCATCGCGAATGGGCGCGTTCTCTGGATGGGGCCGCAGGGTTCGTGGAACGGTGCAGCGGCATCTGCTATCGACCTGAAGGGGCGCGCGGTTGTTCCTGGCCTGATCGATCCTCATACCCACGCCGTCTGGGCTGGAGACCGGCTCGCGGACTTCGATGCGCGCACCTCCGGTATCGCCTATGAAACGATCCTCGCCGGCGGCGGCGGCATCTGGAGTTCGATTCGCGCCACGGCCGCCTGTTCCGAGCAAGAGCTCGTCGCCTTGGCGAAGCCGCGGCTCGACGCCCTCCTCCGCTCCGGTGCGACAACCATCGAAGTGAAATCCGGCTACGGCTTTACCCCGGAAGCCGAATTGCGCATGCTCCGGGCGATCCGGGCTCTCGCCGCCTCCACGCCCGCCCGCATCGTCCCGACCCTCCTGATCCACGTTCCGCCCAAAAACGCGTCGGACCGCGCCGTCTATGTCTCTGCCGTGTGCGAGCATCTCATCCCGCAAGTTGCCGCGGAGAAGCTCGCAGTCGCCGTTGATATCTTCGTCGAGAAGGAAGCCTGGAGTGCTTGCGAAGCCGAGCAGGTCCTCTGCGCCGCGCGGCAGCATGGCCTTGCCCTCAAGCTGCACACCGAGCAATTCCATCGCGTCGGAGGACTCGAGCTCGGCCTCCGCTTCGGAGCCCTGAGCGTCGATCATCTGGAAGCCTGCACGGCAGAGCAGATCCCGAGCCTCGCTGCCAGTTCCACCCTCGCGACCATCCTTCCCGGCGTCTCTCTGCATCTGGGCCTGCCGCCCGCGCCCGGCCGGCAGCTGATCGATGCCGGAGCAGCGATCGCGGTGGGCACGGACCTCAACCCCGGCTCCAGCCCGCTGTTTTCCGCCTGCGCCGCACTGGCTCTTGCCGTCCGCCTCAATGGCCTCACCGCGGCCGAAGCCCTTGTCGCCGGCACCGCAAACGCTGCTGCGGCGCTCGGTCTTGCGGATGCCGGCCGCCTCGAGCCAGGCCTCGCCGCCGACTTTCTCGTCCTCGAAGGCTCCGACTGGCGCGACCTCGTCTACACTTTGGGAACCAATCCCGTGCGACAGGTATGGATCGCCGGGAGGCAGGCCACCGCATGACGACTCTTTACCGCCCCGACCTCTTGTATGCAGACGGCCGCTTCCTGTCCGACGCCGGCCTCCTCGTCGACGACGAAGGGAAGATCCTGAGCGTCGCCGGCGCCGACGTCCAGCAAACGATCCCGGACAACACGGTCGATCTCCCCGGCAAGGCGCTGCTGCCCGGGTTCGTCAATGCGCACTCCCATTCGTTCCAGCGGCTCATCCGCGGCAAATCCGAATCACGCGCCACAAGCGGCAGGGATTTCTGGTCGTGGCGCGGCACCATGTACCACGCCGCGGCGCAGCTGACGCCGGAGCAAATCTACGACGTCGCGCGCATGGCATTCCTGGAAATGGCTTGCGCCGGCATCGCCACCGTCGGCGAATTTCACTATCTCCATACCGATCCCAGTGGCCGGCCCTACGACGATCCCAACCTCCTCAGCAAGCAGGTCATCGCGGCCGCGCAATCGGTCGGCATCCGGATTGTGCTGATGCGCGCCGCATATTTCCGCTCCGGGTTTCAGCTCCCGCGCGATTCCGGCCAGACGCGCTTCTTCGAATCCCTTCCCGATTATCTGCGCAATACCGCGCTGCTGCGTGCTGCCTTTCCGAACTCTCCCGGCGTCCGCATCGCCGTCGCGCCGCACAGCATTCGCGCCGTCTGCCTGAACGACCTGCGCGAAATCGCCTCCTTCGCCCGCTCAAGCGGGGTGCCGCTCCACATCCACATCTCCGAGCAGACCGCCGAAAATGAAGCGTCCATCCGCGAATACGGAACCACCCCGGTCACGCTGCTCGCCAACGCGCACCTGCTCGCATCGGGGTGGACCGCCATCCACGCCATTCACATCACCGGCGATGAGATGTGCCTGCTGGCCGAGGCCGATGTCGGCGTGTGCGCCTGCCCCGGCACCGAGCGCAGCCTCGGCGACGGCATCTTCTGCGCCGATCGCGTCATGCAACACGGCATCCCGGTCGCCCTCGGGTCCGACAGCCAGGCGCAAATCGATCCGCTTGAAGATGCGCGCCAGCTCGACTACCATCTCCGGCTCAAATGCCAGCAACGCGCCATCCTCGATCAGATTGACGGCCAGCCGCTCGTGCAGCGGCTCTTCGCGTGCGCCACGCGCAACGGCGCCCGCGCGCTCGGGGTGCCCTCCGGCGATCTGCTGCCTGGCAATTCTGCCGACTTCTTCACGATCGATCGCCGCGATCTCTCGATTGCGGGCCACTCTGCCGCCGACCTGCTGCCGCTGATCGTCTTCGGATTGAACCGCTCCGCGATCCGCGACGTGTGTGTCAACGGCAAGCTGCTTGTACGCGATGGACAGCACCCGCTGCGAGAGGAGGTCATCGGCCGCTACGCCGACACTCACGCCACGATCTGGCGCGACGCGCCAGGAACCGCGTCTTGAAAGCCGCCGCCGAGTTTCTCGCCCATCTCGTGCGCATCCCTTCGCCTTCCGGCGTTTCGAATCGCCCCGTTATCGAATACGCCTCTGCCGCGCTGCGCCAGGCAGACTGGACCGTGCATGAGCGACCCTGCGCGGATGCCGCAGGCAAGGAAAAGGTCAACCTGATCGCCGCGCCTCCCGGTCAGGAGGTCTCGGCGCACGAAGTTGACCTGGTTCTGATGTGCCACACGGACACCGTGCCCTATGCCGCCGACTGGGAGGATGCCCTCAATCCCGTCGTGCGCGACGGCCAGCTTCACGGCTGCGGCTCGTGCGACGTGAAAGCTTTCCTCGCCTGCATTCTGGCCGGGGCTGCGCAAATTACGAGGTTCGCACCCGGGCTGCGCGTGGTTCTCACCGCCGACGAGGAAATTGGCTGCATCGGCGCCTCCCATCTGATTGCGCAGGATGCGATCCATCCGCGCCGTATGGTCATCGGCGAGCCCACTTCCCTTCATCCCGCCCGCGCCGGCAAAGGCTATTGCCTCGCTGAAGTCACTGTCCACGGGAAAGAAGCCCACAGCGCTCATCCCGCACAGGGTCATTCAGCGATCTACGATGCGGCGCGTCTCATCACCGCAGTCGAAGCACTCGCCATAAGCATTGCAACCGAGCAGAACAGCTTCTTCCGGCCACCCTTCACGACACTCAACATCGGCGCTATTCACGGAGGCACCGCGAAGAACATCGTTCCCGGCCTCTGCCGTTTCCCGCTCGAATGGCGTCCCATCCCCGGCCAGGATGCCGCCGCCGTTCTTGATTCCGTAACGGGGATGGTTACAGAAATGGCCGCCGTCCATCCGGGCTTTCATTCGGACGTCCGTCTGCTCCGCCAGCAGCCCGGCTTTGAAACTCCCGCCGACTCGCCCCTCGTACGCCGGATCGAATCGCTCGCTGGCCGTCCCGCCGTCTCGATTCCCTTCGGATCCGAAGCCAGCCTCTTTGCACCGCTCGTCGACGAGGTGATCGTCTTCGGTCCGGGCGACATGCGCACCGCGCACAGTTCCCGCGAATGCGTTCCCCTTGCCGAGCTTGACGAGGCCGTGGCGATTTTGCGCACGATCATGCAGGGCGCATGACGGCGGCGCTTACCGGCTTTTGAGGAAGCTGTGAAGCGAACACAGAAATCTGGAGCACCGGGCGGGAATTGAACCCGCGAATACTGGTTTTGCAGGGCACTAACATACTGTATTATCAATGACTTACATGTACTATAAGGCGCTGTAAAGTACTGAAAAATAATGATGAGGAAATGCTCGGTGGTTTCAAAGTGGTGTGACGGTGGTTTTATCACATTTCGCATCGATACTGGTTTCTGACACTGAATTTGTACAAGCGACAGTTACAGACTCTGATTGCAATTAGCAATGTTCAGTGGTTTTGATGGTTTTGCCCAGCAGAAGACAGGCCGGAGAGGATCGCTCTCCGGCCTGTCTGTGGTCATGTGTTTCGCGTCAGCCACTCGTGGAGTTTCACTCGACTGAACCTCCAGAGCTTGCCAACGCGCTGAGACGGAATCTTGCCTGCTGCTGCCATCTTCTGAAGAGTTCGTGGATGGCACCGAAGCAGCGCACTCGCCTCAGTGAGCGTCAGCACATCGCTTTTCTCCGTCATGGCATTACGCCCCGGCAGATTCTTGCTGCTCATCTGCTTCCTCCGGCTCCAGCCAGATGACGAGAAATTTCCCATCGCTGCTGGTCCGGACGGTGTATTCCGACTTGATCGAGTCGCGCCGAGCCTTCGCCTTCAGGATGGTGCGCATGTACGCGAGGTACTTCTTCGCATCCTTGCCTTCTGGCACCGGGATCGGCAACTCTTCATCGGCGGTGAGCGAGTTGATGGAGTCCACGATGTGCGCGTAAAGCGGGTTGCTGTTGTCGCGCACTTTCGTTGTCCCTTTCGGCCTCTTGACGATGCCGAAGTTGCTTGACG